>NZ_BAAJNP010000002.1:0-729717 GCF_054558395.1 Pseudomonas sp. No.117
GGACTACGGCAACCCGGACTTCGTCCGCTACGCCGAAAGCTACGGCGCCCAGGGCCACCGCGTGGAAAGCGCCGCGGCCTTCGCCCCGCTGGTGCAGCACTGCCTGGACACCCCCGGCGTCCACGTCATCGACTGCCCGGTGGACTACTCCGAGAACGACCGCATCCTGCACCAGGACATCAAGGAACGCAGCGCGGCGATCTAGGTGCCAGGTGGCAATTCGGGTCGCCCTGGTCGCCAGGCCAGGGCAGGCCTCGCTGCCCATCAGGAGCCTCACCCGGCAACGTTGCGCGCAAGCTTGCGGAGCCCGGCGCTACCGGGCCACGGAAATACCCGGACCTAATAAAGGCCCGCCTGCGCCGCCTGGATGGCTGACCGGCGCGAGCGATTCACTAGGCGCACGCCGGGCGCTCGCGGATAATGGTGCGATAGCTGCCCTTTAGGAACACGAGCTTGAACACCACCCGTCCTCGCCCAGGCGTTTCCGGCGTTGCCTCTGCTGATCGCGTCTTGACCGTTCTCACCGCCTTTCGCATCGGCGATGCCGCCCTGAGCCTCGCCGAACTGGCCAATCGCACCGGCCTGATCAAGAGCACCATCATGCGCCTGGTGGTGTCCCTGGAAAAATACGGCCTGGTGACCCGACTCGCCGATGGCAACTACATCCTGGCCAGCGAGGTCGTGCGCCTCAATGCCGTCTACCAGGACTCCCACGATGTCGGGCGCCACATCATGCCGCGGCTGCACCAGCTCACCGAGCAGAGTGGCGAGACCGCTTCCTTCTATGTGAAACACGGC
Source organism: Pseudomonas sp. No.117 (assembly GCF_054558395.1). Taxonomy (NCBI): domain Bacteria; kingdom Pseudomonadati; phylum Pseudomonadota; class Gammaproteobacteria; order Pseudomonadales; family Pseudomonadaceae; genus Pseudomonas; species Pseudomonas sp. No.117. Next base: position 799 of record NZ_BAAJNP010000002.1, read on the forward strand.
GCCTATCGTCTCTGCCAGTACCGGGTGAACTCTCCCCATCGCCTGCGTCTGCACCTGCAGCCCGGCGACATGCGCCCCATGGACCAGGCCGCCGGTGCACTGGCCCTGCAGACGCCCTATGCCGTCGCCAAGGCGGGGATCACCCCCTTCTATTCCTGCGGCGCCACAGACCCGCACGCCTCTTCCGTGGCCCTGCCCATCTACGACGCCCAGGAAGAGCTGCTGGGCGCCATCGTGATCTCGGGACCGGCCAATCGCCTCAGCCTGGAACGTGCCCAGACCCTGTACGACGTCTTGCGCGAGTCAGCGGACGAGCTGACCCGCAGCCTGGGCGGCAAGCCCATCTACGGCACGGGCCAGGCGAAGCCCAAGCCTCGCAAGAATAGAGACGGTTGATCCTCGGCGAGCGCCTGCCTTGGCGGACCTGAGCGATCACCAAGGCTGGCATTGGGCTTCGGGCAGAGGTCTTTTTCCAGCCGCCTTGGCCATAGGTAGCAAGGCAGAGCAGATACCCTTGGTCACCGCGGCCCGTGTTCGTTGGGCTTCGCTGCGCTCAGCCGCAACCTACGAAAGCCAAGTTTACTGCCAACAGCCTCCCCTAAAGCCCCCTCTCCTCCGGGAGAGGGCCGGGGTGAGGGAAGCCCAACGGCCAATTCACCGCTTGTTGGGCTTCGCTGCGCTCAGCCGCAACCTACGAAAGCCAAGCTCACTGCCAAAAGCATCCCCAAGCGCACCCTCTCCCTCCGGGAGAGGGTCGGGGTGAGGGAGGTCAAACGGCCACCTCCCCTCTCGTTGGGCTTCGCTGCGCTCAGCCGCAACCTAGCAAAGCCAAGCCCGCTGCCAAGCGCCCGCCGAGCGCCCCCTCTCCCTCCGGGAGAGGGTCGGGGTGAGGGAGAGCGGTCAGCTCTCGTCACGCCCGAATCAGCAGCGGCGCCGTCCCGCCATAGCAGGCCGCGACCCGCTCCGCGCGATGGGTCAGGACGCTGCGCTGGTTGAGCGAACCCTTGTCGGTGATCTCGCCCCGGTCAGCGGACGGCGGCTCTTCCTGCAGGGCGATCCACTCCAGGCGGCTGGCGTTGCCCGAGGCGTGCTTGTTGAGACGCTCGAGCCAGTCGGCGAACCAGGCTTGCACCGGCGCGCTGGCCAATACCGTCGTTGCCTCGGCGGCCTCGCACAGCCCCGCCAGTTGCCGGCAGTCTGCCAGGCGGGGAAACACCAGCAAGCCCAAGCATTCGCGATCCGGCGCCGCCACCACCACGTCCTGCACCAGGGGCGTACCCTCCAGTACCGCACGATTGCGCAGCGGACCGACGCTGACGAACACCCCGGAGGACAGCTTGAAGTCCTCGGCGATACGGCCATCGAACATCAGCCCCAGTTGCGGATTGGCTGGATCGACCAGCTTGAGGGCATCGCCCGAGCAGTAGAAACCTTCCTCGTCGAAGCAGGCAGCGGTCTGCTGCGGATCACGCCAATAGCCGGGCATGATGTGCGGACCACGGAAGCGTCCTTCCAGCTTGCCGTCCACCGGCACCAGCTTGAGCTCGCACCCCGGCGCCGGCACCCCGACATAGCCGGCCACCGACAGCGGACCGGTGGTGAAGGTGCAGCTGGGCGAGGCCTCGGTCATGCCCAGGCCGGCCATCATGCGGATACGTTCGCCACAGTGGGCCTCGGCGATGCGGTCCAGGCGATCCCAGACGCTTTGCGACAGCCCCGCCGCCGCGAAGAAGAACAGCCGCATGCGGGCGAAGAAACGCTCGCGCAACTCGGCGTCGCGCTCCAGGGCATTGGCCAGCTCTTCCCAGCCGCGCGGCACCGTGAGGTAGGCGGTGGGCGAGACCTCGCGCAGGTTGCGCAGGGTCTCGCCGAAGCCCTGGGGCGTCGGCTTGCCGTCGTCCAGGTAGAAGCTGCCGCCGTTGTAGAGCACGATGCCCAGGTTGTGGCTGCCACCAAAGGTATGGTTCCAGGGCAGCCAGTCCACCAGCACCGGCGGCTCCTCGCCGAACACCGGGAAGGTCTGTAGCAGCATCTGCTGGTTGGCGCAGAGCATGCGCTGGGTGGTGGTCACCGCCTTGGGCAGCTTGGTGGAGCCGGAGGTGAAGAGAAATTTGGCGATACTGTCCGGCCCAGTGGCCGTGAAAGCCTGGTCGGCTGCGGCCAGCTCGCCACGGGCAAGCAGCGCCTCGAAGGCCAGAGTAATGCGTCTCTGCGCCTGGCCACGGGTCGCGATCACCGGCACGTCGGCCGGCAGCACGGCGTCCAGCGCCTTCTGGTAGGCCGGCGCATCGCCGACGAATACCAGCCCCGGTTGCAGGAGGCCGCAGACATGGCGCAGCTTGGCATGGTCCTGGGACAGCAACGAATAGCCGGGCGACACCGGGCAGAAGGGAATGCCGGCATAGAGCGCCGCCAGGGCCAGTTGCAGGTGCTCGGGATCGTTGCCGGAGAGGATCGCCAGGGGGCGCTCGGCCGACAGGCCGAATTCCAGCAGCGCGGCGGCCAACTGGCGCACCCGCTGCAGCATCTCCGCATAGGAGAACTCGCGCCAGGTACCACCCGCCTCGCGCGCGGCGAAGAAGGTACGGTCGGGTGCCACCTCGGCCCAATGCAGCAGGCGATCCAGCAGCCGCGGCGGCGGTGGGCTTAGGCGCTCCTGGGAGGCCAGGTAGAGCAGCCCACCCCGCTCTTCCACGGTGACGCCGGGCTGCCCCAGGGCCACCGGTCGATAGCGCAGCGGCCGATCCGCGGGCGCACGGGTTTGCGTGACATGGCTCACCTTGAATTCTCCTCTGGGCTGGCGCCCAAAGGCGCCTCTTATTCTTGTTGCGTCAGAAGCGATGGAAACGGCGCTGGCTAGATCGGGTAGTGGCGCGGCCCCGTCTGCAGCGTCACCCAGCGCAATTGGGTGAAATGCTCGATGGAGGCCCGCGAGCCGAAGCTGCCATAGCCGCTGGCCTTGACGCCGCCGAAAGGCATCTGCGCCTCGTCGTGCACCGTGGGGCCATTGATGTGGCAGATGCCGCTCTCCACCCGCTGGGCCAGCGCCAGGGCACGGGCGGTGTCGCGACTGAAGATGGCCGACGAGAGCCCGAACTCGGAATCGTTGGCCAGGCGCAGCAAGGCCTCGTCACCCTCGGCGCGGATCACCACCGCGACTGGGCCGAAGGACTCCTCGGCATACAGCTTCATCTCGGCAGTGACGCCATCCAGCAGGGTCGGCTGCAGGATGCTGCCGTCGAGTCCGCCACCGCAGACCAGCCGCGCGCCCTTGCCCACGGCATCGTCGATCAGGGCCTTGATGCGGGTCCCGGCGCTGGCGTCGATCAGGGAGCCCAGTACCGAATCGGGCGCGCTCGGGTCACCGGCCTTGAGGGTTCGTACCTTGGTCGCCAGGCGCTCGACGAAGGCGTCGGCGATGCGGCTGTCCACCAGCAGGCGCTCGGTGGACATGCAGATCTGCCCCTGGTTGAAGTAGGCACCAAAGGCCGCCGCGGCCACGGCGGCGTCCAGGTCGGCATCTTCCAGCACCAGCAGCGGCGCCTTGCCACCCAGCTCCAGCACCGCCGGTTTGAGATGGCGCGCCGACAGCTCGCCGACGATCCGACCGACCCGGGTGGAGCCGGTGAAGTTGACCCGCCGCACTGCCGGGTTGGCGATCAGCCGCTCGACGATGGCCGGCGCATCCTCCGGCGCATTGGTGACCACGTTGACCACGCCGTCGCCCAGGCCGGCATCCTGCAGCACCTGGCCGATCAGCCGATGTACGCCAGGACTCTGCTCGGAAGCCTTGAGCACCACGGTATTGCCACAGGCCAGCGGCATGGCCAGGGCGCGGATCCCGAGGATCACCGGAGCGTTCCAGGGCGCGATGCCGAGCACCACGCCGCAGGGCTGGCGCAGCGCCATGGCGAAGCTGCCGGGGACGTCGGAGGGAATGACCTCGCCCTGGATCTGGGTGGTCATGGCCGCCGCCTCGCGCAGCATGTTGGCGGCCAGGTGCACGTTGAAGCCATACCAGTTGGCCATGGCCCCGGTCTCCCCGGCCAGAGCGACGAATTCGCCACTGCGCGCGGCCAGGCCATCGGCCGCCGCCAGCAGACGGCGACGGCGCTCGCCGGGCGGCAACGCCGCCCAGGCGGGATAGGCGGCCTGGGCCGCGGCCACGGCGGCGTCGGCGTCTTCCAAGGTGGCGGCAGCCACCGTGGAGACGACCTCGCCGGTCACCGGATGGCGACGCTGATAGCTACGACCGTCACCGGCCGGGCGGCTGGCGCCGCCGATGAGCAGGGATATCTCGACCATGACGCTACCTCTTGTTGTTGTGCTTGCGGACGGTGGCGATTCAGCGTTTGTAGGTTTGCAGACCGGGCTTGATGCTTTTGTCGTCGAGGAACTGCTTCATGCCCTGCTCGCGGCCGCCTTCCGGATCCTGCAGGCGCGACTGGTCGAGCTTGGCATAGAGGTAGTCCTCGTTCTGCTCCCAGGTCAGCTCGCGGCAGCGCTTGAAGCCGACCTTGGCGGCGCGCAGTACCACCGGGTTCTTCTGCAGCAGTTCCTGGGCCAGGGCGGTGGTTACCTCGCGCAACTGGGCACGCGGCACGCTTTGGTTGACCAGCCCCATGGCCGCGGCCTCGGGCCCGGTGAAGGTCTTGCCGGTCATCACATAATAGAGGGCGGTGCGATGGCCGACGGTGTCGGCCAGGGCCTTGCTCACCAGGTTGCCCGGCGGGATGCCCCAGTTGATCTCGGACAGGCCGAAGGTGGCCTCGTCGGCGGTGATGGCCAGGTCGCAGGCCACCAGCGGACTGAAGCCGCCCCCGAAGCACCAGCCGTTGACCATGGCGATGGTCGGCTTGGCGTACATGCGCAGCAGCTTCCACTGCCACTGGGAGGCCTCGCGGCGGATCTTCTCCTGGAGAATCTCCGGGCCGGCATCGGTCTCGCGGAAGTATTCCTTGAGGTCCATGCCGGCGGTCCAGGCGTCGCCGGCGCCGGTCAGCACCAGCACGCCAGCGCTGGCGTCCTGCTCCAGGGTTTCCAACACCTCGACCATCTCGCGGTTGAGGGTGGGACTCATGGCATTGCGTTTCTCGGGGCGGTTGAGCGTCACCCAGGCGATACCATCCTCGATATCCACCTTGACCGTTTGCCAGCGTCCGTCGTAGCTGCCCATGGCGTATGCCTCTTGTTGTTTGTGGGTATGGACAAGAAGCTACGCCAGGGATTTAGTTAAGTCAATTAACTATTTTTTGCCAGACGATGACGCCATGAAGACGGTTCCGCCGGAGGGCTCACCCTTGCGATACGCTCAAGCCCGCACTCGCGGCACGCCCTTCCGGCCGGGACAGCAGCAGGAGCAGACCCGCCGCGACGAACACCAGCGCGAACACCAGGTAGAGTCGCAGCGGCGGCCAGCCGCCATCGAGCAACAGACCCGCCACCAACGGCGAGAGGATGGCGCCGAGGCGACCGATGCCGATGCCCCAGCCCACCCCGGTGGCCCGCACCTCGGCACTGTAGGCCAGCGCCGGCAGCGCATAGAGCCCGGCGATACAGCCATTGGCGAAGAGACCGATCAGCAGGCCCATGGCCAGGGCACCCAGGTAGGAGCTGTCCATGTGGGCGAAGGCCACCAGCAGCAGCGCGGTGGTGAGCATGAAACCACCCAGCGCCCGGGACAACGGCAGGCGCGCGAACAGCAGGCCGACCAGGGCGGCGCCGAAGATACCGCCCACGCTCAGCAGGACACCCCCCGCCACCCCCTGTTGCTCGGAAAGCCCGAGGGTGGTCAGCAGCTTGGGCGTCCAGCTCATGATGAAATAGAAGCCGAACATGGCCAGGAAGAACAGCGTCCACACCAGCAGGGTGGTCCGCCGCAGGGCGGGCGCCAGCAAGCGCCCGACGGTTCCACCCGCCGCGCGCGTTGCGACGACCGGGGGCAGCGCCGCCAGGGGCGGCTGCCCCAGCCGCCTGGCCAGGCGATTGACCCGCGCCAGGGCGCCACTCGGTCGCCGACTGAGGAGGAAATCCAGGGACTCGGGCAAGCCGCTCAGTACCAGGGGGATGGCGCCGAGGGTGATGAGACCGCCGGCGCAGAACACCGCGCGCCAGCCCCAGAGCGACAGCAGCCAGACCGCCAGCAAGCCACCCAGGGTAGCGCCCAGGGCGTAGCCCATGCCCTGCAGGCTGACTGCCAGGCCCCGCCAGCGGCGCGCCGAATATTCGCTGGCGATCACGTTGCTGCTCGCCAGCACCCCACCCACGCCCACACCGGTCAGGCCCCGCAACAACGCCAGTTGCTGGGGTGAACCGGCCAGCGCCGACAGCAGCATGCCGACGCCGGACAGCAGCAGGCAGACCAGGATCAGGCGGCGCCGGCCCCAGCGATCGGCCAGCGGCGCGAGCAGCAGCGAACCGGCCGCCATGCCCACCAGGCCGGCACTGAGCAACATCCCCACTTGCGACCCGGAGAGGCCCCATTCGCGAGACACCGAGGCGGCGGTGAAGGCCATCACCAGGACATCGAAGCCATCGATCATGTTGAGCAGGATGCAGACCAGCACCGCCAGGTATTGGAAAGCCCGCATGGGGCCGCGGTCGACGATTTCGCGCAGGTCGCTCATAGCCCACCTCGCGACGCAGAACAGCGGGAGATCCGGAGCGAGACCGGTGAAGTGCAAGACGATACGGAAGGGACAGGTCCTGACATGGCGAGCATCCTTGAATTCTTGTTGTTGAGGTCACCGCCCGATCAGGCTGGCAAAAATGGATCCAATTCACAAGATGGCCAAAGTCCAGACCGGCCTTCGAGCAAGGCCACCAAGGGATCGCGACAGGCTGAATGTCCAGGAAAATCAAGCGCTCTATACACCCGAATTACTCCGGAACACAGCTAAACAGCGGGCGATTATCGAGCGGCAATCGTATTCCCTACCCACCCGAACGCATTGACACCCAGGGGTACCCGCCCAATCATTGGATCCAATAGACAACAACAAGAGGTCGCTCCATGTACCCGAAGAATGCCTGGTACGTCGCCTGCACCCCCGACGAACTCACCGACAAACCCCTGGGCCGGCAGATCTGCGGCGAGCCGCTGGTGTTCTACCGTGACGCCAACCGCCAGGTGGTGGCCCTGGAAGACTTCTGCCCGCACCGGGGCGCGCCGCTGTCCCTGGGTTTCCTGCGCGAGGGCACCCTGATCTGCGGCTATCACGGCCTGGAAATGGGTTGCGGTGGCAAGACCCTGGGCATGCCGGGCCAGCGGGTCGGCGTCTTTCCCGCGGTGCGTCCCTATGCCGCCGTGGAGCGCCACGGCTTCATCTGGGTCTGGCCGGGCGACCAGGCCAAGGCCGATCCGGCGCTGATCCCGCACCTGGAATGGGCGGAGAGCCCCGACTGGGCCTATGGCGGTGGCCTCTACCACATCCAGTGCGACTACCGGCTGATGATCGACAACCTCATGGACCTGACTCACGAGACCTACGTCCATGCCTCCAGCATCGGCCAGAAGGAGATCGACGAAGCGCCACCTGCCACCCGCGTCGAGGGCGACGAGGTGATCACCAGCCGGCACATGGAAAACATCCCCGCTCCGCCGTTCTGGCGCATGGCCCTGCGCGGCAACGGCCTGGCCGACGACGTCCCGGTGGATCGCTGGCAGATCTGTCGCTTCAGCCCACCGAGCCACGTGATGATAGAGGTGGGCGTGGCCCATGCCGGACACGGCGGCTACCACGCCCCGGCGAGCGTCAAGGCGGCCAGCGTGGTGGTGGACTTCATCACTCCCGAGACCGAGACCTCCATCTGGTACTTCTGGGGCATGGCCCGCAACTTCAAGCCACAGGATGCCGAGCTCACCGCCAGCATCCGCGAGGGCCAGGGCAGGATCTTCGGCGAAGACCTGGAGATGCTCGAACGCCAGCAACGGAATCTGCTGCGCTATCCCGAGCGCGGCCTGCTCAAGCTCAACATCGATGCCGGTGGCGTCCAGTCGCGGCAGATCATCGACCGCCTGCTGGTCGCCGAACAGGCCGCCACCGGCATCCCGGTCCGGCAGATCGCCTAGGAGACCCTTCATGCTCGATCTGATCGTGACCGCCGTGCAGCGCGAGGCGCCCAGCATCCTGGCCTTCGACCTGGCGCGCGCCGACGGCGGCCCCCTGCCCGGCTTCGCCGCCGGCGCCCATCTGGAGATCACCCTGGGCGATGGCCTGGTACGCCATTATTCCCTCTGCACCGCTCCCGAACCCGCGCCCACCCGCTATCGCATCGCCGTGCTGCGGGTACCGGAGTCCCGCGGCGGCTCCCAGGCCATGCATCGGCTACAGGTGGGCGACCGGTTGCAGGCGAGCGCGCCGCGCAACCTCTTCGCCCTGAATCCAGGCGCGCGCCGCAGCCAGCTGCTGGCCGGCGGCATCGGCATCACCCCGCTCCTGGCGATGGCCGAACAGCTCTACCAGCAGGGTGCCCGCTTCAGCCTGCGCTACCTGGTGCGTGATCGCGACCATGCGGCCTTCATCCCCTGGCTGAAGGCACGCCCCTATGCCGAGCAGGTCAAGGTGCACTTCGACCAGCAGGATCCGGCGCTACGGCCGAATTTCCAGCACCTGCTCGGCCCGGCGGCGCCGGACGACCACCTCTATGTCTGCGGCCCGGCCGGTTTCATGGCGGCGGTGGTGGACGCTGCCCAGGCCCAGGGCTGGCAGCCCGGGCAGATCCATCGCGAATTCTTCGCCGCCGATCCTGCGGCCCAGGGTGAACAGCGTCCCTTCGAGGTAGAGCTGGCGCGCAGCGGCAGGCGCGTCCAGGTCCCGGCGCAGCGCAGCGTGGTGGAGGTGCTGGCCGATCTCGGGGTGGTACTGCCGGTCTCCTGCGGCCAGGGCCTGTGCGGCACCTGCCTGACCCCGGTGCTGGCTGGCGAACCCGAGCACCGCGACCTCTTTCTCTCGGAGGCCGAGCACGCCGCCAACGACCGCTTCACCCCGTGCTGCTCCCGCGCCAAGGGCGAGCGACTGGTGCTGGATCTTTAGGTGCTGGGCGAACAATAGCTGCGCTCGGCGATGCCTCGTTGGATAAGGCCTGGATGACCAGGCCCACCTAGCCGGCCCCGTCGCACTGCGCATTTATCGTTCGCAAACGCGTACCTGAGCCCGGTCGTGCGCGAGTCCGATCACTGCCTCAGCCTTTTTCGTGGGGCCGCCCAGGCCTCGCCTGACCTTCGCTCGGCGACTTTTCGTACAGGCCTAGGACTACCGGACAGGCTCGTCCAGCCGGCCACTGAACAGCAGCGTCTCCACCTGTGGATGCAATTGGTTGACGGCGCCCAGGTAGTCGATCAATTCGGCCGCCCGGCTGCCGCGCAGCGCCGCCGTGGTCAACTCGCCCTCATGCACATAGGTGTAGACGCCGCTGACGGCGAAGGCCTTGAGCTGGGCGATGTGGTGCACCTGCGCCGCACCGGTGGCCCGGAAGGCGTCGCTGTCGAGGAAGCGCCGCCGGGTCAGCGGCGAGGCGAAGGCGATCTCCAGCATCGCCAGCCGCTCACGCGCCGGCGTAGCCCGGTGCGCCACGCCCGGCGAAGGGGGATGCTGGCCGTCGTTCGCAAAAGGCGCGCAAGGGTGGAGCCGCACCTTGAGCACCGGCTCCTGATTAGCAAGCCAGGGGCCGAATTCCTCCAGCAGGTAGCGGTTGAGGCCCGCCAGATCGCCACGTGGCGCCAGATGGATCTGCAATCGATCCAGGCGATCCGGTCCGTTGTGGCGAGCATCGTCGAGCCGGTTGAGCAGGGCTCGCGAGCCCTCCGGCAGATCGTAGGCCAGGGTCTCGGCGAACATGTTCTGCTCGTCGACGAAGAGCAAGGGGCTGGCTGCCTGGAAGCGCTGCTGGTCAGCCGCCGAAGCGAAACCGATTTCCACCATGCCATCCAGCTCGTAGTCGGGGATCTCGTCGATACCCTCGAGCAACGGCCAGAGGTGCGCATCCTGATCGCGGTCGAAGTGGTACTGCACATAGTGACCGAGCCCCGGCAAACGGGCGCAGAGCGGACCGTGGACGTCGCGCCAGTAGTGGGCGAAGACGTCCTGGGGGACCCGTGCTCGACGCTTCACGGTGGTGTAGCTGTTGATGGTGATCACGCTCGACTCCTTGGGCCAGAGCAGCTTTCGACCGCAGCGAACCGACGGCGACTGCGCCGCCAGTCGCCAGAGCTGAGCGGAAGGCCATGCGGCCTGACACGCGGAACCTGGCTAGCCATCCGCGGCAGGATGGCCCGCGCCGAGCCCTCGGCCGGCTAGGTCAGTACCTGGAGCGAGCGGGCCAGGCCGTCACCGGCGAACAGGCGGGCATAACCCAGGGTCGCCTGGGCATGCTCGCGCATGATGCCCTCGGCACGGGCGCCCTGGCCGCGTACCAGGGCATCGAAGACCGCATGGTGCTGCAGGTGGGCGAAGTTGAAGCGGCGGTATTCGCGCTCCAGGTCCTGGGCGTCCACCGCCAGGGCGCTCACCGAGGCGAAGGGCAGATGCTCGTGGCGCCCCAGGGCCACGGCGATGGCTGGATTGCCACTGGCCGCGACGATGGCCTGATGGAAGCCGCGATTGAGGTCGTGGTATTCCTCGAGATCCTCCAGGACCACGTGACCCTTGGCGAACAGCCGATCGCCACGGCGCAGATAGTCTTCCAGCATGGCGCGGGTGTCGGCGTCCAGGCCGCGCTCGGCCGCCTGGCGCGCGGCCAGGCCTTCCAGCACGCCACGTACCTCCACCGCTCCTTCCAGGTCCGCCCCGGTCAGGGCGCGCACCTGGTAACCCCGGGCACCACTGCGCTCCAGCAGTCCCTCCTCGGCCAGGGTGCGCAAGGCCAGGCGCACCGGCATCCGCGACACGGCGAAGCGCTCGGCGGTGGGGATCTCCGCCAGCCGCTCGCCCGCGGTCAGTTCGCCAGACAGGATCATCTGCCGTAGCGCCGCCAATACCCGCTGTCCCGGCTTGCTCATGGCTGTCCCTCTCCTTCATTGATCTCGGCCAGCAGCCACTGGCGAAACGCCTGCAACGACGGCAGTCCCTCGTTGCGCGGCGGATAGACCAGGTAATAGCTGCGGCGACTGACCAGGGGCGTCCCGCAGGCGAGCAGGTCGCCCTGGGCCAGTTCGTCCTCCACCAGCACCCGCGGCACCAGGCCGATGCCGATGCCGGCGCGCACCGCCTGGATCAGGTGCGAGGTCAGCTCGAAACTCGGTCCCGGCCGCATGGCCCGGTGTGGCAGCTCGTGATGCCGGAACCACTCGCCCCAGGCCTGGGGATTGTTGGCCACGCCGAGCAGCAGTTGCCCGGCCAGGGTGGCAGGTGTCGCGTCCGGCAACTCGGCCAGGGTGGCCGGACTGGCGATCACGACCAGTTGCTCGGCTTGCAGCGGATGGGCGCGGAGCCCCGGCCAGTCGCCACTGCCGACACTGATGGCGGCATCGATCTCGCTGGCGGCGAAGTCCACCGCCTGGATGCGCGAATGCAGGTGCACCAGCATGCCGGGATGGGCCGCGTAGAAGCTGCCCAGGCGCGGCAGCAGCCATTTGGAGCCGAAGGTCGGCAGCACCGCCAGGCGCAGGGTGCCCTGGCCCGAGGCGAAGGCCATGGCCTGCAGGGTGGCGCTGCGGATCTGCCCCAGGGCCAGGCCCAGTTCGCGGCTGTAGGCACGCCCCACGTCGGTGAGCACGATCTGCCGGCCCTCGCGGCGGAACAGCGTCAGCCCCAGCAACTGTTCGAGCGCCTGCACCTGGCGACCCACGGCGCTCTGGGTCAGCGACAACTCCTCGGCCGCCCGGGTGTAGCTCTCGTGACGCGCCGCCGCCTCGAAGGCCAGCAGCAGCGACATGGACGGCGTCAGCCGACGGTGATTCATTCAGGTTCTTCCGGCATAGGCGGCGGAATCTTCGGTTGTGGCCCCGGCGCGCTGTGGTGAGAATGCCTACTATAGCCAGAAAAGGTCGACGCCATTCCTTCGCTCGCTGAAGGAGACGGCCGTCCGCCGCCAGAGAGCCCGCCTGATGAACATGATCGCCCGCCTGCCGGCCCCGGCGCCCCTCGCCGCCGCCTACACCGACTTCCTCACCGCCCTTGCCGCCAGCGGCTTCCAGGGCGAGATCGCGCCGGACTATGCCAGCCGCACGGTCATGGCCACCGACAACTCCATCTACCAGCGCCTGCCCCAGGCAGCGGTCTTCCCCAAGGACAGCGCCGATGTCCAGCGCCTCGCCCAGCTGATGGGCGAGGCGCGCTTCCAGGGCGTGGTGCTCACCCCGCGCGGCGGCGGCACCGGCACCAATGGCCAGTCGCTCACTGACGGCATCGTGGTCGACCTCTCCCGCCACCTGAACCGGATCCTCGAGATCAATGCCGAGCAGGGTTGGGTGCGGGTCCAGGCCGGGGTGGTCAAGGACCAGCTCAATGCGGCGCTCAGGCCCCACGGGCTGTTCTTCGCGCCGGAACTGTCCACCTCCAACCGCGCCACCATCGGCGGGATGATCAACACCGATGCCAGCGGCCAGGGCAGCGTGACCTACGGCAAGACCCGCAACCATGTGCTGGAACTGGACGCCTACCTGATCGGCGGCGAACGCCTGGAGAGCCGCCCGGTGGACAGCGCCGAGCTGGACGCCCTCTGCGCCCGCCAGGATCGCACCGGCGCAATCTACCGCTGCGCGCGGGACATCGCCGAGAACCAGGCCGAGCTGATCGAGGCGCGTTTTCCCAAGCTCAACCGTTGCCTCACCGGCTATGACCTGGCGCACCTGGTCGAGCCCGATGGCCGCTTCAATCTCAACAGCGTGCTCTGCGGCGCCGAGGGCTCCCTGGCCTTCATCGCCGAGGCCAAGCTCAACGTCCTGCCGATTCCCAAGTATTCGGTGCTGGTCAACGTCCGCTACGCCAGCTTCATGGATGCCCTGCGCGACGCCCGCGCCCTGATCGAACTCAAGCCGCTGTCCATCGAGACGGTGGACTCCAAGGTCCTGCTGCTGGCCATGCAGGACATCGTCTGGCACAGCGTGGCGGAGTATTTCCCCGAGGACATCGCGCGTCCGACCCTGGGCATCAACCTGGTGGAATTCAGTGGCGACGATCCCGAGGACGTGGACGTCCGCGTCCAGGGCTTCCTCGACCACCTGCGCCAGGACGCCACCGTGGAGCGCCTCGGCCATACCCTGGCCGTGGGTCGCAACGCCGTGACCCGGGTCTACACCATGCGCAAGCGCGCGGTGGGCCTGCTCGGCAACGTCCAGGGCGAGATCCGCCCGCAGCCCTTCGTCGAAGACACCGCGGTACCGCCCGAGCGGCTGGCCGACTTCATCGCCGAATTCCGCGCCCTGCTCGATGGCCATAATCTGCAATACGGCATGTTCGGCCACGTCGACGCCGGGGTGCTGCACGTGCGTCCGGCCCTGGATCTCAAGGACCCGCGCCAGGCGGCGCTGGTGCGCCCGATCTCCGACCAGGTGGCCGCCCTGACCCAGAAATACGGCGGCCTGCTGTGGGGCGAACACGGCAAGGGCGTTCGCTCGGAATATGCGCCGGCCTTCTTCGGCGACCTCTACCCCGCCCTGCAGGCGCTCAAGAGCGCCTTCGATCCACACAACCAGCTCAATCCGGGCAAGATCGCCACCCCGCTGGCCAGCGGTGCCGAACTCCTGAAGATCGACGGCGTGACCCTCCGCGGCGAACTGGACCGCACCCTCGACGAGCGTGTCTGGCAGAGCTACGGCACCGCCATGCACTGCAACGGCAATGGTGCCTGCTATAACTACGATCCCGACGACGCCATGTGCCCCTCGTGGAAGGCCACCCGCCAGCGCATCCACTCGCCCAAGGGCCGCGCCTCGCTGATCCGCGAATGGCTGCGGCTGCAGGGCCAGGCCGGTATCGATGTCCTGGCTCCAGCCCCCCGGGGTGCCCTGAACTGGCTCAAGGCCCTGCCCCAGCGCTGGCGCAATGGTCGCGCCGCCGAAGCGGACTTCTCCCACGAGGTCTATGACGCCATGGCCGGTTGCCTGGCCTGCAAGTCCTGCGCGGGACAGTGCCCGATCAAGGTCAACGTTCCGGAATTCCGCTCGCGCTTTCTCGAACTCTATCACCGTCGCTACCTGCGCCCGGTCCGCGACTACCTGATCGGCTCCCTGGAATTCAGCCTGCCGCTGTTCGCCCGGATGCCCGGCCTGTACAACGCCGTGATGGGCGCGACGCCGATCCAACGGCTGTTCGCCGAACGCATCGGCATGGTCGACAGCCCCCTGCTCAGCCGTTTCGACCTGGTGCCAGTCATGCACCAGTGGCAGGTGCAGATCGCCACCCCCGAGCGGCTGCTGGCGCTGAGCGATGAAGAACGCGCCAAGACCGTGGTGGTGGTACAGGATGCCTTCACCCGCTACTTCGAGACGCCGCTCACCGCGGCCTTCCTGGAACTGGCCGCGCGCCTCGGCCAGCGGGTGTTCCTCGCCCCTTATCGCGCCAACGGCAAGCCGTTGCAGGTGCAGGGCTTCCTCGGCGCCTTCGAGCGCACGGCACGGCGTAACGCGGCCCAGCTCGCCAGCCTGGCCGGCTTCGGTGTGAAGTTGGTCGGCCTGGATCCGGCGATGACCCTGGTCTATCGCCAGGAATACGCCAAGGTCCCCGGCATCGCCCGGATGCCCGAGGTGCTCCTGCCCCAGGAGTGGCTGCTGCAGGTGTTGCCAGCGGAAAGGAAGGTCGTCGGCGACAAGGTCTACCGCCTGCTCGGCCACTGCACCGAAAAGACCAACGCCCCGGCCAGCGTCGGCCAGTGGCAGCAGGTGTTCGAACGCCTGGGCCTGGGGCTCAAGCCGGAGAGCACAGGCTGCTGCGGGATGTCCGGCACCTATGGCCACGAGGCGCGCAACCTGGCGACCTCCAAGGTGATCTACGACCAATCCTGGGCCCGCGCCGTCGCCGTCCCGGCCGAACAGGGCGAAGCCCTGGCCACCGGCTACTCCTGCCGCAGCCAGGTCAAGCGCATCGACGACCGCCGCCTGCGGCACCCGCTGGAGGCGGTGTTGGAGGCAGTGAAGGGCTGACATCCCTGTTGGGCTTCGCTGCGCTGAACCCAACCTACAGGACGCACCCTTTCCGTAGGTTGGGTTGAGACGGTTCCATCGTCGAAGCCCAACAGCTGGAGCTCGACCCGAGGCAATGTTGGGCTTCGCTACGCTCAACCCAACCTACAGGGCGCACCCGCTTCGTAGGTTGGGTTGAGACGGCCCCATCGTCGAAGCCCAACAGCCGGAGTTCGACCCGGGCAATGTTGGGCTTCGCTACGCTCAACCCAACCTACAGTGCATACCTGCTTCGTAGGTTGGGTTGAGACAACCCCACCACCGTCGCCGCCCAACTACAGTCGTAGGGTGGAAAACCGCGCAGCGTTTTCCACGTGTCCAGGCGCATGCTCGACCCGCCTGTTGGCAGATCGCTCGACAGGAGCGCGGGGAAAGAAAGGAAGGTACCAGACGACACGATCAGAAAAATCGCGCCCAAACGAAAAAGCGGCCACTAGGGCCGCTTCTCGATGGTTGTTGGCGTTCAGGACCAGACAACCCTTAAATGGCGCAGCGGACGGGACTCGAACCCGCGACCCCCGGCGTGACAGGCCGGTATTCTAACCGACTGAACTACCGCTGCGCATTACCTCGAGTGGTGGGTGATGACGGGATCGAACCGCCGACCCTCTGCTTGTAAGGCAGATGCTCTCCCAGCTGAGCTAATCACCCGTTTGCTCTCGAAGTGGGGCGCATTCTACGGAGGGGTTCCCTACCTGGCAACCCCTTTTTGAAAAAAAATTTTCCAGCACTTCCAAAGGCTTAGCGCTACCCGCCGGCGCGACTTGAGAAAGCGCGCATTCCCGACGACCACCGCGATCCGGGGTTGGCCTAGGAGGCGGGCGGCGCGGATAATGCGCGCTTCGTTTTTGGGAGTGACACCATGTGGTTCCGTAATCTGCTCGTCTACCGTCTCACCCAGGAAGTCGCCTTCGAGACCGAAGCCCTCGAAGCCGCCCTCGCCGCCAAGCCGGCGCGCCCCTGCGCCAGCCAGGAACTGTCCACCTACGGTTTCGTCGCCCCCTTCGGTAAGGGCCCGGACCTGCCGCTGGTGCATGAAAGCCAGGGCTTCTTCCTGATCGCCGCGCGCAAGGAAGAACGCATCCTGCCCAGCAGCGTGGTCAAGGAGGCCGTGCAGGAGAAGGTCGACGAGATCGAGACCCAGCAGATGCGCAAGGTCTACAAGAAGGAGAAGGAGCAGATCAAGGACGAGATCGTCCAGGCCTTCCTGCCACGCGCCTTCATCCGTCGCCAGACCACCTATGCCGCCATTGATCCCAAGCAGGGCTGGATCCTGGTGGACGCCTCCAGCGCCAAGCGCGCCGAGGACTTGCTCTCCACCCTGCGCGATGCCCTCGGCTCGCTGCCGGTGCGCCCGCTGGGCGTCAAGCAGGCGCCCATGGCCACCTTCACCGACTGGGTCAAGGCCGGTGACGCCACCCACGGCCTCTACATCCTCGACGAGTGCGAACTGCGCGATGCCGGCGAAGACGGCGGCGTGGTGCGCTGCAAGGGCCAGGACCTCACCAGCGAAGAGATCCAGAACCACCTGGGTGCCGGCAAGCTGGTCACCAAGCTGGCGCTGGCCTGGCAGGACAAGCTGGCCCTGCTACTGGACGACAAGGTCACCATCAAGCGCCTCAAGTTCGAGGACCTCTTGCAGGACCAGGCCGAGCAGGACGGTGGCGAAGACGCCCTCGGCCAGCAGGACGCCAGTTTCGTGCTGATGATGATGACCCTGGCGGAATTCCTGCCACAGCTGATCGAAGCCCTGGGTGGCGAAGAGTTGCCCCAGGGGCTATAAGCTCTCCTAAAGCCTGCTCAAAGGCTCGCGAGCTAGAGACAAACAAGGCGGAAATGCCTGAGGAAGCGGATCGGACTCGCGCTCGAGTTTACGAGTGGTAAATGAGCATTCCGACCGGGCTGGCGACCCAGGGCATTTTCAACGCCGTTTGGCCGACGCGCAGCAGACTTTGAGCAGGCTCCAAGGCTGGCGCAGACCGGCCTTTTTTTTGCCCATTTGAAAAGGAGTTTGCCATGCGTGCCCTGGCCGCCTTCAGCCGCTTCGTCGGCAATACCTTCGCCTTCTGGGTGCTGTTCGCCGCCCTGCTGGCGTTCTTCGCCCCCGAGGTGTTCAAGCCGCTGAGCGTGGCCATCGTGCCGCTGCTGGGGGTGATCATGTTCGGCATGGGCCTCACCCTCAAGCTCGAAGACTTCGCCGCCCTCGGCCGGCATCCCTGGCGGGTGCTGCTGGGCGTGGTGGCGCACTTCGTCATCATGCCCGGGGTGGCCTGGGCGCTGTGCCAGCTGTTCCACCTGCCGCCGGAAATCGCCGTGGGCGTCATCCTGGTCGGGTGCTGCCCCAGCGGCACCGCCTCCAATGTCATGACCTGGCTGGCCAAGGGCGACCTGGCGCTGTCGGTGGCCATCGCCGCGGTGACCACCCTGCTCGCTCCCCTGCTGACCCCGGCGCTGATCTGGCTACTGGCCTCCACCTGGCTGCCGATCTCCTTCGCCGGGCTGTTCTGGTCGATCCTGCAGGTGGTGCTGCTGCCCATCGCCCTGGGCCTGATCGCCCAGCGGGTACTGGGCAATCGCGTCGGCGCCCTGGTCGAGGTGCTGCCGCTGGCCTCGGTGATCAGCATCGTGGTGATCGTCGCCGCGGTGGTGGCCGCCAGTCAGGCGCGTATCGCCGAATCCGGCCTGCTAATCATGGCGGTAGTGGTCCTGCACAACGGCTTCGGTTTCCTGCTCGGCTATCTCACCGGCAAGTTCTGCAAGCTGCCGGTGGCCCAGCGCAAATCCCTGGCGCTGGAAGTCGGCATGCAGAACTCCGGCCTTGGCGCCGCCCTGGCCACGGCGCATTTCTCACCGCTGGCGGCGGTGCCCAGTGCCCTGTTCAGCGTCTGGCACAACATTTCGGGCGCGCTACTGGCCACCCTCTTCCGCCGCTTCAAGGACGACGGCTCCCGCCCCTGAGGCCTCGCGCCAGACCTGCCGGACCAGTGCCTGGCAGGTGTCCTCGGTGAAGGGCTGCGGCCGAGCAACGCCATAGCCTTGAGCGTAGTCGACCCCCAGCGCGCCGAGAGCCGCGATCACTGCATCGTTTTCGGCGAATTCGGCGATGGTCTTCTTGCCGGTCAGGTGTCCGAGCTGGTTGATCGCCTCCACCATGGCGCTGTCCACGGCGTCTTCGAGCAGGTGGCGGACGAAGCTGCCATCGATCTTCAGGTAGTCCACCGGCAGGTGCTTGAGGTAGGTGAAGGAGGACATGCCGGCGCCGAAGTCGTCCAGGGAAAAGCGTACCCCCAGGCCGCGCAACTCTTCCATGAACTGCCGCGCCGCATCCAGGTTGGCCACCGCGCTGGTTTCGGTGATCTCGAAGCAGATCCGCGCCGGCGCGATCCGCCAGTGCTGCAACTGCTGCTTGACGAAGGCCGCCAGGCCGACCTCGCCGAGGGAGTGCCCGGACAGGTTGATGGCCAGGGTATCGAGCAAGCCAGCCGGCAGTTCGGCGAAGCGCGCCAGGGCCGCGGCGATCACCCAGCGGTCCAGGTCCGGCATCAGCCCGTAGCGCTCCGCCGCCGGGATGAAGGCACCCGGCGCGATCAGCCGGTCGCCCTCCTCCAGCCGCATCAACACCTCCACATGGCGATCCGCCGCGGTCTGGTCGCCCAGGCCGAGGATCGGCTGGACGTACAGCCGGAACCTGTCCTCGTCCAGTGCCCGGTGCAGACGCTGCACCCAGGTCATCTGGTCATGGCGCTGGTCCAGCTCCACATCGCCCGGGGCGAACACCTGGATGCGATTGCGCCCCTTGTCCTTGGCCGCGTAGCAGGCCAGGTCCGCCAGCCGCAGGGCCTCCTCCGGTGCCAGCCGCTGGCCGCCGAGGTGCACCACGCCGATGCTCAGGCCGACCCGGAAGCCCTGGCCGGCCGCCTCGAACTGCAGGGTCCCCACGCAGCAGCGCAGACGCTCGGCCACCGCCTCGGCCTCGGCCGGCGCGCGCTGCTCCAGCAGCACGCCGAATTCGTCGCCGCCCAGACGGGCCAGGCAATCGCCTTCGCCCAGCTGGCTGTCTAGCAACTCGCACAGCTGGCGCAGCAGCCGATCGCCATGGAAATGGCCGGAGGTGTCGTTGACGATCTTGAATTGATCGAGGTCGATGAACAGCAGCGAGGCGCATTCCAGCTCCTCGCGCGCCAGCAGCCGCTCCAGGCGGGTCTCGAATTCACGGCGGTTGAGCAGACCGGTCAGGGCGTCGTGGCTGGCCTGCCAGGCAAGATCGCGCAGGAAGGCGCGCTCGCGGGTCTGGTCGTGCAGCACCAGCACCACCCCGGTTCCCGCTTCGCCGCGTGGCAGGGGGGTCACGGTCAGGGCCACCGGGATGCGCAGGCCGTCGGTGCGCACCAGTTGATGGGCCAGGAGCTCATTGCCCGCGAGCCAGTCCTCGCTCAGCAATCGCTCGGCCAGGGGTCGCGTCGAACCCGGCTGGCCCTCGGTCTGGATATCGAACAGCTGGGTCACGGGGGTACCGGCGGCGAGCCCCGTCCGTTCGAGCAAGCGCTCCGCGGCCGGATTGTGATAGAGCAACCGCCCCTGGCCATTCAGCGCCAATACCGCATCGCCGATGGCGGCCAGGATGACCTGCATGTGCTCCTTCTCGGCCTGCAGCGCCTGCTCGGAACGCCAGCGCTGCTGCACCAGGCTGTGCATGCGCCAGATGGCCAGGAACACCAGCAGCGCCCCGACCAGGGCGTTGGCGATCAACAGCGCCCTGACCAGTTCACGCGAGGCCACCCCGAGGCGCTCCGAGAAGGCCACCGTCTCCGGCATCATCCGATCATGCAGGTCCAGCAGTTGGCGCTTCAACGGAATCAGCGCCGGTCCCGGCCCCTGCAGCCGGATCAGCTCGAAGCCGGTCCGGGCCAGGGCCTGGAATTCGTCCATGTAGGGGTCGGTGATCTGCCAGCGGGCGATCACTCCCTTGAACGGCTCGACCTGGCGAGCCAGGCGGAAGAGCCTGATGAGGCCGTCGATATCGGCCGGATCGTTGCCGGCCAGGCGCAGCAGTCGCGCAGCCTCGGCATGACTGCCACCGGCGTCCAGCTCCTCGCGCGCGGCGCGGTCTAGGTCATTGACGCTGATGGAGGCGCGATAATCCTGGTAGGACTGCAGGCGACCCTCGTCGAGATAGGCGCCCAGCGACAGCATGGCGTTGCCCAGGCTCTTGCTCCACAGGCTTTCCGCGGTGACATAGGCGCGCACCGTCGACAGCACTTGCAGGCTGACGATGGCGACCAGCGCCTGGCAGGAC
Organism: Pseudomonas sp. No.117; assembly: GCF_054558395.1. NCBI lineage: Bacteria > Pseudomonadati > Pseudomonadota > Gammaproteobacteria > Pseudomonadales > Pseudomonadaceae > Pseudomonas > Pseudomonas sp. No.117. The sequence continues at coordinate 21,216 of NZ_BAAJNP010000002.1, forward strand.
AGGATGATGACGAAGGGCCAGACGACCCGAAGCGTGCGCAAGGCAGAGGAAGGCGACAGTGGAGACATACAGCGATCCGCGAAAGAGACAGGCGAATTCTTGCCATTGAGCAGAGATGTCGGCCGGGTCGCGGAAAACTGATGAGAGGGAAACCACGTGCGCTGGAATAACGGCGCCAAAGGAGCGACGCAGACCGCTCGCGTCCTGAACCTGGCCGACGAACGGTAGCTATACCCCGTGACTAGCTGAAGGTCGCCTCCAGGCGTGCCTTCACCTCGGGCCATTCGCGGTCGGTGATGCTGTACATGACGGTATCGTCCAGGCGCCCGTCCGCCAGCCGCCGGTGATGGCGCAACAGGCCTTCGCGGACGGCGCCGAGCTTCTCGATGGCGGCCTGGGACCTCAGGTTGGTGGCTGCCGTCTTCAGCTGCACCCGCACCAGTTGCCAATGCTCGAAGGCGTGCCGGAGCATCAGGTACTTGATGCTGCCGTTGAGGCCACTGCCGTGCTGCTCCTGGGCGAGCCAGGTCCAGCCGATCTCGGCGGCTGGCAAGGCCGGCAGGAAGTCGGCGAAGCGGGTGGTGCCGACCAGCCGATCGGCCAGGCGCACGGCGAAGGGCAGTGCCCGCCCCTCGCGTTGTTCGGCCAGCGCCTGGCGGTACCAGTCCGGCCGCAGCGGGCCGCTGAGGTAATGCAGCGCCTCGCGATTGCGCTCGGCCAGGCTGACCAGCTCCAGCACGTCGCTCTCCGCCAGGGGATCCAGGCGCAGCGCACCACGTTGCAGGGAAATGGGCTGCGCTTGGAACATGACACTCTCTCTCGCTCGAATCAGCCCGCCAACCTAACAGGGCCGGCCGCCCGGCTCAACACCATGTCGCCCCGCCACCCGCCAGACCTGACGTCCGGCGCCCCAAGGTGCGACACTTTGCCCGGGCGCGACGGGCGCCTGGAATGTCTGGAGTCGCCATGTCCCTGCCCAGCGGACTCATCATCAGCGTCACCCTCGGCTACCTGGCCCTGCTGTTCGGCATCGCCTTCTACGGAGATCGCCGACCGCCGCTGCGGCCGCGCCTGCGCGCCTGGGTCTACAGCCTGTCCCTGGCCGTCTATTGCACCAGCTGGACCTTCTTTGGCGCGGTCGGCCAGGCCGCTGACCAGCTCTGGTCCTTCCTGCCCATCTACCTGGGCCCCATCCTCTTCCTGCTGCTGGCGCCGCAACTGGTGAAGAAGATGGTGCTGATCAGCAAGAAGGAGAACATCACCTCCATCGCCGACTTCATTGCCGCCCGCTACGGCAAGTCCCAGACCCTGGCCATCGTGGTGGCGCTGATCTGCCTGGTCGGCGTGCTGCCCTACCTGGCCCTGCAATTGAAGGGCATCGTCATCGGCGTCAACCTGCTGACCGGCATCAACGCCGAGACCCAGGGCACCCGCGCCCAGGACACCGCGCTGTTCGTCTCCCTGGTGCTGGCGCTGTTCGCCATCCTCTTCGGGACCCGCAACCTGGACGTCACCGAGCACCATCGCGGCATGATGCTGGCGATCGCCTTCGAGTCGCTGGTCAAGCTGGCCGCCTTTCTCGCCGTGGGGCTCTGGGTCACCTACGACCTGCACGAGGGCTTCGGCGATCTGCTCGCCCGCTCGCAACAGGCCCCCCAGTTGCACGATTACTGGCGGGAGACCCTCGACTGGCCAGGCCTGCTGATCCAGACCGGCGTGGCCTTCATCGCGGTGATGTGCCTGCCACGCCAGTTCCATGTCACGGTGGTGGAGAACACCGACACCCGGGACGTCAACCTGGCGCGTTGGGTCTTCCCGCTGTACCTCGCCCTGGCCGCCCTCTTCGTCATCCCCATCGCCCTGGCGGGCCAGCTGCACCTGCCCGGCGGCGTGCTGCCGGATTCCTTCGTCATCAGCCTGCCGCTGGCCCAGGACCGACCGGGGCTGGCGCTGCTGGCCTTCCTCGGCGGCGCCTCGGCGGCCACCGGCATGGTGATCGTCGCCTGCGTGGCGCTCTCGACCATGGTCTCCAACGACATCGTGCTGCCCTGGCTGCTCAAGCGTCGCGGCCAGGTGGAAAGTCCGCACGAGGTGTTCAGCCACTGGATGCTCACCGTGCGCCGCGCCAGCATCGTGGTCATCCTGGTGCTGGCCTACTGCAGCTATCGGCTGCTGGGCTCCAGCGCCAGCCTCGCCACCATTGGCCAGATCGCCTTCGCCGCCATCGCCCAGCTCGGCCCGGCCATGGTCGGGGCGCTGTTCTGGAAGGCGGCCAATCGCCGCGGCGTCTTCGCCGGCCTCACCGCCGGCGCGCTGCTCTGGGGCTACCTGATGGTGCTGCCGGTGGTGGCCGCCAGCCTGCAGTGGCCACTCGAAGCCTTCCCGGGCCTGGCCTGGTTCGAACGCCCCAGTGGCGACCGCACCCTGCAACCCACCACCGTGGGCGCCCTCGCCTCGCTGGCCGGCAACTTCCTGCTGTTCGCCCTGGTGTCCCTGCTCTCGCGTACCCGGGTCTCGGAATACTGGCAGGCCGGGCGCTTCATCGCCCAGTACGCCCTGCCCAAGCCGCGCAACCGCGCGCTGCTGGCGGTCAAGCTGGAAGACCTGCGCCTACTCGCCGCCCGCTTCGTCGGTGACGAGCGGGCGCGCCTGAGCTTCAGCCGTTTCGCCGAGCAGAGTGGCCTGACCTATCACCCCGGCATCAATGCCAACAGCGAATGGATCGCCCAGACCGAGCGACTGCTGGCCGGGGTGATCGGCGCTTCCTCGGCGCGCGCCGTGGTCAAGGCGGCCATCGAAGGCCGCGACATGCAGGTCGACGACGTGGTGCGCATCGCCGACGAGGCCTCGGAGGTGCTGGAATTCAACCGGGCGCTCCTGCAGGGCGCCATCGAGAACATCTCCCAGGGGCTCAGCGTGGTGGACCAGTCGCTGCGCCTGGTGGCCTGGAACCAGCGGTACCTCGAATTGTTCGACTACCCCGACGGCATGATCCAGGTCGGTCGCCCCATCGCCGAGATCATCCGCTACAACGCCTTGCGTGGCCTCTGCGGCCCGGGGGATCCCGACGAGCACGTGGCGCGCCGGGTGGAGCGGATGCGCCAGGGCATTCCCCACACCTCGGAACGCACCTTTCCCAATGGCCGGGTGATCGAACTCATCGGCAGCCCCATGCCCGGGCGCGGCTTCGTCATGAGCTTCACCGACATCACCGCCTTCCGCGAGGCCGAGCGCGCCCTGCGCGAGGCCAACGAGGGGCTGGAGCAGCGCGTCGAGGAACGCACCCGCGAGCTGTCCCAGCTCAATCAGGCGCTGGTCGAGGCCAAGGCCCATGCCGAGGCGGCCAACCAGTCCAAGAGTCGCTTCCTCACCGCCGTCAGCCACGACCTGATGCAACCCCTCAGCGCCGCCCGGCTGTTCACCGCCGCCCTCGCCCACCAGGACGGCCTGACCCACGAGGCCCAGGAACTGGTGCGCAACATGGACAGTGCCCTCAGATCCAGCGAGGACCTGATCGCCGACCTGCTGGACATCTCGCGCCTGGAGAACGGCCGGATCCTGGCGGCGCCGGCGCCCTTCGCCCTGGCTACCCTGTTCGATGCCCTAGGGGTCGAATTCATGGCCCTGGCGCGGGACCAGGGCACGACGCTGCGCATCCGGGGCAGCCAGCTGGTCGTCAACAGCGACAGCAAGCTACTGCGCCGGGTGCTGCAGAACTTTCTCACCAACGCCCTGAGGTACGCCCATGGCCGGGTATTGCTTGGCGTGCGCCGCCAGGGGCACAGCGTGAGCCTGGAGGTCTGGGATAGCGGTCCCGGCATCCCACCGGACAAGCTCGGCCTCATCTTCGAGGAGTTCAAGCGCCTGGACAGCCACCAGACCCGCGCGGAGAAGGGCCTGGGCCTCGGCCTGGCGATCGCCGACCGCCTCTGCCGGGTCCTCGGCCACGAACTCTCGGTGCGCTCCTGGCCGGGGCATGGCAGCGTCTTCAGCGTCCGGGTGCCCCTGGCGCCCGCGCTGGCCATCCAGGCGGCCGCCGCCAGCGAAGCCAGCCAGCCCCTGCCGGGGGATCCGGTACTCTGCATCGACAACGAGGACAGCATCCTGCTGGGCCTGCGCAGTTTGCTGGGGCGCTGGGGCTGCCAGGTCTGGACCGCGCGCAGCCGGGAGGAATGCGTCCTGCTGCTGCAACAGGGCGTGGTACCGCGGCTGCTGATCGTCGACTACCACCTCAGCGATGCCGACACCGGCCCGGACGTCGCCGAATGGATCCGCGAAGAACTGGGCCAGGATATCCCGGGCATCGTCATCAGTGCGGATGGCCGCCCGGAATGCCTGGCCAAGGTGCGCCAGGCCCGCCTGGACTTCCTACCGAAACCGGTGAAGCCGGCCTCGCTGAGGGCACTGCTGAGCCGGCAGCTGGCGCTCTCCGGCTGAAGCCAGTAGCAGCGAACGTAGGCTCGGGCGCAGGGACCCGCCCGGCCCTTTCGTTCAGCGTCGATTAAGGTTGGCGGGCTGGCCTTTCCCCGAACAATCCACAGCTTCTGTTGATAACTTTGTTGAAAACGTGGTGGAAAAGAACGCGGAGCCTTGCTCTGCGGGCCCCCTGAACAAGTTGATCATTTTTTGAACACTTTAATAAGTTCAATGTTATCAACAACTTAATTCAATAGAGCGATTTCAGGTGGCGAAATCCCCTGCTTGAAAGGGGCTTGACAAGCGCTAGCACAGGTTGTGCACAACTCGCTGGGAAACAGACCAGCGGAAACCTGTCGGTTGTCGCACGATTGTCAAGTATTCGTGAAGGCTATTTTTCCGACGCCCCGGAAAAGGGCTGGCGGGATACGAGCCCTTGGCTAGAGCCACCGACCAGCCAAGCGAGCAGGCGAAAGGCTAGCCTTGTACTGCGCCGGTCATCGGGTAGACTGCGGCTTTTGCTCAGGGCTGTCGTGGCGACGCCCACCTGTCACCAGGCATGGACGCGCCAGCCCTTCTGGAATAGCTCAGTCACATGAACGTCTTCATCGCGGGTCAACACGGACAACTTTCTCAAGCGCTGCAGACGCTGCTGGCCCCCAAGGCCCAGGTCACCGTCGTCGGCCGCGCCCAGGTGGATTTCACCCAGCTGGACGCCCTCTATGAACGCGTCCTGGCCGCGCGCCCTGACGTCCTCATTAATGCCGCCGCCTATACCGCCGTGGACGCTGCAGAAAGCGACGCCCAGACCGCCACCCTGATCAACGAACAGGTGCCGCTGGTCTTCGCCCGGGCGGCGCAGCGGCTGGGCATCCCGCTGGTGCACTACTCCACCGACTACGTCTTCGACGGCCTCAAGCAGGGCCGCTACGAGGAAGACGATCCCACCTGCCCGCTCAACGTCTATGGCCGCACCAAGCTGGCCGGCGAGAATGCGGTACGGGAAAACGCCGAGCGCCACTTCATCCTGCGCACCAGCTGGGTCTATTCCTGGCAGGGCAACAACTTCCTGCGCACCATGGTGCGCCTGCTCAGCGAGCGGGACGAACTGAACATCGTCGACGACCAGGTCGGCGCGCCCACTTGGACCCGCACCATCGCTGACGCTACCGAGCGCCTGCTGGCCTGCAGTGGCGAGCAAGAACTCTGGGGCACCTATCACCTGACCGCCAACGGCACCTCCTCCTGGTTCGGTTTCGCCGAAACGATCGCCGAGCGCCTGCGCGAAAGCGGCCAGTTGAAAGCCCGCCTCAACCCGATTCCGAGCAGCTCCTACCCCACCCCGGCCTACCGGCCCGCCAACTCCCGCTTGTCCACCGCCAAACTGGCGGCAGTACTGGGCCAGCCATTGCCGGAATGGCAAACGGCCTTCGCCCAGTGCTGGGACGAGCGCGAACCTCAGGTGAGCGGCTGAAACGGGCCGTCGGTCATACTTCTGAGCTTAGACCCAGAACTACCCCGGCCCCTCGAAGTCAATGGCTCTGACCCCGCTCACGCCAGTCAGGTACGCCATGGACAACCCTTTCCAACTCATCGCCGCGGCTTTCGAGCATGACTTCCGGGTCAATTTCCGCATCGAGCGACTCGACGGCAGCGTCAGCCTGACGCTGTCGGATGACAGTGGCGTCAAGGTGAAGCGGTTGATCAGCAAGCAGCAATTGCACGACCACACCCGTCTGGCGCGGCTGATCGACAGCATTCGCCTCGGCATCGCCATCGACGAAGGCCATGGCGTCACGGCCCTCCTCGCCGGCGGCAATAGCAACGTGAATCGGCTGTCGGTCGCGAACTGAGCAGGAGCTAACGTCCCATGGAAGGCATGACCAGCAGTCTCGCGCGGACGGCGAGTCCCGTCGCCCGCTTCGATGACGTGACACCGGCCATGGCCGGTGAACTCATCGGCACCTCCCTTTACCAGCTAACCTGTGCCCGCCTCGACGAGCAGCTGGCACCGCTCAAGGTTTGGCCGACGCTGCCGGACCGGACCGGGCGTTTTTCCTTCAGCCTGCTGGATAGATGTGGACGCATCCTCTACCGCTCGCCGGCTTTGCGCCAGGCACTGTATCGGGAAGAGGAACTGCTCAATGGGGTCATCGCCAGTGCCCGGCAGGCGGCCGTGCAGGCTGGCCAGGGCTTTCCGTCCTGGGGCGTGGTGGACGTGGCTTGCCCGATGTATGCCTTGCCCGCTACCGAACTACCCTGCGCGGGCTGTCGGCTGCTCAAGTGCAAGAGCTAGATAATCGACTGGGAAATAACCGCTAAACGCTTGTTTGTATTCTCTAATCTTCAACGTTCGAGACCAACGAATGCGGGCGCATCCGTACTGCAAGTCTCGAGCTGAAGTCTTTTACCGCTACTGCCTTACTCGGAATATCTCAGCATGTTGGCGCCAGTGGCGCGCAGCACGGCCATCGATTGCGGCGCCAGCGCCCCGGCCCGCAGCGACACATCCTTGCGGACTTCGTCGATCACGGTCTTCAGCAGTTGGCTTTCGCCGAGCTGACGGGCGCTGACCACCCGATTCACCCGTGCGTCATCACACTGCTGATCCTGCACCGTCAGCACGATACTACCGTCAGGGCGAGGCGCCGTGACCGAGCATTTATAAGTACTGAAAGCGGCAGTCAGTCTATCTATGGCGTTTTCCATTCTTCCCCCTCTTATTTGTCTAGAAGTGCATGGATGATCAAATACGACGCAACTGACAGTGATAGAAACAGCAAAGTTCTAGGCCACTACTTGAATAAGACGACCGTTGGCGCTAGTGCGCCGTTTTGTGATGCAGCGCTGTTAATGGCAAGAGCCGCGGAACTTTCGGCTCGACGAAATCGCCGCCTGGCTTGCCAACCGGCCTGGCCGGACGGCTGTCGTTGATGGCTTTGCCAGAGCGCGCGAGAGCTGCGTCACAACGCGGAACCTTTGCTCCGGGCCTTCACTCGAAAGGCCTGAAACGGATACCCATTGCCTATCAGGAGCGCGCCATGACCGACAAAATCTCTCCCGTGATCAAAGACGAGCTTGCCAGCGGGATCGATGAGCAGGCCCATAAGCAGAATGCCGAGCGGGTTCGTCGTCATCTGGGCGAAGCCGAGCAGGCGCTGACCGACGAATTCCACACCCTGCTGGCCGATGCCGAGCAGTTGCTCAAGCACACCGCGAGCGTGGCGGGTGAGCAGGCAGATGAGCTGCGTGCCAAGCTGAGCTCCAGCCTGGAACGCTCCCGCGAAGTTCTCAAGGACAAGCAGGGCGATCTCTATCGTCAGGGTGTCGCGGCCAAGGAGACCACCGAGGAATACGTGGTCGACAATCCCTTCAAGGCCCTGGGCATCGCCGCGGGCGTCGGTTTCCTGATTGGCCTGCTGGCCTCGCGCCGCTAAGCCTGGGGGAACGCCATGGACACCTCCTCCCCTCCACGCGAGCTGCCGGACGAGGCACCCAAGCCTTCGGTCAAGCGCCTCGCCGGCGCCGTGGTAGGACTGCTGCAGAGCCATCTCGAATTGCTGGGCATAGAGGTACAGGAAGAGAAGGTTCGCACCTTCCAGCTGTTCCTCTTTACCGGCCTGAGCCTGATCTTCGGTCTGCTGGTGCTGGTCGGCGTGTCGGCGGCGATCATCATCGCCTTCTGGGATACCTACCGCATGACCGCGACCCTGTCGCTGTGCGGTTTCTATGCCGTGGCCCTGATCATCTGCATCCTGCGGGCCCTGAGCCTGGTCAAGGGTGCCGCACCCTTCCACGCCACCCTGGAAGAACTCAACCGCAACCGGGAGCGCCTTCTGCCATGAGCCAGCCGCTGACTTCCGCTACCACCCGTGAAAAACGCAAGGAACTGGTGCGACTGCGCATGGAGATGTATCGCCAGCAGCTCATCTACAACGCCCAGCCCCTGCACAATCCCATCAGCCTCATCGGTGATTTGGTCAGGCCCAACAAGGGCAAGGTCGCCAGTTCGGCGAAGAAACCATTGATGCTGGGGGCCACGGTGTTCCTGTCGCTGTTCGGCAAGCGCCTGGGCGCGGTCGGCCGGCTGGCGCGCATCGGCCTGGCGCTCTACCCGCTGGTCAATCGCCTGCAGAATCGCCATCGCGAACAGCAGCAGGCGGACCATCCGCTGCCGCCACCCCGCTAGCGACCGACGGCTCCCCAGGGAGCCGTTCGCTTATCTGGCACCCTTATCGCATGGCTTAAGCCCTTGCGCTCGCATCCAGCGTTGCCATTGATAAGGATCCGCTCGTGCTCCAAGGCCAGCCCGTTGCCTTCTTCCAACCCTTCATCGATACCGCGACCGGGCGGATCGCTGGCGTCGAAGCCCTCGGCCGCCTGCGCCAGGCGGATGGTACCTACCACTCCGTCGGCCCGCTGTTCGGCGATCCGCACACCTCCACCGCCGACCTCCTGCAACTCGACCGCACCCTGAGGGACAGCGCCCTGCAGCGCTTCGCCGCGGCCCCGGATGACTGGTTCCTCAGTCTCAACCTCTCACCGCGCTGGATCACCCAGCTGGAAAGCGGCGCCACCCTGCCCAGCCTGCTGCAGCTGGAAAAATCCGGTATCGCGCCGACGCGCGTGGTCTACGAGATCACCGAGGCGGCCGGTGACCTGCCCCGCCTGGCGCAAGCCGTGGCCCGCTATCGGGAACGCGGCATTCGCATCGCCATCGATGACTTCGGTTCCGGCTATTCGCAACTCGATCGGGTGCTGGACCTGCAACCGGACATCCTCAAGCTGGACATGCGCCTGTTCCAGGACGCCGCCCGCGGCGGCACCCGGGGCGAGGCGGTCAAGGCCCTGGCGCAGATGGCGGAGAAGACCGGCTGCTGGCTGATCGCCGAAGGGGTCGAGACCGAGACCGAGCTGGACTTCGCCCTGGAGTGCGGGGCGCGCTACGTGCAGGGCTTCCTGTTCGCTCAGGCCACCCATGACCTCGACGCCAGCGACCGGCACCAGGCGCGTTTCGCCGCCCTGCGCACCCGCTTCGTCGACGGCAAGCTGGCCCAGCAGACGCGGCTACTGGAACTGCGCCAGCGGCTGGCCGAATTCGTCACGCGGCTCAAGCCCTGGGCGGAACAGGGCGGCCCCCTGAGCGCCCTGCCCGATCCCCACGCCTTTCCCGGCCTGCTGCGCATCTACCAGTGCGACCGCGCCGGCACCCAGATCACCCCCAACCTGGAGTGGAATGGCATGTTCTGGCGGGAGAATCGCCGCTACCTCAACCACAACTGGTCCTGGCGACCCTACTTCTACGCCCTGCTGGCGGAGGGCTGGAACGAACGCCGGCTGGCGCTCTCCTCGGTCTACCGGGATGCCACCACCAACCAGTATTGCCTGACCGCCAGCCAGTTCCTCGAAAGCGGCCAGCGCCTGCTGCTGATCGACCTCGACGCGAGCCAACTGCCGGGCTTTGCCAAGTAAGGGGTGATGATCGTATGTTGCCGAGGTCAGAACGCAGAGGCGCCTCGGTTCGACCGGTGGCGCTCCCCTTATCGATGATCGCTCGAGGATGGCCTTGGACTGGCAGACACTTCTTATCCGCGAACGGCTGGGCAAACCCCTGCACAGCCCGGATGAACTGGGGCGCAGCCCCTTTCACAAGGACCACGACCGCATCATCTTCTCCGGCGCCTTCCGCCGGCTGGGTCGCAAGACCCAGGTGCATCCCGTCACCAGCAACGACCACATCCATACCCGCCTGACCCATAGCCTGGAAGTCAGTTGCGTCGGTCGCTCCCTGGGCATGCGGGTGGGCGAAAGCCTGAGGGGCGCCCTGCCCGAGTGGTGCGACCCGAGCGATCTGGGCATGGTGGTGCAGTCCGCCTGCCTGGCCCACGACATCGGCAACCCGCCCTTCGGCCACTCCGGCGAAGACGCCATCCGCTACTGGTTCACCCAGGCCGCCGGGCGCGGCTGGCTGGACGACATGAGCGAGCCGGAGCGCCAGGACTTCCTGCACTTCGAAGGCAACGCCCAGGGGTTCCGGGTGCTCACCCAACTGGAGTACCACCAGTTCGACGGCGGCACCCGCCTGACCTACGCCACCCTCGGCACCTACCTCAAGTATCCCTGGACCTCGCGCTACGCGGCGGCGCCGGGCTACAAGAAGCACAAGTTCGGCTGCTATCAGAGCGAGCTGCCCCTGCTGGAGCAGATCGCCGAGAAGCTCGAATTGCCCCTGCTCGGTCCCGAGCGCTGGGCGCGCCATCCCCTGGTCTACCTGATGGAGGCCGCCGATGACATCTGCTACGGCCTCATCGACCTGGAAGACGGCCTGGAGATGGAGTTGCTCGACTACGCCGAGGTCGAGGCCCTGTTGCTGGGGCTGGTGGGCGACGACCTGCCGGAGACCTATCGGCAACTGGGTCCGCGCGACTCCCGCCGGCGCAAGCTGGCCATCCTGCGCGGTAAGGCCATCGAGCACCTGACCAACGCCACCGCCCGCGCCTTCGTCGACCAGCAGGACGCCCTGCTCGCCGGCACCCTGGGCGATGACCTGGTCGAGCACATGGCCGGACCGGCCAAGCTCTGCGTGCAGCGGGCCAAGGCCCTGGCGCGCGAGAAGATCTTCCACGACAAGCGCAAGACCCTGCACGAGATCGGCGCCTACACCACCCTGGAGATCTTGCTCAACGCCTTCTGCGGTGCCGCCCTGGAACAGCACCGCGGCCGCGAGCCCTCGTTCAAGAGCCGGCGCATCCTCGACCTGCTCGGCAACAGCGCTCCCGATCCGTCCTGGACGCTGCACCAGGCCTTCATGCGGGTGATCGACTTCATCGCTGGCATGACTGACAGCTACGCCACCGCCATGGCGGCCGAGATGACCGGGCGTTCGAGCCCGGTCTGAGGAGCGCAGATGGCCACCGCTACGCGAACGCGCAAGGGGCCGGGCAGTCGCTGGCTCGCCGCCCAGGGCTGGAAGGCCTTTCCCTTCCAGCGCGAGGTGGCCCAGGCCATCGCCGCCGGCGAATCGGGACTGCTGCACGCCACCACCGGCTCGGGCAAGACCTATGCGGTCTGGCTCGCCGCCCTGGACGCCTTCGTCGCGCCCAAGCCGATTACCGCCAAGGGGCTGCCCAGCAAGCGCAAGCAGGCCCCGCCGCCGCTCACCGTACTCTGGCTGACCCCCATGCGTGCCCTGGCGGCGGACACCCTGCGCGCCCTGGAGCGTCCGGTCCTCGAGCAGGAACTGGAGTGGACCCTCGGCCTGCGTACCGGCGACACCAGCAGCAGTGACCGGGCCAAGCAGAATCGCCGCCTGCCGACCGCCCTGGTGACCACACCGGAAAGCCTCTCGCTGCTGCTGTCCCGCGAGGATGCCCAGGAAGCCTTGGGCAGCATTCGCCTGGTGGTCATCGATGAATGGCACGAGTTGCTCGGCAACAAGCGCGGCACCCAGACGCAACTGGCCCTGGCCCGCCTGCGCCGCTGGAATCCAGGGCTGCAGACCTGGGGCCTGTCGGCGACCCTGGGCAACCAGGCGCACGCCCTGGACGTGCTGCTGGCGGGCGCCCCTGGCCACTTGGTACAGGGCCGGCAGGACAAGCGCCTACAGGTGGATACCCTGTTGCCCGAGGGTGGGGTCGAGCGGTTCGCCTGGGCTGGCCATCTCGGCATGCGCCTGCTGCAGCAGGTGATCCGCGAACTGGAAGACAGCCCCACCACCCTGGTCTTCACCAATACCCGCGCCCAGACCGAACTCTGGTACCAGGCCTTGCTGCAGGCGCGGCCGGACTGGGCCGGGCTGATCGCCCTGCACCATGGCTCCATCGAGAAACAGGCCCGCGAATGGGTGGAAGCCGGCCTCAAGGACGGCCAGCTCAAGGCGGTGATCTGTACCTCCAGCCTGGACCTCGGGGTGGACTTCCTGCCGGTGGAGCGGGTGCTGCAGATAGGCTCGCCGAAGAGCATCGCCCGCCTGTTGCAGCGGGCCGGCCGCAGTGGCCACGCGCCCGGGCGGGCCTCCCGCGCCACCCTGGTACCGACCTACAGCCTCGACCTGCTGGATGCCGCCGCGACCCGCCGCGCCATCGCCGCTGGCGAGATCGAAGCCCGCAGCGCACCGTTGAAGCCACTCGACGTTCTGGTGCAGCACCTGGTGACCGTGGCCCTGGGGGGCGGCTTCCAGCCGGACGACCTGCTGCCGGAGATTCGCAGCGCCTGGGCCTACCGCGACCTCAGCGAGGGCGAATGGGCCTGGGCCCTGGCCTTCGTCCGCACCGGGGGCGCCTCGCTGTCCGCCTACCCGGACTATCGCCGTGCCGAGCCGGATGCCGAGGGCATCTGGCGCGTGCCCGACAAGCAATTGGCCAAGCGCCACCGCCTGGGCATCGGCACCATCGTCAGCGAGACCAGCCTCAACGTGCAATTCTGGTCCAAGGGGGGTGGCGGCAACCGCCTCGGCAACATCGAGGAAGGCTTCATCGCCCGCCTGCGACCCGGCGATCATTTCCTCTTCGCCGGCCGCACCCTGGAGCTGGTGCGGGTGGAGAACATGACGGTCTACGTGCGTCGCGCCAGCGGCCGCAAGGCGGCCATCCCCCGCTGGAGCGGCAGCCGCATGCCGCTGTCGGACACCCTCGCCAAGCATGTCCTGGCGCTGCTCGAAGACGCCGAGGCCAATCGCTACGAGAGTCCGGAACTGCGCCTGCTGCAACCGCTGCTGGACATCCAGCGCCAGTGGTCGGCGCTACCCAGTGCCCACTATCTGCTCGCCGAAACCCTCGAATCCCGTGAGGGTTCGCACCTGTTCCTCTATCCCTTCGCCGGGCGCCACGCCCACCTGGGTCTGGCCAGTCTGCTGGCCTGGCGCCTGGCGCAACGGCGGCCCTGCACCTTTTCTATCGCCGTCAACGACTACGGCCTGGAACTGGTCTCGCCAGTCAGCCTGGAATGGGAGCACCTGCTCGATGCCAGTCTGTTCAGCACCGACGACCTGGTCAGCGACACCCTCGCCAGCCTCAATGCCGCCGAACTCGCCCAGCGGCGCTTTCGCGAGATCGCGCGTATCTCCGGGCTGATCTTTTCCGGCTATCCCGGCGCCCACAAGAGCAACCGGCAGCTCCAGGCCAGCAGCAGCCTCTTCTACCAGGTCTTTCGCCAGTACGATCCGGACAACCTGCTGCTCGGCCAGGCCCAGACCGAGGTGCTGCGCCAGGAACTCGATGCGGACCGGCTCCAGCAGACGCTGATCCGTACCGGCGCCCTGCCCTTGCGCCTCATGGCGCTGGAACGCCCCTCGCCCTTCGCCTTGCCGCTCATGGTGGAGCGACTGCGGGAAAGCCTGAGTTCGGAAAAGCTGGCGGATCGCATCACCCGCCTGGTCGGCGACCTCGAACGCGAGGCCGGCCCGGACGAACGCGCCCGCGCCTTCGACCCCGAATCCCTGGTACAGCCGACCCACGACAGCGACCTCACCCCACGTCGGTCGGCTAGTCCGCGGCGTCCTCGCGTACAGAAATCCGGTCGTCCTCGATGACGATTCGGCCCTGGCGGTAGAGATGACCGATGGCCTTCTTGAAGTTGCCCTTGCTCACGCCGAACAGCTGATGGATCAGCGCCGGCGGGCTGGCATCGCTCACCTCCAGCACGCCGCCGCGAGCCTTGGCCAGGCCGAGGATCTGCTCGGCCAGATCGGCTCCGGCCGCCGCGCCCTGGGGCTGCAGCGTCAGGCTGATCTTGCCGTCGGCGCGCACCTCGCGGATGAAGCCGCGCTCGCGTTGCCCCGGCCGTAGCGGCTTGAAGGCCTCGTTGCGGTGCACCAGGCCCCAATGCTTGTTGTCGACGATCACCTTGTAGCCCAGGTCGGTCTGCTCGACCACCAGCAGCGGCACCGGCTGGCCAGCCTTGTAGCGCGCTGGCTCGCGGTCCAGGTAGCGATCCAGCCGCGCGGTGGCGACGATCCGCCGGGTACGAGCATCCAGGTGCACGTGCACCACGCAGTGGTCACCCACCTGCAGCGGCCGCTTCTCTTCGGAATGCGGCAGCAGCAGGTCCTTGGGCAGGCCCCAGTCGAGGAAGATCCCCACGCGACCGACCTCCACCACGCGCAGGCTGGCGAAGCCGCCCACCTGCACCCGCGGCTTCTCGGTGGTGGCGATCAGGCGGTCCTCGCTGTCCAGATAGAGGAAGACATTGAGCCATTCGCCCTCGGCGCAGGATTCGTCGCGAGGGGCATAGCGGCGTGGCAGCAAGACCTCGCCATCGCTGCCGGCATCGAGGAACAGACCGATGGGCGTGTTACGCAAAATTTGCAAGCTGTTGAAGCGACCCAACAAGGCCATGAAGGCAGACTCCTGTAGAAAGCTGACCATTTTACCGCGCCCATCAAAGTCGCTGTCTTGATAGCGAAAATTCACCGTAAAAACAGTCGCACGGGGTCACGGAAAGGGTTAGAGTGCCCGCACTGTGTTGCTCGTGTACCGAAAATCGACCTGGTTCGTCTCGATCCACTTTACGGCTCGGTTCTTTGACTCTTTGCACTCAGTCGCGGCCTGGGCGGTCCAGTGCCGTTGTCCAACTTTGTTCAAGGAGAAATCCATGTCTACTCGCCAAACTGGCACCGTCAAGTGGTTCAACGACGAGAAAGGCTTCGGCTTCATCACCCCCCAGAGCGGCCCGGACGTCTTCGTTCACTACCGCTCCATCCAGGGTAACGGCTTCAAGAGCCTGCAAGAAGGCCAGGCTGTTTCCTTCCTGGTCGTGCAAGGCCAGAAAGGCCTGCAGGCCGATGAGGTGCAGGTGATCTAATCACCCGCCTTCTCGAAAAAGCCCAACCCCTCGGTTGGGCTTTTTTTTGCTCGGACGCCAGCCCCGCGCTGCCAGTCGCTATCGCTACCTAGGGATGAGGTGCGTTTCATGAAAAACCTAGCCGCTCTGTTCTGCTTGCTCCTGCTCGCGGGTTGCGCCGCCTTCCCGGGTGACGAGCTCTCCTCCCAGCCCTTTCGTGCGCCTGCCAACGAGCAACAGCATCGTCCCAACGTCCTGGTGGAATTCAACTTCTACCGCGGCGAAGCCCAGGCCAAGGACGCCACCTCTATCGCCGTCGCCCGCGAAGGCCTGAAACCCAGGCTGCGCGAGGTACTGGAGCGCTCCGGCCTGTTCGAACGCATCACCCTGGTACCGGAGCCGGGCAAGCCCGACGACGCCCTGCTGCGCCTCAAGCTCTACAACGACACCTCCTACGCTGCCGCCATCGCCAGCGGCCTGATCACCGGGGCGACCTTCTTCCTGGTACCGGGTACCGCGAAGGACGACTACGTGCTCACCGCCGAATGGCTGGCGCCCGGCAGCCAGGCACCCGAGCGCGCGCGAAACGCGGCCTCGGTGCGCACCTGGATGGGCATCTGGTTCCTGCCCCTGGCCGCTAGCCATGCGGCGGGACCGGCCATCGAAGAGACCTTCAGCCGACAGGTGAACGATGCGCTGAAGCAATTGCAGGCCAGTGGCGCCTTCGCCGACCGCTCCTCGCCAGCCGGGAACGGTGTCGCGTCGGGGCAGGTCACACCTTGACCGGCAATCATGCAGACGAGGATCCCATGGCCGAAGAACAGCGCAAAGCCGACGAACGCAAACTGCCCAAGGACGAGAAGCCCCTGCGCAGCGAGCACGCGAAGACCGACGACGGACGCAACCCGCCCTCGCCCAACAGCCCCGACCGGACCAAGGACGCCACGGGCTACAACTGATCCCACCGTTTTCAGAACGACCGCCACGGCGGTCGTTTTTCTTTGGCCAGGCGCTGCGCCTGGGGTTGGCTCGCCACTCCCTCCTTACTGCATAATGCCCACACTCCGACGTCTATCGGCCCCTTTTCTCTTCAACTAGGCCGGTACCCTGCCAAGGTGTGTGTCCCGATGCGAAATCCCTTCCGATCTCTGGGCCTGCTGCTGAGCTGCTGCGCCCTGGGTTTTTCCCTGCCCGTCCAGGCCGATACGTCCTTCCTGCCGCCGCGGATCGACAAGGCCATGCAGACCAACAAGATCCCCGGCAGCGACCTCTCGCTGGTGATGTTGCCGCTCGACGGCCCCGGCGAGAACGACTACTACAATGCCGACGTCTCGGTGAATCCAGCCTCGACCATGAAGCTGATCACCACCTTCGCCGCGCTTGAGCTGCTCGGCCCCACCTACCAGTGGAAGACCGAGTTCTACACCGATGGCACCCTCAAGGACGGGATCCTCAACGGCAACCTGTACCTCAAGGGCGGTGGTGATCCCAAGCTGAACATGGAGCGGCTCTGGCTGCTGATGCGCGACCTGCGCGCCAACGGCGTGCTGGAGGTCACCGGCGACCTGGTGCTGGACCGCAGCCGCTTCGTGAAGCCGGACCTGCCGGCGTTCAACGACGACGGCGAAGACGAGAACAAGACCTTCCTGGTGGGGCCGGATTCGCTGCTGGTGAATCTCAAGTCGGTGCGCATGGTGGTGCGGTCGGCGGACGGTCGGGTCAGCGTGTCCATGGATCCGCCGCTGACCAACGTCAACATCGATAACCAGATGCGGGCGACCGGCAAGAGCGGCTGCCCGGCCTGGCCGGAGGTGCGCTTCAACCCGGTGCCCCAAGCCGACGGCAGCACCAGCCTGGTGGTCAGCGGCCAGCTGCCGGATGGCTGCAATGCCCAGAGCTACCTGTCGCTGCTCGATCACCCGGCCTACACCGCCGGCGCAGTGCGGGCCATCTGGCAGGAGCTGGGCGGCAGCATTAAGGGCCGGACCCGCGAAGGCAGCGTGCCGCGCAATGCCGAGGTGCTGGCGCGGGCCTTCTCCCCCGATGTGGTGGAGATCATTCGCGACATCAACAAGTACAGCAACAACACCATGGCGCAGCAGCTGTTCCTGTCGATCGGCGCGCAATTCCGCACCTCGGCGGATGCGGACGACAGCAAGGCGGCGCTGCGGGTCATCCGCTCGTGGCTGGCGCGCAAGGGCATCAATGCCAGTCACCTGATCATGGAGAACGGTTCGGGGCTGTCGCGGACCGAGCGGGTCAGTGCCCGGGAGATGGCGGAGATCCTGCGCGCTGCCTGGCAGAGTCCCTACGGCCCGGAGTTCATCTCTTCGCTGCCGCTGGCGGGCATGGACGGCACCCTGCGCAAGCGCATGAAGAACTCCCCGCTGACCGGTCAGGCGCACATGAAGACCGGCACCCTGAACAACGTGCGGGCCCTGGCCGGCTTCGTCCGGGATGCCAACGCCCGCAACTGGGTGGTGGTCGCCATTCTCAACAGCAGCCGGCCCTGGGGCGCCTCGTCGATCCTGGACGAGGTGGTGCTGGATCTCTATCTGCGCAGTCGCCAGGACGGCGCGGTGGCCAACTGACGCCCAAAACAAAACCGGAGGCTGCTCACGCAGACTCCGGTTTTGTTTACATCACTCGGCAAGGCAGGCCGTAGAGCGGACGTTACTCCGATGCACCGCTATGGGCAAGAACTTTGTCCAAGGCACCATTTCGGGGCATTTTTCACCTGCCGCAGACCTAGATCATCCCGAGCAGCAGAAGCACCAGCAGCACGACCAGGATGGCACCTACAATGCCGGACGGGCCGTAGCCCCAGCTGCGCGAATGCGGGAACACCGGAAGTCCGCCGATGAGCAGGACCAGCAGCACCAGAACTAGAATGGTCGACAGTGCCATCTCTTTTATCTCCATGAAGTCCGAGGATCGGCCGACGCCGTAACAGGAAGATACGAAGCGACGGACTTGCTTAATGGACCTGCGCGAGTGGCAGAAAAATCCCGAGCGCTGGCGCGACGCACGGATTCCCTGTCGGCAGCTTCTCGCTCACAAAGAAACGCCCGGATCGAGTGATCGATCCGGGCGTTGTCCTATCCCCGGTGGGTGATCAGTGGGCGACGGCGCCGCTGGCACCCAGGCCGGTCTGGGATCTGACGAACTGCGGGTAGAAGCGCGCCCGCTCCTCCTCGGCAGCCGCCGACTTGTCGGTGATGGAGAAGAACCAGATACCGATGAAGGCCACGGCGATGGAGAACAGCGCCGGGTATTCATAGGGGTAGATCGGCTTGGCGTGACCGAGGATGGTCACCCAGATGGTCGGGCCGAGCACCATCAGCGCCACTGCGGTGATCAGGCCGAGCCAGCCACCGATCATGGCACCCCGTGTGGTCAGGCGCTTCCAGTACATCGAGAGCAGCAGGATGGGGAAGTTGCAGCTGGCGGCGATGGAGAACGCCAGGCCCACCATGAAGGCGATGTTCTGCTTCTCGAAGAGGATCCCCAGGGCGATGGCGACGACGCCCAGCGCCACGGTGGTCATCTTGGAAACGCGGATCTCGTCTTTCTCGTTGGCATGGCCCTTCTTGATCACGCTGGCGTAGAGGTCATGGGACACCGCCGAGGCACCGGCCAGGGTCAGGCCGGCCACCACCGCCAGGATGGTGGCGAAGGCCACCGCCGAGATGAAGCCGAGGAAGATGCTGCCACCCACGGCGTTGGCGAGGTGCACCGCGGCCATGTTGTTACCACCCAGCAGGGCGCCGGCGGCGTCCTTGAAGGCCGGGTTGGTGCTGACCAGCAGGATGGCGCCGAAGCCGATGATGAAGGTCAGGATGTAGAAGTAGCCGATGAAGCCGGTGGCGTAGAACACGCTCTTACGGGCTTCCTTGGCGTCGCTGACGGTGAAGAAGCGCATCAGGATGTGCGGCAGGCCGGCGGTACCGAACATCAGCGCCAGGCCGAGGGAGAAGGCCGAGATCGGATCCTTCACCAGGCCGCCGGGGCTCATGATGGCTTCGCCCTTCGGATGCACGGCGATGGCTTCGGCGAACAGCCGGTTGAAGTCGAAGCCGACATGTTTCATCACCATGAAGGCCATGAAGCTGGCACCGGACAGCAGTAGCACCGCCTTGATGATCTGCACCCAGGTGGTGGCCAGCATGCCACCGAAGAGTACATAGAGCACCATGAGGATGCCCACCAGCACCACGGCGATGCTGTAGTCCAGGCCGAACAGCAACTGGATCAGCTTGCCGGCGCCGACCATCTGGGCGATCAGGTAGAGCGCGACCACCACCAGCGAACCGCAGGCGGACAGGGTCCGGATGTCCTTCTGCTTGAGGCGGTAGGAGGCCACGTCGGCGAAGGTGTACTTGCCAAGGTTGCGCAGGCGCTCGGCGATGAGGAATAGGATGATCGGCCAGCCTACCAGGAAGCCGATGGAGTAGATCAGGCCGTCGTAGCCCGAGGTGAACACCAGCGCGGAGATCCCCAGGAAGGAAGCGGCCGACATGTAGTCACCGGCGATCGCCAGGCCGTTCTGGAAGCCGGTGATGCGACCGCCCGCGGCGTAGTAGTCCGCCGCCGAACGGTTGCGCTTGGACGCCCAGTAGGTGATGCCCAGGGTGGCCCCGACGAAGGCCACGAACATGAGGATGGCGTGGAGGTTCAGCGGCTGGCGCTGCACCGCGCCGCTGATGGCATCGGCCGCCCACAGGGCGGGCGACAGCGCGAACAGACCGCTGGCTAGGAGTAGACGTCTCATGACTGCACCTCCCGGAGGATTTCCCCGTTGAGCCGATCGAACTCGCCATTGGCCCGGCGCACGTAGATGCCGGTCAGGACGAAGGCGGAGAGGATCAGGCCGACGCCCAGTGGAATGCCCCAGGTCATGGCGGTTTCCGCATGGATGCGGGTACCGAGGACCTTGGGAGCGAAGGCGATCAGGAGGATGAAGGCGGAATAGAGTCCGAGCATGATGGCCGAGAGCGTCCAGGCGAATCGCTCGCGCTTGGCCACCAGTTCTTTGAAACGCGGACTGGCTTCAATCCGCCGGTAGGTGCTGTCATTCATTATTGTTGTTCCTTACAGCATGACGGGAGCGTCGAGTCCTACTCTAGGCCCGCCCCACAAGGCTTCCAGACGACTTTAGTCGTACTGAAAAGCACCGCTGGCCAGCACGCGCCGGGTAATACCCGTGCGGCGGTCGCGGCCATCCCTGGCGAACGCCGCTCCCGCCCGCGCTCGCCATCCCGGGCCAGCGCTCTATCCGGCGGCTTCAGTAGTCCCAGAGCCGCCGCCAGCCTTGCAGCGGATGGTGCCCTTCGCCGTCGAGGACCGACACGCTGGCGGTCATGCCGGCGCTGAGGTGGATCTGCGCCGGTACGTCCAGCAGCTCGATGCGCACCGGGATGCGCTGCGCCAGCCGCACCCAGTTGAAGGTGGGCTCGACGTTGGCCAGCAGTTGCGCATCGTTGGCCGCGTTGCGGTCGGTGATGCCGCTGCTGATGCTGGCTACCCGACCCTGCAGCGGCGCGGCATGGTTCATCAGCCGGACGCGGACCGCATCGCCCGGGTGGATGTGCGGGATCTTGGTTTCCTCGAAGTAGGCCATCACGTAGAAGGAGCGGGTATCCACCAGCGCCATCACCGCCTGCCCGGTCTGCACATAGTTGCCCTCGGCGAACCTCAGGTTGGTGATCCGCCCTTCCCGGGGCGCCAGGACCCGACTGCGGTCTAGGTTGATCTGGGCGAGGTTCACATCGCTCTGGGCTTCCTGGTACTGGCTGCGGGCGATGGCGACATTGACGTCGGCGGTCTCCCGATCCTCGGCGCTGATGGCGCTGGTGCCCAGTCGCTGCCGCCGGGCGGCCTCGCTCTCGCGCAGGCGCAGCTGCTGCTGGCGGGTGGCGGCGACCGCCTTGGCATGATCCAGGTTGGCCTGGTAGCGCTGCTGGTCGATCTGCAGCAGCAGGTCACCCGGCTTCACCAGCTGGTTGTCGCCCACCGCCAGGCGGGTCACCCAGCCGGACACATCGGGCGCTACCACCACCACGTCCGCGCGGACCCGCGCATCGCGTGTCCAGGGGGTGTAGAGATAGAAGTGCCACAGCCAGCTGCCGGCCAGTATCGCCAGCACTACCACGATCAGGGTGATCGCCACACGCAGGGTCTTGTGCATCGCCTTGTCGATCCTCTTGTCAGGGACTCAGGTGGCCAGGACGGCGACGATGCCGGCCAGCCAGAGCACGAACAGCGCGCAGCCGAACAGGGCGCTGTGCCAGAGGTAGCGGCCGAGGCCGACCCGCTGCAGCAGCCACAGCGACAGTGCCGAGAGCACCAGCGCCAGCACACCGTAGACGAACAGCGGCCCGAGGTAGACCCCGCCGATGGCCCATTCATGCAGATTCATCCGCGCCCTCCTCCGCTACCGCCTTCAGACAACAGCTGCGCCAGGTCTGCTGGAGCTGGCCGATGGCCCCGCGCGCGAGCCGATGCGGCTCATCGTCCGGCGCCTGGTCGAGCGCCTCGCGCAGGCGGCGTGCAGGCGCCACCAACGCAGCGGGATGCAAATCGCCGAAGCCCACCGCCAGCGCTTCGGCGAAGCGCGCCAGAAAGGCATCCCGCGCCCGAGCCACCTCGCCGTCGGCACCGGCCAGGCAGGCGCGCAGATGCAGCAGTTCGTTACCCAGGTCGAGGGCCAGCAGACCTTGCTCCCACCGGCCGCGCTCCGCGACCGAGAGTTGCTCGATATGGCGCGCCAGCAGCAGCAGCCGATCCGCCATGCGGCCACCGAACCAGGTCTCGGCATTGGCCAGGGGTACCGTGGTCAGCCGCTGCAGGTCATAGGTGGTGGCCTCGAGAATGCGGCGACTGGTGCGCCGCGGGGTGCGCAGGTTGATCAGGCGGAACATCAGCACGGCGAAGCCCACGCCGATCAGCAGGCTCTGCAACTGGTTGAGCAAGGCTGCCATGTCGACGTGACCCTGGTTGCTCGGCGAGACCAGCACCAGCAGGTGGATGGCAAAGGCGGTCGCCGTCCCCACCACTGCGGGCGGCCCGGCCATGCCCAAGGCGGCGAAGAACAGTGGCACGCCGAGCACCAGGCAGAGCAGTGGATAGCCGCTGATCTGCGGCAACAGCACCTGGCTGACGAGGATGGCGACCGGCGCCGCATAGAGGATGCCGCGCAGGAAACCGAGGCCGATGGTGACGGCGTTGTCGCGGTTGGCGAACAGGCTGCAGATCACCCCGGCCATGAGCATGGCGCCGGGCGCCGAAGGCCAGGCGCTGGCCAGCCAGAACACTCCGACGCCGAGCAGCGCGCAGGCACTGCGCAGGCCATAGAGCAGCGCCGTCTGCAGGTCGCGGTGGCGCGCCAGCGCCGAGGGCGCCACGGCGCTGAGCTGCGCGGTATGGACGCTATCCAGGGCGCGGCCGGCGAGCAGGATCTTGTCCAGCAGGATGGCAAAGCGAGCGAGCAGGTAGCGCTGGTCGTTGTCGAGCGACGGCGAGGTGCCGGCAGCCGCCCGCAGACGCTGCAGGAGGCCTTCCAGGGCTGGGGCCTGGGGGTCGGCCAGGGTCGCGACCAGTTCGTCGCGCCAGGGCTGCAGCGCGGCGCGCCGCGGCTCGTCCAGACCCCGCCACTGGCGCATGGCGCCCCGGGCGGTACGCAACAGGCTGAGCAGGTCACGGGAGAGCAGGCGCAGCGCCCGGGCGCGCTGGCGCCCGCGCTGCCCTTCGAACCAGGTGTGGTCGCGCTGGGCATCCACGGCCACCACCTGGCCGAGCACGGCCAGCAGGCCCTGGGTCGCCTCCTGTGCCCCGGCCAGCTCCGCGCGGGCAGCGGCCACCCCCTGCTCCCAGGTCCGCCGGGCCTGAAGCGCCAGGGTCTGCTCCACCCGCTGCGGCCAGACCAGGGCGCTGACGGCGGAGGCCACCACGATGCCCAGGCAAATCTCGGTACAGCGGGCGACGGCCTGGTCGAACACCGTCAGTGGATGGGCAATGGCCGGCAGGCCGATGATGGCGACGGTATAACCGGCCAGGACGAAGCCATAGGCAAAGTGATTGCGCAGCAGGGTCGAGGCGGCCGTGCACAGCGCCATCCAGGTGGCCAGGGCCAGCAGGAACAGCCAGGGGGTCTGGGCGAAGAAGCCCATGAGCACCACTGCCATGCAGGTCCCGACGAGGGTACCGAGCAGGCGGAACAGCCCCTTGGCCACCACCATGCCGGAGAGCGGCTGGGAGACGATCATCACCGTCATGCAGGCCCAGACCGGTTGTTCCAGGCTGAACCTGAACGCCAGCCAGAGCGCCAGGCCCGCGGCGAACAGGGTCTTGCCGGCGAAGATAAGGGCCGCGGGCGAGGGTGCGAGGAAAACCGTCCAGGGTAGACGCACGGGGGCTCTGGAAATGGCAGGGATGCAGCATAGGCCGCACTGCGCCGGCTAAGTTCCAGCCCGGGCGCCAGACGAAAAAAAGGCGACCCTGAGTCGCCTGAAGTGCCTTGCGTGCGCGCGATGACGACGCTCCGCCGTCACCACCCTTCGCAGCCTAGCCGGATTGGCGTAGCGGCTCTTGATCCAGATCAAGCTTCGCCGGGGTTGGGCCGGCCAGGCCGAGCAGGCGGTCGATCAGCGCGCAATCGGATTCGCGCCGCACCTCGGCGAACAGGGCTGCGGCCTCGGGGTAGCTGCGGGTCAGCATGCCGAGCCATTGCTTGAGGCGTCCGGGGGCGTAGCGCGGCGCCAGCTTGCGCTGCGCCATCAGCCAGAAGCGCTGCACCCGCGGCAGGATCTCGGCCCAGCTCTGCGCCGTGGTCTCTTCACCGCGCACCGCAGTGGCAATCTGCAGCGCCAGGTCCGGTCGCGAGACCAGGCCGCGCCCCAGCATCACCGAGGCCTGGCCGCTGACGCTGCGGCAGCGCCAGTAGTCGTCCAGGGTCCAGATCTCGCCATTGGCCAGCACTGGCACGGACACCCGGTCCGCGACCCGCGCCACCCACTCCCAGTGCGCCGGCGGCTTGTAGCCCTCGACCTTGGTCCGCGCATGGACCACCAACTGAGCGGCGCCGCCCTCGGCCAGCGCCTCGGCGCAGGCCAGGGCGGCATTCGGGCTGTCGTAGCCCAGACGCATCTTGGCGGTCACCGGAATATGCGCTGGCACGGCCTGGCGCACGCTCTCGACGATGCGATTGAGCAGTTCCGGCTCCTTGAGCAGCACCGCCCCGCCGCGGGACTTGTTGACGGTCTTAGCCGGGCAGCCGAAGTTGAGGTCGATCACCGGCGCACCCAGGGTGCAGGCGAAGGCCGCGTTGTCGGCCAGGCAGGCCGGATCCGAGCCCAGCAGCTGCACCCGCATGGGCGTACCGGACGGCGTCCGTGCGCCCTGCCCCAGCTCCGGCGCCAGCTTGGCGAAGGCGGCGGCGGGCAACAGGCGGTCACAGACGCGGATGAATTCGCTCACGCACCAGTCGAGGCCACCGACTTCCGTCAGCAGCTCGCGCAGGATGTCGTCGACGAGGCCTTCCATGGGCGCCAGGGCGATTTCCATGCTCAGACGTCCTCGCCGGGCAGTGCCTGGCCGTAGCCGGCGAGGAACTCGGGCGGCATGCGCCTGGGCTTGCCGGAGGATAGCTCGATGCAGACGAAGGTCGTGCGGGCGCGCAACAGCGTCACGCCATCGGCGGGACGCTGCAGCTGGAATTGCCGGGTCATGCGCAGGCGGCGATCCCAGTCCACCAGCCAGGTGCCCAGCACCAGCTCGTCGTCCTGGTAGCCACTGCTGAGGTAGTCGATCTCGTGGCGCACCACGGCCATCGCCCGATCCAGGCGCTGGAAGGTGGCCAGGTCCAGGCCCAGGGCAGCCGAATGCTGCCAGGCGCACTGCTCGAGCCAAGCCACGTAGACGGCATTGTTCGCATGGCCAAGGCCGTCGATGTGCTCGGCAGCGATGCGAAGTGGCAGGAGATGGGGAGTCGGTCTGTCCCACTGCATGATGCGACCCTCTCGCGGGCGATATCGGAAAAACCAGCGACCGGGTCGGAGGTGACCTCGGCAAACCCGGCGACCGCGGATACTGGCACGAATCCGCGGGCAATAAAAAAGGGCCTGCATCGCTGCAGGCCCTTCTTCATGTTTGGCGCACTCGGGAGGATTCGAACCTCCGACCGCTCGGTTCGTAGCCGAGTACTCTATCCAGCTGAGCTACGAGTGCGTTTCGGTGCGTTTAGCCAGAACACCGCTGGTACTGCTGAAGCCACAGGCTTCGTCGATTTGGCGCACTCGGGAGGATTCGAACCTCCGACCGCTCGGTTCGTAGCCGAGTACTCTATCCAGCTGAGCTACGAGTGCGTTGAAGCTGCGTATTCTAGCTTCCGTTTCTGACGTGTCAAGCAAATTTGCTTGTTTATCAGGTACTTACCTTCAGGTCAGTACAGCGGAGCCAGTTTGAAGCAAATGGCGGTGAGGGAGGGATTCGAACCCTCGACACCCTTTTGAGGTGTACTCCCTTAGCAGGGGAGCGCCTTCGGCCACTCGGCCACCTCACCGCAACGGGGCGAAACTATATCGAAGCTTTGCCCGTTTGCAAAGAGAAAAATTCAAAAAAAATCAGTGGTTTGGTTCTTGGTCCTTTTCCTTCTGGATGCGCTGGTAGATTTCCTCGCGATGAACCGCGACTTCCTTGGGTGCATTGACGCCGATGCGGACCTGGTTGCCCTTGACTCCCAGTACCGTCACGGTGACTTCGTCACCCACCATCAGGGTCTCACCAACCCGACGAGTCAAAATAAGCATTCCATTCTCCTTAAGCGTTGAACCCAGTCTGCACGAAAAACCCGAAACGATCCCTGAATGGACCTTCTAGTCGCTATTGACCTCTGTCCATGCAAGTAAAGTTCCGCAGACCGGGGCGATAGATGAGGTCCCTGTGGCAGGGACCTCGTTACCCGGTCACTCGGCGCCGCGTGCGGGGGCGTCGAGCTCGAAGGCGGTGTGCAGCGCACGGACGGCCAGTTCGAGGTATTTCTCCTCGATGACCACCGATACCTTGATCTCGGAGGTGGAGATCATCTGGATGTTGATGCTCTCCTTGGCCAGGGCCTCGAACATCTGGCTGGCCACGCCGGCATGGGATCTCATGCCGACGCCGACGATGGAGACCTTGGCGATCTTGGTGTCGCCCACGGACTCGCGGGCGCCGATCTCGACGCCCGTGCGCTTGAGGATCTCCAGGGCGCTCTGGTAGTCGTTGCGGTGCACGGTGAAGGTGAAGTCGGTGGTGTTATCGTGCGCCACGTTCTGCACGATCATGTCGACTTCGATGTTGGCCGCGCTGATCGGGCCGAGGATCTTGAAGGCCACGCCGGGAGTGTCCGGCACACCGCGAATGGTCAGCTTGGCTTCGTCACGGTTGAAGGCGATGCCGGAAATGATCGGCTGTTCCATGGATTCCTCTTCATCAAGGGTAATGAGGGTACCTGGACCCTCCTGAAAACTGTGCAGCACGCGCAGCGGCACGTTGTACTTGCCGGCGAATTCCACCGAACGGATCTGCAGCACCTTGGAGCCGAGGCTGGCCATTTCCAGCATCTCCTCGAAGGTGATCTTGTCCAGGCGCTGGGCCTGGGGCACCACGCGCGGGTCGGTGGTGTAGACGCCGTCGACGTCGGTGTAGATCTGGCATTCATCGGCCTTCAGCGCGGCCGCCAGGGCCACGCCGGTGGTGTCGGAGCCACCGCGACCCAGGGTGGTGATGTTGCCCTGCTCGTCGACGCCCTGGAAGCCGGCCACGACCACCACCTTGCGCGCCTTGAGGTCGGCGCGGATACGGGCGTCGTCGATCTGCTGGATGCGCGCCTTGGTGTGGGCGCTGTCGGTGAGGATGCGCACCTGGCTGCCGGTGTAGGACACCGCCTGGACGCCCCGCTTGAGCAGCGCCATGGCCAGCAGGCCGATGGTGACCTGCTCGCCGGTGGAAACCATGACGTCCAGCTCGCGCGGATCGGGTTGCTCCATGATCTGTTTGGCGAGACCTATCAGGCGATTGGTCTCGCCGCTCATGGCCGACACCACCACCACGATCTGGTCACCCGCCTCATGGAAGCGTTTCACCTTCTCGGCGACCTGCTCGATACGCTCCACCGTACCCACCGAGGTCCCGCCGAATTTCTGTACGATCAATGCCATTGCTTGCTGCCCGTCCGCAGAAAAATCTGATTCATGTTGTTGGATGAGAGCGCGGGCCGCCCTCCCCGGCGACCCGCACCCGCCCTGGAGGCGCTAGAGGCTTTCCTCGGCATATCGACCTGCACAGGCCAGGGCCGCCTCGAGCTGGCTGGCATCGGTGCCGCCGCCCTGGGCCATGTCCGGGCGACCGCCGCCCTTGCCACCGACCACGGCCGCGGCGCGCTTCATCAGCTCACCGGCCTTGAGCTTGGCGGTCAGGTCGGCGGTGACGCCGGCCACCAGCACCACCTTGCCCTCGGCTTCGCCGCCCAGCAGGATCATGCCACTGCCCAGCTTGTTCTTGAGCTGGTCGACCAGGGCCAGCAGCGCCTTGCCGTCGAGGCCATCGAGACGCGCGGTGAGGACCTTGGCCCCCTTGACGTCCAGCGCCTGGTTGACCAGGTCACCGGCCGAGGCGCTGGCTGCCTTGGCCTTGAGCTGCTCGATTTCCTTTTCCAGCTGGCGATTGCGCTCGACCAGCGCGGCCAGCTTATCCAGCACGTTGTCGCGGCTGCCCTTGAGCAGGCTGGCGGCTTCGCGCAGTTGCTCCTCGGCGCCGTTCAGGTAGGCCAGGGCCGCGGTACCGGTGATGGCTTCCACCCGGCGTACGCCGGAGGCCACGCCGCCTTCGCTGACCAGCTTGAGCAGGCCGATGTCGCCGGTCTGGGCCACGTGGGTACCGCCGCACAGCTCGACGGAGAATTCACCGCCCATGCCAACCACGCGCACCACGTCGCCGTACTTCTCGCCGAACAGCGCCATGGCGCCGCGCGCCTTGGCCTCGTCGATGGCCATGACCTCGGTGGTCACCGCGCTGTTCTTGCGGATCTCTTCGTTGACGATGGCTTCGATGCGCTTGAGCTCCTCGGGCTTGATGGCCTCGAAGTGGCTGAAGTCGAATCTCAGGCGCTGGTCGTTGACCAGGGAGCCCTTCTGGTGGACGTGGTCGCCCAGCACCTGGCGCAGCGCGGCGTGCAGCAGGTGGGTACCGGAGTGGTTCAGGGCGATGCCCTGGCGGCGGCCGGCGTCGACCTGGGCCATGAGCGCGGTGCCGACGTTGAGGCTGCCCTTGGTCACCACGCCGTGGTGCAGGAAGGCGCCCTGGGTCTTGGTAGTGTCGCGCACGGCGAAGCTCACGCCGGCGCTCTCCAGGGTGCCGGTATCGCCAACCTGGCCACCGGATTCACCGTAGAACGGCGTCTGGTCGAGGATGACCACGCCCTCCTCGCCTTCGGCCAGGCGGTCCACCGGCTGGCCGGCGCGGTACAGGGCGACGATGGTGCCCGAGGCGCTGGTGGTGTCGTAGCCGAGGAAGCGGGTCTCGCCCTCGACCTTGACCAGGCTGTTGTAGTCGACGCCGAAGGCGCTGGCGGAACGGGCGCGCTCGCGCTGGGCTTCCATCTCGCGCTCGAAGCCTTCCTCGTCGAGATTCAAGTTGCGCTCGCGGGCGATGTCGTTGGTCAGGTCGACCGGGAAGCCGTAGGTGTCATAGAGCTTGAACACCACGTCACCGGGAATGGTGTCGCCCTGCAGCTGCGCCAGATCCTGCTCGAGGATCTTCAGGCCCTGCTCCAGGGTCTTGGCGAACTGCTCTTCCTCGGTGCGCAGCACGCGCTCGATGTGGGCCTGCTGCTGGAACAGCTCGGGATAGGCCTGGCCCATCTCGGCCACCAGGGCGGCGACGATCTTGTGGAAGAAGGTGCCCTTGGCGCCCAGCTTGTTGCCGTGGCGGCAGGCGCGGCGAATGATGCGGCGCAGCACGTAGCCACGGCCTTCGTTGGACGGCAGCACGCCATCGGCGATCAGGAAGCTGCAGGAGCGGATGTGGTCGGCCACCACCTTGAGCGACGGGGCGTCGTCGTTGGCGCAACCGATGGCCTCGGCGGAGGCCGCCAGCAACTGCTGGAACAGGTCGATCTCATAGTTGGAATGCACGTGCTGCAGCACCGCACTCACCCGCTCCAGGCCCATGCCAGTGTCGACGCTGGGCGCCGGCAGCGGATGCAGGACGCCATCGGCGGTGCGGTTGAACTGCATGAAGACGTTGTTCCAGATCTCGATGTAGCGATCGCCGTCTTCTTCCGGCGAGCCGGGCGGGCCGCCCCAGATCTCGGGACCGTGGTCGAAGAAGATCTCGGTGCAGGGGCCGCAGGGACCGGTGTCGCCCATGGTCCAGAAATTGTCCGAGGCATAGGGCGCGCCCTTGTTGTCGCCGATGCGCACCATCTGCGCCTCGGGCACCCCGACTTCCTTGGTCCAGATGTCGTAGGCCTCGTCATCGGTGGCGTAGACGGTGACCCAGAGCTTTTCCCGCGGCAGCCCCAGCCACTGGGGCGAGGTGAGGAATTCCCAGGCGAAGTGGATGGCATCGCGCTTGAAATAGTCGCCGAAGCTGAAGTTGCCCAGCATCTCGAAGAAGGTGTGGTGACGCGCCGTGTAGCCGACGTTCTCCAGGTCGTTGTGCTTGCCGCCGGCGCGGACGCACTTCTGGCTGGTGGCGGCGCGGGTGTAGCTGCGCTTTTCCATGCCGAGGAAGCAGTCCTTGAACTGGTTCATCCCGGCGTTGGTGAACAACAGGGTGGGGTCGTTCGCGGGGATCAGCGAACTGGAGGCGACCCGGGTGTGCCCCTTCTCTTCGAAGAAGCGGAGGAAGGCTTCACGGATTTCGGCGCTTTTCATATTCATTCCAGACAATGGGCTTTTCGACGCGCGTGACGGGCATCCGACTGGATCGCAGACGAGACGAACGGAGCGGGCGCCGCAGACGCGGCACGTGCGGAAAACGGACACGCATGATCGGGAGTATATCGACGCCCGCGCCCGGATGTCGCCCGGTTGCGACGGAAAAAACGCCGCCAGCGAGCCTAGCGGCGGCGGTAGGCGGCGAAAGCGGCGATCACGGCGTCGATATCGGCGGCGCGTACGTCCAGATGGGTGACCAGGCGCAGGCGGGGCGCCGGACTGATGCGGATACCGTGCCCGGCCAGGAAGGCCTGCAGGGCGGGGGCTTCGTCGCCCATGGCGAGATAGACCATGTTGGTCTGCACCGGCTCCACCCGGTAGCCGAGTTCGGCCAGGGCGCTGGCCAGCTGGGCGGCATGGCGATGATCGTCGGTGAGGCGCTCGACCTGGTGATCGAGAGCGTGGAGCCCGGCCGCCGCCAGCATGCCGGCCTGGCGCATGCCGCCACCCACGACCTTGCGCCAGCGACGCGCCTTGGCGATGAGCGCGGCATCGCCACAGAGCACCGAGCCGACCGGGGCGCCGAGGCCCTTGGACAGGCAGACCGACACCGAATCGAAATGCTGGCTGATCTCGCGCACCGGCACGCCCAGCTTCACCGCGGCGTTGTACAGCCGCGCGCCATCCAGGTGCAGGGCCAGGCCGTGCTCCCGGGTGAAGGCCCGTGCCGCGGCGAGATAGCTCAGCGGCAGCACCTTGCCGTGCATGGTGTTTTCCAACGCCAGCAGGCGGGTGCGGGCGAAGTGGAAATCATCGGCCTTGATGTAGCTGCGTACCCGCTCGAGATCCAGGCTGCCATCGGCCTCCATCTCGATGGGCTGCGGCTGGATCGAGCCGAGCACCGCGGCACCGCCGCCCTCGTATTTGTAGGTGTGGGCCTGTTGGCCGACCAGGTATTCGTCGCCCCGCTCGCAGTGGGCCAGCAGGCCGAGCAGGTTGCTCATGGTGCCACTGGGCACGAAGAGCCCGGCCGTCAGGCCGAGATCCTTGGCGAGCCGCTGCTCCAACCGGGTGACGGTTGGGTCCTCGCCATAGACGTCGTCGCCCAGCTCGGCGTCCAGCATGGCCTGGCGCATGGCCGGGGTGGGCTGGGTGACGGTATCGCTGCGCAGATCGATCATGTCACTGCTCCTAGGCCGGGATGACGATGAGCCCGGCCCGCAGGCCGACGGCGACCTTGGGATTGGGGAAGATGATGCGCGCCTCGGCTTCGTCGACGATCCAGCGCTCGCTGCCGTCCTCGGCCAGCAGCGATCCCTGGCGCAGTGGCGCGAAGTTGGCCACGTCGTCGGCCAGGTGCAGCTGGAAGCGCGGGCTGGACTTGTAGACCTGGCGCGCCACGCGGAATCTCAGCAGCGACGAATCCGACGGCGGCAGCTCGGCTTCGCGGCCTTCGATCAGGGCTTCGAGCAGCAGCCGCAGGCGGCTCAGGTCCAGTTCACTGTTCTCGCCGAAGGGGCGTGCCTGGCCCAGCTCCAGGGTCAGGGCCTCGGCCTGGCACTCGGCATAGGTGTAGGCGCTGAAGGTGATGCCCGGCTTGTCGTAGAGCAGCACGGCTTCGATCCCGGCGGCCTCGAGGCGCTGCAGCTCAGCTTCCGAATGCTCGCGGCCGGCGCTCCAGGGATAGAGCGCGAAACGCGGCAGCGCCGAGGCGCGCAGCGCGGTGTGCAGGTCGTAGTGCAGGCGTGCCCGGTCGGGCTTGCTGAAGAACTGCGCCGACAGCCGCTCGAGATCGTTGGCGCGTTGCGCCTCGGATCCTTCGGCCTGGGCATGGCGACCATTGAACAGCCGATTCAGGTCCTGCTCGACGTAGCGGGTGCCGCGCCGCATGGCATCGGGATTGCCGAACATGAACAGCAGCCGGCAGGCAGGGCGCAGGGCGCCACTGGCGATGCCGCCGAGCAGTTCGTCGAGCAGCTCCATGGGCGCCGTCTCGTTGCCATGGATGCCCGCCGACAGCAGCAGATCCAGGCGATTGTCGCGCGCCACCGGCGGCGTGACTTCCAGCACCCCTTCGGTCAGCCAGTGGAGACGGGTGCCGTCGGCGGTCAATTGAATCTTCTCGGTCGGCTCGCGGCCGGCCAGGGTCAGGTCCAGCAGGCGGCCAAGCGCCAACCGATAACGTTCAGATGCAGCCATGCTCTACTCCGCTGAGCGACGTGTCGCGCTAGATACTCAATGATCGTGGCCGCAACCGCAATCGGCGTCATGCACATGATTCTCATCGCCGTCGTCGGCGAAGGTCTCCAGGGCGATGGACAGGCCCAGGGCATTCAGCGCCTGGGGCCGCAATACCAGCACCGGCGTCTGCTCTTCGTCGTCCTGGGAGTCGGCGAAGATATTCAGGCCGCCGGCACCGTCGGCTTCCAGCCAGAGGTCGCGGCCGGCCAGGCGAATGGCCAGGCGCTGGACTTGCAGTGTCTGCTGCTCGTCGGCGGTGGGTTCGAGGATGAGGTCTAGGCGGTTGCTCATGGGGGCTCCGGACGTCAGGGCAATTGAAAGGGATAGACCGAGCCGAGGCCCAGCAACTGGGTCAGCTCGTCGAGTGCGGTGCGGACTTCGCCCAGCAACTGGGGATCGGCCAGGTCGGCGGGCTCCAGGCGGTCGCGGTAGTGGCGATCCACCCAGCCGAGCAGTTGGGCGTGCAGCCCCGGGGTGAAACGCACGCCGGGATTCACCGCTGCCAGTTCCTCGGGCTTGAGGGCCACGCGCAGGCGCAGACAGGCGGGTCCGCCACCGTTCTGCATGCTTTGCTTGAGATCGAAGACCTTGACCTCGCCCAGCGGGCCCGCCCCGCCAACCTGGGCCTGCAGGTAGTCCCAGACCGCGGCGTTCTGCCGGCATTCGTCGGGCACCACCAGCAGCGCGCCCTGGCCTGGCCGGTCCAGCAGCTGGCTGTTGAACAGGTAGGAACGCACGGCGTCGCCGACGCTGATCTCGCTGCGGCGCACGCAGAGTCGTTGCAGCTGGCCACCCTGCCGGGCGAGCTTGGCCTGCAGTTCGTCGAGCACCCGCTCGCTGTCGAGGAAGGCATCCTCGTGGTGGAACAGCACCTGGGCATTGCCCACCGAGATGACGTCGTTGTGGAAGACCCCCTGGTCCACCACCGCCGGATTCTGCTGGGCGAAGACCACGCCCTCCTCGCTCAGCCCGTGCAGCCGGGCGATGGCCTGGGAGGCTTCCAGGGTCTGCCGCGCCGGGTAGCGATGGGGTTCGGGATAGCGCGGATCGAAGGCGCTGCGGCCGAAGACGAAGAACTCCACGCCCGGGGCGCCATGGTCGTGGCTGAAGCGGGTGTGATTGGCCGCGCCCTCGTCGCCGAACTGGGCCACCGAGGGCAGCGGCGCGTGATGCTGGAAGTGCGCCGGATCGCGAAACATCGCCTGGAGGATGCGCGCCGTGGTGCTGGGTTCGAGGCTGCGGTGGAATTTGCAGGCCAGGTTGGCCGGGGTGAAGTGCACCCGACCGTCACGGGTGTCGGCGCTGGGGCTGACGGTGGCGGCGTTGGCCGTCCACATGGCCGAGGCGGAACTGGCCGACAGCAGCAGCGGCAAAGCCTCGCGGGCGGCGCTTTCCAGCACCTGGGCATCGCTGCCGGCGAAACCCAGGCGCCGCAGCGAGGCGATGTCGGGTCGCTCATGGGGCGCCAGTACGCCCTGCTCGAAGCCCAGCTCCATCAGCGCCTGCATCTTGGCCAGGCCTTGACGCGCCGCCTCGCGCGGATTGGACCGCTGCTGCTTGCTGGCCTGGGACGCCACGTTGCCATAGGACAGCCCGGCGTAGTTATGGGTCGGACCGACCAGGCCATCGAAATTGACCTCCCGCGCAACGGGGGCGAGGTGACTCATAGCGGTAGTCCTGGAGGCAATTGGGTGGGCAGGGTCAGGGCGTCGCTTTCCAGCGACGCGACGGGGAAGGCGCAGTAGTCGGCGGCATAGTAGGCGCTGGGACGATGGTTGCCCGAGGCCCCGACACCGCCGAAAGGCGCCGCACTGGCGGCGCCGGTGAGGGGACGGTTCCAGTTGACGATGCCGGCGCGCACGCCCAGCCAGAAGCTTTCGTAGGTGGCCGGATCGTCGGCCAGCAGTCCGGCGGCCAGGCCGAAGCGGGTGGCATTGGCCAGGCTCAGGGCCTCGGCGAAGTCACCATAGCGCTGGACCTGCAACAGCGGGCCGAAGACCTCTTCGTCCGGCAGCTCGGCGATCGCCGACACGTCGAGGATTCCCGGCGTGAGCAGTGCCCGCTCCGCTTCCGGTTGCCGCATCTCCAGCAGCGCCCGACCGCCCAGCGCCAGGCGCTGGGCCTGGGTCTGCAACAGGGCCTTGGCGGTCGCCAGGGAGATGACGGTGCCCATGAAGGGTGCCGGCTCGGCGTCGAAGCGCCCGATGGTGAGGCCGGCGCTGACCGCGACCAGGCGCTCGAGCAACGCATCGCCCCAGGTGCCCTGGGGCAGGATCAGGCGGCGGGCACAGGTGCAGCGCTGCCCGGCGGAAAGGAAGGCCGACTGGACGATGGTCACCACGGCCGCCTCCAGATCGGCCACCGGCGCCACCACCAAGGGATTGTTGCCGCCCATCTCCAGGGCCAGCAGCCGCTGGGGACGCTCCGCATTGAGTCGGTGCAGCGCCGCGCCGGTGGCGCTGGAGCCGGTGAAGAGGATGCCGTCCAGGCCGGCGTGGCCCGCCAGGGCTTCACCGGTGGGCCGGCCGCCCTGGACCAGGTTGAGCACCCCGGCCGGCAGTCCGGCGGCACTCCAGCAATCCAGGGTCAGGGAGGCGAAGCGCGGGGTCAGCTCGCTGGGCTTGAACACCACCGTGTTACCGGCCAGCAACGCCGGCACGATATGGCCATTGGGCAGATGGCCGGGAAAGTTATAGGGGCCGAAGACCGCCAGCACCCCGTGCGGACGATGCCGGGTCACGCTGCGGGCGTCGCCCATGGTGGCCGTACGCGCGCCACTGCGCGCCGCCTCCGCCTGGGCGGAGATGGCCACCTTGGCGATCATGCTGCCAAGCTCGGTATCGGCTTCCCAGAGCGGCTTGCCAGTTTCCTCGGCGAGCGCCCGGGTCAGCTCGGGGCGACGCTGCTGCAGCACCTGGGCGAAGGCCTGGAGGATCTCCAGGCGCGCGGCGTGGCCGCTTCTTTCCCAGG
Organism: Pseudomonas sp. No.117; assembly: GCF_054558395.1. Lineage (NCBI taxonomy): Bacteria > Pseudomonadati > Pseudomonadota > Gammaproteobacteria > Pseudomonadales > Pseudomonadaceae > Pseudomonas > Pseudomonas sp. No.117. Next base: position 56,540 of record NZ_BAAJNP010000002.1, read on the forward strand.
CAGGAAAGGCCTGGCGCGCCGCGGCGATGGCGGCGTCGACGTCGCCGGCATCCGCGGCGGCGCCTTGCCAGAGCATGGCACCGTCATAGGGATCGCGCGAGGTGAAGGTCTCGCCCCGCGCGGCGCGCCACTGTCCATCGATATACAGGCTGTCCATGGGATCTCCTCAGGGCATCAGCCGCACGGCGCGCACCTGGGCGCCCGCCATCAGGCGCAGCTCGCGGGCAGTGGCCAGGTCCACCACCAGGGTGCCAGCGGCCAGGCGGGCCCGGGCGCTGGTGATGCGGCAGTCCTGGCACTTGCGGTTGTGGATCAGGTAGACCTCGGCGTCGTCGCCCGGCGTGCCCACCGCCAGCACCAGGCGCTGGCTGTCGCGGATCGCCCGCACCTTGGCGGTCTCGGCCTCCAGGGTCGGGCCGGCGTCGAAGATGTCGACGTAGCCCTGGTAGTTGAAGCCCTCAGCTTCCAGCAGCCGGCGGGCGGCCTCGGTGTCCGGGTGGACCCGGCCGATCACCTGGCGCGCCTCGGGCGTGAGGAAGCAGGTGTAGAGCGGGAAGCGCGGCATCAACTCGGCGATGAAGCCGCGGTTGCCGATGCCGGTGAGGTAGTCCGCCTGGGAGAATTCCATCTTGAAGAAATGCCGGCCCAGGCCTTCCCAGAACGGCGACTGGCCGTTGCCATCGGACATGCCGCGCAGTTCGGCGATGATGCGCTCCGCGAACAGCTCGCGGAATTCGGCGATGAACAGGAAGCGCGACTTGGACAGCAGGCGCCCGGCCGCCCCCCCCCGGCGATCGGCGCGCAGGAACAGCGAGCAGAGTTCGGAACTGCCGGTCATGTCGTTGGCGAGGAACAGCGTGGGGATCTGGCGGTGGATGTCCAGCTCGCGCGAGGCGCTCACCGTCAGCCCGACGCGGTAGTTGTACCAGGGCTCGCGCAGGCCCAGGGCGGCGGCGATGCCGGCGATGCCGATGACCTCGCCGTCGTCTTCCAGGGCGAAGAGATAATCCGCATCGGCGGGCTGGGCCTGCTGCAGGAAGCTGCGCTCGGCGTTTTCCACCCGTTGCAGCAGACGCTCTTCGCTGGCGGGCAGCGTGGTAAGACCGGCACCGGCCGCTTGCGCCAATTGCAGCAGCGCGGGCACATCGGCGCGGGTGATGGGACGGACGATCATCGGACCTCCAAAGACGCTAGGATCGGCTACAGCGCTACCAGACGAACCCGGTCGCCTTCGGCGATCTCCAGGGCGGCGATCTGCTCGGGGGAAAGGACGACGGACTCGCCAGGCGCCCAGCGCAGCGGCGTCGCCAGGGCGCGGAAATTCTCCAGGCCATCGTTGGCGACGAGGAACCAGGGCCGGTCGGCTGCGGCGACCGCGCCTTCGCTCACTGGCGCCAGGCGACTCTCGGCGATGGAGCGGATGGTGGTGGTGCGGGCATGCAGCGTCGGGCCGCCATCGAAGATGTCGATGTAGTTGTCGGTCTCGAAGCCTTCGCGACTGAGGATGTCGAAGGTGATCTGGGCGCGCGGATGCACCTGGCCCATGGCTTCCTGGGCACTGTCGGGCAACAGCGGCACATAGAGCGGATAGGTCGGCATCAGCTCGGCGAGGAAGGTCCGGCTCTTCTGCCCGGACAGCCGCTCGGCGGTGGCATAGTCCAGGTCGAAGAAGTTGCGCCCTACTCCGTTCCAGAATGGCGATTCGCCGGCGTCATCCGACAGCCCGACGATCTCGACCACCACCGATTCGGCGAACCGCTCGGGATGGGCAGCCATGAACAGCAGCCGGGCACGGGAGTTGAGTTCGGCATGGGGGGTATCCAGCAGCGGACGCTGGACGTAGAAGCTGCTCAGCACGCTGTTGCCGGTCAGGTCGTGACAGAGCGACAGCACATGCACCTTGTTGTGGATCTTCAGCTCGCGCGAGGCGTGGATGAATGTCTCGTTGCGAAAGCTGTAGAAGGGCTCGGAGAAACCGGCCGAGGCGACGATGGCGGAACAGCCGAGCAGCTCGCCGCTGGTGGTGTCTTCGAGGACGAAGAAATAGCTCTCTTCGCCATGGAAGCCCACCTCGGCCGCCAGCGACGACTCCGAGGCGCGGATCTTGTCGCGCAGGCGCTCGGGGTTGTCGGGCAGCGAGGTGACGCCGACCGGGCTATCCGCAGCGAGCCGCTGGACCAGGGGCAGGTCCGCGGCGCGCGCAGGGCGCATTACCAGCATGAGAACTCCTTGTGTACGGATCCATCCCTGGATGCGAGCGGTACGCGTCCCGCGTCCGGAGATTAGCCTTGCGTCAGGCGCGCCAGGGCGCGATCCAGCCGCGCCAGGCCTTCGTCGATGTCGGCCTCGGGAATGATCAGGCTCGGCGCCAGGCGCAGCACGTCCGGACCGGCCTGGAGGATCATCAGGCCTTCCTCGTTGGCAGCGGTGACGATGTCCTTGGCCCGGCCCTTCCAGCTGTCATTCAGCACGGCGCCGATCAGCAGGCCCAGGCCCCGGATCTGCTGGAACAGGCCGTAGCGGGCGTTGAGCTGCTCCAGACCGGCGACAAAGCGCTGGTGACGGGCAGCGACGCCTGCCAGGGTTTCCGGCGTGGCGACGATGTCCAGCAGCGCGGCACCCACGGCGCAGCCCAGCGGATTGCCGCCGTAGGTACTGCCGTGGACGCCCGCACTGAAATGCTGGGCGAGCTTGTCGGTGGTCAGCATGGCCGCCAGCGGGAAGCCGCCGCCGATGCTCTTGGCGGTGGTGAGCACATCTGGCACCACGCCATAGTGCTGGTAGGCATAGAGGTGGCCGCTACGGCCCACGCCGCTCTGCACCTCGTCGAAAATTAGCAGCGCGCCATGGGCGTCGCACAGGCGACGGGCGCCTTCGAGGTAGGCCTGGTCGGCCGGCAGCACCCCACCCTCGCCCTGGATGGGCTCGAGGATGACCGCGCAGGTCTTGTCCGAGACCACGGCTTCGAGGGCGGCCAGGTCGTTGTAGGGCACGTGGCGGATGCCTTCGATCTTGGGCCCGAAGCCGTCGGAATACTTGGGCTGGCCCCCGACACTGACGGTGAACAGGGTCCGGCCGTGGAAGCTGTTGGTGGCGGCGACGATCTCGTAGCGGCTGCCGCCACTGACGTCATGGCCGTAACGACGGGCCAGCTTGCAGGCGGCCTCGTTCGCCTCGGCACCGGAGTTGGCGAAGAACACCCGGTCGGCGAAGGTGTGGTCCACCAGCTTGCGCGCCAGGCGCAGGGCCGGCTCGTTGGTGTAGATGTTGGAGACGTGCCAGAGCTTGCCGGCCTGCTCGGTCAGCGCCTGGATCAGCGCCGGATGGCCATGCCCCAGGGCACTGACGGCGATGCCGCCGGCGAAATCGACGTACTCGCGCTCGGCCTGGTCCCAGACGCGGGAACCCTCTCCTCGCACCGGAATGAACGCGGCAGGGGCGTAGGTCGGAACCATCACCTCGTCGAAGGCGGCGCGTTGCACATTGGGTTGAGAAGCGGACATCGGGTTTCTCCTGCCGAGTACGGCGGTGACTGAAGGGATTGTAGGACGCGGCATGCGACTGGCCTTGCGCCCAGGCGACAACTATTTACGGGCGAAAACGCAAACGGGTGTCCGACTCGCAGTCTAGCGATTCGGACACCCGCTCTGGAAGGGTTTGGACGTACCTTTGGCCAGGTCCGCCGGATCAGTTGGGGGCGACGCGGCTGGTCCCGTTGACGGTCAGGATGCGCACGCGTTCGCCGACCCGGAAGATCTCGCCCTTGTTGACCGCCTGCACATAGGCGCGGGTGCCGCCGTCGTCTTCCTTAACGGTGACCTCGACGCCGTTGGCCTTGGTGAAGCCCTCTTCGGTCGCCGCGCCCAGCAGGCCGCCGGCCACCGCGCCGATGATGGCGGTGACGAAGCTGCCCCGGCCACCGCCGATGGCGCTGCCGCCGATGCCGCCCACGACGGCACCCGCACCGGCGCCGACCGGCGACTTGGTACCTTCGATGGTGACCGGGCGCAGGGCGGTGATGGTACCGGTGCGAACGGTCTGCACCTGGCGGGCCTCATCGCGCGAATAGACGTCGCCGGACTGATCGGATGCGCAGCCCGCCAGCAGGGCGACGGCGGTCAGGGAGGCAGCGAGCTGGAGGATTCTGTTCATGGAGCTACTCCGAAGGCAGTTGAAAGACAGGGACGACACCGGGCACCCCAAGGACGTGGATCGCCTTTATGCTTGACCCAGGGCATCCGGAGAGGTTTCTGGCGACTGTAGGGACGATACCTTGTGAACGCCTTAAGGTGCCAGGCGCTGACGCTGCCAACCGTCCTCGCCGCGCTGGTAGTCGAGGCGGTCGTGCAGGCGACTGGAGCGCCCCTGCCAGAACTCGATGCGCTGCGGCTTGAGACGGTAGCCGCCCCAGAACGGCGGCCGGCTGGGTTCGCCGCTGGCGAAACGCTGCTGTACCTCGGCCAACCGCTGCTCCAGTTCCTGGCGATCGGCGATGGCCTGGCTCTGCGGCGAGGCCCAGGCGCCCAGGCGGCTCCCCAGTGGCCGGACCCGGTAGTAGGCGTCGGACTCCTCGGCGGACACCTGCTCCACCAGGCCTTCGATGCGCACCTGGCGTTCCAGGGCCGGCCAGAAGAAGGTCATGGCCGCCCGCGGCTGGGCGGCCAGTTGCTGGCCCTTGGCGCTGTCGTAGTTGGTGTAGAAGACGAAGCCCTGAGCATCGACGCCCTTGAGCAGCAGCACCCGGCAATGGGGCTGGCCTTCGGCATCGACGGTAGCCAGCCAGCAGGCGTTGGCTTCCACGGGAGGCTGCTCGGTGCGTACCGCCTCCTCGAACCACTGGCCGAAGAGAGCATAGGGATCGGCGGGTGCCTGGGCTTCGGTCAGGCCGTCGCGGGTGTAGTCGCGACGCATATCGGCGAGGGACGGTGACATGGAGGTCTCCTGCTAGGTCGGTATCGACCTAGCTTAACCAAGTCCCGCCCCGGTCGCCTGCTTCAGGACAAGCTTTGTAGCTAGCGGGCGGCCAGGGACTGCAGGCTGGCCAGCACGGTAGCGCGCGGCTGAATCAGCACCTCGACGCGGCGATTGGCGGCGCGGCCGGCGGCGGTGGCGTTGTCGGCACGCGGGTGGGCGGCGGCCAGGCCACGCACGATCAGGCGATTGCCGCTGTAGCCGCTGAGGCGGAAGATCGCCGCCACGGCCTGGGCGCGCTGCAGGCTGATCTTGTCGTTGAGGGCCGCGGCGCCGGTGCTGTCGCTGAAACCGAGCACGATGACGGCGCTGTCGTCGTCGACGCTGACCGACTTGGCCGAGCGGGACAGCGGGCCGAGCATCACCGGCAGCAGCATCTCGGCGCGATCCGGATTGAAGGAGCCGTCCACCGGCGTTACCAGCACCAGGGCATCGTCACGGCGCTCGACCTTGACGTTGCTGCCGGCGACGGCGACGCGCAGCTTCTGCTCGTGCTCGTCCAGCCAGGCCTTGCTGACCTTGACCGGCACCGGCTTGAGAACCTCGGCCTGGGCGACGGGCTTGGCGTCTTCGCTACCGAAGGGCCACCACCAATGGCTGGCTTTCTCGCCCGCTGCAGCGGACGACTGCGGCGCGGCAGCCGGGGTCTTGGCCGCCACCTTGGATTCGGGTTTGGCCGCGGCGGCCTGGGCTACCGGCTTGGCCGGCTCGGCGGGCTTCTGCTCACCGCCGAAGGGCCACCACCAGTGCCCACCGCTACCGGCGGTACTGGCTTGGGCATTGGCCGGCTTGGCCGGGGTAGCGGCCTGGTCGCCATGGCCCTGGAAGGAGCTGCAGGCCGAGACGCCCATGCAGAGAATGAGGGTGGTGGATTTGATCAGCTTCATGCAAAGTTTCCCATCGGCGAGCCGGAGGACGAGTGAATGCGGCGCCCCAGCCAGAGCCGGCGGCGCAGGTGAACTTAAAGTAGTTTCGAGATTGTGGCCGCAAACCTACGCCGGGCAAAGCCGTGGAGTCACGAAATTTGCGTTTGTGCCGACCAGCGGCAGGTCCAGGCACGTCATAGCATCAGCCTATGGGCGTGATAGGCAACCCCGCCTTGAGACGCCTGTTACAAGTTCTTACAGTCCGCGCGTCCCTCCCCTCCCCGAGTCATCATGTCGCTCAATACCCCCAAGGAAATCGCGCTCCTGGCCGTCCAGGCCGGCGTGGCCAAGAGTCGTCTGTCCGTTGCCAACCTGCTGGTGCTGGGCTTTCTCGCCGGCGCCTTCATCTCCCTGGGGTTTCTGCTGGACATCCATGTCATAGGCACCCTGCCGGGCAACTGGGGGTCGCTGAGCGCCCTGCTCGGGGCCATGGTGTTCCCGCTCGGTCTGATCCTCACCGTGCTGGCCGGCGGGGAATTGCTCACCGGCAACATGCTGGTGCTGCCCATGGCCTGGTTCGCCCGGCGCATCGGCCTGCTGGCGGTGCTGCGCAACTTCTGCTGGGTGACCCTGGCCAACCTGGGCGGCGCCCTGGCGGTGGCCTACTGCTTCGGGCACCTGCTGGGTCTCACTGAGGGTGTCTTCCTGGCCAAGACCACCGCCATCGCCCAGGCCAAGGTGGCGGCCAGCTTCCTGCAGGCGTTCATTTCCGGGGTCGGTTGCAACTGGCTGGTCTGCCTCGCCGTCTGGCTGGCCTTCGCCGGCAAGGACGTGACCGGCAAGATCCTGGCGATGTGGTTCCCGATCATGGCGTTCGTGGCCATCGGCTTCCAGCACGTGGTGGCCAACATGTTCATCCTGCCGGCCGCCATCTTCGCCGGAACGCTGGGCTGGGCCCAGTTGCTGCCCAACCTGGTCGCGGTGTTCCTCGGCAATCTGGTGGGCGGCGCGGTCTTCGTCGGCCTGGGCTATCACCTGGCCTATCGGCCGGGCAGGCAGCTGGACGAACCCGAACGCGGATCAGTGCCGCTGTAGCAGCGAGTGGGGTGCCACGCCAAAGGCTTTGCGAAAGGCCCGGCTGAAATGCGAGAAATCGGAGAAGCCGAAGTCCAGCGCCGCTTCGGACACGCTGCGGCAACGCCCCTGCTCCATGGCCTGGCGGCTGGCCAGTAGCCGCTCCTGCAGGACCACGCTCATCAGCGTCTTCTGGTGCCGGGCGAAGGCCCGGGTCACGGTGCGGGTCGACACGTGATGGGCCTGGGCAACGCTCTCCAGGTTCAGCTGCGGATCGCTCAAATGTCTCAGGACATGGTTCATCAGCCGCGGGTAGAGATCCCGCTCGGCCACGGCGCGCTCCGAACCCTGCAGTTCCAGGCTGAGCACCAGCAGGTCGAGCAGCGTCTGGGAGAAACGCAGGGAATAGGCCGGGTCCTCCAGCGCCGGCAAGCCATCGGCGGCCTGACGCAGCATCTCCCGCAACGGCACGATGCCAGGCCGGGCTTCATCGAGCACGGTAGCGGTGAGCCGCTCCACCCCGGGTAGCCGGGTGCTGAGCAGGTAGCGCGGGATACGCAACAGCCGGTGGCTGCCACTCAGGCTGAAATCGAAGGCCTGATCGGCGTCGTAGAGAAACAGTCGATCCGGTGCCAGGACCGCCTGCCGGCCGCCCTGCTCCAGCTGTCCATGACCGCCTTGGCTGAAGCCAAGCCAGAGATCGTCGTCCGGCCCGCTGCGCAGATGGCTGGCACTGCGCCGCCAGTGGTGCAGCGGTGCGGACAGCGTACAGACGTCCAGCAAACCCAGGGAGACGACCTGGAGCTGCGCCGCGAAATCCAGCCCGGACTCGGGCCGACTGGAGGCCGGGATGCAATGCCGGCAGACCACTTCCTTCCAGTATTCGAAACGCCGCTCGCTGGAAACGACCTGAGTGGAGTAGTGCGTGCTGCTCATGGTGCTCATCCTCGCTGGATCAACGCCGATCTCTGACGGCGAGGCACGGCAACAACCATGCCAGCCGCGCGCTAGAGCGGCTGGCGTTGCCCTCCCGGCCTGGGCATCACGCGCCTGGCCAGACGCGCAAAGGCGGCGGTGCGGCGAGCCCATCGGTCGCACCGCCGAAGCAAGGCGGCCGAGGCTGCACCCAATCAAGGCAACGGCAGCTCTCTACCGATCCGCGCTGGTGCAGGCCGCAGTTAACCGGCGCCGCTGTCCCTCCCAGTCAAGCCCCTGTCCTGCTGGAACAAGCCGGTCCAGACGGCTGCGCCTTACCTTGGCCCTCAGCGAAACCTAGACCCGCAGGTATCGAGATGATCAGCCCTGTCACCCCTCTTTCAACCGCCGAATGGGCCAGCGCCCATCCCGGCGAGCTGGTGGCCGAAGAAGCCTTGGCGCTACTGATCGTAACGGCCTGGCAGCACCTGGTGCTGCGCCTGAGCAGCCGAGCCAGGGTTCGTCGGTAACAGCCTGTCTCGCCCAGTGTCGAGGAGATCACCATGGAATCCGCCATCGCCAAGCACCTGCAATGCCCCCGCACCCTGAGTCGCCGCGTGCATGACGAGTACCAGCCGCCCTACCCCATGTTCGTCGCCCGCGCCGGCGAAGACCTGACGCAGGTGGTCATGGCCTACCTCGGCGTGCAGTTCCGCCAGGAGCGGCGCGCTGCAGCGCTGCTGGCACTGCGTACCCTGGTGGCCAGCTTCGCGGGGGTCGACGGGCCCGGCAATCACGACCTCACCTATCACGAAGATGCCCAGGGCTACGGCAATTTCATCGTGGTGGGCTACTGGCGTGATCCCGCCGCCTACTGTCGCTGGCTGCGTTCGCCTGAGGTCGCCGACTGGTGGGCGGCCGACGCCCGCCTGCAGGAAGACCTGGGGTATTTCCGCGAGGTGATAGCGCCGCGCGCCGAGCAGTTCGAGACGCTGTATGCCTTCACGGACGATTTGCCAGGTGTCGGCGCGCTCATGGATGGCATCAGCGGCGATATCCAGGAGCACGGCTATTGGGGCTCGGCGCGGGATCGCTTTCCGGTCTCCCAGACCAGTCGGCTGCAGCCTGACACCGAGCTGCAGGTGATCTCCGGCGATCCCCAGTCGGGTGGCCGGGTGGTGGTCCGCGGCCATGACAACCTGACGCTGATCCGCTCCGGCCAGGACTGGGTGGAAGCCGGCCAGGAGGAACGCGACATCTACTTCAACGAATTGCTGCCGCCGCTGCAGGCGGGCATGGATTTCCTGCGCGATGAAGGCCAGCCGCTCGGCTGCTACAGCAACAGATTCGTCCGCAACATCGACTTGGACGGCAATCTGCTGGACATCGCCTACGACATCGGCCACTGGCGCTCGCTGGACAGGCTGGAGCGCTGGGCAGAGTCCCATCCGACGCACCTGCGCATCTTCACCACCTTCTTCCGGGTGATCGGCGGCCTCGCCAAGCTGCGGCTGTACCACGAGGTGTCGGTCGCGGACGGCAACAGCCAGCAGTTCGAGTACATCAATTGCCACCCGGCCACGGGGATGCTGCGCGACGCGCGTCCCCTATCGGCCTGAAGCCCATCCTGGCGCCAGCCCTCTCTCGAAAAGGACCTTCCCTCATGAAGACGCTCCGCTATGCGCCTCTGGCGCTGCTGCTCGCCAACCAAGCCCAGGCCCTCGAGGTGGCACCCGGCGACTACGAACAGCTCCCGGCCGGTACCAACCTGGGCGTGCTCTATTACCAGCATGCGACCACCGACCGCCTCTATGCCAAGGGTCACCAGGTCCAGTCCGACGCCCAACTGACCTCGGACATCGGCATCCTGCGTCTGGTCCATGTTCTCGGACTGAGCGATACCGTCACCCTGGATCCGCAGGTGCTGTTGCCCTTTGGCCATCTCGACGCCAGCGGTGATGTCGCGGCCCTGGGCAGCGCCCAGGGCACCGGCGATCTCATCTTGGCCGCGCCGCTGCGCTGGCGGCTCAACCCGGCGCGCGACATCCTCGCCATCACGCCCTATCTCTACGCCCCCACTGGCAGCTATGACCGCGACGACGCACTCAACCTGGGCGAGAACCGCTGGAAGCTCGACTTGCAGGCTGCCTACGTCAAGCACTTCAACGACAAGTGGGCGATGGACCTGGTCGCGGACGCCATCTGGTACGGCGACAACGACGACTACGGCTCTTCAGGTGTGCGGCGCGAGCAGGACACGTCCTATGCCGTCCAGCTCATGGGCCGCTATCAGTTCGATGCGCGCACCAGCTTCGGGCTCGGCGTCGGCCACAACTGGGGCGGTGAGAACCGAATCGCGGGGGTCGCCCAGGACGACCGCACGAAAACCACCAACTTCCGCGCCACCGCCACGACCTTTCTCACCGCCACCGACCAGGTGCAGCTCCAGCTGGGGCGCGACCTGGCGGTCGACAACGGCTTCCGCGAGGACTTCCGGATGAATTTGCGCTACGTCCACGTTTTTTGACGAGCGCAGGGCAAGGCGAGCGGGTCCTCGCGGGGCACCTGCAGTCCTTCTCGGACAACTGCCTGTCCTTCCCAGCCAAGCCCGCTCGCCTCGGCCTGCCCTAGGGTGAATGCAGCCACGGAAATCCGGGCGGCGACCAGAAGACGACCCACCGTAACGATTCAGGAGAAAGCCCATGACCAGCGCACTACAGCCTTCACTCTACGAACGCCTCGGCGGCTATGACGCCATCTATAGCTTCGCCGGCCTGATTTTGCGCAAGTGCATGGAGCATCCGGCCATCGGCCATATCTGGAGTCACATGTCCGAATCGACGTTCCAGAAGGAACACATCAACTTCGTCGACTTCCTGGCCGAGCACTGGGGCGGCCAGGCCAAGTACCGCGGCCGGGACATGGTGACCGCCCACCGCGGCATGGGCCTGACCGAAGTCCACTGGCAAGCGGTCTTCGAATGCCTCGATGCCTGCTACGAAGACGCCAAGGTGCCGGCCGACATCCGCGCAGAGGTCAACGCCTTCCTGACCAAGTTCAAACCAGCGGTCATCGGCAGCCCGTCGTATCGCGACGTGGTCCTGGCCCATCCCGAAATGGACGTGGCCAAGGGCATGAAGAGCGTGGGCATCACCTGGCCGGCGCCGGGCAAGAAAGGCTAGCGCCAGACCCGCACCGCTCCGCTCGCCGGAGCCTGTGAACCCTCTTCGACAGCCCGCCGCCGGCAGGTACCGGCGCAACTAAAGGACACCCACATGGCCATCACCCGTCCCACTCCCGCCCAACTCCAGGCTCTTGCCGGGCGCCTGCACATGCAGCTGAGCACCGACGAGGCGCAGGATTACCTGGCGCTGATGCAGGCCAGTTTCGACGCCTACGACCTGATCGACGATCTCCCCGACGAGATCCCGCCGGTACGCTTCGCCCGCGGCGCCGGCCACCGGCCCGGTGCCGCGGAAAATCCGCTCAACGCCTGGTACTACCGGGCCGAAGTCCAGGGCGCCGACGGCGGCAAACTGGCCGGGCGCACCGTGGCGCTCAAGGACAACATCGCCCTGGCCGGGGTGCCGATGATGAACGGCTCCACCACGCTCGAAGGCTTCGTACCGAGTTACGACGCCACCGTGGTGACCCGCTTGCTGGAGGCCGGCGCCACCATCCTGGGCAAGGCCACCTGCGAACACTTCTGCCTGTCCGGCGGCAGCCACACCTCGGACCCCGCGCCGGTACACAATCCCCGCCGGCACGGCTACAGCGCCGGTGGCTCCTCGTCCGGCAGCGCCGCCCTGGTGGGTGCCGGCGTGGTGGACATGGCCATCGGCGGCGACCAGGGCGGCTCCGTCCGTATCCCCTCGGCCTTCTGCGGTACCTATGGCATGAAGCCCACCCACGGCCTGGTGCCCTATACCGGGGCCATGCCCATCGAGGCGACCGTCGACCACCTCGGCCCCATCACCGCTAACGTGGCTGACAACGCCCTGATGCTGGAGGTGATCGCCGGCACCGATGGCTTGGATCCGCGCCAGTACGCGCCGCCGGTGGCCCCCTATACCCAGGCCTTGGAACGCGGTGTGGCGGGCTTGCGCATCGGGCTACTCAGCGAAGGCTTCGGGCTGGCCAACCTGGATCCACGGGTGGCGGACCGGGTGCGGGAGGCCGCCGCGCGGCTGGAAGGCCTCGGCGCCCGGGTCGAGGAGGTCTCGGTACCCGAGCATCTGCTGGCCGGCGCGCTCTGGCAGCCCATCGGCTGCGAGGGCCTCACCGCCCAGATGATGCACGGCAACGGCATGGGCTTTAACTGGAAGGGTCTCTATGACGTCGGCCTGCTGGATGCCCATAGCGCCTGGCGCGAACGGGCCGATGACCTCTCGCCCACCCTCAAGCTGTGCATGTTCGTCGGCCAGTACGGTCTCGAGCGCTATCGCGGGCGCTTCTATGCCAAGGCCCAGAACATCGCCCGCCGCGCCCGGGCCGGCTATGACCGGGCGCTGGAGCGCTATGACCTGCTGCTGCTGCCCACCCTGCCCATCGTCGCCCAGCCGCTGCCGGCCGCGGACGCACCCCTGGCCGAGTACGTCGCCCGCGCCTTCGAGATGATCGGCAACACCGCTCCCCTCGACATCACCGGTCATCCGGCGCTGTCGCTGCCCTGCGGCACCGTGGACGGCCTGCCGGTCGGGGCGATGCTGATGGGTCGGCATTATGCCGAAAGCACCATCTACCAGGCCGCCGCGGCCTTCGAGGCCAGCGTGGACTGGCAAACCCTGTGAGACGGAACCGTTCTACCGAGGAGGAAACCGCATGAGCCATGACCATCATGACCATCATCACCACCATGACCACGACCACACCGAGCCGCCGGAAGACGTCGCGCTGCGCGTCAAGGCGCTGGAATCGCTACTGCTCGAGAAGGGCCTGATAGATCCGGTCGCCATGGACGCCCTGATCGATACCTACGAGCACCAGATCGGCCCGCGCAATGGCGCCCAGGTGGTGGCCAAGGCCTGGGCCGATCCGGAGTACCGCCGCCGCTTGCTGGAAGATGCCACTGCCGCCATCGCCGAGCTGGGCTTTTCCGGCGTCCAGGGCGAGGACATGGTGGTGGTGGAAAATACCCCGGCGGTGCACAACGTCACCGTGTGCACCCTCTGCTCCTGCTATCCCTGGCCGACCCTGGGGTTGCCGCCCGCCTGGTACAAGTCCGCGCCCTATCGCTCGCGCATCGTCATGGACCCGCGCGGGGTATTGGCCGAGTTCGGCCTGAGCATCGCCGCGGATCGCGAAATCCGCGTCTGGGACAGCAGCGCCGAACTGCGCTACCTGGTGCTGCCGCAGCGCCCGGACGGCACCGCTGGCTGGAGCGAGGAGCAACTGGCCGCCCTGGTCACCCGCGATTCCATGATCGGCACCGGGCTGGCGCTGCCGCCCGCGGCCACCTAGCAGAGGAGCTTTGCCCATGAACGGTATCCACGATCTCGGCGGCATGCACGGCCTCGGCCCCGTGGCCCCGCCCGCTAGCGAGCCGGTGTTCCATGCCGAGTGGGAGCGGAGGGTGTTCGCGCTCTTTCCTTCGCTGTTCGTCGGTGGCTATTTCAATGTCGACGAATTCCGTCACGCCATCGAACGCATGGCGCCCAGCGAATACCTGGAGTCGAGCTACTACGAACACTGGCTGCACGCCTTCGAGACGCTGCTGGTGGAAAAGGGCGTGATCAGCGTCGATGAGCTGCAAGGCCAGGTCAAGCCAACAGCGCCGACCCAGCCGGTCACGGTACTGACGCCCGAGCTGGTCCAGCCGGTGGTGCTGGGCGGCGCCTCGGCCCGGACCACCCATGGCGAGCCGGGACGCTTCCAGCTTGGCGATCAGGTGCGCACCCGCAATCTCAACCCTGCGGGCCACACCCGCCTGCCGCGCTATGCCCGCGGCAAGCTGGGCACCATCGAGCGGGTGCAGGGGCTGTTCGTCACGCCGGACACCGTCGCCCATGGGCTGGGCGAACAACCGCAGCAGGTCTACGCGGTGCGCTTCAGTGCCCGGGAGCTCTGGGGCAACGACAGCCCGGATTCCATCTGCATCGATCTGTGGGACAGCTATCTGGAGGCGGTATGACGACTCTCGCACTCGAACAGCCCCTGTCGCCCAGCGGAGAGGGCCCGGCCTTCGACAGCCCCTGGCAGGCCCAGGCCTTTTCCCTGGTGGTCCATCTGCACCGCGGTGGGCTCTTTCCCTGGCAAGACTGGGTGGCGATCTTCAGCGCCGTGATCCAGGAGGCGCCAGCAACCGCGGAGGAAAGCGTCAACGACGCCTACTACCGGCAGTGGTTGCTGGCGACGGAGCGCCTGGTGGAAAGCCTGGGCCTGACCACGGCAACGGCCATCGCCGAGCGCACCGAAGAATGGCGCCAGGCCTATCTCAACACCCCCCACGGCCAGGCGGTGGCCCTGAGCCACGCCAGCTGTCCGCCGGCCACCGGGCACCACCACCATCCGCCTCGCCGCGTGCCCGTAGCCGTCAGCCAGGCGCACTAGCACTCAAGTCCCCCTACCCTATCGCCGCCCCGAGGCGGCCTGGAGATCGTCATGCATATCGAACCTGGACTCGTGGATGCCGGCAAGATCGGCCTGAGCTACCTGACCGCCGCCGGTACCGGCGCCTACGGCCTGAAACTGCTGGGAGCGACGCTACGCGAACGTGGCCTGGTGTCGCTGCTGGCGCGCAGCCTGGCGACCACCGCCCTGGTGTTCGCCTTCTTCGAGGTGCTGCCTCATTACCCGGTCGGCGTCTCCGAGGTGCATCTGATCCTCGGCTCGACGCTGTTCCTGCTGTTCGGCGCCGCACCCGCGGCCCTGGGCCTGGCCTTGGGCCTGTTGCTGCAGGGCCTGTTCTTCGCCCCCTTCGACCTGCCGCAGTACGGCATGAACGTCACCACCCTGCTGGTGCCCCTGTTCGCCACGGCGGCGCTGGCCAAGCGCCTGATCGCCCCCGGTACGCCCTACGTAGCCCTCAAGTACCGCCAGGCGCTGGCGCTGTCCACCGCCTTCCAGGCCGGCATCGTCGCCTGGGTGGCCTTCTGGGCGCTCTATGGCCAAGGCTTCACCAGCAGCAACCTGGTCGCCATCACCAGCTTCGGGGGTGCCTACCTGAGCGTCATCCTGCTCGAACCCCTGGTCGACCTGGGGGTGCTGGCCCTGGCCAAACGCGCCACCCGCCTGCAAGGCCATGTCTGGCTCGAACGCCGCCTCTATCAGACCGCCTGAACGAAGGACTGCCTGCCGCGGCGCCAGGATTGGCGCCGCGGCAGGTCGCAAAGGAGTTGCCGATGGACCTCTTCAGTCGCACCTTCAAGCGCCAGCTCGATGGCCTCATCAACGCTCTGGAGACTGGCGCAAGGGCAGCCCCGCTGGCGACGGCGGACGCCAGGCTCAAACGACTGGAAACCGTCATCGCCCAACAACTCGCCGAGCGGCTGGACCTCGTCCAGCAGGTCGGAGCCCTGCAGCTGCAGACGGAGCGACTGGATGTTCAATGCCAGGCTGTGCAGCGGCAGTTGGCCTTGGCCGAGCGACGTTGGCAACTGGTCGCTCCCGCCAAGGGGGCCTGTTGGGAACTCAGGCTACCCGCCCCTGGCCAGGGGCAGGATGAGCCAAGGCTGCACTGGTCTGCAGACATCCCCGGTCTCGGCGTCTTGCCGACGCGGTTGCCGGCCTGGCTGGAGCTGATCCATCCGGACGAGCGCGCGGATATCCGCAACGCCCTGCTCACCCCTCAGGGACCGAACCCATTCAGCTTCGAACTGCGCCTGGCAGAGGGCGCTGGCGCTTATCGAGGCTTCACCTTGCACGGTCGACGCCTCGCTGCCGCCCCAGGGGAGCCACCGCTGCTCCTGGGCACGCTGCAGGACTTTCACGAGCAGCGTAGCCGCGACCAGGCCCACGCCCTGCTCAAGACCCGCTTCGATATCGCCCGCGACTGCATCCAGGATGCCCTCTGGGATATCGACATCAAGAACGGCGACTCGGCCAATCCTGCCAATGTCATCTGGTTCTCCCCGCAGATGCGGCGCTTGCTCGGCTACGAGTCAGTGGAGGAATTTCCCGACGTGCTCCACAGCTGGCTCTCCCATCTGCATCCGGAAGACAGCGACCGTGCCGTGCAGGCCTTCGTCGAGCATGTCGGCGATCGCAGTGGCAGGACGCCTTTCGACGTCGCCTATCGACTCCGGTTGCGCAGCGGAGACTATCGCTGGTTCCGCGGACGCGGCGAAAGCCAACGCAGTGCAGACGGCACCGCATTGCGTACGGTCGGCGCCATCATCGATATCCAGAGCCAGGAAGAGGAACGCTGGTTACGTCAGGAGTACGAGCAGCAGAGCGCGGCGGCCCAGGCCACCCTGCAACGCCTGACTCGCATCGTCAGTACCATCCAGGGCATCACCCATCAAACCAATCTGCTCGCACTCAACGCGGCCATCGAGGCGGCCAGGGCTGGTAGCGCCGGACGTGGTTTCGCAGTGGTCGCCGACGAGGTGCGCAAACTGGCGATCCGCGCCAGCGACGCCACGAGTGCCGCGGTCGAGATGCTCGAAGGTCAGACGCAGGCCAAGGCGGCGAGCGGAGCAAAAGCCTGACGGTGGCGGGATCGCCTAAGGACGCACCAGCTCCACGATCAGCCCGGCGACACCACTGGCCACGGCGTCGTCGGCCTGCGCCGGGGGCAGGGCCAGTAACAGGTGCGCCAGGCCTTCCAGCGCAACGCTTTGCTCACGCCCCTCGCAACGGAGCACGGCGCTCAGGGCCTGGACCTGTTGTCGCCTGATCGTGCGAATGCGGGTCTGCTGCAGGGGAGTCAAATGGCGAAACTCGTGATGGGCCACCTGGGCGGACGCCCGCTGCGCCTGGACCAGCAGGAGATAGTCTGCGAGTAGCGCTCGGGGTGCCTGCCGGGCTCGACGCTGGCCCGCCGCGGCCTTGAACAGTTGCAGCACCTCCAGTTCATAGTCCTCGATCAACTCGAACAAGAGTTCCTGCTTGCCCTCGAAATGGTGGTAGAGCGAGCCGGGCAGCAGGCCCACGACGCTGGCCAACCGGCGCAGGCTCACCCCGTGGTAGCCATCCTGGCTGAACAATTCCAGGGCGGCCTGCCGCAGGCGCTCGCCGCTGCCATCGATGGCTTCGTGCGACGCGGCGGCAGCCATTGCCTAGTCACCCAGATGCCGGGCGATGACCAGGCGCTGGATGTCGCTGGTGCCTTCGTAGATCTGGCAGATGCGGGCGTCCCGATAGATCCGCTCCAGCGGATAATCGTTCAGGTAGCCGTAGCCACCCAGGGTCTGCAAGGCCGCGGAGCAAACCCGCTCGGCCATTTCCGAGGCGAACAGCTTGGCCATGGAGGCCTCCACCAGCGCCGGCTTCCCGGCATCGCGCAGGGCCGCCGCGTGCAGCACCATCTGCCGCGCCACGGCGATCTCGGTGGCCATGTCCGCCAGGCGGAAGGCTACCGCCTGGTGTTCGACGATGGGTTTGCCGAAGGTCTGCCGCTCGCGGGCGTAGCCCCTGGCATAGTCGAAGGCGGCGCGGGCCATGCCGACGGCCTGGGCGGCGATGCCGATACGCCCGCCCTCCAGATTGGCCAGGGCGATGCGATAGCCCTCGCCTTCGGCGCCCAGCCGGTAGCTCGCCGGCACACGCACCCCATCGAGCTGGATCTGGCAGGTGTCGGAGGCGTGCAGACCCAGTTTGTGCTCGACGCGCACCACCTGGTAGCCGGGAGTATCGGTAGGCACCAGGAAGGCGGAGATGCCTTTCTTGCCCGCCGCCGGATCGGTGACCGCGAACACCAGCACCACCCCGGCCTGGCTCCCGGAAGTGATGAATTGCTTAGCCCCGTCGATGACATAGTGGTCACCGTCGCGCCGCGCGCGGGTGCGCAGGTCACTGGCATCGGACCCCGCCTGCGGCTCGGTGAGGGCGAAGGCACCGATCATCTCGCCAGTGGCCAGGGGCGTGAGGAAGCGCTCTTTCTGCTCATCGCTGCCGAAGCGATCGATGGGCACGCAGCCGACCGAATTGTGCACGCTCATGATGGTGGAGCAGGCGCCGTCGCCGGCGGCGATCTCTTCCAGGGCCAGGGAATAGGCGACGTAGCCAGTGTCGCAGCCGCCCCAGGTATCCGGCACCAGCATCCCCATGAAGCCCAGCTCGCCCATCTCCCGCAGCGCGTCACGGGGGAAGACGCCGCTGCGGTCCCAGTCGGCGGCATGGGGCTGGAGGCGCTCCTGGGCGAAGCGACGGGCCATATCGACGATGCCCTGTTGTTCTTCGGTGATCAGCATGGCTGTTCTCCTTGCATGGATAGGATGGCTAGGCGCTCTGCCGAACCGCCTGGGCCTTGGCGATTTCCTGGTTGCGCAGGATGAAACGCTGCAACTTGCCGCTGGGGGTCTTCGGCAGCTCGGCGACGAATTCGATCTCCCGCGGATAGGCATGGGCAGCCTGGCGCCGGCGCACGTGCAGGCGCAGCTCCTCGGCTAGCGCCGGACTCGGTTCGAAGCGGGGATGCAGCACCACGAAGGCCTTGATGATCTCGGTGCGCTCCGGGTCGGGCTTGCCGATCACCGCGGCCTCGATCACCGCCGGGTGCTCGATCAGCGCACTTTCCAATTCGAAGGGGCCGACGCGATAGCCGGAGGTGGTGATGACGTCATCGGCGCGGCCGACGAAGCTGATGCTGCCGTCGGCGTTCAGCTCGCAGGTGTCGCCAGTCAGGTAGTAGTGGTCGACGAAGGCCTTGGTCGGGCTGCCGAGATAACCACCGAACCAGCACAACGGCGACTGCGCAAGATCCAGGGCCAGGATACCGGGCACCCCTACCGGCAGTTCCTGCCGTGTCGTCTCGTCCAGCACCACCACCCGGTGGCCCGGGCTGGCGAAGCCGGCTGCGCCCGGCTGTACCGGATGGCGCAGCCCATGGTGGTTGCACAGCACCATGCCCAGCTCGGTCTGGCCGTAGTGATCGTGGATCGGCGCCTGCAGCTGCTCGGCGAACCAGCGGATGACCTCCGGGTTGAGCGGCTCGCCCGCACTGCTGACCACCCGCAGCCGGCCGCGGAGGGCCTGGCTGACCGCCTCGCCGCCGGCGATGAGCAGGCGGTAGGCGGTGGGCGAACCGGCCAGGTTGGTGATGCCATGCTCGCGCACCAGGCGACAGGTACTCTCGGCGGAGAAGGGGCCGTCGTAGAACAGCGTGGGCTGGCCCAGCGCCAGGGGGCCGATGACCGCGTAATAGAGGCCATAGGCCCAACCCGGATCGGCCAGGTTCCAGAAGGCATCGGCGGGTCGCAGGTCGATGGCCTCGAGCATGTAGCCCTTGAAGGCGACGATGGCCTTGAGCGGCACGGCCAGCGGCTTGGCCGGTCCGGTGGTACCCGAGGTACACATCAGCAGGAAAGGATCTTCCGCGGTCCGTAATACGGGGTCGAAGAGGGTCGGCTGGCGCTCCAGCTCGTGCCAGAAGCTGAAATCGCCTCGCTCGATGCCCAGGCCGCGGCGCTGGCCCACGGTCAGGATCGCGGGGCAGCCTGGCACCTCGTCCAGCTTGCTGCGATTGCTGGCATCGGTCACCACCAGCCGCGCCTGGGAGACCGCCAGGCGATGCTCGATGGCCTTGGGCCCGAAGGCGGTGAACAGCGGTTGGTACACCGCGCCGAGCCGCCAAGTACCGAGAATGGCGATCAACAATTCCGGGGTGCGCGGCAGCAAGCCGGCGACTCTGTCCCCCGGGCCTATGCCCTGGCTGGCGAGGAAACCGGCGAATTGCGCGGCGCGCTGCTGCAGCTCGCTGAAGGTCCAGGACTCCCGCTGGCCGTCGCGACCCTCCCAGAACAGCGCGATCCGCCCGGGCAGCGCATGGCGATCGCAGCATTCGACGCAGGCGTTGACGGCGGCAAGCGAGCCGCTCAGGCGCTGCGCGACACAGGTGGCGTAGTCGAAGCGAGCCCGGACGTCGGCATAGTCCTGCATGATCCCTTCCTCAATCTTGTTGTTATGGAATGGGATCGACTCTAGCGCGCGCCCTGCGCCAGACAATGACCTTTAGCTGCAACAGGGCTGAGCGGTTTGGACAGTCAGGCCGGCGCGTCACCGGCGAGGATCAGCTGGCGGTAGTGGCCGGGATTGGTCCCGGTCCATTTGCGAAAGCCCTTGTAGAAGGCGCGGACGTCGGAAAAGCCCAGGGCTATGGCAATGTCTTCCAGGCTGAGCTGGCGATCGGCCAGCCAGGCGATGGCGCGCTCGCGACGCACGCTGTCCTTGAGCGCCTGGTAGGACTGCCCCTGCTCCGCCAGCCGGCGGCGTAGCGTCGCCGGAGACAGGTACAGCACCTGCGCCATGGCTTCACTGGTCGGCCAACGTTCGCCGGGCAAGGCGCGCAGGCGGGCCTTGAGACGCTCGGCCAGGCTCTCGGCATCGCGATAGCGTTGCAGGATGTTGTTCGGCGCCCCGGCGAGAAAACGCGTCAGGTCCGCCTGGCTGCGCCGCACCGGCGCAGCCAGCACCTCGGCGGCGAAGATCAGCCGGCTCTGGGGCTGAAAGAACCTGAGGTTATCGGAAAACAGCACCCGGTAGTCGTCGGTGAAGTCCGGCTCGGCGCACTGCAGCTCCGCCGCCAGCAAGGGAATGCGTCGGCCGATCAGCCAGCAGGCGACGCCGTGCACGATCAGCCAGTAGCTGAAGCAGGTGAAGGCCCGCGGCGCTTGCCCTTCCAGGTCCCGCAGCAGGATCGACGCCAGGCTGCGCTGCTGGACCAGTTGCGCCTCCAGGCGCTCGAAGCCGAGGTTGAGGAAACCCAGGGCCAATTCCAGGGCATCGCCCAGGCGAGTCTGGGTGAGGCACAACCGGCAGAGAAAGGCGAAGCTGCCGGAGCGCAGGCGGCGGGGGTCCATGCCGAAGAATTCGTCGTCGAAGCGCAATGCCAGGCGGCGCCAGAGCCGTCCATAGAGCGCCACCGGCACCCGCGACTCGGCCAGGCAGCCAGGCTCCAGCCCCAGCTCGACCAGCAGCGCCTCCGCCGGGCGTTCGATGCTGACGAAGGCAGCCAGGGCCTCGCGCACCAGCTCGGTGGCTATGGTGCCGCGCGACGGTGGAGAGGATGACATGGGGACTCCTGTGCGGGGATAGGTCGACCGAGCCAGTCCAACCTACCTTATCCATGACTGCGCCCTAGCTAAGCACACCCACGCCAGACGAGACAAATACCCAAGGGTCTGCCGGGACGGCGCCCTATAGGCACTCCCCTACCGCCCGGGCCAGGGCCTGGGCGCGCGGGTCCATCAGGACATAGGGCCCCAGGGTGTTGGTGACGAAGCCGAAGGCCACTTCGCGCTCCGGATCGGCGAAGCCGGTCGAGCCGCCCGCCCCTGGATGACCGAAGGCCTGGGGGCCGAGGCCGTAGGTGGCATTGGCCTGTTCCGGCTGATCCAGCATGAAACCCAGGCCGAAGCGGGTCGGGGTCAGCAGGGTACGATCCTCGCCCTGGCTGTGCTCGCGCAGGGCTTCGCTCAGGGTCTCCCATTCCAGCAGATCGCCCGCCAGCAGACCCGCATAGAAGCCGGCCAGGCTGCGCGCATGGCCATGGCCGTTGGCCGCCGGTTGCTGGAAACGCCGCCACTCTGCCTTGTTGGTGCTGGTGAGCACCCCGGACGGATTGCCGAAGGCCAGGGTCGGCAAGGCGGCAGGATCGCTCATGGTGGTTTTCAGCAGGCGCTGGGCCGCGGCATCGCCCAATACGCCCTTGCCACGGACGATATGGGCCACGCGTTCGTCCTCGCTCTCCGGCAGGCCGATGTGGAAGTCCAGCCCGAGCCGGCCGGCGGTGCGCGCCACGATGGCTTCGCCTGGGCCGCGGTCGTCGGCGCGCCGGATCAGCTCGCCGAGCAGCCAGCCGAAGGTGATGGGGGCATAGCCATGGGCGGTGCCGGGCGTCCACCAGGGCGCCTCGGCGGCCACGGCGGCGGTCATCTGCGACCAGTCGTAGAGGGCATCGCCCGGCAGGCGTTCGCGCAGCGCGGACACGCCGGAGCGGTGGCTGAGCAACTGGCGCAGGGTGATCTCGGCCTTGCCAGCCGCGGCGAATTCCGGCCAGCGCTCGGCTACCGGCGCATCGAGCGCCAGCTTGCCCTCCTCCACCAGCTGCAGCGCCGCCACGCTGGTGAAAGCCTTGGTGCAGGAGAACAGATTGAGCAGGGTATCGGTGTGCCAGGGCGTCTGGCCGTCCTTGTCGGCCATACCGCCCCAGAGATCCAGCACCGTTTCACCGCCGACCTGGACGCACAGCGCCGCACCGCGGGTCTGGCCGGCGGTCAGCAGCTCGGCGAAGGCTTCGCGGACGGATTCAAATCTCAGGTCGTGATAGCCGAGGACGGTCATGGGGGCTTATTCCTAAAAATGTGTCGAACATCACGGCCATGGCGGTTCGCCGACGCGGCCGCTCCTCCGCTCAGGGTTACCTGTAGGAGCGGCCCATGGCCGCGATAAGTCAGTTGATCATACGTAGCAGCAGCGCCGTAG
Organism: Pseudomonas sp. No.117; assembly: GCF_054558395.1. Lineage (NCBI taxonomy): Bacteria > Pseudomonadati > Pseudomonadota > Gammaproteobacteria > Pseudomonadales > Pseudomonadaceae > Pseudomonas > Pseudomonas sp. No.117. Next base: position 78,949 of record NZ_BAAJNP010000002.1, read on the forward strand.
CGTGGAAAACGGCGCAGCCTTTTCCACCGGGGGCTTCGTTGCGAGGGGCCCCCTCTCCCCAAGGGAGAGGGGGCTGTCCGCGCGGGCGCTCATCTCCATCCTCAGCATGACCATGATCAGTTGTCGTGCCGCATCCGTAGGAGAGGCCGGCTCGGCAGACCACCATGGCCGCGAATTACTGAATCTCCCGCCGAAACGGCGGCAGGGCATTGAGGATGGCCTTGCCATAGCGCTGGGTGACCAGGCGGCGGTCGAGCAGCGAGATGGTGCCGCTGTCCTGCTCGGTGCGCAGCAGCCGGCCGCAGGCCTGGATCAGGCGCAGCGAGGCATCGGGTACGGCGATCTCCATGAAGGGATTGCCACCGCGCGCCTCGATCCATTCGGCCAGGGCGGCTTCCACCGGATCGTCCGGCACGGCGAAGGGGATCTTGGCGATGACCACGTGCTCGCAATAGGGGCCCGGGAGGTCGACCCCCTCGGCGAAGCTGGCCAGGCCGAACAGCACGCTGGCCTCGCCGTCGTCGACGCGCTTCTTGTGCTTGTTCAGCGTCTCCTGCTTGGAGAGATTGCCCTGGATCAGCACCCGCTTGCGCCAGTCGCGCTCCAGGCCGTCGAAGACGTCCTGCATCTGCCGTCGGGACGAGAACAGCACCAGGCTCCCCCGCGCGCCTTCGAGCATGGCCGGCAGCTCGCGGACGATGGCCGCGGTGTGCTCGGCGGCGTTGCGGGGATCGGCCTTGAGGTCGGGTACCCGCAGCACCCCCGCCTCGGCATGGCGGAAGGGACTGGGCACGATGGCGGTAGCCGCCGAGCGTGGCAGGCCGGATCTCATGCGGAAGCGGTCGAAGGTACCCAGGGCGGTCAGGGTCGCCGAGGTCACCAGGGCGCCGTAGGCGACGTTCCACAGGTGGCGCCGCAGCATGTCGGCGGCCAGGATGGGGCTGGCGTTGACCTCGATGTCGTATAGCGAGCCGGATTCGGCGAGGGTCATCCAGCGCGCCATGGGCGGGCTGTCTTCCGGGTCTTCGCAGGTGAAGGCCGTCCACAGCTCCCAGTTGCCCTGGGCCCGGGCCAGCAGGCTGCCGAACAGCGGATACCACTCCTCGGCCTGGTAGCTGGCGAGGCCGATGCTGGCCTCGCCGTCCATGGCCTGCTTGAGCATCTCGGTCAGGCGGGTAAAGAGATCGGTGAGCTTGGCGAAGCCCTTCTTCAGCTCGATGCCCATCTCGCGCAGGTCTTCGGGGATCACTCCGCCGACGAAACGATGCCGCGGCCGCTCGCGGCCCTCCATATCCTCGCCAGCCCGGAAATCGGCCAGCGCCTCGCAGGCGGTGAACATGAACTGCTGCTGGGTCCTGATCTCCCGCGCCAGCTCCGGCACCTGCTCCACCAGCCGGCCGAGATCGCCCGGCAGCGGATGCTGGGCGAGCAGCTTGGCCAGGTTCTTGGCGATCTGCTCCAGCCAGTCGGCGGTGGATCTCAACCGGGTGAAATGGGCGAAGTGGCCGATGGCCTTGTCCGGCAGGTGGTGGCCCTCGTCGAACACATAAAGGGTGTCGCGCGGATCGGGCAGGATGGCACCGCCACCCAGGGCCAGGTCCGCCAGCACCAGGTCATGGTTGGTGACGATGACGTCGACCTTGGTCATGCCTTCGCGCGCCCGGTAGAAGGCGCACTGCTGGAAGTTGGGGCAGTGGCGGTTGGTGCACTGGCTATGGTCGGTGGTGATGCGCGACCACTGGACGTCCTCGATGGCTTCCGGCCAGCTGTCGCGGTCGCCATCCCAGCGATTGCCGGCCAGGCGTTCGATCATCTTGCCGAACAGTTCGTTGGATGCCTCATCGATGTCGATCTTGAAGCCATCCTCGGCGAACAGCTGGGCAGTGGCGTTCTGCGCCTGGCCTTCCTGAAGCAGCATGTCCAGTTTGGACAGGCACATATAGCGACCACGCCCCTTGGCCAGGGCGAAGCTGAAGGACAGGCCGCTGTTGCGCAGGATGTCCGGCAGGTCCTTGTGCACGATCTGCTCTTGCAGCGCCACGGTGGCGGTGGCGATCACCAGGCGCTTGCCGGCGGCCTTGGCGGCGGGAATGGCGGCCAGGGCATAGGCCACGGTCTTGCCGGTCCCGGTACCCGCCTCCACCGCCACCACCGCCGGATCTCCCTCGCGATGGCCTTCCTCGTCCTGGGCGATGGCGCCCAGCCCCTTGGCCGTCTCCGCGATCATCAGCCGCTGGCCATAGCGCGGCTTGAGCGACTTGGCTTCGAGGAAACGCGTGTAGGCGCCCTGGATCTGGGTCTTGAGTTCGGTGCTGAGCATGCCTGGTTCCGGGCGATGACGAAGCAGCGCCGCATCCGGTGGACGGGAGCTGTATGCATCTACAGTAATGGATCTTGGGCGCTATGATAACGCGCCTGTCGTCAGGATGCGCCCGACGTTGAGGTCGCAGGGCGCTCAGGCACCAGGCAGCTGCGGCGGCAGGCGATGAAAGGCACCGAAGATCAGCAGGCCCAGGCGGTCGAGCCAGGGATGGCGACGCAGGCGCAGGGCGCGGCGACTGGCGAAGACTTCACCCAGGTGCAACAGCAGCAGGGCGAGGGCAACCAGGGCGAGCAATTCGGGAAAGGGACGAGCGAGAGGCAGAGCGAGGGTGGCGGCCGCGGCGAGCCAGAACAGCAGGAGCAGGACTTTGCCGGTGAGGGACAGGGTTTTCATGAATTCCAGCAGGAGAACGAGATGGACCGGACCATAACGCCTGTAGCCGGAAAAAGTAAAGGCGGCGGACCCGGGTCCGCCGCCGATGCATCACTCGCGGTCGATCTGGATTTCGACGCGGCGGTTGGTGGCCCGGCCTTCCGCGGTCTCGTTGGTGGCGATCGGCTTGCGCTCGCCCATGCCTTCTACCGAGACGATGCTGGCGGCGGGGACACCGGCCTGGATCAGGTAGTTGGCGACCGACTTGGCGCGGCGCTCGGACAGACGCTGGTTGTAGGCGTCGGTGCCCTTGCTGTCGGTGTGGCCGGTGATCGACAGACGGGTGCTGGCGGCCTCGCCACGCAGACGACCGGCTATGCCATCGAGCTGAGCACGGTCTTGCGGGCTGACCGCGGAGGAGTCGAAGGCGAAGTGCAGGTCACGCGCGGTGATCACTTCCTGCTTCGGCAGCGGCGCCGGCGCGGGAGCCGGTGCGGGCGCCGGAGCCGGGGCCGGAGCGGGCTCCATGCGAGCCACCTGCTCGTTGCCCTTGCCATGCACCCAGCAATAGGCGCCGGCGGTGGTACCTATGCCCAGTGCCGCCATGCCCGCGACGTTACCGCTCTGAGTGGCACCAGCCGCGCCGCCGACCAGGGCGCCGACCGCAGCGCACACCGGCCAATCGGATTTCTGTACGCCGCCCGCACAGCCGGCCAGCACGCTGCTTGCCAGGATGAGGGGTAAAGCTGTCCTTGCGATGCTCTTGCTCATGAAGGGTCTCCTATAGACCAGGTGCCGCGAGTTAGGCTCGTCTTTCGTTCTATTGCGCTGTCAGACTAATGGTGGCGTACACATCTTGACAACGCTGGTTGCTTAGTCAATCGCGATTTGATTAGGGTTCCCTTAATGGCAAACATATTCTCGTCCCGTACCCCGCAACAGGCTCTGGCAAGCCTGCTCGAGCACCAGCGGCCGGTTCGCCTGCTCTGCGTGGCGCGTGAACCCCTGCCCGCCCTCCAGGCCTATGTCGAGGCCCATCCCCACTGTCAGCTGGTAGAGGCCTCGGTGCCCATCAAAGATCCGGCGCTACTGGCCGAGCGCTATGACCTGGTGATCGTCGCTGACTGCCTCGAGCATCTGCCGCTGCGCCAGGGCCGCGAATTGCTCGGCGGCCTGCGCAACCTCAACACCTCGCGCCTGGCCGTGCTGGTGGACCTGGCCGCCAGCGAATGGCAGCTGACAGATTTCTACGCCCTGGCCCTGCAAGCCAGCGAGCGCTTCGCCCGCGACGGCCAGGTGGTCACCCTGTTCAGCTATGATCTGCACGACTACAAGCAGGTCCCGGACTGGCTCAACGCCAAGTTCTGGGCCAATCCGCAGAATTTCGGCAAGTACTGGTGGTGAGATGCAATCCATGGCCCCCTGCCCCTGTGGCGCGGACCGCCCGCTCGGCGACTGTTGCGGTCCGTTCCACGAGGGTCTTCCGGCGCCCGACGCCGAACGGCTGATGCGGTCGCGCTACAGCGCCTATGTGCTGGGTCTGATCGACTACCTGGTGGCTACCACGGCACCGGCGCAGCAGGCGCGATTGGACAAGGAAGCATTGGCGGCCTGGAGCCTGGGCAGCCGCTGGCAGGGCCTGCAGGTGCTGGAGCACAGCCCGGCCCCCGGCGATCCCGCCCACGCCCGGGTCAGTTTCGTGGCCCGCTGGGAAGATGGCCGCGGCGCCCATCGTCACGAAGAGCGTTCGGGCTTCGTCCAGCACGAGGGGCGCTGGTACTTCCTCGACCCCACCGTCCGGCCCCTGCCGGGCCGCAACGACGCCTGCCTGTGCGGCAGCGGCGCCAAGTTCAAGAAGTGCTGCGCCGACTATCTCTAGCTCCGGCCGCTAGTCCCTGACCAGCGTCAGATGATCCGTATCCGGCACGGCGACGGGCAGCGCCGCCGAGGCCGGCCCGAGGTCGCTGCCCACCGGCGCCAGGCTCAGGTGCGAAAGATCGACCTGGGGCGCCGCCGCGGGCGCGGCGCGATCCTGGAGATCGGCGCCCACCGGGGCCAGACCGAAATCCGGCGCCTGGACATCGACGAAGGCGGCCATCACCGCATCCCGGGGCGCGACGCTCAGCGCCCCATGCCCGCCGGAGGCAGGCGCGGACACCACGGCCGGCTCGACCGTCTCGGTCATGGGCACGATCTCGACCAGGGCTCCGGCCTGGGCCAGGGTGGCGCGGTAGCGCTCGGCCGTGGCGGCATCCAGGCGATTCTTGATGATCATGCGCCGACCGGAGAAGAGCACCGCGATGCGCTGTTCATCCGCCTGAAACAGTCGCATCAGATTCTGTCGGGTCTGTTGCGCCTCGGCGCCAGCGACCAGCTCGCCCTGGAAGGCGATTTCATAGAGCACGGCGGACATGACGACCTCCTCGGTCACGGCAAGGGATGCAGGATGCAACGTCGCGCCGGGACGGTCCAGCCCGCACGGTCGCCTGGAGCCGACGTTTTTTTGTTAGCCTGTGCCGAAGCGGCCCCGACTTGTGCAGCAATCGGTGCTTGTTAAACTGCGCAGAAAACGGGAGTGCCGCATGCTTCGCCAGGCCTTGTTCATCACCCTGCTCGGCGTCCTGCTGAGCAGCCTCGGTGGTTGTACCTACATCGGGCGCAACTACGACGAGCCCCAGGTGGAGCTGACGGGCGTGGAGCTGATCCGCGCGCGGCTGTGGAGCCAGGACTTCGTGCTGCACTTCCGGGTCCAGAATCCCAACGACAGCACCCTGCCCGTCCGCAGCCTGGCCTATACGGTCTACCTGAACGATCTGTTGCTGTCCCAGGGCGTCGCCAACCTGCATTCATCGGTGCCGGCCAATGGTCAGCGCAGCTTTTCCGTACCGGTGCAGACCAACCTGTGGCGCTACGTGAAGGACGTGGGCCGCATGCTGGAGGACCCCGACCAGCCGATCAGCTACCGCCTGCGCGGTCGGGTGAAGACCGGCTGGCTGTTCGGTCGCAATGTACATTTTTCTCGCCAGGGGCAGTTCGTGCCTGGCGCCTACATCCCGGAGTTATGAGATGAACCAACACGTCCACGGACCCGATTGCAACCACGATCATGATCACGACCATGGTCATGCGCATCACGTCCACGGTCCGCACTGCAACCACGGCCATGCCCAGGAGCCGGTGCGCAATCCGCTGAAGGAAGTCGGCCGCAACGATCCCTGCCCCTGCGGCAGCGCGAAGAAATTCAAGAAGTGCCACGGCGCCTGAGGGTAGCTGGGTAAGTTGGGCCGAGCGAAAGCGGAGCCTGACGGTGCCAAGGTCGAGCGCCTGATGTTGGGCTTCGACGATAGAGCCATCTCAACCCAACCTACGCCTAGGGCTGGCACCCGTAGGTTGGGCAACGCGCAGCGAAACCCAACGGTGCCGAGGTGTAGCGCCTCCTGTTGGGCTTCGACGGTGGAGCTGTCTCAACCCAACCTACGCTAAGGGCTGGCACCCGTAGGTTGGGCTGAGCGCAGCGAAGCCCAACGGTACCAACGTGTAGCGCCTCCTGTTGGGCTTCGGCGGCGGAGCTGTCTCAGCCCAACCTACGCAGGGGCTGGCACTCGTAGGTTGGGCTGAGCGCAGCGAAGCCCAACGGTACGACGCTGAGCTCTCATGTTGGGCTTCGACGATAAAGCCGTTTCAGCCCAATCCACGCTCCGCGGACCTGGCGCCTTACCAGGGCTGTCCGCCGCGCTGCGACTCCAGCCGCCGGATGAACTCCTCCAGTACCAGGGCGTAGAGATCGTCCTTGAGCACCACGTCTTCCACGCCGCAGTCGATGTTGGGGTTGTCGTTCACCTCGATCACCGCCAGCTTGTCCCCCGCCTGCTTCAGATCCACCCCATAGAGGCCGTCGCCAATCAAATTGGCGGTGCGCACCGCCAGCTCCACCACGGCGTGGGGCGCGTCCTGGACCGCCAGGGTGCGGAAATCGCCGCTGACCTCGGTGGCACTGGCGCTGTGGTCGTAGATCTGCCAGTGGCCCTTGGACATGAAGTACTGGCAGGCGAAGATCGGTTCCTGGTTGAGCACGCCGATGCGCCAGTCGTATTCGGTGTAGAAGAATTCCTGGGCCAGCAGCAGCACCGACCGCTCGAACAGCTCGGCGCTGGCCTTGCGCAGCTGTTCCTGGTCCTCGACCTTGATCACGCCGCGGGAAAAGGAGCCATCGGGGATCTTCAGCACCAGCGGAAAGCCCAGGCGCTCGCCGATCCCCTCGAGCTGGGCGGGGTTGTCCTTGTAGAGGATCTCGGTGGCCGGCATGTCCAGCTTGTGGGCGCGCAGCAGGTCGGCCAGGTAGACCTTGTTGGTGCACCTGAGGATGGAGCGCGGATCGTCCATCACCACCAGGCCTTCGCTTTCGGCCTTCTTGGCGAAGCGATAGGTGTGATGGTCGATGGCGGTGGTCTCGCGGATGAACAGGGCGTCGAATTCCCCCAACCGCGCATAGTCCTTCTTCTCGATCAGCTCGACGTCGAGCCCCAGGTGCTTGCCGACCCGCACGAAGTTCTTCAGCGCCTTGGCATCTGAAGGCGGAAAGGCTTCCTTGGGGTCGTGCAGGATGGCCAGGTCGAAGCGGTACTTCTCGCGCCGCCCGGGCTTGAGCCAGACGCGCCGGCTGAAGCCGTCCAAGGCGTTGGCGAAGAGGTCTTCCTGCTGTTCGTGCAGCTTGTGGATGCTGCCCAGCTTGAGCCCGCCGATGTGCCAGCCGGCACGGTCTCGACGGAACTCCACCAGCAGCAGCGGACAGGGGAAGGCTTCGAACACTTGGCGCGCCAGGTCCTGGAGCGGCTCGATGTCGGTGTTGCCGAAGTACAGCGTGAGGGTGAAGCCGTCGGCGCTGCCATAGGGATGACCGGCCAGCGCCTTGGTCAGCAGCTTGTCGAGGTCTTCCAGCGCCAGGCCATAGAGGGACTTGCGCGCCAGTTCGCTGATGGTGCGGACCGACGGGATGACCTTGTGCCCGCGGGCCTCGGCGAGCAGCGAGCAGTAATAGCCGTGGCCGAGGTACTTCTGGCTGCGGCAGAGGTTGATGACCTGGACCCGCTTGCCGTTGTCCTGCTCATTGGATTGCTCCAGGTATTCCTGGGCGGTGATGACGTCTTCGCTGGGATAGTAGGACGACCAGTCTTCCTTGCGTTCCACGACGATATACAGCTTGCTCACTGGACCTCCTCGGTGCGGGGCGCGGTCCCGACGGAAACCTGAATGCCGCCGGACCACTCCAAATGTTGTACCGCGGGCGCTATTAACCGTTGCTTAACCATGGCAGGCTGCCCGCCCCGCTCCAGGAGAATCCTTCGCGATGAGTTTCATGCTCAGGCCCGCCGGGCTGGACGATCTGGCGGCACTGGTCGATCTGGAAGCCCGCTGCTTCAGCTATGACCGCCTTTCCCGGCGCAATTTCCACTGGATGCTCACCCGGGCGAATGCGGTGCTGATCCTCGCCGAAAACGGTACCCAGGTGGCCGGCTATGCCCTGGTGCTGTTCCACCAGAACACCTCCCTCGCCCGCCTCTACTCCATCGCCGTCGACCCCGCCGCCCGTGGCCATCGCCTGGGCCAGCGCCTGCTGGACGCCGCCGAAGCCGAGGCGGTGGAACGCGACTGCGCCTATCTGCGGCTGGAGGTACGGCCGGACAACGCGGCAGCCATCGCGCTCTACGAGCGCAACGGCTATCTGCCCTTCGCCACGGTGGAGGACTACTACGAGGACCATAGCCAGGCGTTGCGCTTCGAGAAACGCATTCGCCAGCCGCGCGAGGGCCAGGCGCGTCCGGTGCCCTTCTATCGCCAGACCACCGACTTCACCTGCGGCCCGGCCTCCCTGCTGATGGCCATGGGCGCGCTGCAGCCCGGACGCGCCCTGGAGCGGCGCGAGGAATTGCGCCTGTGGCGGGAGGCCACCACCATCTACATGACCGCCGGGCACGGCGGCTGCGGGCCCCACGGCCTGGCCCTGGCCGCCCAGCGGCGGGGCTTCCAGGTGACGCTGCAGGTGAATACCCGCGGCCCGCTGTTCCTCGATGGGGTGCGCAGCGAGGAGAAGAAGGAGGTCATGCGCCTGGTGCACGAGGATTTCAGTGCCGAGATCAAGCAACTGCCGATCGAGCGCCTCTACCGCACCCGGCTGGACGTGGCGGCCTGGGTCGCCGAAGGAGCCTTTCCGCTGGTGCTGATCAGCTCCTTCCGCCTGACCAAGGCCAAGGGCCCGCACTGGGTGCTGGTCACCGACTGCGACGAGGATTTCGTCTACCTGCACGACCCCGACGTGGACCACAGCCAGCATCGCCGGGAACTGGACTGCCAGCACATCCCGGTGTCCCATGCCGAATTCGACAAGATGAGCCGTTTCGGCCGCGGCAAACTGCGCGCGGCGGTGATCCTGCGGGCGGGCTGAACCCAGGGTTGCGCAGGACGTCCAACAGGGCCAGGATCAAGACCAAGAACAACGACGGGGCGGTCCATGAGTCAAGCCTTGCGCAAGAACAATCCCTCCTACGAGTTGATGGAGGACCTCAGTGGGCACTCGGTGATCTACCGGGAGCACGGCTTCCCCTGCCCGCTGGTGCGCTGGCATTTCCACAAGGAGTACGAGCTGCACCTGATCGTGGCCAGCTCGGGCACCGCCTTCATCGGCGACTACATCGGCAACTTCTACCCGGGCAGTCTGTTCCTGACCGGGCCGCACCTGCCGCACAACTGGATCAGCCGCATCGCCGAAGGCGAGGTGGTGGCCAAGCGCGACATGCTGGTCAACTTCACCGATGAGACGGTCGATAACGCCACCGCGGTATTCCCCGAGCTCAGTGGACTCGCGCCCCTGCTGGACCGGGCCCGCTATGGCATCGAATTCCACGACCCCCAGCTGATCGTGCGGGCCGAGCAGCTGCTGCAGCACATTTCCGAAAGCGGGGGTGCCACGCGCCTCGGCCATTTCCTGGTGCTCATGGAGGCCCTGGCCACCTCGGAGCGTTACCAGCTGCTATCCGGAGCGGTGGAGCCGGGTACCGCCAGCGAGCAGGCCGTGGACCGGACCAACCGGACCGTGAACTTCATCTTCGATCATTACCAGCGCGACCTCACCCAGGAGGAGGTGGCCGAACACCTGGGGATGACGCCCACCTATTTTTCGCGCTTCTTCCGCCAGGCCACTGGGCGGACCTTCGTCGAGTTCGTCAACAGCCTGCGCATCAGCAAGGCTTGCGAGCTGCTGTCCCACAGCCGCCGACCGGTGACCGACATCTGCTTCGAGGCCGGCTTCAACAACATCTCCAACTTCAATCGGCGCTTCCATCAGCTCAAGGGCATGACCCCGCGCCAGTACCGCACCCTGACGGCCCAGCGGCTGACCGAGCAGAACGCCTGATCGATCGCCGGACCTTCAGCTCGCTGACGAAGGCGTCCTGAGCGCTCAGCGAGCCGAGGCCACGCTGCCAGGGTTTCCCGTTTGTCCTCGGCATGAGCGCCGTTCGATAGTCCGATGGCAAAGTTCGGTTATGATCGAACTACCAACCCTTGCCGAACGAGGAACGTGACACCATGACCGACTCCTACACTCCCCCACGCGTCTGGACGCCCACCACCTCCGGCGGTAACTTCGCCAGCATCAACCGGCCCGTCGCCGGCCCCACCCACGACCAGGCGCTGCCGGTCGGCGAGCATCCCTTCCAGCTCTATTCCCTGGGGACGCCCAACGGTATGAAGGTCACCATCCTGCTGGAGGAGCTGCTGGCCCTCGGGCACCGGGAGGCCGAATACGATGCCTGGCTGATTCGCATCGGCGAGGGCGAGCAATTCTCCAGCGGCTTCGTCGAGATCAACCCGAACTCCAAGATCCCCGCCCTGGTGGATCGCCGGGGCGCCGAGCCGTTGCGGGTGTTCGAGTCGGGCGCCATCCTGCTCTATCTCGCCGACAGCTTCGGCGCCTTCATCCCCAAGGATCATGCCGGTCGTACCGAGACGCTGAACTGGCTGTTCTGGCAGATGGGCTCGGCACCCTTCGTCGGCGGCGGCTTCGGCCATTTCTATGCCTATGCGCCGGAAAAGCTCGAATACCCCATCAATCGCTACGCCATGGAAACCAAGCGCCAGCTCGATGTGCTCGACCGCCTGCTGACCGAGCGTCCCTATGTGGCGGGCGAGGAATACGGCATCGCCGACATCGCCATCTGGAGCTGGTACGGCAACCTGGTGCTGGGCCAGCTCTACAACGCCGCAGAGTTCCTCTCGGTGCAGGACTACTCGCACGTGCAGCGCTGGGCCAAGGCCATCGCCGCGCGGCCGGCGGTGCAGCGCGGACGCCGGGTCAATCGCACCTGGGGTGAGCCGGGCGAACAGTTGGCCGAGCGGCATTCGGCGGCGGACCTGGACTGACACGCCAAAGAAAGCAGCGGGGCCGTTGGGCTTCGCTGCGCTCAACCGCAACCTATCTCGACACCCGGGCGGTCCCTGGTTGCAGGTAGGCGGACCTGAAGCCGGTCTTTGGGTTCGCTGATCGCGGCCATGGCGGTCCGCCGGTGCGGCCGCTCCTACGGGCACCCGTAGGTTGGATTGAGCGCAGCGAAGTCCAACATCGCCTCGGGGCCGGCACTGTTGGGCTTCGACGATGGAGCCGTCTCAACCCAACCCACGGTTTATCGCGGTCATGGCCGCGATGAGACGTGCAAAAACCTGGTGTGGGCCCCTTCCATATTTCCTGCACATTTGCCCCGCAGCCTGACCCCCATCGCAGTCAGGTCTGGCAGGCATGAGCAGGAAATCCCGCATTCTCGTCGTTATGGTCTTGGCCGGCGTCGCCCTGGCGCTGGGACTCAAGCTGCATGGGCGCGCCACCGATACCGGCAGCACCGCCCATGGCAGCCATGGCGGTCACGCCTGGGCCACCGCCGCGGGGCCGGGGCAAACCCTCACCGTGGCGGTGGCCCAGGCCGGGCATGCCGACGTACCGGTCACCCTCACCGCCCTGGGCACCGTGGTGGCCAATGCCAGCGTCACGGTGACCACCCGGGTCGCCGGCCAGCTGGAGCAGGTGTTCTTCACCGAGGGCCAGCGGGTAAAGCAGGGCCAGTTGCTGGCACAGATCGATCCACGGCCCTACCAGGCCACCCTCGACCAGTACCGTGGCGACCTGGCGCAGAACCAAGCGCTACTCAAGAGCGCCCAGCTGACGCTGGAACGCTATCGGCGCCTGGCGGCCAAGGACTCCCTCGCCAAGCAGGAACTGGATACCCAGGTCGCCACCGTGGGCCAATACCAGGGCGCCGTGCAGGCCGACCAGGCGCAGATCGCCGCCGCCCAGCTGAACCTGCAATATGCCCGCATCGTCTCGCCGATCGCCGGCTATGCCGGCCTGCGCCTGGTCGATGCCGGCAACTACCTGGCCGCCGGCGACACCACCGGCATCGTCAGCATCACCCAGACCGATCCCATCGCGGTGACCTTCAGCCTGCCCCAGGCGACGCTGGCCACCCTGCTGCCCAAGGTCCGCCAGGGCCAGGGGCTGGCGGTGACCGCCCTGGACCAGTTGGGCAGTACGCCCCTGGCCGAGGGCAGCCTGAAATTCATCAGCAACGAGATCGACACGGCCACCGGCAGCATCAAGCTCAAGGCGGTGTTCGCCAATCCGGACGAGAAGCTCTATCCGAACCAGTTCGTCAACGTACGCCTGCAGACCGACACCCTGAAGAACGCCGTGGTGGTCCCCGCTGCCGCCGTGCAGCTGGGCAGCGACGGCAGCTTCGTCTATGTGGTGGGGGCCGGAGACAAGGTCGAGCGGCGCGGCGTGACCCCGGGGCCGGCGCTAGGCGACCGGGTGGCCATCACCCAGGGGCTGCAGGGCGACGAGCGGGTCGTCACCCGTGGCATCGACCACCTGCGCGACGGCGCCCAGGTCCGGGTGGAAGCCACCCCGGCGGCGGACGCCAGCCGATGAATCCGTCGCGGCTGTTCATCCAGCGGCCGGTGGCCACGGTGCTGCTGATGGTGGCGGTGCTGTTCGCCGGCATCCTGGGCTATCGCCTGCTACCCATCTCGGCACTGCCGGAGGTGGACTATCCCATCATCCAGGTCACCACGCTCTATCCCGGGGCCAGCGCCAAGGTGCTGGCCACCGCGGTGACCGCCCCGCTGGAGCGCCAGCTCGGGCAGATGGCGGGCCTGGCGCAGCAGTATTCCACCAGCTCGGCCGGGGCTTCGGTGATCACCCTGAAGTTCGATCTCAGCCTGTCGCTGGACGTCGCCGAGCAGGAGGTACAGGCCGCGATCAACGCCGCCAACAGCTACCTGCCGAGCAACCTGCCCAATCCGCCCACCTACAAGAAGGTCAATCCGGCCGACGCCCCGGTGCTGACCCTGGCCGCTACTTCGGACAGCCTGCCGCTGACCCAGGTGCAGGACCTGGTCAACACCCGCCTGGCGCTGAAGCTGGCGCAGATCTCCGGGGTCGGCCTGGTGACCCTGGCCGGCGGCCAGCAGCCGGCGGTACGCATCGACGCCAATCCCAAGGCCCTGGCCGCCCATGGACTGACCCTGGAAGACGTCTATACGGTGGTCAACGCGGCCAACGTCAACGGCTCCAAGGGCGGCTTCGACGGCCCCGACCATTCCATCACCATCGACGCCAACGACCAGTTGCGCAGCGCCGCCGAGTATGGCGACCTGGTGCTCACCTACGAGGACGGCGCGGCGCTGCGCCTTAAGGACGTCGCCACCACCACCGAGGCGCCGGAGAACGCCTACCTGCAGGCCACCGCCAACGGGCGTCCGGCCATCGTCATCAATATCCAGCGCCAGCCGGGTGCCAACGTCATCGGCGTGGTCGACGCCATCCAGGCACAGTTGCCCAAGCTGCGCGCGGCACTGCCGGACAGCGTCCAGCTGACGGTCCTGGCCGACCGTACCCAGACCATCCGCGCGTCGCTTGCGGACGTGCAGTTCGAGTTGCTGCTGTCCATCGCCCTGGTGGTGATGGTGACCTTCCTGTTCCTGCGCAACCTTACCGCCACCCTGATTCCCAGCCTGGCGGTGCCGCTGTCGCTGGTAGGCACCTTCGGCGTCATGTACCTGGCCGGCTTCTCGCTGAACAACCTGACGCTGATGGCCCTGACCATCGCCACCGGCTTCGTCATCGACGATGCCATCGTGGTGGTGGAGAACATCGCCCGCCATCTGGAGGAGGGCGAGCCACCGCTGCAGGCGACGCTGCGCGGGTCGCGGGAGATCGGCTTCACCATCATCTCCCTGACCTTCTCGCTGATCGCCGTGCTGATCCCGCTGCTGTTCATGGGCGACGTGGTGGGGCGGCTGTTCCGCGAATTCGCCATCACCCTGGCAGTGGCCATCCTGGTCTCGCTGTTCGTCTCCCTCACCCTCACCCCGATGCTCTGCGGCCAGCTGCTGCGGCACGTGCCGCTGGAACGCCAGGGGCGCTTCGCGCGCTGGGGCGAACGGCAATTCGAGCGCCTGGTGGCCGGCTACGACCGGACCCTGGCCGTGGTGCTGGACCATCCGCGCCTGACCCTGCTGGTGGCCGTGGCGACCGTGGCGCTGACCGCCCTGCTCTACCTGCTGGTACCCAAGGGTTTCTTCCCCGGCGAGGATACCGGCCTGATCGTCGGCTTCACCCGTGCCTCCCAGGACGTCTCCTTCGACGCCATGGCGCGCCGCCAGCAGGCGGTGGTGCAACGGGTGCTGGCCGATCCGGCGGTGGCCACGGTCACCTCCAGCATCGGCGTGGATGGCACCAACGCGACCCTCAACCAGGGGCGCCTGCAGATCCAGCTCAAGTCGTTCGAGCAACGCAGCGAGCGGGCCCCGGCCATCATCCAGCGCCTCAAGCAGGCCGCGGCGGACGTCGCCGGCATCCGCCTGGACCTGGTGGCCAGCCAGGAGCTGACGGTGGACGACCAGCTCACCCCCAGCCAGTACCAGTTCACCCTGGACGATGCCGACGGCACCAAGCTGGCCGCCCTGCTGCCGCCGCTGATGCAGCGCCTGCAGGCGCGCCCCGAGCTGCGCGACGTGCTCGACGATCTGGAAGACCAGGGCCTCACCGCCCAGGTGGAACTGGATCGCGCCGCCGCCGCGCGCTTCGGCATCACCGCCGCCGACGTCGACACGGCGCTGTACAACGCCTTCGGCCAACGGCTGATCTCCACCATCTTCACCCAGGCCAACCAGTACCGCGTGGTCTTGCAGGTGCCGGGTGCCTTCCAGCAGAGCGCGGCGGCCTTCGGCGACATCTACCTGGCGCCCGCGACTTCCTCGACCGCCAGCGCCGGTACGACGAGCAGTGGCTCGACGAGCAGCAGTACCGGCAGCGCCACCAAGGGCCTGGTGCGCCTCACCGATATCGCCCGCATCGAGCAGCGGCCCGGCGCCCTGGCGTTGACGCGCCTGGGGCAGTTCCCGGCGGTGACGGTCTCCTTCAACCTGGCCGACGGCTATTCCCTGGAACAGGCGCAACAGGCCATCGCCCAAGCCATGCAAGAGGCCCAGGCGCCGAGCAGCGTCACCCTCAGGTACCAAGGCGCGGCCCAGGCCTTCCAGCAGGCGGCCGGCAACACCCTGTGGCTGATCCTGGCCGCGGTGGTGGTGATGTACATCGTGCTCGGGGTGCTCTACGAGAGCTTCATCCACCCGGTGACCATCCTCTCCACCCTGCCCTCGGCGGCCATCGGTGCCCTGCTGCTGCTCTTGCTGAGCGGTACCGAGTTCACCCTGATCGCCCTGATCGGCGTGGTGCTGCTGATCGGCATCGTCAAGAAGAACGCCATCATGATGGTGGACTTCGCCCTGGAGGGCCGCCAGCAGTTGCACCTGGCGCCGCGCGAGGCCATCCATCGCGCCTGCCTGCTGCGCCTGAGACCCATCCTGATGACCACCATGGCCGCCCTGCTCGGCGCCCTGCCGCTGATGTTCGCCAGCGGCTCCGGCGCCGAGCTGCGCCGGCCACTGGGACTGGTGATCGTCGGTGGCTTGCTGGTCAGCCAAGTGCTGACGCTCTACACCACGCCGGTGATCTACCTGGCCTTCGATAGCCTCGGCGAGCGGCTAGGCCGGCGGCTGCGGCGGGGCGACGCGCGATGAA
This sequence comes from Pseudomonas sp. No.117, assembly GCF_054558395.1. NCBI lineage: Bacteria > Pseudomonadati > Pseudomonadota > Gammaproteobacteria > Pseudomonadales > Pseudomonadaceae > Pseudomonas > Pseudomonas sp. No.117. The sequence goes on from NZ_BAAJNP010000002.1 coordinate 94,776, forward strand.
TCCGCTGCGCCTGTTCGTCCTCAAGCCGGTCGCCACCCTGCTGCTGAGCCTGGCGGTGCTGCTGCTCGGCCTGCTCGGCTACGCCCAGCTGCCGGTGGCGCCGCTGCCCAAGGTGGATTTCCCTACCATCGTGGTCACCGCCAGCCTGCCCGGCGCCAGCCCCGAGACCATGGCCGCCACCGTGGCCACGCCGCTGGAGCGCAGCCTCGGCCAGATCGCCGGGATCACCGAGCTGACCTCCAGCAGCAGCCAGGGCGCCACCACCCTGATCCTGCAATTCGACCTGTCGCGCAACATCGATGGCGCCGCCCGCGACGTCCAGGCCGGCATCAACGCCGCGCGCAGCCTGCTGCCCAGCGGCATGCCGAGCCTGCCCACCTATCGCAAGGCCAATCCCACGGAATCACCGATCCTGATGCTGGCGCTGACCTCCAAGACGCGCAGTCCAGGCGAGCTCTATGACCTGGCGTCGAGCATCCTGCAGCAGAAGATCGCCCAGGTGCAGGGCGTCGGCCAGGTGTCGATCCGCGGCAGTTCGCTGCCGGCGATCCGCATCGAGCTGCAACCCCAGCAGCTGGCCCATGCCGGCATCGCCCTGGACAGCGTGCGCAGCGCCATCGCCAACGCCACCACCCATGGCGCCAAGGGCGTGCTGCACGCCGAGGGCCAGACCTGGTCGATCGAGAGCAACGGCCAGCTGGAACAGGCGGCGGACTATGGGCAGCTGATCGTCGGCTACCAGCAGGGCGCCGCGGTACGGCTGAGCGACGTGGCGCGGGTCTATGCCACGGTGGAGGATGTCTACGTCAGCGGCTCGCTGAACGGCCAGCCCTCGGTGACCCTGGCCGTGACCCGCCAGGCCGGCGCCAACATGTTGCAGACCCTGGACGCCATCAAGGCCCAGCTGCCGGCCCTGCAGGCCCTGGTACCCGGCGACGTGGACCTGGTGCCGGTGATCGATCGATCGTCCAGCATTCGCGCCTCCCTGCACTCCACCGAGGAGACCCTGCTGGTGGCGGTGCTGCTGGTGATCGGGGTGGTGTTCGTCTTCCTGCGCGACCTGCGCGCCACCCTGGTGCCGGCGCTGGTGCTGCCGCTGTCCCTGATCGGCACCTGCGCGGTGATGTACCTGCTGGACTACAGCCTGGACAACCTCTCGCTGATGGCGCTGATCATCGCCACCGGCTTCGTGGTGGACGACGCCATCGTGGTGCTGGAGAACATCACCCGCCATCGCGAACTGGGCCGCGGCCCGTTGCGCGCGGCGCTGATCGGCGGGCGCGAGGTGGCCTTCACCGTGCTGTCCATGACCCTGTCGCTGATCGCCGTGTTCATCCCGCTGCTGCTCATGGGCGGTATCGTCGGCCGGCTGTTCCGCGAATTCGCGGTGACCCTCAGCGTGGCCCTGGTCATCTCCATGCTGCTGTCGCTGACGCTGACCCCCATGCTCTGCGCCCGGCTGCTGCGCGAGCGGGCGCCCGCAGCGCCGGTACCGGCGGTCTATCGCCGCATCGAGGGCGCCCTGGCGGGTCTGCAAGCCGGCTATCTGCGCGGCCTGGACTGGGTCTTGCGGCATCCGCTGCTGACCCTGGCCAGCCTGGCGCTGACCGTGCTGCTCAACGTCTATCTCTATGTGGTGGTGCCCAAGGGCTTCTTCCCGGACCAGGACACCGGGGTGCTGATGGGCGCCATCCGCGCCGACCAGAACATTTCCTACCAGGCCCTGGCGCCCTACGTGAAGGAGATCGCCGCCCAGCTGCGCCAAGACCCGGACGTGGCCGCGGTGATGGCCTCCACCGGCGGCGGCATGTTCGGCTCGCGCAACTCGGCGCAGTTCTTCATCCGCCTCAAGGACTACAGCGAACGCCAGGCCAGCGCCCAGCAGATCGGCAACCGCCTCAGCCAGCTCGGCAGCCGCCATGCGGGCATCCAGCTGTTCCTCATGCCCGCCCAGGACCTGCGGGTGGGCGGCCGCAGCGCCAACGCCACCTACCAGTTCAGCCTGCAGGCCGACGACCTCGACGAATTGCGCAGCTGGACGCCCAGGGTGGAGGCCGCCTTCAAGGCGCTGCCGGAACTGACCGGGGTGGACTCCGATGCCCAGACCGGCGGGCAGGAGGTGCGCCTGGAGATCGACCGCGCCGCCGCCAGCCGCCTGGGGGTGACCGTCAAGGATCTCGATACCCTGCTGGACAATGCCTTCAGCCAGCGCCAGGTCGCCACCCTCTATCGCACCCTCAACCAGTACCACGTGGTGCTGGGGCTGGCGCCAGCCTACACCCAGGATCCGCAGGTACTGCGCCAGCTCTATGTGGTGACCAGCAGTGGCGACCAGGTCCCGCTGGCCGCCTTCGCCCGCTTCGCCGGCGGCAACGCGGCCCTGGCGGTGGCGCACCAGGGCCAGATGGCCACCAGCACCCTGGCCTTCAATCTGGCCGATGGAGTCTCCCTGGAACAGGCCCAGGCGGCGATCCAGGCGGCGCTGAGCAAGGTCGGCCTGCCGCGGGAGATCCAGTCTGGCTTCCAGGGCACCGCCCAGGCCTTCGCCACCCTGGTCGCCCAGATCCCCTGGCTGGTGGCCGCGGCGCTGGCGGCCATCTACCTGGTGCTGGGCATGCTCTATGAGAGCTACATCCATCCGCTGACCATCCTCTCCACCCTGCCCTCCGCGGGGGTGGGCGCCCTGTTGCTGCTACTGGCGACCGGGACCCAGCTGACCCTCATCGCCCTGATCGGCATCCTGCTGCTGATCGGCATCGTCAAGAAGAACGCCATCCTGCTGGTGGACTTCGCCCTGGCGGCCGAGCGCGAGCGGGGCCTGGCGCCGGCCGAGGCCATCCGCGAGGCCTGCCGGCTGAGATTCCGGCCGATCCTGATGACCACCCTGGCGGCCTTCTTCGGCGCCCTGCCGCTGGCCCTGGGCAGCGGCGGCGACGACGAGTTGCGCCGTCCCCTGGGGCTAGCCATCGCCGGCGGCCTGGCCCTGAGCCAGGTGCTGACGCTCTTCACCACCCCGGTGGTATTCCTCTGTCTCGACCGCCTGAGCCGCGCCAGTCGCCGCTTCTGGCGCACGCAGCTGCGCCGCTCCGCGGCCTGAAGGTAACGACCATGCATGCCCCGCACGCCCTACCCGCCCTGCTCCTGCTGGCCCTGCTCGCCGGCTGCACCGTCGGCCCCGACTACCAGAGGCCCAGCGCTCCGCTCTCGACCCAGTTCAAGGAAGCCGCCGGCTGGAAGGCCGCCAGTCCGCGCGACGACCAGGCCAAGGGCGCCTGGTGGCAAGGCTACGCCGATCCGCAACTCACGGCGCTGCTCGACCAGGTGGCGGTGTCCAACCAGAACGTCGCCCAGTACCAGGCCCTCTATCGCCAGGCGCGCGCCCTGGTCCGCGAAAGCCGCGCCGAGACCCTGCCCAGCGCCACCCTGGACGCCAAGACCACCCGCAGCGAGAACGCCAGCGGGACCAGCGACAGCTCGAGCAGCGGCGCCAGCGTGAGGAACGCCGAAAGCCTGACCCTCGGCCTGAGCTGGGACCTGGACCTCTGGGGCAAGCTGCGCCGCACCCTGGAAGAGGACCGCGCCAGTGCCCAGGCCAGCGCCGCGGAGCTGGCCAATGCCACCCTCAGCGCCCAGGCCGAGCTGGCCCAGGACTATTTCCAGCTGCGCATCCTGGATCGACGCCTGGCGCTCTACGACCAGACCCTGGCCGACTACCGGCGCTACCTGGCGGTGATCCAGAACAAATACGACGAACAGCTCGCCTCCCGCGCCGACCTCGCCCAGGCCCGCACCCAGCTGGAGAGCGCCGACGCCAGTCGGCTGGACCTGACCACCCAGCGTGCCCAGCTGGAACACGCCATCGCCCTGCTGCTCGGCAAGCCGCCGGCGGACTTCAGCCTGGCCGTCGATCCGCACTGGCAGGCGCGGCTGCCGGACATTCCCGCCGGCCTGCCCACCGCCTTGCTGGAGCGCCGCCCCGACATCGCCCAGGCGGAACGGCAGGTGGCTGCCGCCAACGCCGCCATCGGCGTGGCCACCGCCGCCTACTACCCGGACCTTACCCTGAGCGCCAGCGGTGGCTACCAGAGCAGCCTGCTCGGCGAGCTGTTCAAGACGCCCAGCCGCTTCTGGTCGCTGGGCCCGACCCTCTCCGGCACCCTGTTCGACTTCGGCGCCACCCGCGCCAGCGTCGACCAGGCGCGCGCCGCCTACGACGCCAAGGTCGCCAGCTATCGGCAGACGGTGCTCACCGCCCTCGGCGAAGTGGAGGACTACCTGGTGGCCCTGCACACCCTGGATCCGGAACTCGCCGCCCAGCGCCGCGCCGTGGCCGCCGCCCGCGACTCGGCCAGCGTGACCCGCGACCAGTACGAGGCCGGCCTGATCGACTACCTGGACGTCGCCACCACCCAGGCCACCCAGCTCAGCCAGGAACAGAGCCTGCTGCAGCTGGAATCCAGCCAGCTGGTGACCAGCGTCCAGTTGCACATGGCCCTGGGCGGCGACTGGCAGGCCACGCGCCTGGCCGCGGCCCCCTGACAGCCATCCGCGGAGCTGCTAGCGTGCCCCTACCTTCCATTGCCGAGATCCGCATGGGCCTGCTTCGCCTGTCCCTGTCCGCCAAGGTCTTCCTCGCCGCCCTGGCGCTCTGCGCCTTCGCGGTGCTGGGCATGGCCTGGGCGTCCTACTTGAGTTTCTCGCGGGACTTCCTCGGCTATCTCAACGAGCAGGCCGAACAGCGCCTGGACGCCCTGGTGCCGCGCTTCGAGCACGCCTACGCCGAGCACCACAGCTGGGACTTCCTGCTCAACCAGCATCCGCCCGAGGCCTGGATCCAGCTGCTGCGGCCCGAGGTGCCGGCGGGCCAGGCCAGCCGGCCCACCCCGCCGGTCTCGGATCTCACCGGCGCCTTCCTGCGCTTCTCGCTGCTGGACGCTGAGCATGGCTACCTGATCGGCTTTCGCCAGATCGCGCCGCATCCCCTGCTGCGCGCCATCCACTGGCAGGGCCAGGTGGTCGGCTGGCTGGCCCTGACCCCCTTCGAGGCGGTGATCAGCGACGGCGACCGGCGCTTCCAGCAGGGCCAGATCCGCTCCAGCCTGGTGATCGCCTTCGTCTGCCTGTTGCTCGCCGCCGCCCTGGCCTGGTGGATCGCCCGCACCCTGCTACGGCCGATCCGTACCGTGGCCGCCGCCACCCACCGCCTGGCGGCGGGCGACTACGGCATCCAGCTGCCCATCCGCTCCGCCGACGAGGCCGGCCAGCTGGCGCAGGATTTCAATCGCCTGGCCAAGGCCCTGGCGGACAACGAACGCCAGCGCCGGGTGTTCATGGCCGACATCTCCCACGAGCTGCGCACGCCCCTGGCGGTGCTCAAGGGTGAGCTGGAGGCTATGGAAGACGGCATCCGGCCGCTGGACAACGGTGGGGTGAAATCGCTGCAGACCGAGGTCGGCTCGCTGAACAAGCTGGTGGACGATCTCTTCGAACTGTCCCTGGCCGAGGTGGGTGGCCCCACCTATCGCCACGAGCCCCTGGACCTGGCGATGCTGCTGGCGCTGACCGCCGATGCCTGGCGCGCCCGCTATCGCCAAGCCGGCCTGGCGTTGCAGCTGGAGCTGCCGGACGCGCCCCTGATGATTCGCGGCGACGAGGCGCGCCTCGGCCAGCTGTTCTACAACCTGCTGGAAAACAGCCTGAGATACACCGAGGCCCCCGGCCAGGTGCGCCTCACAGCGCGCCAGGTCGGCCAGCTGCTACAGGTCGACCTGCAGGACTCCGCCCCCGGTGTGCCCGCCGCCGATCGCGAGCGGCTGTTCGAACGCTTCTATCGCGTCGAGGGCTCGCGCAGTCGCCGCAGCGGCGGCGCCGGCCTGGGCCTGGCCATCTGCCGCGGCATCGCCGAGGTCCACGGCGGACGCCTGCAGGCACAGGCCTCGCCGCTCGGCGGCCTCTGGCTGGAACTCCAGCTGCCCGCCCTCGACGACCGGAGCCCGGCATGAGCCAGACCATCCTGCTGGTGGAAGACGAACCCAAGCTGGCCGCCCTGCTCGGCGACTACCTCAAGGCCGCCGGCTTCACCTGTGACTGGCGCGCCGATGGCCAGGAGGCCCTGGCGACGATCCGTGCCACACCGCCCGACCTGGTGTTGCTCGACCTGATGCTGCCCGGCCTGGACGGTCTGGAGGTGTGCCGCGCGGTACGGGCCTTCAGCGCCCTGCCGATCATCATGGTCACCGCCCGGGTCGACGAGATCGACCGCCTGCTCGGCCTGGAGCTGGGCGCCGACGACTACATCTGCAAGCCCTTCAGCCCGCGCGAGGTGGTGGCCCGGGTCAAGGCCGTGCTGCGCCGCAGCGCTGCGGGTAGCCTTCCCGCGCCCAGCGGCCTGCAACTGGACGCCGAGGCCTACCAGGCCAGCTACAACGGCCAGCCGCTGGAGCTGACCCCGGTGGAATTCCGTCTGTTGGCGACCCTGGCCAAGCACCCCGGCAAGGTGCTCTCCCGCGACCAGTTGCTCAACCACCTGCACGCCGACTACCGCATCGTCACCGACCGCACCGTCGACAGCCACGTGCGCAACGTCCGCCGCAAACTGCACCGCCTCGACCCGGACTGCGAGCTGATCCGCTCCATCTATGGGGTGGGGTATTGCCTGGAGCCTTGAGCCGGGCAACCCCGCTCAGTCCGCCGTCGACCAGGCCGCGGTCGCCGACCCCAGCCGGGTAGCCGGCCGTTCCCAGTGCAGGCGCAGGTCGCCGATCGCCAGTGCCGGGCGCAGGCGCAGCCCTGGCCCCCAGGCGGTGGGCTCGGATTCGCCGCCGTAGTCGCCGTCCTGCACGCCAGTGAACAGTGGCTCGCTGGCGACGACAGGATGCGCGGTCAGCAGGCAGGCGGTACGGGCCAGGGACAGGCGCGCGCTCAGGGTACGGCCCTCCCGGGCGCGGGCGGTCAGGCCGCGGATGACCGCGGCCGCCATCAGGTAGCCGGTGGCATGGTCGAGGGCCTGGACCGGCAGGGGCACCGGCTCCGCCACCTGCCGCCAGTCACGACCGGCCGCGGCGATGCCGGAGGACATCTGCACCAGGCTGTCGAAGCCACGGCGGCCGGCCCAGGGACCGCTCCAGCCGTAGGCGTTCAAGCTGACGTCGACCAGCGCCGGATTCAGCGCGCGGCGCTGGGCCGCACCGTAGCCCAGGCGCTCCAGGGCTTCCGGGCGATAGCCGTGCACCAGCACCTCGGCCGTGCCGAGCAGGCGCTCGAACGTCAGGCGGTCGGCGGGCCGGCGCAGGTCGAGACGGGCGCAGCTCTTGCCCAGGGTCACTTCCGGCGCCTGGGCCGGCTCGTCCCAGGCGGGCGGATCCAGCCGCAGCACCTCGGCCCCTAGCCCCGCCAGCAACCGGGTAGCGATGGGCCCGGCGAGGATGCGAGTCAGGTCGAGTACGCGGATACCGGCCAGGGGCCGCTGCGGCTCGGGTCGCCAGGCCGTGGCTGGCGCACAGGACTGCCAGTCGAGGGCCACCAGCGGCTCGGCCGCTACCGCGCGACCCTGGGGGTGGGCCTGCCAGGCCGCCAGGCTGCGCATTTCGGCGGCGCAGCCACCGGCGCTGACCACCGCCGTTTCCAGCGCGGTGGCCGACCAGCTGGCGACCGCCTCGGCCACCGCGCCGCGGGTCCCGGCACAGCCCAGGACGCCGAGCGCCGCCGCCCGATGGTGAGCCGCATTGGTGTGCAGGCGAAGCCAGCCGTCGCGGGTGCGATAGTCGCCGGCGACCGGGTTCCAGGCAGCCGGCAGGGCCCAGCCCTGGGGCTTGAGCGAACGACTGAACCAAGCCGCGGCCAGATGCCGATCCACCCGCACCTCGGCGACCGGTCCGGTCGCACCCAACAGGTCCGCCACCGCCAGGCCGGCCGCGCCCATGGAGGCCGTGGCCAGATCGCTGACAGGAAAGCAGGAGGCCAGGCTGTCGGCATTCACGACGCGCAGTTGCCCAGCCGCCGCACGAGGCAGCTCGAAGGCAGCCAGCACCTCCGCGAGCAGTGCTGGTAAGGCCGGAAAAGCCGCCGGAGATGTCGCCATGAAGGACCGCCTCGCGCGATGGGTAAAGGTCCAAGGTAGTCCGCGCCGGACGACCTTGAAAGCGCGCCGCGACGGGACGCCGGCGCAGCCCTGCCCCGTCGACCGTCCAGCCCGAACAGGGGACAAATCGAGGGCAGCCGGGGTCTCCCCTTCATCGTCCGCAACAGACTTCTCCAGGAGACCCCATGACTGCCAGACAACTCCTCATCGCCGGCGCCAGCGGCATCATCGGCCAGGCCGTGCTGGACGCCTTCGCCCAGAGCGGCTGGTCCATCGCTACCGTGGGCCGTTCGCAGGCCGCGCCGAGTCGCTTCCCCCATGTAACCGCCGACCTACTGGACACCGCAAGCCTGGCCGCCGCCAAGGACGAGTTCGCTGGCGTGACCCACCTTTTCTACAGTGCCCTCAAGCCCAATCCGGACCCGGGCGTGGAGGCCGACGAAAACGCCGCCATGCTGGAAAACCTGGTAGCCGCGATACGCAGTGCCGGTGCGCCCCTGGAGCGCATCACCTTCGTCCAGGGCGGCAAGATCTACGGCGCTCATCTCGGCGTCTACAAGACGCCCGCCCGGGAAGACGACAGCCGCCACTTCCCGCCCAATCTCTATTTCCGCCACGAGGATTTCGTCCGCAGCCTAGAGGCGGACGGCATCCGCTGGACCGCCTTGCGGCCCGACATCGTCATCGGCCATTCCCTGGGTTCGGCGATGAACCTGGGCAATCTCATCGGCCTCTATGGTGCCCTCTGCCGGGAGACCGGCACCGCCATGCAGTTCCCCGGCCCGGAGCAGGCCTATCGCGATGCCCTGGTCAATGTCACCGCCGCGCCGCTGCTGGGTGAGGCCGCGGTCTGGGCCGCCGAAGAAGAACGCGACGGCGCCTTCAACCTCACCAACGGCGACGTCTTTCGCTGGAGCCACGTCTGGCCCAAGCTGGCCGACTGGTTCGGCCTGGAGGTGGGCGAGCCCCAGCCGATTTCCCTGGATCAGCGGCTGACCGCGCTCAAGCCGGTCTGGCAGGCCCTGGCCCGGCGCGAGAACCTGGCCGAAGCCGATCCCCAGCGGATCGCCCCGGGCGCCTTCGGTGACTTCATCTTCCATGTCGAGAAGGACGCCATCTTCGACGTGACCAAGGCGCGGCAGGCCGGCTTCCAGCGGATGATCCTGAGGTCGGACGAGGTCCTGCTGGCGCACCTGGAAGATATGCGGCGGCGGCGCCTGATTCCTTGATGCCTCACGCACCGGGAAAACGCCAGGGACGGCGTGCGGTCTGATCCCGGTCGTTTCGCCCATCACCACCGGAGATCCCGATGTACGCAGACACCCTGAGCTGGGGCCACGGCCCCCGTACTTTCGAAGTCTTTCTCGAGCCCACCTGCCCCTTCTCGGTCAAGGCCTTCAACAAGCTCGACGACCTGCTGGCCCAGGCTGGCCCTGACCGCATCACCCTGAAGATCCGCCTGCAATCCCAGCCCTGGCACCTGTTTTCCGGCGTGGTGGTGCGCTGCGTGCTGGCCGCCGCTACCCTGGAAGCCGGTAAGGACAGCGCCAAGGCGGTGCTGGCGGCGGTCGCCGCTCACCGCGAGGAATTCGAATTCCAGGACCACGCCACCGGCCCCAACCGTGACGCCACGCCCAACGACATCATCGCCCGCCTGGAAGGCTACAGCGGCCTGGCCCTGGCCGAGGCCTTCGCCCAGCCCGACCTGCAACAGGCCATCAAATGGCACTGCAAGTACGCCCGGCAGAACGGCATCCACGTCTCGCCCACCTTCATGATCGATGGCCTGGTACAGCCCGATATCAGCAGCGGCGACTCGGTGGAGGAATGGATCGCCAAACTGGGCTGAACGCCAGGCGCGCAGCCTGGGTGCAGGGGGCGGCCAATCCCTCCCTACAGGCGTTATGCTCGGCAGCCTCGGGCGGACCGGGACGCTTTCCGCCGTCCGCGATCCCTGACCTTTCCCAGCAGGAGCCGCTGTGCTGGAAGCCCTGAGTCTGTACCTCGGCCTGGCCGCGCTCGCCTTCGGCGCCGCCACCCTGCTCCCCCTGCAATCGGAAGCCGCGCTGGCCGGGCTGCTGCTTACCGCGCGCTACGAAACAGTATTTCTGCTGCTGGCCGCCACCCTGGGCAACGTCGCCGGCTCGACCCTGAACTGGTGGCTCGGTACCCAGCTGGAGCGCTTCCACGAGCGCCGCTGGTTCCCGCTATCGCCAGAGCGCCTAACGCGCATCCAGGCGGCCTACCAGCGTTATGGCTGGTGGTCGCTGCTGCTCAGCTGGACGCCGATCATCGGCGATCCGCTCACCCTGGTAGCCGGGGTGATGCGCGAGCCGCTGTGGCGCTTTCTGCTGGTGGTGACCCTGGCCAAGGCCGCGCGCTACGGCGTGGTCTGGGGACTGACGCTGGGCTGGCGCTGAGCCGGCCCCCCAGGACGTCCTCCTCTGCCCTACGCCATTCAGGCTCGCCGACGAGTTGCCTGGATGCCAGGGGACCGCCCCAGAGCTGTTGCGCCGGCCCCCCCCCGGACGGCGGCCGCGCCAGTCGCCGCACCTTGGGCTGGGCGGCAAGTCAGATGTCTCTCGACAACCTGAGGAGCCTTTGCCATGAGCGACAACATCCACGACAAGGTGGTGGTGATCACCGGTGCCAGCAGCGGCCTCGGCGAGGCCACCGCGCGCCGGCTGGCCCAGGAGGGTGCGCGCCTGGTGCTGGGCGCGCGCCGGCTCGACCGTCTGGAGGCCCTGGCGGCGGAGTTGCAGGCCACCGGCGCCCAGGTGGCGGTCCAGGCCACCGACGTGACCCAGGCCGAGCAGGTCCAGGCGTTGGTCGACCTCGCCCTGGACCGATACGGCCGGATCGACGTCATGCTCAACAACGCCGGGCTGATGCCGCATTCGCCGCTGGACCGGCGGCGACTGGAAGACTGGGACCGGATGATCGACGTCAACATCAAGGGTGTGCTCTATGGCATCGCCGCGGTCCTGCCGACCATGCAGGCGCAGCAGAGTGGCCACATCATCAACGTCTCTTCGGTCGCCGGTCACAAGGTCCGCGCGGGCAGCACCGTCTATTCGGCCACCAAGCATGCGGTGCGGATCATCTCCGAGGGCCTGCGCCAGGAGGTCAAGCCCTATGGCATCCGCACCACCATCCTCTCGCCCGGCGCCGTGGCCACCGAGTTGCCCAACAGCATCAGCGAGGCGGACGTCGCGGAGAACGTCCGCAAGCTCTATGAGCTGGCCATTCCCGCCGACGCCTTCGCCCGGGCGGTGGTCTACGCCCTGAGCCAGCCAGACGACGTGGACATCAACGAAATCCTCTTCCGGCCGACGCGCCAGGAGTACTGACCTCGCGGCTTCAACCGGCCTGGCGGGTTCGCAATCCCAGCCAGGCGGCCTCGACCACCGCCAGGTCGGCCGGCGGGATGAGCTGGGCGGGAATGCGGCTGCTAGGCGACAGGTTGAAGACCTGGCGGCCCTCGGCGGTCATGACGTCCTGCATGACCTTGAACCCGGGCAGGATACGACTGTACAGGTGCTCTTCCAGGCCGCAGGGGGATCTTGGCCGCGTACTGCCTTCGTAGAAGCGCGGGGCCTGCGCGTTGAGATCGACACCGGCGAGATAGATCTCGGTGAAGCCCAGGTGATAGGCCAGTTGCAGCGCGATGTAGGCCACGGTGCGCACGTCGAAGATGCCGTAGTCCATGTCCCGGCTGAAACCTATGTCGCGCGCCCGCCGACTGAGCAAGGTCAGCGTGCGTTCGGCTTGGTCGCGCTCCCGCCCGAGGTAGTGTTCCAGACGGGTACTGGGCGCTCGGCGCAACGCGTGAGCCTTGGCCTGCCGGCTTCCCGCCAGCCTTTCGATCGCCTCGGGCCACAAGGCCAGCCGTTGCGCCTGCTCGAGCCCACGCTCATAGAGATCGGGTTGCTGCTCGGCGAAGCTCAGGTCGCTGCAGACGTAGAACAGCGGGCGGATGCCGCTCCCACTCAGCTTGGCAATGGCGCCGTTCATGGTGATGATCGGCACCCCCTGCCAGGCGTCCAGGCTGAGTTCGCCAGCCGAAGGTCCGGAGGCCAGCAGCAGCACCGGGCCGCGTTGACTGTTGCGCAGTGACGCGAAGTCCTGGCTCACAGGGGCACGCCGCCTGCAGCCGCGTCAGCCCGGACCGTAGAAAAGCTAGGTGAAAACTGATCGAGCGGCATACCTACCAGCTCCTGACAAGGTAACGGTGGACGTCATTTGTCATTCATGATCGATTGCACCGCTCGAAAAAATAACCGGGCACAATAAGGGTTCACGCGACCAAGGCTACACTTTGTCGATTAGGACTCACTTAAGGCGCCGGTATCGCTGTCCGCTCGTTGGCGATCAGACAGCCTATTCGCGAGCCGGGCCGATTCGAGACTGGCGAGGGCTTTTGGGGATCAGGAGATCGGCAAAGGTTGCTATTCTCCGAGGATGACGCCGCCGGCCGCTTATCTTGCCGCCCACCGGCAGCGTGCCGCTCATAGGGCCTGGGAACGACAGGCCACACGGGGTAGCTGTGGCTACCCTAGGCGAGCGAAGCTACCGCCTAAACAGGCTCCCTCCGCAGCTCGCGATAGCCCCTTTGCCAAGCCAGGCAGGCCCTCCAGGCCGGAGGACCTGCCCTCGCCGCGGACCTCACCGCGCCCGCCCGGACGCAGCAGAGGGCGTGAGGCGTTGCGCCTCACCGGCGACTAGGTTCTTTACGAGAAACGCCTAAGCTCGGTGATGCCTGGTTGAACACGGCCTGGATCGCCAGCCCGGCCTAGGCGGCCCGTTCGCACTGCGCATTTACCGCTCGTGAGCTCGTGCGCGAGCCCGGTCGTGCGCGAGCCCGATCCGCTTGCCCAGCGTTTTCCGGAGCCGCCCAGGCCTTGCCCGACCTTCGCTCGCTGACGTTTCGTACAGACCTAGGAACCCCGGTAGGTACTGAAGCCGTAGGGGCTGAGCAACAGCGGGATATGGTAGTGCTGCTCCGGCTGGGTGACGTCGAACACTACCGGGATCTCGGGGAAGAAGGCGCTGCGGCCCTGCTGGCGATAGTAGTCGCCGGTCTTGAAGACCACGCGGTACTCACCCTTCTCGAAGGTGTTTTCCTTCGGGAACAGCGCCGGTACCCGCCCCTGTTCGTTGGTGATCTCTTCCGCCAGCGGCTGCCAGCCCTGCCCTACCTGGCGCTCCAGGGTCACATGGACTCCCGCCGACGGCTTGCCGTCTTCCAGGTTCAGCACATGCACGCTGAGCGGATTGGGGGCGGCGACCGCGAAGCCGGACAGGGCCAGCCCGGACAACAGCACGAACGTCTTCATGGAAGTCTCCTTCAAGGATGGGAGGTGAGGTTGAGGTGTTCAGCGGCCGCCAGCGCACAGCGCTCGTCCGCACCGCCACCGCCGGCCCCGGCGATGCCGAGGGCGCCGACCAGCTGGTCGCCTTCATAGAGCGGGATGCCACCGCCCAGTAGCAGCAACTCGGGCAGGGTGACGAGATTGGCGGCGTCCGGGTTCTGCCGGGCACGCTCGGCCAGCGCCTGCGAAGGCGTGCGGGCGGAGAGCGCGGTGAAGGCCTTGCGCCGCGCCGCCTCGGTGTTGTGCGGCCCGACGCGGGTATCACGCTGCAGCAGGATCGTCTGGCCACTGTGATCGAGTACCGCGAGCGCTGCACTGCAGGGCGCGGCCTGTGCCAGCCGCTGGGCGGCAGGCAGGTCCAGATCAGGGTGCTGCGGCAAGGCGGCCTGCGCCTGAGCGAGCAGGGTGGTGCCCAGGAGGGCGGCGGTTACGGCAGTGAGAAAGCGCGACATGAGGCGAGGCCCAGGAAATGACCTCGCCACCCTAACCTGATCATTCGGTCAGGAACGGGTACCAGCGCGTGACAATTTTGTCAGTTCAATCAGGGTAATGACCGCCACCTGGGCAGCGTTCATGCCGAGCGACCGACGCGCCCTGGACGCCAGACAGTCAAGGTCAGGCACACCCTGTGATCTCCGCCGAACGTGCAGACCGTCACTCAGCGTGATAATTCGCCGGTCCACTATTGATCGATTAGATCAAAACGTGCTTTATTGTGATTAGAACAATCACAAGGTAGGCATGATCATGAAATTCCGCGGCATCGTTCCCGCCCTCGTCACCCCGTTCGACGCCCAGCAGCGCGTCGATGAAAACGCCTTGCGCGGTCTGATCGAAAATCTGATCGGCGCTGGCGTCCACGGCCTGTTCGTACTGGGCACCAACGGCGAGTTCTTCGCCCTCTCCGAAGCCGAGAAGCTGCGTATCGCCGAGCTCACGGTAGACGCCGCCGGCGGTCGGGTGCCAGTGGTAGCCGGTACTGGTGCCTTCGCCACCCACGAAGTGATCGAACTGAACAAAAAGATGGCGGATCGCGGCGTCGACGCCCTCTCGGTCATCACGCCCTACTTCAATGCCGTCAGCCAGAAAGAGCTGATCACCCACTACGAAGCCATCGGCGACGCTTCCTCGCTGCCGCTGATGCTCTACAACATCCCGGCCAAGACCGGTATGTCCATCGGCATCGGCGCGGTGGCCACCCTGAGCCAGCACCCGCAGATCAAGGGCATCAAGGACAGCGCCGGCAACTTCGACGCCCTGGTGCAGATGCTGAAATACCGCAGCGACGACTTCGCCGTCTTCGCCGGCACCGACTCCCTCATCTACTGGAACCTGCTGGCAGGTGGCGACGGCGCCGTGGCGGCCACCGCCAATGCCGTGCCGCAGGTGGTCATGAGCATCTGGAACGCCTTCCAGGCCGGTGACCACGCCACCGCCCGCGCCGCCCAGGAAAGGCTGCGGCCGCTGCGCGACGCCTTCGCCCTCGGGACCATGCCGTCGGTACTGAAGAAGGCCGCCGACCTGCTCAACGTCCCGGTCGGTCCCTGCCGGGCCCCGGTGGCGCCGCTGGACGAAGCCACCGTACACAAGCTCGAAGGCCTACTGGCCGTCTATCGCGACTGATCCGGAGCGCCCATGTCCCTCTACCATTTCCATACCGTCAAACACCTGGTCCATGGCGCCGGCGCCCTCGACCAGCTCGGCGACAAGCTCGCCCTCCTCGACGTCCCGCTGCGCCGCGTGGTGCTGGTCACCCAGCAGGCCATGCACGGCCTGGGCGTAACCGAGCGGGTCAAGGCACAGCTGGCCGCCCGCGACATCGAGGTGGCGGTGATCGACAACGTCGAGATCGAGCCCACCCTGGAGAACATCGAGCAGGTGTTCCGCGAGCAGGTCGCGCCGCGCCAGCCCGACGCCCTGCTCGCCATCGGCGGCGGCTCGGTGCTGGACGCCGCCAAGCTGTTCGCGGTCATGCTCACCAACGAGCAGTCGCTAAGGTCCATGCTGGGTATCGACCAGGTGGCCCGCGCCGGGCTGCCCACCGTGCTGGTGCCGACCACTGCGGGCACCGGCTCGGAGGTCACCCCCAACGCCATCGTCACCCTGCCTGACGAAGAGCTGAAGGTGGGCGTGGTCAGCCGCCACCTGCTGCCAGCGCTGGTGCTGCTCGATCCGTTGCTGACCCTGAGCCTGCCCAAGGCCATCACCGCCGCCACCGGAATGGACGCCTTCACCCATTCGCTGGAGTCCTTCATCTCCAACAAGGCTAATCCGGTCAGCGATACCTTTGCCCTGGAGTCCATGCGCCTGATCGCCGGCAGCATCGTCGAGGCCTATCAGCAGCCGGACTCGGTGCGCGCCCGCAGCGACATGCTGCTCGGCTCCACCTACGGCGGCGTGGCCCTGACCGCGGCCGGCACGGCCGCCGTGCATGCCCTGGCCTATCCCCTGGGCGGCAAGTTCCACGTCACCCACGGCGTGGCCAATGCCATGCTGCTGCCCCATGTCATGGCCTTCAACCTGGACAGCTGCGCACCACGCCTGAAGCGCGCCGCCCTGGTCTGCGGCCTCGCCCGCGAGGAAGACAGCGACGAAGCCGCCGCACACAAGTTGATCGAACAGATCGCCGCCTGGACCGCCACCCTGGAGATTCCGCAGGACCTGGCCGCCTTTGGTGTCCGCGAGGAACACCTGCCAGAAATGGCCGTGGCAGCGTCCAAGGTCACCCGGCTGATGGTCAACAATCCCAAGCCGCTGAGCCTGGACGACATCCAGGCGCTGTACCGGCGCCTGCTGCCATGACCCGCCTGCTGATCCTGGCCGACGATCTCAGCGGCGCCGCCGACTGTGCTCTGGGCTTCGCCAAGGCCCAGGCGACCCGGGTGCTGCTCGACGCCGAGGCCCTGGATGCCCAGGCGCCGGTGACGGCACTGGATCTGGACAGCCGTCGACTGGACTCGCGTGCGGCCGCCGCGCGCCATGCCGCACTGCTCGGGCACCCGGCGTTGGCGGGCGCCGCGCTCTACAAGAAGATCGACTCCACCCTGCGTGGCAATGTCGCCGCCGAGGTAGCGGCCCTTGCCCCGCGCGGCCTGGCCCTGGTCGCGCCCGCCTACCCGGCACTGGGCCGCACGACCCAGGGTGGCCTCCAGTACCTGGACGGCGTACCGGTCGACCAGACCGATGTCTGGCGCAACGAGGGCCTGACCGGCAGTGCCGATCTGGTCGCTCAACTGACCGATCACGGCATCAGCTGTGCCCGGCTCGACCTCGCCACCCTGCGTCAGCCGGTGGCCCTGGCCGCCGCCCTGCGCCGCGCGCTGGACAGTGGTCTGCCCGCGCTGGTCTGCGACGCCGAGCGCCAAACGGACCTGGAGGCGCTGGGCCGGGCCTCCGCGCCCCTGGCGCAGCAACTGTTCTGGGTCGGCTCCGCAGGTCTGGCCGAGGCGCTGCCCGCAGCGCTGGGCCTGACCGACCACATCGCGCTCCGCCCTCCAAGCGACGGCCCGATCCTTACGGTGGTGGGCAGCATGTCGCGGCACTCCCAGGCCCAGGCCGAGCGTCTAGTGGCCGGGAGCGGCCAACACTGGCAGCGGCTGGCCCCTGCCTGGCTGCTGGAGCCGCAACACGCCGCCGAGCGTACCGCGCTGGCCATGGCCCTCGCTCGGCAGCTCGCCCGCGGCGAAGACGTCCTGGTCAGTCTTGACCAGCAAGCGCGGGATCCGCGTCAGGCCGTGGCCCTGAGCCAGGCCCTGGCCGAATTGCTGCAGCCCGCCCTACAGGAGTCCGCCGCCCTCATGGCCACTGGCGGCGAGACCGCTCGCGCCCTGCTCGCCCAGGCCGGCATCACCGCGCTGGACCTGCACGGCGCCCTCGCGCCGGGCGTGGCCCTGGCCAGCACGCGCTGGCGCGGCCGCGCCCTGAACGTCGTCACCAAGGCCGGCGGCTTCGGCCAAGCCAACACCCTCCTCGACGCCTGGCGCCACCTGCGCGCCAGCCCACCCGCACAGGCCTCGGCCTCCCTGCACAAGGAAGCCCACCATGTCTGAACGTCCCGTCATCGGCATCACCATGGGTGACGCCAGCGGCGTCGGTCCCGAGATCATCATGAAGTCCCTGGCCCACACCGCGGTCTACGACAGCTGCCGCCCGCTGGTCATCGGCGACGCCGGTCGCCTGGAAGATGCCAATCGCATCGTCGGCGGTCGCCTGCAGATCAACGCCATCGAGCGGCCCGATCAGGCACGCTTCCAACCCGGCGTGGTGGATTGCATCGACCTCGGCCTGATCCCCGCCGACCTGCCCTACGGCAAGCTGTCGGCCCTCGCCGGCGACGCCGCCTATCGTTACATCGAACGCACCGTGCAGCTCACCTCCGCGGGCGAACTCGACGCCATCTGCACCGCCCCGCTGAACAAGGAAGCCCTGCACGCGGGCGGCCATATCTTCCCGGGCCACACCGAGCTGCTGGCGCACCTCACCGGCACCGAGGAGGTGTCGATGATGCTGATGACGCCGATCCTCAAGGTCATCCACGTCACCACCCATATCGGCATCATCGATGCCATCGCGCGCATCGAGCCGGGCCTGGTCAAGCGCACCATCGAACGCGCCCACGCCACCCTGCAGCGGGCCGGCATCCAGGACCCCCTGATCGCCGTCTGCGGCATCAACCCGCATGCCGGCGAGAACGGCCTGTTCGGCTACGGCGAGGAAGAAACCAAGATCCAGCCGGCCATCGACGAGCTGCGCGCCCGTGGCTGGCGCGTGGAAGGCCCGTTGCCTGCGGACACACTCTTCTTCCGCGCCGGGCGCGGCGACTTCGACTGCGTGGTGGCCATGTATCACGACCAGGGCCACGGCCCGGTCAAGGTCATGGGCCTGGAAGCGGGCGTCAATGTCACCGTCGGCCTGCCGGTGATCCGCACCTCGGTAGACCACGGCACCGCCTTCGACATCGCCGGCAAGGGCATTGCCGACGAGCGCAGCCTCATCGAGGCGCTGCGCCAGGCCACCGAACTCGCCAGCCGGCATCGCGCCAGCCAGGCCGCCTGAGGAGCCTGACCATGAAAGTCGTCTGCACCTCGCCGTCCTTCGCCAAGTACTCCCGGGAACCGCTGGAGCTGCTGGCCCGCCACGGCATCGACGTAGTGACCCTGCCCGCCGACATCGATGCCGAGGGTTTCATCGCCGCGGCAACCGAGTGCCAGGCGGCCATCACCGCTTTCAACGTCTTCGACGCCGCCACCTTCGCGGCCCTGCCGGGGCTGCGCCTGGTATGCAAGCACGGCGTCGGGGTCGACAACATCGACCTGGACGCGGCTCGCGCCCATGGCGTGACCGTGTGCAACGTGCCCAACTCCAACCGCCATGCGGTGGCCGACTACACCTTCGCCCTGCTGCTGGCCTCGGCCCGCCAGGTGGCCCGCGCGGACCGCGAGACCCGCGCCGGCGAGTGGCCACGGCTGTTCGGTACGGATGTCCACGGCAAGACCCTGGGCATCGTCGGCCTGGGCAGCATCGGCAAGGAAGTCGCGCGGCGCGCCAGTGGCTTCGCCATGCGCGTCATCGCCCATGACCCCTATCCCGATCAGGCCTTCGCCGACCGCGAACGCATCGAATTTCGCGCCCTCGACGAACTGCTCGCCGAAGCCGATTTCGTCACCCTGCACATCGGCCTGTCCGACGCCACGCGCCACCTGCTGGATGCACGGCGACTGGGCCTGATGAAGCCGGGTGCCCACCTGATCAACGCCGCCCGCGGCGGCATCGTCGATGAAGAGGCGCTCTACCAGGCGCTGCACAGCGGCCACCTGGGCGGTGCGGCCCTGGACGTGTTCGAGGACGAGCCGGCCAACCAGCACCCGCTGTACGGGCTGCCCACCGTGGTGGTGTCGCCGCACATCGCCGGCTACACCCCGGGCGCACTGGACATCCTCAGCCTCACCTGCGCCCGCAACGTGGTCGCCGCTCTCACCGGCACCGGCCCCCTGGAGTCCGTCGTCGTCGCCCCCTGACCCCCAACCCCTTTCGGAACCTGATCATGGATAACAACAACAAGGCCACCAGGATTCGCTGGATCATCGCCGGACTGATGTGGACGGCGATCGCCATCAACTACATCGACCGGGTGGTGCTCTCCGCCGCCGCGCCCTTCATCAGCAAGGAATTCGCCCTCAACGCGACCGAGATGGGGCTGATCATGTCGGCCTTCTTCTGGTCGTACGCCCTGCTGCAGCTGCCCGCGGGCTGGCTGGCCGACCGCTTTGGTCAGAAGGCCACCCTGGGCGGCGCCGTGCTCTGGTGGTCGCTGGCGACCGCTCTGACCGGCCTTGCCACGGGCTTCAAGTCGCTGTTCGCCTTGCGCATCGGCCTGGGCATCGGCGAGGCGGCGGCCTACCCGAGCAACGCCGGCATCACCTCGCGCTGGTTTCCCGACAAGGAGCGTGCCACCGTCTCGGGCATCTTCGACAGCGGTTCCAAGTTCGGCGGCGCGGTGGCCATGCCGCTGATCGTCGGCCTGATCGCGCTGTTCGGCTGGAAGCTGACCTTCGTCATCAGCGGCGCCCTCGGCATCCTCTGGGCCCTGGCCTGGTTCGCCTTCTACCGCAACGATCCGGAAGACCATCCGCGCATCAACCAGGCCGAGGTGCGCTACATCCGCGAGGGCCAACGCCGCCGCGAAGGCAACGGCGAGAAGCCGGCCATGCGCTGGTACGCGCTGCTGCGCTACCGTAACGTCTGGGCCATGTGCCTGGGCTTCTTCTTCATCAACTACAACTCCTACTTCTTCATCACCTGGCTGCCCACCTACCTGGTCAAGGAAAAGGGCATGGACCTCATCTCCATGGGCTTCATGGCGGCCCTGCCGCTGCTGATCGCCATGGTGGTGGAAGTCTTCGCCGGCTGGTTGTCGGACCGCATTTACCGCAGTGGCCGCTATTCGCTGACCACGATCCGCAAGACCTTCCTGATCGTCGGTCTGCTGATGGCCTCCTGCATCGGCCTCGCGGCCTTCGCCGAATCGGCCTGGATCGCCATCGTGCTGCTGTGCATCGCCAAGTCCGGCACCACCGTGGCCGCCACCCAGGTCTGGGCCATGCCCGGGGATATCGCCCCGCGCGGCATGACCTCGATGCTGGCCGGCCTGCAGAACTCGGTGTCCAACATGGGCGGCGTGGTCGGCCCCATCGTCACCGGCTTCATCGTCGCCACCACCGGCTCCTTCAACATCGCCCTGCTGTTCTCAGCGGGGCTGATCGTGGCGGCCATCCTCAACTACCTGTTCCTGCTCGGCCGGGTGGAACCCATCGTCACCGAGGATGACCCGGAGGCGGACCTGCTGGGCGCCGGCCAACCCAGCCACTGACGTTCCTCGCCCAGGGCGTCGGCGGCCTGCCGGCGCCCTGTGAAAAAGCTCGTACAACAACAACACGGAGCGATTTCCATGCAGACGTTCGACGTGCAAAGCACCGCCATCATCATCGGGATGGTGGTGGCCTACATCCTCTTCACCACCTGGCTCAGCATCCGCCTGCGCAGCCGTACCAGCGGCGAGTTCATGGTGGCCGCGCGCAGCATGCCGGCCTTCGTGGTGGGTATCTTGATGATGTCGGAATTCATCGGCGCCAAGTCCACGGTGGGCACCGCCCAGGCGGCCTTCGAGAGTGGTTTCGCCGCCTCTTGGTCGGTGATCGCCGCGGCCATCGGCTTTCCGCTGTTCGGCCTGCTGATGGCACGCAAGCTCTATGCCTCCGGCGAATTCACCATCTCCGGTTTCATCGCGCAGAAGTACGGCCTGTCCACCAAGCTGATGGTGTCGATCATCATGATCTACGCCCTCTTGCTGGTGAACGTGGGCAACTACGTCAGCGGCGCCGCGGCCATCGCCACCGTACTCAAGATCAACCTGCCCACCGCGGCCTTCATCACGGCCATCGTCAGTACTCTGTACTACGTCTTCGGCGGGCTGAAAAGCGTGGCCTACGTCAGCATCCTGCACACCTCGGTCAAGTATGTGGGCGTGCTGATCGTCCTGGGCGTGGCCCTGCACATGACCGGCGGTTTCACCCCGGTCATGCAGAACATGCCGGAGCACTACTTCACCTGGGACGGCGCTATTGGCGGCAGCAAGATCTTCGCCTGGATCATCGGTACCGTCGGAGCGATCTTCTCCACCCAGTTCATCATCCAGGCGATCTCCTCGACCAAGGATGCGCGCGCCGCGCAACGCTCCACCTTCCATGCCTCGCTGCTGTGCATCCCCATCTCCTTGGCGCTGGGCTTCATCGGGGTCGCGTCCAAGTACCTGCATCCGGAGATGAGCAGCCTCTATGCCCTGCCCGTCTTCCTGCAGTCGATGCACCCGGTGCTGGCCGGTGTGGTGACCATTTCCTTGGTCGCCTCCATCTTCGTCAGCGTCAGTACCGTGGCCCTCGCCATCGCCTCGCTGGTGGTCCGCGACTTCTACGTGCCGCTGCGCAAGCCCACGCCCGAGCGTGAATTCAAGGCCACCCGGGTGATCTCGCTGATCATCGGCTTCGTGCCGCTGTTCTTCGTGTTCTTCGTGCCCGAGATCCTCAACCTGTCGTTCTTTACCCGGGCGCTGCGCCTGTCCATCGCGGTGATCGCCATGATCGCCATCTACCTGCCGCTGTTCGCCACCAACCGCGGTGCGACCCTGGGCCTGCTGGCCTCGACCATCACCACCAGCGTCTGGTATTTGCTGGGCAATCCCTATGGCATCGACAACATGTACGTTGCCCTGGCGACGCCTGCCATCGTCGTGGTCATCGAACGTCTCTTCCCCCAGCCCGCCGCCAAGGCCGCTCCTGCCGAGGTCCCCCATGTCCATCACTGAAATCGCCATCGCCGGCCGCCAGGACAGCTTCCTGCCGACGCCCTATCCGCAGAACCACGCCGCCAACCTGCTGGCTCAGCCTGACGGCACCCTGCTGTGCACCTGGTTCGCCGGCACCCAGGAAGGCAAGGCCGACATCTCGGTCCTGCTGAGCCGTCGCGATCCGAAGACCGGCACCTGGAGCGAGCCCGTACAGCTGTCGGACGACCCCACTCGCTCCGAGCAGAATCCCATCCTGTTCCAGGCGCCAGATGGCCCGTTGTGGCTGCTGTGGACGGCTCAGGTGGCCGGCAACCAGGACACCGCCATCGTTCGTCGTCGCCTATCCACCGATGGCGGCCACAGCTGGGGCGCCATCGAGACGCTGATCGATACCCCCGGTACCTTCGTTCGCCAACCGCCGGTAGTGCTGGCCAACGGCGACTGGCTGCTGCCGATCTTCCACTGCATCGCCCGCCCTGGCGAAAAGTGGGTAGGCAGCCATGACACCAGCGCCGTGCTGATCTCCAGCGACCAGGGACGCAGCTGGACCGAGCATGCCGTACCCGAGAGCACCGGTTGCGTGCACATGAATATCCAGCCGCTGGGAGACGGCAGTCTGCTGGCGCTGTTCCGCAGTCGCTGGGCCGACTTCATCCACGCCAGCCGCTCCCAGGACGGTGGTCGCAGCTGGAGCGCCCCCACCCCGACGGCCCTGCCCAACAACAACTCCTCCATCCAGTTTATTCGCCTCACCAGCGGCGAGCTGGTGGTGGCCTACAACCCCACCAGCGCCGCCGACTACAGCGAACGCCGCGCCTCGCTCTATGACGAGATCGACGATGGCGACAGCCGTGTCGATCCGGTGGCGAAGGACGGCGAGCGCAGCGCTGTCTGGGGCGTGCCGCGGGGTCCCATGAGCCTGGCCGTGTCCACGGATGAGGGTCACAGCTGGCGGCGCCTGGATATCGAGGCCGGCGATGGCTACTGCCTGACCAACAACTCCACCGAGAAGCTCAATCGCGAGTACTCCTATCCGAGCCTGGTGCAGGCGGCCGACGGGGATGTGCACCTGGCCTTCACCTACTTCCGCCAGCGCATCAAGCACGTCCGCCTGCCCCTGGCCGCGCTGCGTTAGAGGAGACGGTGATGACGACTCAGCCTCATGCCTTGGTGACCGGCGTCAGCTCCGGCATCGGCGCGGCCATCACCCAGCGCCTGCTCGCCGAGGGCTGGCGGGTGACCGGCCTCAGCCGCCGCCCGCCCGAGCAGTCGCATTCAGCACTGACCTGGATCGGCGTCGACCTGGCCGATGACCAGGCACTGGATGCCGTGCTGGCCGACATGGGCCCACTGGACGCCCTCGTCCATGCGGCCGGCTTCATGCGCACTGCGCCGCTGGGCGCCCTGGACCCGGCCGATGGCGCCGCCATGTGGCACCTGCACGTCGCCGTGGCCAGTCGGCTGGTGGATCGCCTGATCGAGCGCCTCACCGCGGGCGGGCGCATCGTGCTGATCGGCAGCCGCACCATGCAGGGCGCGGCCGGACGCAGCCAGTACGCCGCCACCAAGGCGGCCCTGGTGGGCCTGGTGCGCTCCTGGGCGCTGGAGTTGGCCTCACGTGGCATCACCGTGAACCTGGTGGCGCCCGGGGCGACCGAGACGCCCATGCTGCGCGATCCGGGTCGCGCCGGTACGCCGCCGCGGCTGCCCCCGCTGGGTCGCTACGTGCAGCCTGAAGAGGTCGCGGGCCTGACCGCCTTCCTGCTCGGTCCGGATGCCGGCGCCCTCACCGGCCAGACGCTGACGGTCTGCGGTGGCGCGTCGCTGTGAGGTGGGCGCGATTGCGCTAGAGTAGCGCGGTCTTTCCCGATGGATTCCCCATGAAGGTCGCCAAACGTCGCCAGGCCATCCTCGAGCTGGTCCTGGCTGGTCACACCAACGTCGAAACCCTGTGCCGGCATCTGGGGGTGTCGGAAGCCACGGTCCGCCGCGACCTCACCGCCCTCGCGGAAGAAGGCCGGATCCTGCGCACCTACGGCGGCGCGACCCATATTGGCACCCGGGAGCCCGAGCCGTCGCTGGAGCAGCGCAGCAGTCAATCCGGCCCGGAAAAAGCCCTGCTGGCCCGCGCCGCCCTCGCCCATATCAACGATCACGACACCCTGGTGCTGGACGGCGGCACCACCACCGCCGCCCTCGCCAAGCTGCTCAACGAAAGACGCGGTCTGCACGTCATTACCAACAACCTGCTGGCGGTACCGCTGCTGTGTGACCTCCCTGAAGGCCACGTCACCCTGCTCGGCGGCGCCCTCCGCCCCGGCAGCATGTCCACCTTCGGCCCAGCCGCCTTCACCATGCTCGAGCGGCTATCGGCCGACAAGGTCTTCCTCAGCGCCGACGGCGTCGTCGCCGGCCGGGGCCTCTGCGAGGCCAGTACCGAGCAGGCGTACCTCAAGGAACTGATGATCCAGCAGGCCGCCGAGATCTTCGTCCTGGCCGACGCGACCAAGCTCGGCCGCGACCGCCAGCAGCACTGGACGCCGCTCAAGACGGACTGGACGCTGATCACCGATGCCACGGCGAGCGACGTTCTGACGCCCTTCAGGCAGCAGGGGTTGGTGCGGGTCGAAGTGGTGTCCTGAGCGTCCAGCTCTCCCCTAGGCGCCTCGTCTCCGGCGAGCCGAGGCGCCTGCCCTCACTCGGCCGCCGCGACGATGGCGATCTCAACCAGCAATTCTGGGGCCGCCAGCTTGGACTCCACCGTAGCCCGTGCCGGTGCCTCCCCTTCCGGTGCCCAGGCGTCCCATACCTCGTTCATGCCGGCGAAGTTGGCCTGGATGTCCGACAGCCACACCTGGGCGCTGAGGATGCGCGTCTTGTCCAGGCCGACCTTGGCCAGGTAGTCGTCGATCTTCTGCAGCACCTGCGCGGTCTGCCCCTTGATGTCCTGGGTGCGGTCGTTAGCGGTCTGGCCGCCGACGAAGGTGATGCCGCCCTTGTACTGGACGACCCGGCTCATACGCTGGTTGGTTTCGATACGGGTAATGGGTTGCATAAAGGCTCCTTGGGTTGCCTTGAGGGTGAAGAATCTCGGTGAAAGCGCTCGATGGCGAAGGCCGCGAGATCGATGGGTGACGACTCGCCCAGCACCAGCTGCGCGATGCGCTGGCCGGTGCCGAGGCTCATCTGGAAGCCGCTGCCGCAGTAGCCGAACGAATAGGTCAGGCCACTGGCGCGGCTGCTGGGCGAGATGACGGGCAGATCGTCTTCGGTGAAGGCCTCGATACCGGCCCAGGCGCGGTTGATACCGAGGTGCCTGAGATGCGGAAAGAGATCCGTCACGGTCTGGGCGCTGGTCACCAGACGGGTAATATCCACCTCGCCGTGGCGGGCAGCGAAGTCCAGGTCACCGATCAACTTGCCGCCGATGACCACCGTGCCATTGTCGAATTGCTTGAAGGACAGGGCGCGACCGGTGGCGCCAAGCACCTGCCTGCAAAAGGGCGCCACGCGGTGGGTCACCATCAGCATCAGCCCTTGCGGATAGGTGGGTACCGGTTCGCCCACCTCGGCAGCCAGCCGCCCCGCCCAGGCGCCTGCCGTCACCACCAACTGGTCCGCCTCGAACCGTCCCTGGCGCGTCTCGACCTGCCAACGGGTGCCTTGCTGCATGATGGATAGCGCAGGCGTCTGTTCATGCAGCACCACGCCCAGAGCCTCCGCCGCCTGCCGAACCGCCGTCACTACCCTGTAAGGCGTCGCGTAGCCATCGTCCGCCACCCAGATGCCCCCCACCACATGGGGCGCGACCGTCGGCAGGAGTTCGAAGACCTCCTGCCGATCGATGAGCACCTCATGGGTGAAACCCTGTGCCTGGAGTTCGGCGACGCGGGCCCGACATTGCTGCAGCTCTTCCTCATTCTCGGCCAGCTTGAGCTGGCCGCTGGCGACGAAACTGGCATCCGTCCCCAGCAGCTCCGGCAGCCTGTGCCAGAGATCCCGGGAGGCCAGCGCCAGGGGAATTTCCGCCAGATGCCGGCCGAGCGTCCGCACTCCTCCGGCGTTCACGCCAGAGGCATGCCGCCCGGCGTAGTCGGCTTCGAGCACGGTCACCCGTACACCTCGCTGCGCAAGATGCCAGGCCGTGCTCAAGCCATGCAGCCCGGCACCGATGACGATCACGTCCGCCGTCCTGTCAGCCACTGGCCAGCTCTCCCAGGGTGATGGGCTTGATGGGTGGCCGAATGCGGTAGTAACCCACCTCGTCGGGGGTCAGCCCGCGGGACTTGGCGATGATCTCGGTGACGGTCAGCCCGCACATCCGTCCCTGGCAGGGGCCCATGCCGCAACGACCGAAGGATTTGGCCTGGTTCGGCCCGCTGCAACCCAGCTCGACGAAGCGCCGGACGTCACCGGCCGTCACCTCTTCGCAGCGGCAGACCGTGACGTCGTCCCGGCTGGGAATGCGGTTCTCCTCCCGGGGGCGATACAGGGCATCGAGGAAGGGCCGGATGCGCAAGTTGCGCTCCAGTTCGGCGCGCAAGGGGGCCGCCTGGGCATCGCGCTGGGCCGGCGTGAGCTGGCCGAGGGTCCGCGCCAGCCCGAGCGCCGCGAGCTGCCCTTGCAGCACAGCCGCTTGGGCTCCACCGATGCCCGCGCCATCGCCGGCCACCGAGATGAAGGGCACATCGAGCGCGCCCCAGCGATCGGTTTCCGGGACGAAACAGAGCTGCGCATCATCCCAGCGATGCTGGGCCCGGAGCGCCTGGGTGAATTGGATGTTCGGCACCACGCCTTGGTGCAGCAGCACGGTGCTGGCCGCCACCCGCTGCGCCTTCCCGTCGACAACGAAGCTGAGCGCCTGCGCCTGCCCTTCCCCCTCGACCTGCAGCTGCTCGGCGCCGGTATAGTGCGGGACCTCACCCTTGCGCAGGGCGCGTAGCAGCGAGACGCCCTTGCGCAGGTAGGGCC
Source organism: Pseudomonas sp. No.117 (assembly GCF_054558395.1). Classification (NCBI taxonomy): domain Bacteria; kingdom Pseudomonadati; phylum Pseudomonadota; class Gammaproteobacteria; order Pseudomonadales; family Pseudomonadaceae; genus Pseudomonas; species Pseudomonas sp. No.117. The sequence goes on from NZ_BAAJNP010000002.1 coordinate 122,041, forward strand.
AGGCCCGCAGGGCCGCCAGCAAATGGCCGCGGGCGCGCCAGTAGTCCTCGCGCCTACTGGTGTCCACCAGGGCCGCGATGGGGATGCCTGCCCGCAGGTATTGCCAGCCGAGCAGGTAGAGCAGCGGTCCGCAGCCGGCCAGTACCACTGGGCCCTGCGGCCCGATGCCGGCGGTCTTGAGCAGGATCTGCGCCGCCCCGGCAGTCATCACCCCGGGCAGGGTCCAGCCGGGAATGGGAAAGGGCCGCTCCATGGCACCGGTCGCCAGCAGCACGGCCTTGGCGGCGAAAGAGCGCACCCGGCCGTCCTTGAGGTAATGCACCTGACGCTCGCGGGTGATCTGCCAGACGGATGCACCCGTCTCGTGGCGCACGGTCGTGCTCTTCACCGCCTCCGCCAGGTCAGCACCAGCCGCATAGTCTGCTCCGAGCAACGCGCGCCGCGCGGCGGAGGCGCTGGCGATACCGCGATAGATCTGCCCACCCACCGCCGCCTGCTCGTCCAGCAGCACGACGGAGAGTCCCAGGTCGGACAGGGTGCGCGCCCCGGTCATGCCGGCAGGGCCCGCGCCGATGACGACGACATCCATGGGTTCGAGATTCATGGCTGCACCTCCAGCACCACGGCTTCGGTAGCGGTGAAGGGCAACTCCCGGGCGCCCTGCTGCGAACGGATACGCATGCCGTCGACTGCCTCTATCAGGCAGCTTTGGCGACTCGGCACCCCATCGATCTCGACCAGGCATTCGAAGCACACCCCCATCATGCAATAGGGTGCACGCGCCTCCCCGCCCACCGGCGAGGTGCGGAACTGGCGGACGCCGGCCAACAGCAAGGCGGCCGCGACCGTGAGGCCGCTCGGCACCTGGAAGGCCTGGTCGTCGAAGGTCAGGGTGATGAGGGGGCCGCCTTCGGCGTCCACGCGGCGAAACAAGGAATCAGTGGGCATGGGAAAACACCTCCCCGGTGAGAAAACGTTCGCCGGCGAACACCGCCAGCTCCTCCGGCTGTGCGCCACCCCGGACCCAGGGCGCAATCCGGGTCGCGTGAGCCGCGGCCAGGGTCACGCCGCTGTGGCAGGTGACAACGAAGGCACCGGGGTGCGACGCGGACTCCTGGTAAATCGGATAGCCGTCCGGGCTCATGACGCGCAGGGCGCCCCAGGCGCGTACCAGGCGCACGTCCGCCAGCAGCGGAAAGGTGCTGACACCGCGCTGGGCGATCCGGGCGAGCACGTCGGTGGTGGTCAGGTCGTTGAAGCCGACCTCCTCCATGGAATCGCCGAGCTGCACGCTGCCCTCGTCGGTCTGGCGCACATTGATCGTCGGATAGTCCAGGAAGGGGCGAACCCGCTCGCTGACCAGTACCTGCCCGCGATTCGGCGCGACCGGGGCATGCAGCCCAACCTGCTCCCCCAGCGGCCGATTGCCCAGGCCCGCCGCCAATACCAGGCGCGGCGCGGTGAAGCGCTGCCCCGGCGTGACCACGGCGAATTCGCCCGGCGCGGAATCGATCCGCTCGACCGGCATCCGCCCCAGCACCGTCGCCCCGTGGTGCCGCGCCCCGGCATGCAGGGCGCGCAGCAGCTTGAGCGGATTGACGTGGCCATCCATGGGCGTATAGCTGGCCCCGACGACCTTGGGGCCGATACCGGGCAGGCGCGCGCGCAGATCCGCCTGGTCGAGCATCTCGAAGGGATAGTCACCCAGGCCGGCCTGCATGCTGGCCAGCCGCGCCTGGCGCCCCGCCAAGTCCTGGTCGGAAAAACACATGTGAAAACCGCCGGGCTGTTTCAGGCGGACATCGACGTCCGTCTCCGCCAGCAGGTCCTCGGCCAGCCCGGCCCAGGCCAGGGCGGAGGACCTGGTCCAGCGCGAATATTCCAGGCGGTCGAAGCCCTTGCCCTGCACCCAGACCAGGCCGAAGTTGCCCCGCGAGGCACGGAAGGCATCATCGCCCTGGTCGAGCACCAGGGTGCGGGTGCCGGCTTTGGCCAGGCCATAGGCGACGGCCATGCCGACCAACCCACCGCCAACCACGATGACGTCCGCCGAGGTCGGTACCTTGCCCTCAGTCATTGCTTTTCTCCGATCAATACCCGATCCAGCCCGACCAGCCGATCGAGCAGCAGCATCACCGCCAGGGTGCCCAGGATCAGCACCGTGGAAGCCGCCGTGATCAGGGGATCGATGGTCTGGGCGATCTGGTTGTACATGGCGACCGGCAGGGTCGTGGTGCCAGGCGTGGCGACGAAGACCGTCATGGTCAGCTCGTCGAAGCTCTGGATGAAGGCGAGCAGCCAGCCGCCCACCACGCCGGTGCGGATCCGCGGCAGGATCACCCGCCAGAAGGTCTGCAGCCGATTGGCGCCGAGGGACAGCGCCGCCTGTTCCGCATCGCGCTCCAGGCCGATGGTGGAGGCCAGGGTCAGCCGCAAGGCATAGGGCAGCACGACGATGACGTGGGTGATGCTCAGCGCCCACAGCGAGCCGCCCACCTGGGCGAGGGAAAAGAAGCGCAGGAAGGCGATCCCCAGCACCACCGAGGGAATCATCAGCGGCGACATCAGAAAGCCGGTGATCGCCCCGCGGCCGGGAAAGTCGTAGCGACTGATCGCCAGCGCCGCCGGCACCGCCAGCAGGATGGCGACCGTCGCCGACACCAGGCCCAGCTTGAGCGACAGCCAGAAGGCATCGACCATTTCCTGATTGGCCCAGAGCGCCTGGAACCAGCGCAGCGACAGGCCACCCGAGGGCAACGAGATGAAGCCTTCGCCGGTAAAGGACACCGCCATCACCACCACCAGCGGCGCCACGATGAAGGCGATGAAGAGCGTATGAAAGGCAAGGGAGAAGAAACCGTTCCGGTACATGGCGATTACTCGAAGACGTGTTTGAAACGGCGCTCGGCCAGCCGGCTGCAGCCCACCACGATCACCAGGTTGGCGATCAGCAGCAGCACGGCGATGGCAGCGCCCAGCGGCCAGTTCAGCGAACCGAGGAATTCGTCGTAGGCCGCCGTCGCCACCACCTTGAGCCGCCGCCCGCCGATGATCGCGGGGGTGGCGAAGGCCGAAGCGGCCAGGGCGAAGACGATGATCGAGCCCGAGAGGATCCCCGGCACGATCTGCGGCAGCACCACCCGCCTGAAGGTCGTCGCCCGCGAAGCGCCCAGCGACAGGCCGGCCTGCTCCACCTGCAGGTCGAGCTTCTGCAGGCTGGCCCAGACGGCGATCACCATGAAGGGCACCAGCACATGGGTCAGCGCCAGCACCACGCCGAACTGGGTGAACATCATGCGGATCGGGAAATCGATGATGCCCAGCGCCTGCAACGCCTGGTTGATCAGGCCATTGTTGCCCAGCAGGATGGCCCACCCCAGGGTGCGCACCACCACCGAGATGAGCAGCGGACCGAGCACCACGAGCAGGAACAGCGACCGCCAGGGTGCGCGCATGCGAGCGATGATCAGCGTCTCCGGCACGCCGATCAGCACCGCGCAGACGGTCACGGCGAGCGCCATCCCGCCCGTACGCAGGAAGATCTCGTGGAAGTAGTCGTCGCCGAATACCTCCAGGTAATTGGCCAGCGAGTACACCGGGATCACGCCCTTGGTGTCGCTGAACAGGTTCAACGACAGCATGGCCGTGAGCACCAGCGGCGCCGCCAGCAGGGTCAGGAACACCAGGAGCGCGGGGCCGGTCAGCAGCCAGGGGGCGCTGCCGACGCGCTCGGCATCATAGGTGGCCATGGGACACCTCCCGACCGAGCAGGCGCAGGTCATCGTCCAGCCAGGTCAGCCCCACCTCCTCCCCTTCCAACGGCGGTGGCGTACCGAGGTTCGGCTGCGTCAGGTTCACCGGGCCCAGCGGACTCTCGACGCCGATCAGCCAGAGGTTGCCGAGAAAGACCCGCATGCGCACCGTGCCGCGCAAGCGGGCTTCAGCGGGCGCGGCCAGGCGAATCTTTTCCGGTCGCAGGTAGACGTTGACGTCGCCATCGAACTGATGCCCCTCGTGGGGCACATGGAACAGCAGGCCGTCGACCTTGACCTCGTAGCAGCGCGGCTTACGGGTCTGGACGGCACCGGGGAAGGCGTTGGTCTTGCCCAGGAAGCTCGAGGCGAAGGGCGACTGGGGGCGCTCGTAGGTCTCGAACGGCGAGCCGATCTGCACGATGCAGCCGCCGTGCATCACCGCGATGCGGTCGCTCATGGTCATCGCCTCCACCTGGTCGTGGGTAACCAGGATGGTGGTGATGCCCAGGTCGCGCTGGATGGCACGCAACTCGATGTGCATGTCCTCGCGCAACTTGGCGTCGAGGTTCGACATCGGCTCGTCCAGCAGCAAAAGGTTGGGCCGGATCGCCAGCGCCCGGGCGATGGCCACCCGCTGGCGCTGCCCGCCGGACAGTGCCTTGGGATAACGCTCGCCCAGGCCCTGCAGCCGCACCATGTCGAGCGCCGATTGCACCCGCCCGGCCCTTTCGCTGCGTGGCACGCCGCGCATCTCCAGGCCGAAGCTGACGTTCTCGGCCACGGTCATGTGGGGGAACAGCGCATAGCTCTGGAACACCATCCCCAGCCCCCGCTTTTCCGGGCGGACATGGGTGATGTCTTGGCCATCCAGCACGATGCGCCCGGCCGAGGGCTGCACGAAGCCGGCGATGCTCTGCAGCGTGGTGGTCTTGCCGCACCCCGAAGGGCCAAGCAGGGACAGGAACTCACCCTGCTCCACCGCCAGGTCGAGCCCGGCGATGGCAGTGAAGTCACCATAGGTTTTGACGAGGCCGTCGAGGATCAGAAAAGCCATGGGCTTGCCTCCACGATCACGGATGCGTGATCCCTGTGCGTCGAAAGGAAGGTCGGGCGTCGGTCCCTAAGGACGAACCAGCGGCCCGGTCAGGAGCGATTCACGCCAGAGCGGAACGAGGCGGATTCAGGGCTCGCAGTGCGAAGTGTGCAGGGCTCGCCCGCAGGCGCCGCCCTCCTCGCCCAGCTGTCGCTTCATCGCCGGCTGGCGGAAGCGGCCCCTAGCGCTCGATGGTCCTGTTCCAGCGGGTGGTCCACTCGGAGCGCTTCTGGTTGACGGTGTCCCAGTCGACCTTGAGCAGGCTGTCGACCTTCGCCTCTCCGTAGGGCATGCGGGCAGCCACCTCCGGCGTCAGCTCCACGGTGCGGTTCACCGGCGCGAAGCCATTGCTTTCGGCCTGGATCTTCTGGATCTCCGGCGACAGCACGAACTGGATGAATTGCTGGGAGAGTTCCGACTGGGCATTCGGGGTGACCGAGCAGCCAGCGACCTGCAGCGCCACCGCGCCTTCCTGCGGGTAGACGAACTTGAGCGGAAAGCCGGTGTTCTGCAGCGCCACCGCCCGGCCACTGCCGTACACCGCCATGACCACATCGCCGTTCTGCATCATCCCGTCCATCTCGCCCGGCGCACTGACCCAGGCCAGCACGTTCGGCGCGATCTTCTTCTCGAACACCGCGAAGCCCGGATCTATGTCCTTTTCGCCGCCGCCATTCAGCCGCGCCATCTCGATCAGCGCGTGCAGTCCGTAGGTATTGGTGATGGGCGGCATGCCCAGCAGCTGGCGATACTTGGGATCTTCCAGGTCTTTCCAGGAGGTCGGCGCCGCCCAGCCGCGCTTCTTGAAGGCCTCTTCGTTGTAGCCGATGCCGGTAGCGACCATGCCCACGGCAGTCGCCTCGGGGCTCAGGCGCGCCACGGGGTACAGGTCCTGATAGACGGGAGCGTCGGTGAGCTTTTCGCAGAAGCCAAGCTGCAGCGCCTGGTACATGGGGCCGTCGTCCATCAGGGCCACGTTGATCTGCTGCCGCCCCTTCTGCGCCTGCAACTTGGCCAGGGTTTCCGTCGAGTTGCCCGATACGTAGACGACCTTGACCCCATGGGCCTTTTCGAAGGCGGGAATGATGCGGGTCTTGTACATCTGTTCGGTGGAGCCGCCGACCCCGGCGACATAAAGCGTCGGTTCAGCCTGAGCGGGCAGCGCCAGGCCGGCACCTGCGGCGGCCACCAGCAGCGCGGCCAGACCCTGGCGCAGGGAGAGAGATGAAGCGAAGACGGAATACGGACGGGTCACGGGCAATGCTCCCTTTTTGCGTTGCGGCAGATCGAGAAGGTCGTGAGGACACGACTTGAAGATCGATGCATCCGCCTCCGAAGACCGCGCGGTAACCGCCATTCGAAAACGCTTTCTTTTTATGGGGCCATTTGGCCTGGGACCGAGTATTGTCAGCCTTGACCCATAGGGTCAAATACGAAGGTAGGGGTTAAGTATTCATATTTGATATGGAGAGCCCGCGTGAATCTCAGGCAGATCGAAGCCTTCCGCAGCGTGATGCGTCTAGGCTCAATGACCGCGGCGGCCGAAGCCCTGCACACCTCGCAGCCCAACGTCAGCCGCCTGATCGCCCAGCTGGAGCTGAGTACCGGACTCAAACTATTCGAGCGCGCGGGGGTACGGCTGATACCCACCAAGGAAGGCAGCGCCTTCTTCCAGGAAGTGGAACGCGCCTACGTGGGGCTGGACAGCCTGCGGCAATCGGCCAAGAACATCCGCAACCTCGGTACCGGCCGCCTGCGCATCGCCGCGGTGCCCTCGACCGGCCTCACGCTCGTCCCCCACGTCATCAAGGACTTCGTCACCACCCGTCCCGAACTCACCGTCTCCCTGCACATGAACGCCTCGCCCACTGTGGTGCAGTGGGTGCAATCCCAATTTTGCGATCTAGGCGTGGTGGTCCAACCCAGCGACGCCGGTCCTCTGGAAACGCTGCTCATCACCAGGCTCCGCGCCGTCTGCGTCCTGCCACCAGGCCATCGACTGGCGTCGCGCGACGTCATCAGGGCCCAGGACCTCCACGGCGAAAACTTCGTCTCCCTCTGCCACGGCGACGGCACCCGCGAGCAGACGGACAGAGTCTTCGAACAGGCCAACGTCGAACGCAAACTCGCCGTGGAAGGCCAATACAGCTCCATCACCTGCGAGATGGTCGCCGCCGGCATGGGCGCCGCCCTCATGAGCCCGAACGTCGCCCAGGATTTCCTGCACAAAGGCATCACCATCCACCGCTTCGAGCCCGAGCTGCTGTTTCCGGTTTATGTGGTTGCACCGGCGGGGTCGAGCCAGACGCCATTGGCGACGGACTTTATTCAGGCGTTGAAGACGCATTATGCAACGCACTTCCCACACTAAGAGTCCATTCCCCTTCTTTCCACCCGAAGAAAGCTTTTCCAGCTAAATATTGTTACAAGCAGGATCGTCACCGAGAATAATAGGATTACTTTAACGAAACTCGTCTCGATTCCTCACGAATGGTCAGCAGGCACTGGGCTATTCATTCGGCTAACCCAATGCGAATAACCTGCCGCATGCTTGAGCGCGACGCGCGGACTGAAGGGGTGACAGCCTACACTGCCTTTACGCTCGGCCTGGATAGCTGAGCCCTCAACGGCCAGACACTTATGCTCTACAGCAGTAAGCTCATGTGAGCCAAAGCTCGACTACAGCGGCACAAAAATTTTAAAATTTAAGGCAACACCGTACGTATTGATAAGCACAGGATTGCAGTCATGCCGAAGAAATTTAGGGGCACCACGGGCGATAGCCGACCTCCAGAAACTTGCCACTTGCACAATAACGATTTGTTTGCTGACCTCCCCTGTCCGCAGAAGGGGGCGGTCAGTGCTGCGCTCAGCGACGAGATAAATTCGCACCGAGCCAAGCTGGCACCGTTTTTCAATGGGCACGCTAAGCCCAATCCTTCGGTAAGTTTCGCCAACGACGGCACCGGCTTCGGCAAGTCCTACAACGTGTTCGACCAGTTCATCGAGCACGCCGCAGTGCGTGGCAAACGTGGTGGCCACCGCAACCTGTTCTTTATCACTCCGCACAAGGCGCAAATAGACGTCTCCAAGGCAACCCAGAAGAAGGCAGCTATTCGGGGTGTCAGTATCCTCAGTTTCTTGGCGGAGCAGGATTTATCCGACCTCAATTTTGTCGGCTGGGTATCGGGTGTTTGCAATGAAGATCTATATATCGGCTGGACTAGGACTCTCAAAACTGACTACTACCGCGAGACTATCGGTGAACTGAGTAGCGCGATTAGTGGACTCAAGATAACTGAAGCGGAGCAGGCTCGGTTCCTGAAATCAGGGGTCACCGATTACCTGCGAGAAGCTGACCTAGAGCGTCGAGTTGATGCCACTAAAAGCCGCTTGCTCTATGCCTTGCAAGAGTTGGCCAAGGCAGTAATTCGAGAGAAGGTTGGTTTTGAGTTCCAGACCCTCCATGAGCGTTTTCAACGCACCAGGGACGACCGTGATCGGGCCAAGATCCAGGTCATCGATCACGTTCTACCATTCGAGCGGGCCAAAGTGGGACCAACCATCTTCGTTGCTACCACCGCCCGATTCCTGAAACGCGCATTCATTGGATATCTAGACCACAAGAAAGAACCCAATATCAAGAAGCTGGGTTTTGACGAAATTCTCGGAGCTAAGCGCAGCCCAACCAATGCGGATAAGGACTCCGCCGCCCCGATTGGGGCAGCCTGCAGCCTGAGCCATAATGAGCAAATTGCGTACCTGAAGAACGACTTCTTCCTCCCTGACGAGACCAACTATTTCCAGCTGAACGGAATCACCTTCAACCTTGTCATCGACGAGGAGCACGACAGCTACGACCGTTTTTTTGAGGACGGTAAGAAGAAGCTGATCAGCGAGAAGGTCAAGCCCCCTCATGTTATGGCCGGCCTCTACCGTCTGCTGGAAATGATTTCGGCAACGTATGGCCCTGACGAGGAAGAGCCCATCGCGTTCAACGAAGCTGTTGAGCTGATGAATGATCTCCGCCGGCATTACGTTGAGGACTGCGAAACTAGCGTCAGCCTGGACTCCATTCTGCAAATGTGTTCCGGGAATGTCGGACACATCACAATCGACAACCGTGATGTCGAGCAGATCCTCGCTTTGTCACGCAACATCTTCAGCATGACGCCAAGGCGCTTCTACAACGAGGATGCCCTCAAGCGTATTCGAATGCGGTCTGTCTGCGGCAAGAGCGAGATCCGACTGTCCATCAATGATGGCGCCCCCAGCCCAGACCCAACTTTGCACGACTTCTTGCAAATAATGCTTTGTGCCCTGTACGCCTGCTCCAAGATCCCTCAAAACAGCTCGCTAAGACATTTGCTGGCGCTGGGCGAGGATGCCAGCCAGAACGCCCCACTTTCTGAATTCATCATGAAAGCTCGTCAGCATAGCTCATATGTCGCATCCATCTTCGACCGCGCTAAGGACGCCGAAATTTTCGTAGATGGATTCTTCACGTTCTTCGCTCCAAAAATCGTGTTTTCATTGGTCAAGGTGGACAAGATTCCCTTCGGAAGTGACGCAGTGAAAAACCGTATTTTTGTCGACTTCCACCTCGACCTGATCCTGGAATTGCCTGAGGTCAAACTACTTCGTATCCTGCATGGAACACAGAACAGCTCTATGTGCCTGAGCGCCACAACGGGTTTCAAGGACTCCTACTCTGGAAACTTTTCTAGAAAAATGCTGAGCCACTATGGGGAAGCGCTTGGCGATAACCTTGATGTACGAGTAATTCAGCGGTCTGTAGCGGACGTAAGGGCAATGGAAGAACTCCGTGAGGCCCGCGCCAAAGCTAGAACGATGCAAGTCAAGCCCTTCCACAACACCTCTGCAGATGATATTAGCGGTCTGCGTAGCGATCCTGCCTTCCAGAGTGCTTACAAATTCTGGTCAAACGCCCTGCTTCCTCAGGGCTACCGTGAAAGCAAGTACCGAATGTCAGCCTACCGCCGGCAGATCGAAGCCATGCTCATGGCCGCTTGGGACGGAAGGAATACCTTCATTCTCTCCCTGAATAACCGTTTCGCAGATCTTTTTAGAACTCTGCTGGCACAGGGCCTTGAGGGTCGCTTGAAGGGCTTTCGGCACAAGCACAAAGAAAAGATTTTTGAGCTGAAACCTTTTGAGGACAAAACTAGGATCAGGGTCATCCTCTTCAGCTCCCAGTTGGCCAAAGAGGTCGACATCGAAGAGTACCTTAAGGTTGATGCAGATACTCGCATTTGCCTGATCTCCGCATATGGCAGCGCCGGCACCGGTCTCAATCTGTTCATTGAACGAAGTGAGGACAACTTCTACCAAGATTTCGACCGTCTGGTGCTAGTCAACACTCCCTTCTACAGCGCGATCCGCGAAAAAAACACCGGCCTCAATACTGTCAGAAACCACATTCTCCTGCTAAAACACATCTCATCCGGTGAGAACGAGGCTGTTCGTCTGTCTGAGTTCGACTCAAACCTGATGCAGCCCAAGAATCGCCGCATTCTAAACCACGAGCATGATCTAGCGGTGCTGAAGGCCATCATCCAGGCTGTAGGTCGCGTTGAAAGACGAGATAGCTATCTCCACACCGAAATCTTCCTACCTAGTGACGTAATCGACGACTTGGTGGTGAGGTATAGCCGACTTCGACGTGAAGGTAACGATCTTCTCATCAACAGCCTTTCGCTACTGAATCATAGGCTCATGCAGTTCTGCCTTGAACAAGCGGAAAAACGCTGCTTCCCATCCGAAGTGGAACGCGAGCAGTTCACCGCCAACGTAGCCGCCTCTGCTGACGACATCGAAAACTTCTTCAGCGGGGCATTCCGAAACAAAATTCTCAGTAGCGCGCGTGGAGGTAATCGGGATGCCATCGAGCTCAATGAGTTGCTCAGGTCACCAGATAGCATTACCGCCCCTGAAAAATACGTCCGCAAGCTCCTGGCCTCTCCTCTTGTAAAGGCCTCCAACTACTACCAAGAAGTCATTAGTACCTTTTACCTTCCGAGGCAGGTAACAGATCGAGTCACCGTCTGCACGACATCGGAAAGCTTCTATCACCTCACCGACCTGCTTCATGGGGAAGCTGTCTATCAGCCCGGGAAATGGCTGGTTCCTGACTACGTACGAACCGACGGCAAAGACACTGACTCAGGGCCTGGCATCGTTAATTTAGCGTGCAACATGGCCAGCGATGGGGTTGATGTACACCTACCTAACCCGGCACTCATCCCGCTTTTGAAGGGGAACGTGGGGGAGTTCATTTTCTCTAAGGTGCTCTCTGCACTGGGGATCAAACCACTGAACCTGAATCAGTTGATCGATCTTCTAGGGCCCTCGGTGTACGAGTACTACGACAGCTATATCCACGTTGATGACACCATCATCTGCATCGACGTGAAGCGGTGGTCAGGTACCCTGGACAACCACGAGCAGTCTCTCAAAACCCTTCACAGAGCGGAGAAAAAAAGGCAAAAAATGTATGAGCTGTGTGGAGCACTGAACCTGACGCCACGCTTCCTGTATGTCAACACGCAACCGAACCACAACTCTCTAAATGCCGAGCGCGAGTTTAATTTTGGGGAGTCGATCCATTTCCTAAACGCTTTCAAGACGATTACTAGCTACGTCCCTACCAAGGACAAGAACCGCATCTTTAAAGTCGATGACCGCTTGATGATCAACCCTACGCTGGAACTGCTGCTAAGGAGCGCGGAATGACCCTTTTCAACGTCTTGGAACCAGGAACAGCCGCCAAGGCCCGCACCAACATGCTGAAGCTACCTGGTAACCTGGAGACCATCATTGATCGCTTGTCGGCCTCCATCGAAGGCGTTGGGCATATCCAGTCAGCCGTGGTTGAGGTAACCCGTAACTCCGACGAGAGGACCGAGAGGTACTACCAGCGCGTTGACTCGACCATCAAGGACTTCATCCGCCAGAAACTTGGCCTTCCTGCTTCCGCCAAAGTACATTACAGCAAGTTCAACGCGAGAAAGGGTTCTTTCGGTTTCCTATATTTGAGCGCTCTCCTCCCTGAGCCAGGCCAGATCCGTAAGGTCATCGCTAAACATTCGCTAAATCCTCTCTACACGATTCAGGCCCTACTGGATTTGAAACTCAAACTCTCGTTCCTCATGGACGTGGACAAGCACTACAAAATTGCTCCGGTCGAGTTCAATGCCGACCTGTACATTGGGCTGATGATGAGCCGCACATCCAAGGACGGCAAATTTGTCTTTGATGCATTGTCGTACGACTTGTTCTTCTCCAAAGAACAGGAGCTCGCCATTAAGCTAAATCGAGTGGTCATGGAATGCTCCTCCAAACAGGACGCTGTCAGCCGATCGATTACAGACAGCGGCGAGCTTATGTTCGATTGGGCCGGGAAGCGATTCGAGCGCACCCGCCGGTTCAGCGCGACAACGAACAGTGATCGCAACTACATGGCCTTCGCCACGAACAACGAAAATACCAAGGCCTGCGATCGCTATGAAAATAGCATCAACTATCATCAAACCGACTGCATCAATCGAATCGAGCGCCTACTGAATCTGTCAGGGGTTGAATTTATCCCCGTAGTGTACGAAGCTACTCACCAGGTCAAAGCCTTCCTGGAAGGGCTTCCGACCATGTCCAACCCACTTTGGCTGCTCGATACTGTCACGAGCTCAAGTGCTAAGGACCGACTTGGCTTCATCAACGACCTCGTCGATAGGTTTGGAGCATCGAAAGTATTGACCGGCGACTCCCTTCCAGACCCCACACAACTGAATGTGGGCACAACGAACTATCTAGTTCTTAGTGAGAAAGTCAAAACCGTTGGGGGGAGCAAGAATGGATCCAGCATCTTTGACACCTCCATCGACGAGTCCTTCAACTCCTTCTGGCAGGCTCTTGCTGCCAAGCAACGCAATCCCACAGCAAAGTTCGACTACTACACGTCGGTGAAGCTACATCGCTTCGCCCTATCTATTGGTAGCATCTGCCAGGGGTTCAACGTAATCGCCAGCAAGCTGCCATCTGAGGCGGCAGTCGAAAAGTCCCTGCAGGAATTGGCCCTAAAAGAGGCAATCCATAAGGACAAAGCCGTAACCATCAACGAAGCAACGCTGCCCACAATGTCCCTAGAGCTGATGAGTTGCCGAAGGGACTGGAAGGAGAACGTTTATATTCAGATCCTGGATGTATCCGTTGCCGGCGAGACAATCACTATTGAGCAATCGCGCCGATACGACGATGCCTCCAAGGGGGAGTTCAATTACGAATTCAAGACGCTCAGTGGCACTTTCGGTAAAGGCGATGCGAAGCCCTTCGATGTCATTTGGGATGGGGCGTTCCTGATCCGCGACAAAAAAACAAACGCCTGGCTAAGCACTTACAGAACCGATCGGATACCCTCGATCATCGGGAACACCTTGTTCGACAACCAGGAGCGTCAGGACAACGGCATGCCTCCGTCACGAGAGGTCGGCATCCAAATATCTGCCCTCCCGTACTACCTAACGCCAACCAGGCAGAAGCAGCGCCATAGCATCTTCATCCAAGATAACGGTACAGAAGGGGCCTGGTTCTTTGTTGCATCTAACAAAGCGGCCAACAACACCATCCCGAAACAGAGCCTCGTCTACAACGTAGTAATCACGAACGACTCTGGAGCGAAGGTTCCCGTCTTGAGCCACCCTTTGGGTGAGATGTTCTTCTCTACGTTCACCTTCGATATAGTGAAGCTTCGGGAATCGGCCAAAACTTCGATCCTTCAAAAAATCGTGGAGCTCTGTCTGCACAACTAAGCTAAGTGGCCGGCATTACGCAGGCTACCTTTAACTCCATACAATGGTGCCGAAGCGCCGTGTGATTCCGTTAAAACACAGCCTGCCAGATCTCGTTACCCTCAATAGCTGATGGATGCGAAGTTGACAACGTGCTGAACCAGTCAATAGCAGCCCCGCCGACACCAAGAGCATCAAATCTGGATTTGACAGGCCCGGCGCACTGGGTGGCCTGTAACCCACCGATCTGCAAAGCAGACTTGACACCTATGAACTGGCGAGATATCGGGCGCCTTGCAAAGGAGTGCTAATAACAAAGCCGAAGCGGCGAAGCTGTTGACGCTGCCACGAAAGACCTTCGACACCAAGCTCAGAAAACTCTCCGAATATAATACAGGCGAATAACCAGCTTCCTAGCAGGCTCTCAATCACGCGCCTGTACTTAGACTTCGTTCAGCGTCCATATGAGCCGAATACGATAGGCAGCTTCTGGCCCGTGAGCACCCGCTCACTCAGGTCTGCTCAGAGTTTGGAAAGACTCAAATCGCTAAATCTTCGACCGGAGACACCAAGTCCATCCTCTCCGCGTCCAGAGCGACATTAATCGCCACAGCTAGCGCATAACTGAACCGAAATCCGAAGATGCAACATCAGCTGTGGCACAAAATTTAGCTCAAAGATAAAAACCCGGCCATAAAAAAACCCGGCCACCTTTCAGTGACCGGGTTTTTAGATTTGGTCGGGACGGAGTGATTCGAACACTCGACCCCTTGCACCCCATGCAAGTGCGCTACCAGGCTGCGCTACGCCCCGACTGTGTTCCTCTAGGGAACGGCGTGCATCTTACTGCAACGCTTTGATTAATGGAAGCTTTTTTTCACTTCTTCAGTACGACGAGGACTTCTTCGAGTTCGCTGATCATCTGGCGGATGAGCTGGTGGTACTGCGAACCCTCGTCGCGGGTCTCGTCGCCCTGGGTGAGGCGCTGGCGCGCCCCGCCGATGGTGAAGCCTTCGTTGTACAGCAGCGAGCGGATCTGGCGGATCATCAGCACGTCGTGGCGCTGGTAGTAGCGCCGGTTGCCGCGGCGCTTCACCGGGTTCAGCTGGGGAAATTCCTGCTCCCAGTAGCGCAGCACGTGCGGCTTGACCAGGCAGAGGTCGCTCACCTCACCGATGGTGAAGTAGCGCTTGCCCGGTATGACCGGCAGTTCGTCGTTATGACTTGGTTCCAGCATAGGCCTCGACCCTGGCTTTGAGTTTCTGCCCGGGGCGGAAGGTCACCACACGGCGCGCCGTGATGGGTATCTCCTCCCCCGTCTTGGGATTGCGTCCGGGGCGCTGGCGCTTGTCGCGCAGGTCGAAGTTGCCGAAACCGGACAACTTGACCTGCTCGTTGCTTTCGAGCGCATGACGAATTTCTTCGAAGAACAGTTCGACCAATTCCTTGGCTTCACGTTTGTTCAGACCGAGCTCTTCAAACAGACGTTCGGCCATCTCAGCTTTCGTCAGGGCCCCCATGCGCTATTTCCTTAACGTGGCGTTGAACCTTCTTTCCAGAGAAACGAGGATTTTCTGCGTCGTTTCGTTGACTTCTTCATCGGTTAATGTGCGCGATGGATGTTGCAAGGTCAAGCCGATGGCGACGCTTTTTCTATGCGGATCAATACCTTTGCCTTGGTAGACGTCGAACAGACGCAGCTCCTTGAGGCCTTCTCCGGCGTTTTCGCGGATGTCGGCCAGGAGGTCGCCAGCGGCGACGGTTTCGTCCACCACCAGCGCCAGGTCACGGCGCACTTCTGGGAAGCGCGACAGCTCGCCGAAGCGCGGCAGACTGCCAGTGGTCAGGGCATCCAGCGCCAGCTCGAAGAGGAATAGCGGGCGATCCACGTCCAATTCGCGCGCCACTTCCGGATGCAGGGCACCCAGGTAGCCCACCGGCTGCCCTGCCCTTTCGATCAGCGCGGTCTGCCCCGGATGCAAGGCCGGATGCTCACCCGCCACGAAGCGGAAGTCAGAACCTGCACCAGACTGGGCCAGCAGCGCCTCGACATCGGCCTTGACGTCGAAGAAGTCCACCGCCTCACGGCCGGACGACCAGCTCTCCGGCAGGCGCGAACCGCAGACGGCGCCCGCCAGGACATTTTCCTGCACCAGGCCTTCCAGCTGACCGACGAATCTCAGACCCGACTCGAACAGCCGAACGCGGTCCTGCTGACGGTTGAGGTTGTACTGCACAGCCTTGACCAGACCCGGCCACAGCGACGAGCGCATGGCGGCCATGTCGGTGGAGATGGGATTGGCCAGCATCACCGGCTGCGCCTCAGGGGCGAACAGACGGAAGGTCTTCTCGTCGATGAAGCTGTAGGTGATGGCTTCCTGGTAGCCGCGAGCCACCAGCAGGCGACGCAGCTGGCTCAGCTCGCCCTTGCTCTCGGGCAGGGGCTGCGGCGCCAGGCGCGCCTGGGGGAAACGAATCGGCAGCTGGTTGTAGCCATAGAGGCGCGCCAGCTCTTCGATCAGGTCCACTTCGATGCTGATGTCGAAACGGTGGCTGGGCACGCCTACCTGCCAGCGACCGGCTTCCAGGCGGGCCACGGCCAGGCCCAGGCCGCTGAGCAGCCGCTCGACCTGGGCATCGTCCAGGGTCAGACCCAGGACGCGCTCGATGCGCTCCGCGCGCAGCAGGATCGGCTCGACCTGCGGCAGGTGCTCGGTACTCACCGCCTCGATGACCGGACCCGGTTCGCCGCCGACGATGTCCAGCAGCAGGCGGGTTGCCCGCTCCATGGCCTTGCGCGCCAGCTCGAAGTCCACGCCGCGCTCGAAGCGGTGCGAGGAATCGGTGTGCAGGCCATAGGAACGGGCCTTGCCGGCCACGGCGATGGTGTCGAAGAAAGCGCTTTCCAGGAACAGGTCACGGGTACCGGCGGCGACACCGCTGTGCTCGCCGCCCATGACGCCGGCGATGGCCAGGGCGCGTTCGTGGTCGGCGATCACCAGGGTGTCGTTGCGCAGTTCGATGTCCTGGCCGTCCAGCAGCACCAGCCGCTCGCCGGCATCGGCCAGGCGTACGCGGATGCCGCCCTTGATCTGGTCCAGATCGAAGGCATGCATGGGCTGACCCAGTTCGAGCATCACGTAGTTGGTGACGTCGACGGCGGCGTCGATGCTGCGCACGCCACTGCGGCGCAGGCGCTCGACCATCCAGTCCGGGGTCGGGCGGGACAGGTCGACGTTCTTGACCACACGACCCAGGTAGCGCGGGCAGGCCTGGGGAGCCAGCACCTCGACCTCACGGGTCTCCTGGTGCACGGGCGCTACCGGCTCGACCTGCAGCGGCTCGACGGTGGCGTTGTACAGGGCACCCACTTCCCGCGCCAGGCCGGCGATGGACAGGCAGTCGCCACGGTTCGGCGTCAGGTCGACGTCGATGATGGCGTCGTCCAGCTGCAGGTAGCTGCGAAGGCTCTCGCCCACCGGCGCAGCGGCCGGCAGTTCCAGCAGGCCACTGTTGTCGTCGCTGATCTGCAGTTCGCTGGCCGAGCAGAGCATGCCGTGGGATTCCACGCCGCGCAGCTTGGCCTTCTTGATGGTGAAGTCACCCGGCAGGGTGGCGCCGACGGTGGCGAAAGGCACCTTGAGGCCCGCACGCACATTGGGCGCGCCGCAGACCACCTGGAAGGACTCCTGGCCGTTGCTCACCTGGCAGACGTTGAGCTTGTCGGCATCGGGATGGCGCTCGACGGAGACCACTTCGCCGACGATGACGCCCTGGAAGCTACCAGCCGCCGCTTCGACGCCGTCCACTTCCAGGCCGGCCATGGACAGCCGGGCAACCAGATCCTCGTGCGTAGCCGCGGGATTCACCCAGCTACGCAGCCATTGTTCACTGAATTTCATAGGACTCCCGTCTGGCAGCTAGCGGAATTGCGCCAGGAAGCGCAGATCGTTGTCGAAGAAGAGGCGCAGGTCGTTGACCCCGTAGCGCAGCATGGCCAGGCGCTCGGCACCCATGCCGAAGGCGAAGCCCTGGTACTTCTCCGGATCGATGCCGGCCATGCGCAGGACGTTGGGGTGGACCATGCCGCAACCCAGTACCTCGAGCCAGCGCGAAGCCGGTTCGCCGTCACGGCTCGGGCGGCGGATATCCACCTCGGCCGACGGCTCGGTGAAGGGGAAGTAGGAGGGACGGAAGCGGACTTCCAGCTCTTCCTCGAAGAACTCGCGCAGGAAGGTCACCAGGGTACTCTTGAGATCGGCGAAGCTGACTTCCTCGTCGATCACCAGGCCTTCGACCTGATGGAACATGGGCGAGTGGGTCTGATCGCTGTCGCAGCGATAAACCCGCCCCGGACAGATGATGCGGATCGGCGGCTGCTGGCTCTCCATGGTGCGGATCTGCACCGGCGAGGTGTGGGTGCGCAGCAGCATGTTGGCGTTGAAATAGAAGGTATCGTGCATCGCCCGCGCCGGGTGGTGGCCGGGGATGTTGAGCGCCTCGAAGTTATGGTAATCGTCTTCGATCTCGGGACCGGTGGCGACGCCATAGCCGATATTGGCGAACAGACGCTCGATGCGCTCCAGGGTACGGGTGACGGGATGCAGGCCACCGGAGGCCTGGCCGCGCCCGGGCAGGGTCACGTCGATGCGTTCCGCGGCGAGGCGAGCGGCCAGCGCGGCCTGCTCCAGCGTCGCCTTGCGGCTGTTGATTGCGTCCTGGACACGTTCCTTGGCGGCGTTGATCAGGGCGCCGGCCTGGGGGCGCTCCTCCGCCGTGAGGTGGCCCAGGGTCTTCATGATCTGGGTCAGCTCACCCTTCTTGCCCAGGTAATTGACCCGGAGCTGTTCCAGGGCATTGGTGTCTTCGGTGTGCCGCACGGCCTCCAGGGCTTGGGAGACCAGCGCATCCAGGTTTTCCATCTAGGGACTCCAGATACAAAATAGGGGAAGAGCTATGAGGCTCTTCCCCTATCGATAACGTTGCTTCGCGCACGAAGCGCGAGATTGCCGGGGGGCTTAAGCCAGCGAAGCTTTAGCTTTCTCGACAATCGCAGCAAACGCCGCTTTTTCGTTCACGGCCAGATCGGCCAGTACCTTACGGTCGATCTCGATGGCCGCTTTCTTCAGGCCGGCGATCAGACGGCTGTAGGACAGACCGTTGATACGAGCACCAGCGTTGATACGAGCGATCCACAGAGCGCGGAACTGACGCTTCTTCTGGCGGCGGTCGCGGTAGGCGTATTGGCCTGCCTTGATTACCGCTTGCTTAGCGACGCGGAAGACGCGCGAACGGGCACCGTAGTAGCCTTTGGCGAGCTTCAGGATTTTCTTGTGACGGCGACGAGCGATGACGCCACGCTTAACACGAGCCATGAGTAATTTCCTCTAGATTCTTGACCAGGATTAACGAAGGCGCAGCATGCGCTCGACCTTTTGGACGTCGGATGCATGCATCAGCGACGTACCGCGCAGCTGACGCTTACGCTTGGTGGTCATCTTGGTCAGGATGTGGCTCTTGAAAGCGTGCTTGTGCTTGATACCACCAGCAGTCTTCATGAAGCGCTTCGCAGCGCCGCTCTTGGTTTTCATCTTTGGCATGTTCGGATACTCCGCATTGAGTGATTACGCATAACTGCAAGGCCTGCCAGTGCCCTGGTAGTTACTTTTTCTTCTTGGGGGCGATGACCATGATGAGTTGACGTCCTTCCATCTTAGGATGCTGCTCAACGGTGCCGTGTTCGACGAGGTCGGCTTCGACCCGCTTCAACAGCTCCATGCCCAGCTCCTGGTGGGCCATCTCCCGGCCGCGGAATCTCAACGAGATCTTGGCCTTGTCCCCCTCGGTTAGGAAACGTACCAGGTTGCGTAGTTTTACCTGGTAATCCCCTTCTTCCGTCCCTGGACGAAACTTGATTTCTTTGACCTGAGCCTGCTTCTGGTTCTTCTTCGCCGCCGCGACTTGCTTCTTCTTCTCGAAGACGTGCTTGCCGTAGTCCATGATCCGGCAGACCGGGGGTACGGCGTCGGCGGTGATTTCCACCAGATCCAGCTTGGCGTCTTCGGCAGCCTGCAGGGCCTCCTGGATGGAGACGATGCCTACTTGCTGACCATCGGCGCCAATAAGGCGAACTTCCCGGGCGGTGATATTTTCGTTGATCGGTGCCCGAGGTGCGGCTCGCTTGTCTTGTCTCATGTCACGCTGCTTGATAGTGATTACTCCGATTCTTGCCGGCCACGCCGGGAAACCGCTTGCGTGAGCAGCTCGCGGAAACGCTCGATGGGCATGGAGCCCAGGTCAACGCCTTCACGGGTACGCACGGCAACGGATCGTGTCTCAACCTCCCGGTCTCCAATAACCAGGAGATAGGGAACCTTGAGCAAAGTATGCTCGCGGATTTTAAAGCCGATCTTCTCGTTTCTCAAGTCGGCCTTGGCGCGGAAGCCCTCAGCGTTCAATTCGCCGACGACCTGCTGGGCGAAATCGGCCTGCTTGTCGGTGATGTTGAGCACCACCGCCTGGGTCGGGGCGAGCCAGGCCGGGAACAGACCGGCATAGTGCTCGATGAGCATGCCGATGAAGCGCTCGAAGGAACCGAGGATGGCGCGGTGCAGCATGACCGGACGCTGGCGGCTATTGTCCTCGGAAATGTAGCTGGCGTCGAGACGCTCGGGCAGGTTCGGATCGTATTGCAGGGTACCACACTGCCAATTGCGGCCCAGGCAGTCCTTGAGGGTGAATTCGATCTTCGGCCCGTAGAAGGCGCCCTCGCCCGGCTGGTATTCCCAGTCCAGACCCGAGGCATCCAGCGCATCGGCCAGGGCCTTCTCGGCGCGGTCCCACAGCTCTTCGGAACCGACGCGCTTGGCCGGCCGGGTGGACAGCTTCATGATCACGTCGGTGAAGCCGAAGTCGGCGTAGACCTGCAGGGTCAGCTTGATGAAGTCGGCCGCTTCCTTCTCCACCTGCTCCTCGGTGCAGAAGATGTGGGCGTCGTCCTGGGTGAAGCCGCGCACGCGCATGATGCCGTGCAGGGCGCCGGAGGGCTCGTTGCGGTGGCAGGCACCGAACTCGGCCAGGCGCAGCGGCAGGTCACGGTAGGACTTCAGACCCTGGTTGAACACCTGCACGTGGCAGGGGCAGTTCATCGGCTTGACCGCGAAGTCGCGATTTTCCGAGGCCGTGGTGAACATGTTCTCGGCGTAGTTGGACCAGTGCCCCGAGCGCTCCCAGAGGATACGATCGACCACCTGGGGCGTCTTGATCTCCTGATAGCCGTGCTCGCGCTGGACCTTGCGCATGTACTGCTCGAGCACCTGGTAGATGGTCCAGCCATTGGCATGCCAGAACACCATGCCGGGCGCCTCTTCCTGGAGGTGGAAGAGATCGAGCTGCTTGCCGATGCGGCGATGGTCGCGCTTCTCGGCTTCCTCGATGCGCTGGATATAGGCGGCCAGCTGCTTCTTGTCGGCCCAGGCGGTGCCATAGATGCGCTGCAGCTGCTCGTTCTTGGAGTCGCCGCGCCAGTAGGCACCGGACAGCTTGGTCAGCTTGAAGGCTTTGAGGAAGCGGGTGTTGGGCACGTGGGGGCCCCGGCACATGTCGACGTATTCCTCGTGGTAGTACAGGCCCATGGCCTGCTCCTCGGGCATGTCGTCGATCAGGCGCAGCTTGTAGTCCTCACCCCGGGACTTGAACACCTCGATGACCTCGGCGCGCGGGGTCATCTTCTTGATGACGTCGTAGTCGCGGTCGATCAGCTCGCGCATCCGCGTCTCGATGGCCGAGAGGTCGTCGAGGGTGAAGGGACGCTCGAAGGAGATGTCGTAGTAGAAGCCTTCGTCGATGACCGGACCGATGACCATCTTGGCGGTCGGGAACAGCTGCTTGACCGCATGGCCGACCAGGTGGGCGCAGGAGTGGCGGATGATCTCCAGGCCGTCCTCGTCCTTGGCGGTGATGATCTGCAGGTTGGCATCCTGCTCGATGAGATCGCTGGCATCGCGCAGCTGGCCGTCGACACGGCCGGCGATGGTGGCCTTGGCCAGGCCAGCGCCGATGGACTGGGCGACTTCGGCGACGGTGACGGGCTTGTCGAACGGACGTTGACTACCATCGGGGAGAGTAATGACAGGCATGGCGCCTCCTCAACTCAGTGGTGACCCATACCAAGGGCCACATGGTGGGATTGGCCAGTAAGCAGCCGCATCGCTGGAAATCCCGCCGCACAGTGGCAGGGCCGCAAGGCATTCCGGGCGACGCGAAAGGATCACTGGAAGTTTTGGGACGGAAATCCTTTCAGAAACGGCCACCTGGCGCAACCGCGCCAATGACTCTCACCCTCTCAGCGCGCGGCGTCGGGGTACTTCTTGAGGAACTGCTTCTGCATTTCCTGGCAGTTCTCCATCAGCGCCTGCCGATCGGCCGGAGTGGTTTCCGGGGCATTGGCGCGGGCCAGGCACTGGTCGATGGCCTGCTGCTCGTTGGCCCTGTTGGTCGGCGTGGCATTGTGGCGATAGACATAGATGATGGAGCCGAACACCACCACCGCGAACAGGATCGACAGCAGGATCAACCCCAGGCAGCCACCCTTGCCGATCTGCCGCCCTTCGCCACCCTGAGTCATCGCCTGCTCCTCGCTGTGCCGGGCCCCTCACGCGCCTGCGGCGAATCGTCTGGCGGCCCCTGGAAAAAATCGTCCGCCAGTCTACGTGAAAAGCCGGACCACCACGACCGAGGCGCGAGGTCACACCCCTGGCGGGATGCCGCCTACCCGGCCCTAAAGCAAACCCACCTCCACGTCCAGACAACGACTTTCGCTCGATCAGGCACATTACTCGCTCCAGACAAACATCCTCTTTCCTATATCGCCGAACAACACAGGAAGTTGTTCAGCCGCTATTCAAGAAAACCCCTTCCCGCATTAATTGGTTGTTAAGAGATACGGTGGAATATCGACCCCAGGCACCAAGTAACTTCGTTCTGGTACCTGAGCGATAACCTTCACTTCAATTGCATATCCCGCTGGAGGCAGCAAATGAACGTCAAGAAGAAACTGGCAAGCAGCCTGCTGGTCGTCGCCATCGTAGCCGCCTGCTCATCCGCGGCCTTCGCCGCGAACCAAGGCCCCTCGGCAAACGAGCTGGGCAGCTTCCAGGCCCTGTCGACCCAGGGGCAACGGGCCTTCACCGACATCTCCGCCGCACGCCTGGAACTCTTCCAGGGGCAAACGAAGCAAGCGGTTTCCCATGTCAAGGACGCCCAACAGGCACTCAAACTTGCACAATCGGATAATACTGCCCTGAAAAAAGCCGCGAGCGAATTGCAGGTCAAGGATAATCAGGGCAAGGCCGATACCAGCACTACCGTAACGTCCTGGCTACCGATCTGGGGCGATACCGTAGTACAGGACAGTTACATGGCCAGCCCGCAGAAAGTTAAGGCAGTGGCCGATGCCAATAACAAACTCAAGCATGGCGACGCCAAGGGTGCTGCGGAGACCCTGCGCCTGGCCGATGTGGATATCGACACGGCCATCGCCCTGGCACCGCTCAAGCAGACCATGACGGACGTCGACCAGGCGGCCAAGCAATTGGCCAGCGACAAGTTCTATGAGGCCAACCTGACGCTCAAGCAGGTTCAGGACGGCGTACGCTACGCCTCGACGGCCCTGGACTTCACGGCGAACAAGCATGGGCTGCAGCCGGCAGGCTCCTTCACCGAGACCGTTACCCCGAGCAGCTGATGGCTTGGCAGGGGCAACAGGGCGATCGCAGGGTCGCCCTGTTGAACGACCCGATACCCAGCAAGTCCGCCTCGATCCCAGCGTGCGGAGCAGGCAAACACGAAAGGGGCGATCTCTCGGATCGCCCCTTTCCATAACCCGCCACCGATGCGGATGTTGTTACCAGGTCCAGCTGACCTCAACCATACGCCTCCCGCACAAGCCTCAGCGAGACCTGTCCCACAGCCGCCGGCGCTTGAATTTCAAGGCGCCGGACAGGGAATGCCGCTGCAGCAGCGGCCGTCGGTGTGCGACTGCACTTGGGCCTTTCGCCATGGTGAAGCTCCGCTCCGCCCACAAATTCGCATAGGCCCTCACCCCTTCCCCGCAGGCAGCGTTCGCAAGCCCTGCCGATCCCTCGATGTCAGCCAGCGGCTAACCCATTCGGATCAGGCATGGCCTTCGCGCTCATCGTATACAGCCATGCAATGCACGGTTATGCGTATTCTTGCTTAATCATGCATGATCAGCTAACACTGGTAAGAGGTGTGATCACCCCTACTGTCACCTTTTTCCGGAGCCTGTCCAATGCAACACGTGCAAATCGCCGCCCAACAGCCTTCGGGAGCGATCGAGCAATGGGCGACTCGCGCTGGCTTCCTCATCGCGGGTTCTGCCATGGCCGCGTGGGCACCCCTGGTACCCGTCGCCAAGGCAAGGATCGGCGCCGATGATTCGACGCTCGGCCTTCTCCTGCTTTGCCTGGGCCTGGGATCCATTGTCGCGATGCCCATCGTCGGCATCCTCGCCAGCCGCTTCGGATGTCGCGCGGTGATCGCGACCAGCTCGGTGGCACTCGCCCTGGTGCTGCCGCTGCTTGCCGTCGCCGATTCGATCTTCGGCATGGCCATAGCCCTGGCCCTGTTCGGGGCCAGCGTTGGCGCGCTGGATGTCGCGATCAACATTCAGGCCGTGATGGTCGAAAAGGACAGCGGTCGCAACATGATGTCCGGCTTCCACGGCCTGTTCAGTGTCGGCGGGATCGTCGGCGCCGGCGGCATGAGCGTTCTGCTGGGGGCCGGAATCCAACCGCTGATGGCGACCCTGGTGTTCAGCGCGCTGCTAATCGTTCTACTCGCGGCTTCAATCAAGGGCTTGCTGCCCTACGGCAATCATGACGCCGGGCATACCCCCCTGTTCACGCTGCCGCGCGGGATCGTTACCTTCATCGGCTTGCTCTGTTTTCTGATCTTTCTCGGCGAAGGCGCGATCCTGGACTGGAGCGCCCTGTTCCTGATCGATGCGCATGGCGTCGACCCGGCGCAGGCCGGCTTCGGCTACACGGTATTCGCGCTGGCGATGACCATTGGCCGCCTGACCGGCGACTGGATCGTGAAGACGCTGGGCGGCCTGAAAGTGGTCGTAGGCGGCGGCCTGCTCGCCGCGGCAGGCTTCCTGATGGCGGTCCTGGCACCCACCCAGCCCTTTGCCTTCGCAGGCTTTCTACTGGTTGGCCTCGGGGCTTCCAACATCGTCCCCGTGCTCTTCAGTGCCGCCGGACGGCAGACCCGGATGCCTGCAAGCCACGCCATTGCAGCTATCACCACCATCGGCTACGCCGGCATTCTCATTGGTCCGGCCACGATCGGCTTCGTCGCGCAGCATTGGAGCCTGAGTGCAGCGCTACTGCTGGTGGGTGGCGGGATGGCGTTCGTTGCGCTCACGTGGCCGATGACCGCCCAGCAGCGAGACGCCTAGCGCTTCGCCTTCGCTGAGGCAAAGGCCAGGGCCAGGCCGAGCAGTACGTCGCCGGGACCCATCTGAAGCCCCACCGCTGCCACTCCAATCAAACCCCAAACGAAAAAGGGCGATCCTCTCGGATCGCCCTTTTTCGTTACCCGCCAGCAGTGCGGGTTTTGTTTGGTAGGCACGATTGGATTCGAACCAACGACCCCCACCATGTCAAGGTGGTGCTCTAACCAACTGAGCTACGTGCCTGCTGTGGGTGCGCATTCTACAGCGCGAGCGGTGAGCGTCAAGCCCTTTTTTCAGCTAAACGCCTGAAAACGTGAAATTTTTTTGAAGACCTAGGAAAGACGCCGTGCCGGCCGCCGCGGATAAAGCAGGATGGAAAGCCAAAGCGCCAGGGTTTCCACGGTGACGGCCAGGGCCAGACCCAGCCCCACGCCCCAGGCAATGGCTGCCGGAGTGAGCACCACCTGGTAGCGGTACTGCCCGAGGGTCTCGTCACGCAGCTCGGGATTGGGGCGGACCAGGATGTGCCAGGCTCGCTCGTACCAGGGGCCCTGCAGCGCCTGCCACTCTTCGTTAAACAGCGCGTTGCGCCTGATCAGCACGCCGAGGCTATCGGCATCGCTGCGAAACACTGGGTCTTCGCTGGCCTGGTAGTGGGCCAGCAGGTTGTCGAGACTGCCTTCGAAATACTGCTGCGCGGTGCGGCGGAAACCACTCAGCGCCTGGTCGGATTCGAGGCGATGGGCATCCACGCGCTGCTCGTAGTCGAGCATGAAGCCAGGAATCTGCACCCCCACCAGCAAGGCCAGGGTGAACAACAGCAGACGGATATAGCTACGCAGCATCGCGGGGTGGGTTCCTGTCTAGACGCGGCCTTGGGTGACGATCTCGCCATTCCACCAGAGATGCCATTCCCCTGGCTGGTGCAGGGTCCAGACCTCGTCGGAGGTCAGGGGTTCGGTGGCGATGATGGTAACGACGTCATCCGGGGTGGTCTCGGCCTTGAAGTCGATGTGGATTTCCGCATCGCGCAGATGGGCCGGCCCGAAGGGCGCGCGGCGCGTGATATGGGCCAGCTTGGTGGTGCAGAAGCTGAACAGCCAGTCACCATCGCTGAGCAGGCAGTTGAAGACGCCTTGCTTGCGAAAGCTGTCGCAGGCGTTCACCAGCTGCGGCAGCAGCATCTCCACGGGCACGGGTTCGGGGAAGCGCTCGCGGACCTGGTCCAGCAGGCTGCAGAAGGCCGTCTCGCTGTCGGTGTCGCCGACCGGGCGGTAGAAGCGCGGTTCGGGACGGAAATCCTGCAGCTGGCCATTGTGGGCGAAGCTCCAGTAGCGTCCGCCCAGTTCGCGCACGAAGGGATGGGTGTTGGCCAGGTTGACGGCGCCGACATTGGCATGGCGGATATGGCCGATCACCGTATGGCTCTTGATCGGGTAGCCCTGGACCAGCTTGGCCACCTCCGAGTCTGAACCCGGCAAGGCATCCTTGAACAGGTGCAGACCCCTGCCCTCGTAGAAGGCCACGCCCCAGCCGTCCCGGTGCGGACCGGTACGGCCGCCGCGCTGCATCAGGCCCTGGAGACTGAAGACCAGATCCGTGGGCACGTTGGCACTCATGCCCAGCAATTCACACATGTCCGTTCCTCCGGGTTGGCTGCTCGTTCAACCGCGGCTGCAGCCGCTGCCCATGCCGATCATGCTGCAGGTACGACGTCTCGCGCGCAAGCCTGGTTTAGAGGCGCGGCTCGACGCGCTCGCTGCGGCCGCGGGGCTCGCGGCGCTCGACGGGCGCCGCGGCGTCCGGCTGCGGCTGATCCGAGGGCGCAGCGGTGGCGACCGGCGCGGGCAGCGGATGGGAACGGCGGTACAGCCAGCGGACCAGGACGAAGACGAGATAGAGCACCACGCCGATGCTGCCGGCCGCGGCCAGGTTGGCCACCGCCGACCAGGCGCTGTTGCCGACCTTGAACACCAGGTCCAGCACCGTCACGGCGATCGCCGGGGCATAGAGGCCGTGTTCGGCATCCACCAGGGCGGGCGTCACCAGCAGCACCGCCACCACCAGGCGGATGGGTTCGCGCAACCAGCGCCAGAGCCAGCCGGTGGCCTTGAAAGACACCACCAACAACAGCAGCGCGGCGATGGCGTAGACGGCCCAGGCGATCAGGTACTCTTGCTCGGTCATTGCGATCCATGGCGATAGCGGGAAGGGGAAGCCTATGATAGCGGTTTTGCCCCGCCCGCGTGATCTTGCGCGGCGCCCAAGGAGCCCGCATGACCCAAGCCCCCATTGCCCGCCGCGCCCCTGGCGACGATCCCTACGTCTGGCTGGAAGACCGTGACGCCCCCGAGGTGCTGGCGCACCTGGAAGCCGAGAACGCCCATCTCGAAGCCCAGCTGGCGCCCCAGGCCGCCCTGCGCGAGCAGCTGTTCGAGGAGATCCGCGCGCGCATCCGCGAGACGGACCTGTCCCTGCCGGTGCCGCGCGGCGACTACCTCTACTACCAGCGTACCCAGGCCGGTGACGAATATGGTCGCAACTATCGGTGCCGGCGGCCGGCCGAGGGCGACCTGACGCCGGATCCCGCAACCGAGGAATTGCTGTTCGACGGCAACGCCATCGCCGATGGCGGCTTCCTGTCCGTCGGTCGCTTCACCATCAGCCCGGACCAGACCAAGCTGGCCTACAGCCTCGACCAGGTCGGCGACGAAACTTACCGACTCTATGTGAAGGACCTGGCCAGCGGCGAGGTGACCGAGCTGCCCTTCGACGAATGCGACGGCAGCCTGACCTGGGCCAACGACAGCCGCACCCTGTTCTTCGGCGAGCGCGACGAGTCCCATCGGCCGCACAAGCTCTATCGCTATCACCTAGGCGAGGCGGAGCCGCAGCTGGTCTTCCACGAGACCGACGGGCGTTTCTTCCTCGGCTGCTATCGTTCCAGCTCCGAGCGCAAGCTGCTGTTGCTCTCCCACAGCAAGACCACCAGTGAAGCCTGGGTGCTGGATGCGGATCGCCCGGACGAGGCCTTCGTCTGCCTGGCGCCGCGCGCCGAAGGCCACGAATACTTCCCCGACCATGGCGTCGATGGCTGGTACATCCGCAGTAACCAGGACGGCATCAATTTCGCCCTGTACCAGGCCGCCGAGGACAGCCCCACGCGGTCGCACTGGCAGCTGCTGGTGCCGCACGATCCCGAGGTGATGCTGGAGGATGCCAGCCTCGGCGCCCAGGCCCTGGTCCTGAGCCTGCGCACGGCCGGCCTGCCGATCCTCGAGGTACGGCCCTACGGCCAGGCGCCCTACCGCGTCGACCTGCCGGACCAGGTCTACAGCCTCGACGCCATGGACGTGCTGGAATTCAACAGTCCGGTCATGCGCCTGCGCTACGAGGCGCTCAATCGCCCCGCCGAGATCCGCGAACTGGACCTGGCCAGCGGCAGCCAGCGGGTGCTCAAGCAGGTCCCGGTGGAAGGCCCCTTCGACGCCGATGCCTATGAAAGCCGTCGCCTCTGGGCCACTGCCGCCGATGGCACGCGCATCCCCATCAGCCTGGTCGGTCGACGCGACCTGCCGCCGAGTGCCCCGCTCTACCTCTATGGCTACGGTGCCTATGGCCATAGCCTCGACCCCTGGTTCTCCCATGCGCGCCTGAGCCTGCTGGATCGCGGCGTGCGCTTCGCCATCGCCCATGTGCGCGGTGGCGGCGAGCTGGGCGAGGCCTGGTATCGCAGCGGCAAGCTGGAGCACAAGCAGAACACCTTCGACGACTTCATCGCCTGTACCGAGCATCTGCTGGCCGAGGGCCTGAGCACTCCGCAGCAGGTGGTCATCAGTGGGGGCAGCGCCGGTGGCCTGCTGATCGGCGCGGTGCTCAACCAGCGCCCCGAGCTCTATGCCGCGGCGATCGCCGAGGTGCCCTTCGTCGACGTGCTCAACACCATGCTCAAGCCGGACCTGCCACTGACCGTCACCGAATACGACGAATGGGGCGATCCGAACGAGCCCGAGGTCCGCGAGCGTATCGCCGGCTACGCGCCCTATGAAAACGTGAAGGCCCAGGCCTATCCGGCCATCCTGGCGGTAGCGGGTTACCACGACACCCGGGTGCAGTATTGGGAAGCCGCCAAGTGGGTGGCACGGCTGCGCGAGCGGCGGACCGAGCAGGCTCCACTGCTGTTGCTCAAGACCGAGTTCGGCGCGGGCCATGGCGGCATGAGCGGCCGTTACCAGGCGCTGCGCGACGTCGCTCTGGAATACGCCTTCGTGTTCCGGGTGCTCGGCCTGGCCGCCTAGCGACAGGGAACGGCGGGGGCTCTGGGCAGGTCTTCTCCACAGCCATAGGAGAATCTGTCATGCACCTAGATGCCCCCACTCCCCCTCTCGCTCCTCCGCCGCGCGACGCCGCCGCCATCAAGGGCGTGGAACGCCTGGCCTCGGTGGCCGGCGGTGGTCTGCTGATCAGCCGCGGCCTGGCGCGTGGCGGTCTGCTCGGCCTGCTGACCGGCGCCACCGGTGCCTGGTTGCTGAAGCGCGGCCTGCGCGGACAGTGCTCGATCAAGCGCACCCTGACCAAGGTGCGCTTCGAGCGCGACGTGCGCCGCTCGCTGGCCTGGCATTCGGCGGCGTCCCAGACCCGCCGGATCGTCATCGCCCGCCCCCGCGATGAGCTCTATCGCTTCTGGCGCGACTTCTCCAACCTGCCGATCTTCATGCGCCACATCGAACGGGTGGACGTGCTCAACGACCGCTATTCCCATTGGGTGGTCAAGGCGCCCATGGGCCGCTTCGAGTGGGACGCGGAGGTCACCGACGACGTGCCCGGCCGGCTGATCGGCTGGCGCTCCTGCGGTTATGCCGGCCTGAACAACCTGGGCTGGGTCAGCTTTGCCGACGTGCCGGGCGGGACCGAGGTGAGCGCGGTGATGGCCTACGAACCTCCGGCCGGACGCCTGGGCCATCTGTTCGCCCGCCTGCTGCGGCGCGATCCCGGCACCCGCATCGCCCAGGACCTCGCCGAACTCAAGGTGCTGCTGGAACGTGCCCATGCGGTGGGCGACCGCTACAGTGCGGTCGAGCGTGCTTCCCATATGGAATCGCCACTGGGCTGATCTTCGCGTCGCTACGGCGTCTCCTCCGAGACGCCGCCTCCCGAGCCGGTCCACCTCGACCGACTTGTCTCGTAACGACCTCCGCCACGCCTTTGCGACACCTCGATGGCCAAGCGCGTCCCGTCGCTTGCGAGGCCTGGAAAACCGATGTTAGTTTTCGAACAAGCGAGCACTTGATGACAGCTCGATAACATCGCAGGTCGGTCCGTTGAGCAAACCCCTTTTCTTCCAAGCCCTCGAAGACGCCTTCGCCGATCTCACGCCCACCGGCAAGCGGGTGGCAGGCTACCTGCTGGCCAATCCGGAAAAGCTGCTCTTCGAGACCGCCGACAGCATCGCCCAGCGCACCCAAACCACCGGCATCTCCGTGGGCCGCCTGCTACGTTCCCTGGGCTATCGCAACCTCGATGACGTCAAGCAGAGCCTGAGGGACGAAGGCCTGGAGGCCTGGCGGATCACCGACCGCTTCAGCGCCTTCCGCCAGCAGAGCGGGCGCAGCGATGCCCTGGATCGCTCCCTGGCCGCGGAGCTGGCCGCCATCGAGGATGTCTACCAGCTGGCGCGCGGTCCGGTGTTCGAGCAGGTCGTGCAACAGCTGACGAACGCCGAGGCGGTATTCATCGCCGGTATCCAGACCACCCGTGGCGTCCTCGGCAGCTTCCATAGCCTGCTGGAATACATCCGCCCCAAGGCCTTCTACGTCGATGGCCTGGCGGGCACCTATGCCGACATCTTCAACAGCGGCTTCGCCCAGCCCTACCTGGTGGTGGCGGACTTCCGTGCCTATTCCAGCGTGACCCGCAAGCTCTGCGAAGCCGCCCGCGATGCCGAGCTGCCCATGGCGCTGATCACCGATTACCACTGCCCCTGGGCCCGGGACTATCCGGCCGAGCTGCTGCAACTGCGCCTGGAGGTCGACCAGTTCTGGGACTCCCTGGCGCCCCTGGCTTGCCTGCTCAACCTGCTGGTGTCGGCCGTGGCGGACCGCTCGGGCGATGCGCTGGAGCAGCGCCTGGCGCGCAACCGCGCCCTGCAGCAGCGCTTCGGTCAATTCGAGTGAGCCCAGGCAATCCCCATCACCCCAAGGAAGCCCCCCGTACCGTGAACCACCCAGAACTCGTCGAGATCGACGCCCACCGCTACGACGTGGACATCCATCTGGTCTATGCGACCGCCGCCAATCTCGCGGGCAAAGTCCTCTACCAGGATGCCCACTGCCTGCTGCACCGCGATGCCGCGAGCCGGTTGCACCGCGCCAGCGAACTGGCCCGGCAGGCCGGGCTGCGCCTGCAGGTGCTGGACGCCTATCGCCCGCCCTATGCCCAGGCGCTGCTCTGGCGCGCACTGCCCGATGCCCAGTACGTGAGCGATCCGACCCAGGGCTCGCACCACAGCCGCGGCGTGGCGGTGGACGTGACCCTTCTCGACGAGGCCGGCATACCGCTGGACATGGGGACCGGTTTCGACGACATGCGCGAGCTGTCGCACCTGTTCAATCCGGCCGTGCCCGCCGCGGCCCAGCGCAACCGCCTGCTGCTGTTGGGGGTGATGCAGAGCGCCGGCTTCACCTTCATCCCCAGCGAGTGGTGGCACTTCGAGCTACCCGATGCCCGGCGCTATGCGCTGATCGACTATCACCACCTCAGCCAGGAGGAGCTCGCCGCCCTGCTGAACTGATCCCGCGCGCGACCGGGTCGCTCGAACCCGGCGCCGCCCGCCCAGGCTCGACCACTTGCTTCTGCCGAAACACCCACACCCAAACAATCCGAGGTACCGGCATGTTCTCGTCTTCGCGCTCCTTCGCTTCATCGGCGTCCCGCCTGCTCACCCTGGTTTCCCTGCTCGGCCTGGGCGCCTGGCAACCGGCCAGCGCCGCCACCGCGACCGACACCCTGGTCATCGGCAAGCCAGCCGACCTGCAGACCGTCGACCCGGGCGTGACCTTCGACAACAACGACTGGACGGTGACCTACCCCGCCTACCAGCGCCTGATGCGCTACAAGGTGGAAGACGGCAAGGGCAGTACCGACGTCGAGGGCGAGCTGGCCAGCGGCTGGACCGTTTCCCCCGACAACCTGGTGTGGACCTTCACCCTGAAGCCCGGCAACAAGTTCGATGACGGCAGCGAGGTCACCGCCGAGGCGGTCAAGTTTTCTGTCGAGCGCCTGATGAAGCTCAAGCAGGGCCCGTCCAGCATCTTCCCGGCCGACATGACGGTAGCGGTGGTGGATCCCCATACGGTGAAATTCACCCTGCAGAAGCCCTTCGCGCCCTTCCTCTTCGCCCTGGCCCACGACGGCGCCAGCGTGATCAACCCCAAGGTGGCCAGCGAGCATGGCAAGGACGTGGACGCCTGGCTGGCCGGCCATACCGCCGGGTCCGGCGCCTATCGCCTGGCCGCCTGGCAGAAAGGCCAGTCGCTGACTCTGGAGCGCAATCCGCACTATGCCGGCAAGGCACCGGCGCTCAAGCAGGTGGTGGTGCGCATCATCGCCGAGCCCTCGGTGCGGCGCCTGCAGCTGGAACAGGGCGACCTGGACATCATCGAGGACCTGCCGGAAGACCAGGTCAAGGCCCTGGCGGAGAAGCCCGGCTTCGTCACCACCGCCTACCCGTCGCTGCGGGTGACCTACCTCTACCTCAACAACAAGCGCGCACCGATGAAGGACGTCAATGCACGCAAGACGGTGGTCGATTCCCTGGATTACCAGGGCATCGTCGACGGCATCGCCATGGGCAAGGCCAAGCTCATGAACGGGCCGATCCCGGACGGCATGTGGGGGCATGACCCGAGTCTGCCGCTGCCCAAGCAGGACCTGGACGCCGCCCAGGCCGACCTGGCCAAGGCGCCCAAGATCCGCGAGCTGCAATTCCTCTATTCGGACAAGGATCCGGCCTGGGAACCCATCGGCCTGACCCTGCAGGCCGGCCTCAGCGCCCTCGGCGTCAACCTGAAGATGGAGAAGCTGGCCAACGCCACCTTCCGCGAACGCCTGGGCAGCGGCGACTTCGACGTGGCCATCGGCAACTGGAGCCCGGATTTCGCCGACCCCTACATGTTCATGAACTTCTGGTTCGACAGCACCAACGCGGGCCTCGCCGGCAACCGTTCCTTCTACAGCAATCCCAAGGTGGACCAGTTGCTGCGCGACGCCGCCAGCGTCAGCGACGTGGCCCAGCGCAAGGCGCTGTACCAGGAGGCGCAGAAGATCGTGGTAGGCGACGCCGCCTACGCCTACCTCTACCAGAAGGCCTACACGGTGCCGATGCGCGCCGCGGTCAAGGGGTACGTGTTCAACCCCATGCTCGAACAGGTCTTCGATTTCGCTGCGATGTCCAAGTAAGGGCGACGGGCGCCGGCCCGCTCCGGCGCCCGCCTCGCGAGGTAAGCCATGGCGTTCTTCCACCTGCTGCGCAAGCAGCTGACCGATATCCTCATCGTGGTCATCGGGGTGTCCCTGATCACCTTCGTCATCTCGCACCTGATCCCCGGCGATCCGGCGCGGCTGATCGCCGGCGAGCGCGCCAGCGACGAGATCGTCGCTGGCATCCGCCACCAGCTGGGCCTGGACCTGCCGCTGTACCAGCAGTACGTCCGCTACATGGGCGATCTGCTGCAGGGCGACCTGGGCCAGTCAATCCGTACCCATCGCCCGGTACTGGACGACCTCCGGCTGTTTTTTCCCGCCACCCTGGAACTGGCCCTGGCGGCGCTGCTGCTGTCGATCCTGATCGGGGTCCCCCTGGGCGTACTCTCGGCGGTCTACAGCAATCGCTGGATCGACCACATCAGTCGCACCCTGGCGGTGGCCGGCATCTCCACCCCGGCGTTCTGGCTGGGCCTGGGGCTGATCGTGCTGTTCTACGGCCATCTCGGCTGGCTGCCGGGTGGCGGGCGGCTGGACCAGGGCCTGACACCGCCGCCCACGGTGACCGGCTTCTATCTCATCGACACCCTGCTGGCCGGCGATCTCACTGGTTTCGTCAGCGCCGCCAAGCACCTGCTGCTGCCGGCGGTGACCCTGGCCTTCGTCAATTTGGGCGTGATCACCCGGCAGATCCGCGGCGCCATGCTCGAACAGCTGGGCGAGGACTATATCCGCACCGCCCGCGCCTATGGCCTCTCGCAGACCACCGTGGTGCTGCGCCATGCCCTGCCCAATGCGCTGATCCCCTCCATCACGGTGATCGGCCTGGCCCTGGGCGATCTGCTCTATGGCGCGGTGCTCACCGAGACGGTGTTCGCCTGGCCGGGCATGGGCGCCTATGTGGTCAAGTCAATCCAGGCGCTGGATTTTCCGGCAGTGATGGGCTTCGCCATCGTGGTGTCCTTCATCTATGTCCTGCTCAACCGCTTCATCGACCTGCTCTACCGGCTGGTCGATCCCCGTATCGGCAAGGTGAACTAGCATGACGACCCTGACCGTTTCGCGGCCGGCCTGGCAGGAGCGACTCGCCTGGCTGGCCTGGCGCCTCCGTCGCAATCCGCTGATGCTCGCCGGCCTGGTGATCACGCTACTGGTGCTGCTGTGCATGGCGGCCGCGCCCTGGCTCGCGCCCTACCCGCCCAATGCCCTGAAACTCACCGCGCGACTACAGGCGCCCAGCGCCCTGCATTGGTTCGGCACCGACGAGGTGGGTCGCGACCTGCTCAGCCGGGTGATCTACGGCAGCCGCCAATCGGTGGGCGTCGGCCTGTTCGTCGCCTTCGCCGCCTGCGCCAGCGGCGGCCTGCTCGGCTGCCTGTCGGGTATCGTCGGCGGCGCCTTCGACCGCCTGATGATGCGGCTGATGGACATCATCCTCTCGGTGCCCTCGCTGGTATTGATCATGGCGCTGGCCGCCGCCCTCGGGCCCAGCCTGTTCAACGCCATGCTGGCCATCACCCTGGTGCGCATCCCCTTCTATGTCCGCCTGGCGCGCGGCCAGACCCTGAGCATCCGCCAGCTGGCGTACGTGCAGGCGGCGCGCACCTTCGGTGCCGGCAAGTGGCACCTGGTGCACTGGCACGTGGCGCGCAACGCCCTGCCACCGCTGCTGGTGCAATTCAGCCTGGATATTGGCAACGCCATCCTCATGGCCTCGGCGCTGGGCTTCATCGGCCTCGGTGCCCAGCCACCCACCGCGGAATGGGGGGTGATGGTCGCCAGCGGCCGCAACTTCATCCTCGACCAGTGGTGGTACTCGACCTTTCCGGGCCTGGCGATCCTGGTCACCGCGATAGGTTTCAACCTGCTGGGCGATGGCATCCGCGATCTGCTCGATCCTCGACAAAAGGGCAAATGACATGGGCCAGGCCGTTCTGCACATCGACCAGCTGAACCTGGAATTCCCCGGCTTTCGCAGCAGCGCCAAGGCGCTCAACGGCGTCAGCCTGAGCGTGGCGCCCGGCGAGATCGTCGGCGTGGTGGGCGAGTCCGGCTCGGGCAAGTCGGTCACCGCCATGCTCACCCTGGGCCTGCTGCCCCGCGACAGCTACCGGGTCACCAGCGGCCGCGTCACCCTGGTGGGCCACGACATGCTGGCGCTGAGCGAGCGCCAGCTGATGGAAGTCCGCGGCCGCGAGGCGGCGATGATCTTCCAGGAGCCGATGACCGCGCTCAATCCGACCCGGCGGATCGGCCAGCAACTGCTGGACGTGATCCGCCGCCACACCGCCCTGGACGCCGCCCAGGCCCGCGCCCGGGCCATCGAGTTGCTCAAGGACATGCACATCGCCGATCCCGAGCAGATCCTCGACCGCTATCCCTTCGAACTCTCCGGCGGCATGCGCCAGCGCATCATGATCGCCCTGGCCTTCTCCTGCGATCCGCCCTTGCTGATTGCCGACGAGCCGACCACGGCACTGGACGTGACGGTGCAACGCCAGGTCCTGCTGCTGCTCCGCGAAAAGGCGCGAGCCCGGGGTACCGCCATCCTGCTGATCACCCACGACATGGCCCTGGTCGCGCAATTCTGCGACCGCGTCTATGTGATGTACGCCGGCGGCATCGTCGAACAGGGCGCCACGGCCGCGGTGATGCAGGCGCCACGGCATCCCTATACCCAGGGCCTGCTGGCCTGCCTGCCGGAGAAGGCGGTGCCGGGTAGCGACCTGGCCAGCATCCCCGGGCAGGTGCCCAACCTGGCCCAGCTGCCCAGCGGCTGTACCTTCAAGGAGCGTTGCGCCCGGCGCCACGAACGCTGCGAGACGCGGCCCGGGCTGCTGCCCACCGAGACCCCCGATCACCTGAGCGCCTGCTGGCTGCAGGCCGAGGACGCCCCGGCATGAACGCTCCCTCTCCTTCCGTCGCGCCGCTGCTGGAACTCCAGGGCGTCGAGGTGCGTTATCCGGTGGGCCGGGACTGGCTCGGCCGCAGCAAGGGCCAGGCCCACGCCCTCAACGGCATCGACCTGCGCCTGTTCCCCGGCGAAACCCTGGGTGTGCTGGGCGAATCCGGCTGTGGCAAGAGCACCCTGGCCCAGGTGCTAATGGGCCTGGTGGAACCGGTGAGCGGCAGCCTCGCGGCCACGGGCTCGACCAACGGCCGGCGCAATATCCAGATCGTCTTCCAGGATCCGCAATCCTCGCTGGACCCCCGTCTACCGGTGTGGAAGCTGATCACCGAACCCCTGGTGGTACGGGGCCGCAAATCCACTACGGACTTGCGCGCCGTCGCCGAACGCCTGGCGCTGCAGGTGGGCATTCGCCCGGAATACCTGGATCGCCACCCGCACCAATTCTCCGGCGGCCAGCGCCAGCGCATCGCCATCGCCCGGGCGCTGTCGTCCGATCCGGACGTGATCATCCTCGACGAGCCGACCTCGGCGCTGGACATCTCGGTACAGGCACAGATCCTCAACCTGCTGGCGCAGCTGCAACGCGAACGCGGCCTGACCTTCGTGCTGATCTCCCACAATGTCTCGGTGGTACGCCATCTGGCCAAGCGGGTAGCGGTGATGTACCTGGGGCAGATCGTCGAACTGGGCGACGCGGAGCAGGTGCTGGAGCGCCCCAGCCACCCCTACACCCGGCTCCTGCTGGAAGCGGTACCGCGCCTGGATCAGCCGCTGACCGGCGACGCCGCCGCCCAGCGTACCGAGCTGCCAGGCAACCGGGTGCTGCCGAGCGGCTGCTTCTTCCGGGATCGCTGTCCCCAGGCGGGAGCGGGTTGCGAAAGGCCCCAGCAATTACTGCCGGCGACTCTGGTGGAGGTCCGGTGCCATCGCGCCACCGGCCTGCTGGCGCCAGCGCGGGGGGCGACTGCGCTGGCCTGAACGCAAGGTCAGCCGGCGCGGAAGATCAGATAGTCTTCCCAGTCATCCTCGGCCACCTGGGTCTCGCTGAGCATGCGACCGGACTGGGAGATGCCAGCCTTATGTACCGCCTGGGGATCGTCGCAGATCAGCGGATGCCATTCGGGCAGGTCCTTGCCCTCGGCCACCAGGCGATAGCCGCAGGTGGGCGGCAACCAGGCGAACTGGTCGGCCTGGGCCGGGGTGAGCTGGATGCAGTCGGGGACGAAGCGGGTGCGCTCGGCGTAGCGGCTGCACTGGCAGGTCTTGAGATCCAGCAGCTTGCAGGCGATGCGCGTGTAGTAGACGGCGCCGTCGTCCTCGTCTTCCAGTTTCTGCAGGCAGCACAGGCCACAGCCATCGCACAGCGACTCCCATTCCTGGGCATCGAGCTGGTCGAGGGTCTTGCGCTTCCAGAACGGCTGGGTGATGGCGGCCATGGCGACGGTCGTGGCAAAAGGAAAGGGCGCGCAGTCTAGTGCCGCCGGCGGCGAGCGCCAAGCACCGTTCGCGCCCTTGTCGGTTCCGCCTGGCCGGATTACCGTGCGGGACTCCCCTTTCCCAGCGTGGTGAAGCCATGACCAGTAGCAGCCGTACTCCCCAATACCCGGTCGACGAACAATTCGTGCAGCGCTGGTCGCCGCGCGCCTTCGCGCCGGTCGACATCGAGGAAGAAACCCTGCTCGGCTTCATCGAGGCCGCGCGCTGGGCACCGTCCGCCTTCAACGCCCAGCCCTGGCGCTTCCTCTATGCTCGCCGCGGCGATGCCCACTGGGACCTGTTCCTGAGCCTGCTCGCCGAATTCAACCGCGGCTGGGCCCAGCAGGCCTCGGCGCTGGTGATCATCCTGTCAAAGACCACCCACACCCGCGCCGGCAGCGGCGAGGAAGTGCCCTTCCCCAGCCACAGCTTCGACGCCGGCGCCGCCTGGGCCTACCTGGCGCTGCAGGCGACCAATGCCGGCTGGCACGCCCACGGCATGGCCGGGATCGACCGCGAGGGTATCCAGCGTGAATTGCAGGTCCCGGCCTCGTTCAAGGTCGAGCTGGCGGTGGCCATCGGCAAGCTGGGCGACAAGGCCAGCCTGCCGGAGTCGTTGCAGGGGCGCGAGCTGCCCAGCCCGCGCCTGAAGATCGAGGAGCTGGCCGCGGCCGGCCCCTATACCCTCGGCTGAGCCGCGAGGTCGACGGCGCCGCGCAGGGGTTGCCCCTGCTGCAGGCGCTGGAGATTATCGAGGAACAGGCGTATTGCCGCGGCCGGCGGCGTGGGTCCGGCGACATGGGCGGTGAGTTGCAGATTGGGCGTTTGCCAGAAGGGATGCGCCTGGGGCAGCGGCTCCTGGCGAAACACGTCCAGTACCGCACCGGCCAGGTGTCCACTCTGCAGCGCCGCGATCAGATCGGCATCCACGACGCTGGTGCCACGTCCGGCATTGATGAACAGGGCCCCCGCGGGCAAGGCGGCGAAGAAGGCTGCGTCGTAGAGATCCCGGGTGCTGGCGCTGTCCGGTAGCAGGTTGACCACGAAGTCCGCGTCCCCTGCGGCGAGGTGCAGGTCCACCAACGGCCGGACCCGGGCGAAACCAGGTAGCTCACGCGCGCAGCGCGCCACGCCGGTGACCTCCAGGCCGAAGGGCGCCAGCAACCGTGCCACGTCCTGGCCGATATCCCCCGCCCCGACCAGCAGCAGGCGCCGTCCGGCCAGGGTACCCGGCGCCCGGGTATCCCAGTGGCCCTCACGCTGGCTGAGCTGGCGCTGCATGACCTGGCGTTCGTGCTGCAGCAGGTAGGTCAACACGTATTCGCCGATGCTCTGGCCGAACAGCCCCACGGCGCGGCTGAAGCCATAGTCGGTCGGCAGGTCCGCGGCCAGCAGCGGTGCATAGCCGGCCCAGGTGGATTGCAGCCAGCGCGGCTTGAAGCCTCGGCGCAGCAGCGCCGCGGCGCGGTCGGGTTGGCCGAGCCAGTAGCTCTCCCCTGCTGCCATCCGCTCGGCCTCGGCCGGGTCGACCGGTACGCACAGTTCCAGCTCCGGCGCCAATTGGCGCCAGGCCTGCACATAGGCTGATGGCTCGTCTTCCAGCAGCAGGACGGCCGTCATAGCGGATCGTTGAGCCGCAGCAGTTCTTCGGGCAGGTGCTCGATGTAGTCGTCGCGCTCCAGCTCCGGCGGCGGCATCTGCAGGTGGTAGCCCTGCTTGTCGATGTTCTCCAGCACCTTGGCGACGTCTTCCCGGGCCAGCTTGCGCTCCGGGGTCAGCACGAACTCGAAGGCCAGTGCCGGAGGCCCGAAGGCCGTGAGCAGCCCCTCGGGAACGCGGGTCAGGCCCTTCAGCTTGTCGACATAGAGGTACATTTCCAGCTTGCGCGGGCTGCGGTAGATGGAGCAGAGCAATTTCATGGGGTGTCTTCCAGGGGCGCAGGGGTACTGCGCTGTGCGTGCAGGTGATCGAGGAGGGCCTGGCCGAAGCGTTCGCGGCGCCAACCGCGGAGGTTGTCGGGCAGCCGGTACTGGCCGTCGGGCCAGCCGGTGCGCAGCAGGGCTTCGAGCACCTTCTTGCGCAGCATCAGCTCCGGCGCCATGCCCAGGGCTGCGGCATCCCGCTCACCGATGGCGCGCAGGGCCTTGAGCAGTGGCGAGACCTCGTGGGGCAAGGGCTCGGATTGCAGCTCGGGCCATTGGTCGGCCGGCGTGGCCGCACCCTCGGCGATCAGCGCCAGCAGGGTATCGCCGTCCTGGCGTACGGTACGCGGGTGCATGTCGTCGATACGGGCCAGGGCCTGCTTGTCATCCGGCTGGAAACGCGCCAGCGGCCACAGCGAGCGTTCGCGCAGCACATGGTTACGGGGCTGGTCGCGCTCGCGGGCGGTGACTTCCCGCCACTGGCAGAGCACCCGCAGCACGGCCAGTTGCTGGCGCGACAGGCGCCAGGCCAGCTTGACCTCGCGGTAGGCTTCCCAGGGATCGCTGGTGCGGCGCAGGTTGGCCACCAGCTCGGCGCCATCCTCTAGCAGCCAGGCGCGGCGGCGCTCGTCCAGGCGGGCATCGAGCTGGCGATAGATCTCCGCCAGGTGGGTGACGTCAGCCGCCGCATAGCGCTCCTGCAAGGGCGTCAGCGGCCGCTGCAGCCAGTCGGAGCGGGTCTCGTCCTTGGGCAGGTCGATCTGCAGCACCTCGGCCACCAGCCGCGAATAGCCCATGGAGTGCGCCAGCCCCAGGTAGGCCGCGGCCAGCTGGGTATCGTACAGCGGCTGCGGCAGGCTGCCGGTCAGGCGCAACAGGACTTCCAGGTCTTCGCTGCAGGCGTGCAGCACCTTGACCACCGCCCGGTCCTCCAGCAGCGCGGCGAACGCCGTCCAGTCGCCGATGCACAGGGGATCGACCAGATAGGCCTGTTCGCCGTCACCGATCTGGATCAGGCCGGCCTTGGGATAGAAGGTGTCGACCCGCATGAATTCGGTGTCGAGGGCGATGAAGGGCAAGGTCTGGCAACGCTGGCAGAGGGCTGCCAGCGCGGCGTCGTCGCGGATCCAGTGGGGGGCAGAAGTCAAGGGCGCACTCCGAACGTAGGAGCCGACAGTATAAGCCACCCGGACAGGATCTTCGGTGCCGCTTGATCCGCCTTTCGGGTGCCCGAAGGCAGGGCATTCAGCGGCTTTCCAGGCGGGTTCGTCGGATGAACGCTCGCTGACCACCCCGAACCAAACGTGACCGAATAGTTTTTTTTGTATTCGCAGGCAGGGCCTGCTAAAAGCTGAATGTGCGCAGGAACTCACTCGGACTTGGGAATCCGCGGAGGTAAGCGCTTTCTCGCCTTTCAATGGAGCTGCAAGAGCATGAAAACAATAAAACTGACCCTACTTGCATTGGCCGTCTCGAGCGCTTCCGGCTATGCCCTGGCCAACGGCCTGGCCATCAACGAACAGAGCGTCAGCGGCATGGGGACCTCCTTCGCCGGACGGTCTTCCTCCGCGCAGGATGCCTCGACCATCTATGGCAACCCGGCCGGCATGTCCCGCCTGGGCCGCGAGGTGTCCCTGGGTGGCGCCTACATCCACGCCAAGGTCGACATCAAGGACGTCAACGCCCGTTATGCCAACGGCCAGCAGGTGCCGGGCAGCAACGACGGCGACATGGTGCCCAATTCGGTGGTGCCCTTCGGCTACTTCGTCACCCCGGTGGACGACCGCCTGCACTTCGGCCTGGGGGTGTACGTCCCCTATGCGCTGATCAGCAACTACGAGCACGCCTTCCAGGGTCGCTACCAGGGCCAGGCGAGCAAGGTGGAAGTCATCACCGTGCAGCCCACCGTCAGCTACAAGATCACCGACAAGGTGTCCATCGGCTTCGGTCCGACCATCAACCGCATCGAAGGCAAGCTCAACAGCAACCTGACCGCCAACGCCTTCGGCGGCGGCGATGCCCAGGTCAAGATCGACGGCGACGATACCGCCTATGGCTTCAACGTCGGCGTCCTGGCCGATCTCACCGACGACCTGACCTTCGGCCTGACCTATCACTCCAAGGTCAGCTACAAGCTCAAGGGCAATACCGAGGTCACCGGGGCCGGCAGCGCCAGCCCGACCCTCAACAGCATTCTCACCCGGCTCAATGGCAAGTACGACGCCAGCCTGAACCTGACCCTGCCGGAAAGCAGCGATGCCTCCTTCACCTATCGGCTGAACAACGACTGGACGCTGTACGCCGGAGCGACCTGGACGCGCTGGAGCCGCCTGCAGTCCATCACCGTGGAGAACGAAGGCACCCCCACCCTGCCGGTACTGGGCAATCGTCTCGGCGAGATCAGCGAGGAATTCAACTGGAAGGACACCTGGTCCTATGCCGTGGGCGCCGCCTACCAGCTGAATCCGCAATGGGTGCTGCGCGCCGGCATGGCCCTGGATCCCTCGCCGGTGGACAATGCCGATCGCAACGTGCGCGTCCCGGTGGGCGATCGCAAGACCTTCTCCCTGGGCGCGGGCTGGTCCCCGACCAAGGAGATGACCATCGACGTCGCCTACGCCTACCTCTGGGAAGACAACGTCAAGGTCAACCGTGCGCCCGATGCCCTGCGGGGCGGCTACAACGCCAAGTACGACAACAGCGCCCACGGCCTGGGTGCCCAGCTGACCTACCGCTTCTAAGCCCCGGGGTCTGCCGCTCGAAGCCGCCGCCAGGCGGCTTCCTGCTTTCTGGCGTCCGGTCAGTCCAGCCGCACCACTACCTTGCCGAAGGCGCCCCGGGCCAGATGGTCCAAGGCCGCGGGCAGCTCTGCCAGCGGATAATCGGCAGCCACGACCGGGGTGATGCCCGCCTGGTCAATCCAGCGCACCAGGTCTTCCAGGGCCCGGCGATTGCCCACCGCGACGCCCTGGAGCCGGGCCCGCTTGGCGAACAGCGGCGCGCAGGGCACCTGCAACTGGAAACCCTCCAGTACCCCGACCATGGCAATCGTCCCGCCGGGTGCCAAGGTGTCCAGGGTCCGGCCCAGGTCGCCGCCGGCCAGCTCCACCGCGATGTCCACCCCGCGGCCATCGGTGGCCTGCCAGACCTGCTCGGCCCAGTCGGCCCGGTTGCGATCCACCACCCGCTGGATACCCAGGGCCAGGGCGCGCTCGCGCTTGGCGGCGCTGGCGCTGGTCAGCACCACCTGGGCGCCGCGGCTGAGGGCGAGCTGGGCGGCGAACAAGGCCACCCCACCGCTGCCCTGCACCAGCACCCACTGCCCCGCCTGCAACCGGCCCACTTCGACCAGGCTGTGCCAGGCGGTGAGACCGGCACAGGTCAGGGTACTGGCGCCTACCGCATCCAGGGTCTTGGGGGCGGCGACGAGGTTGTCCTCGTGCACCCGCACGAATTCGCCCAGCACCCCGGGCAGCTCGGCACTGCCGAAGGCCGCGTCGGGGGCCCGGCCTGGCAGGGGCTCGTCGAGCCAGTCGCGCCAGAAGGTGTTGATCACCCGTTGGCCCAGCTGGACCCGGCTCACCGCCGGCCCCAGGGCCACTACCTCACCCGCCAGGTCCGAGCCGGGCACCAGGGGAAAGCGCAGCGCACTGCCCATACCGTTCTCGAGGATCAGGCGATCGCGATAATTGAGGGAGACCGCGGCGACGCGCACCAGCACCTCGTGGGGACCGGGCGACGACAGCGGCACCTCGGCCAGGCGCAGGTGGGTGGAGCCGTAGTCGTGCAATTGCCATTGCCTGGCGGTGGTGGGAAGCATGGGATGTTCCTTGGGCTGGTGGGATGCGACCAGCTTATTGGATAGTCATTGGCCCAGGTGGCGCGTTAAATTCGCAGCATCGAATAGCTTTAGGCGACAATCCTATGATCCGGGCAGACTCCCTGGGCGGCATCGCCGCCTTCGTCCAGGCCGTACAGTCGGGCAATTTCAGCAGCGCCGCGCAGCGCCTGCACCTGTCGCGTTCGGCGGTGGGCAAGGCCGTGGCGCGTCTGGAAGAACAGCTGGGCGTGCCGCTGTTCCAGCGCACCACGCGCAGCCAGCGCCTCACCTTGGAGGGCGAGCTGTTCTATCAACGCTGCCTGCGCATCCTGGCCGAACTGGAGGGCGCCGAGGACGAGCTGGCCCACGGCCGCCAGAGGCCGCGGGGTCGTCTGCGGCTGAGCATGCCGGTGCTGCTGGGGCGGCGCTGCCTGGCGCCGATCCTGCTGGAGCTGGCCGAGCGCTGGCCGGAGCTGCAGTTCGAGTTGTCCTTCAACGATCGCAAGGTGGACCTGCTGGAAGAAGGCGTCGACCTGGCCATCCGCAGCGGCCCGCTGGACGATACCCCCGGCCTGCGCGCGCGCCGGTTGGGCGAGGACCTCATGGTGGTCTGCGCCGCGCCCGCCTGGCTGGCGCGGCAAGGCACGCCCCTTACCCTCGACGCGCTGGCGATCCAGCCAGCCGTGCTCTACAGCCGCGGCGCCGAGGGCGCGAGCTGGGTCTTCGAGGAGGCTAGCGGCCGCCTGCGGGAGGTGCGCCCACCCGCCCGGCTGTTGCTGGACGATCTCGACGCCATGCTGCT
This sequence comes from Pseudomonas sp. No.117, assembly GCF_054558395.1. Lineage (NCBI taxonomy): Bacteria > Pseudomonadati > Pseudomonadota > Gammaproteobacteria > Pseudomonadales > Pseudomonadaceae > Pseudomonas > Pseudomonas sp. No.117. The sequence continues at coordinate 166,584 of NZ_BAAJNP010000002.1, forward strand.
GGCCGCCTGCCGCGGCCTCGGCGTGACCCGCCTGCCGAACTGGCTGGTCGACACGGCCCTGCGCGAGGGCCAGTTGGTCGCCCTGAATTTCGCCGAGCAGGCCCGGCCCATCGTGATTCAGGCGGTCTGGCCGGACACCCGGCAACTGCCCTTCCGCGTGCGCCTGGTGCTCGACGAACTGGTCGAGCGCCTGCCGCCCGTGCTCGCCGCGACGTCCGTCAGGCCCTGAGCTGCCAGTAGCCCTGCGCCTGTGCGGCGTACCATTGCTGGAAGTCGTCCAGCGACAGGGCGCCGGCCGCCAGTTGGCCCTGGATCTGGTCGCAGCCGAGGTCGGTGAGCACCTGCAGCGCCGCGGGGGTCTCCACCCCTTCGGCCACCACCCGCAGTCCGCGCAGCTGCCCGAGCTGGACCAGCAGGCGAATCACCTCCTGGTCGCCCGGCAGGTGGCAGTGCTCGATGAACTGGCGGTCGATCTTCAGCTCGTCGATGGGAAAGCTGCTCAGGCAGGCCAGCGAGGAATGTCCCGCGCCGAAGTCGTCCAGGGACAGCTCGAAGCCCATCGCCTTGAGCTGGCGCAGGCAGTCGAGGACCTGCACCGGATTGCTCATGGCCCGGGACTCGGTGATCTCCAGGCAGAAGCCGCAGGCGACGGCACCGGTCTCGTCCAGCAGCCGGCCGATGCGGCCGATGAACGCCGGGTGCTCGAGGTCGAGCAGCGAGAGATTGACGTTGAGCTTGAGCGCCCCGAGCTGCCGCTCGCGCTGCAGGCGCATGCAGCGTTCCAGTACCCAGAGGGTGATGTCGCAGATCTTGCGGCTCTGCTCGGCGATGCCGACGAAGGCGTCCGGCTTGAGCAGTCCCAGTTCCGGGTGCTGCCAGCGGATCAGTACCTCGGCGCCCTCGACGCGGCCGTCCGGCAGGCCGATCTTGGGTTGCAGGTAAAGGCGCAACTGGTCGTGGTCCACCGCCAGATCCAGGGCGTCGAGCATGGCGATGCCCAGTTGGCGCTGGCGTTCCTGGTCCGGGTCGTGGAAGGCATAGGGGAGCTGCTGGCGGCGTGCGTCCTGCAGGGCCGTCTCGGCATTGGCCAGCAGGGCTTCGGCGCTGCCGCCGTGCTCGGGGTAGCAGGCGATGCCGAAGGTGATGCGCAGCGACACGCGCTGATTGCCGCTGACGAAGGGCTTTTCCACCAGGTTGCGCAGCGACAGCAGCGCGGCGTCTGCCGAGCCGCGGTCGAACCAGGGCAGCAGCAGCACGAAGGTATCGGCGCCGATCCGCGCCACGCCGTTCTCCTCCGGCGCGGCGACCCGCAGCCGGCGCGCCAGGTGGCGCAGGATCTTGTCCCCGCCCTCCTGGCCGAGCAGTTCGTTGATGTTGCGGAAGTTGGCGACGTCGAGCAGCAGCACGGCGAAGCGCCCGGCCGCGGCGCGCTCGAGGCGCTGGCGGATTTCCAGCACCAGCCGTACCTGGTTGGGCAGCCGCGTGAGCATGTCCCGAAATGCCAGCTGGCTGATGCGCCGCTCGCGGGCGGCCAGAGCGGCGCCCATCTGGTTCATGGCACGGCCCAGGCGGCCGACCGGATCGCGCCCTTCTTTCAACCCGAGTTGGTAGTCGCCATCGGCGATGCGCTCGGTCGCCTGGCCGAGGCGCGCGAGATAGCGATTGAGGGCACCGGCCAGTATCCGGCTGACCAGGGCGCCCATGGCGAAGATCAGCGCCCCTATGAGCAGCGACTCCAGCAGAGCCGACTGCTCTGCCGCTGCTATTCCTTCCATGAACATATCCGCCCCTATGACGACTGCTTGCCCGTCCTGCCCGGGAATGGCCAGGAACAGGGAACGGAAACTGCCAAAGTTATCCTGGTATTCCGCGAAACGAGGTTGATGATCGATGAAGACCGCTCCGAGTTCCGGAGGTGCCTGCTCGTATAGCTGGCGATAGTCGCCGAAGTAGCCGACGCGGATCTCTTCCTCGTTGGCCGAATCCATGATGAAACGAATGTCCGAGCCTTCCTTGACGAAGGCGTAGAGCGAGGCCAGGCCGGCCTTGCGGGCGTAGCGGTCCAGGCTGATCAGCATGCGCCGGTAGCGCTCGGGATCGGCCTTGGCCGGGTCCTGCAACTGGGCCAGGTAGTCTTCGCCGACGATCTCGGGCAGCGCCAGGGCCGCGCTCATCAGCCGGTAGTCGATGCTCTGGCTGCTGGCGTCGCGGGCCTGCTGGTAGCCGTTCAGGGTGAACAGCAGGGTGCCCAGGGCATCGACCAGGATGAACGCCAGGAAGAACTTGGCGAACAGGCTGCGCGGTTTGAGGCGAAGCAGCGCCGCGGGGGCGCTTTCCTGGATCGAACCGGCGCCTTGAGACGCATCGGGCATTGGGGCTCCTTGTCCAGCTGACGACGACTCCCCCTTGGACCCGCCCGCACCGAGGTGGCTGCGCTCGGCGCGGTGCCACGCGCCTTATTAACGGTTTAAACCGAGGCGTTCAAGGACGAAGGTCGTAAAATCCCCGCTGACTCACGCTTGTGGCGATTTTTCAGCGCAGCGCCAGGGCCAGCGCCACCACTACCGCGGTTTCGGTGATTTCCAGGAGCGCGCCGGCGGTGTCGCCGGTGGTGCCGCCCAGGCGCTGGCACAGGGCCCGCCGTCCGAGCAGCGCCACCCCCAGGGTCACCAGCAGCGCGATGAACCCCTGGGGCAGCAGGACCAGGCCGGCGGCGCCCAGCGCCAGGACCTGCTTGAGCGCCCTGCGCGGCAGGTGCCGACTGAGGAGATCGCCCAGGCCGCCGGGCCTGACGTAGGGCGTGGCCAGCAGTAGCCAGGGCAGCGCCAGGCGACCGGCCAGGGGCGCCAGCCATAGGGCGGCCAGCGAATGCGGCAGGAGCACCACCAGGGCGCTCCACTTGAGCAACAGGGTCAGCAGCAAGGCCAGCACCCCCATGGGGCCGCAGGCGGGGTCCTTCATGATGGCGAGGGTGCGCTCGCGATCGCCGTAGCCACCGATCCAGGCATCGGCGCTGTCGGCCAGGCCATCCAGGTGCAGGCCACCAGTGAGGATCACCCAGCCGCTGAGCACCAGGGCCGCCTGCAGGAAGGGACCGCCCGCGGCGCCCAGCCAGGCGAGCAGGCTCAGCAGGCCGCCCAGCAACAGGCCCACCACCGGATACCAGAGCACCGAGCGGCCGACCGCCTCGGGCGGCGGCAGGCCCGGCAGGCGGACCGGCAGGCGGGTGAGGAATTGCACGGCGATCAGCAGCGGCAAGGGCATCAGGGGTGCTCCAGCGACAACGCCTGCAAGGTCGCATAGGGCGCCGCGACCTGCAGCAGGTCCTTGGGCGCCAGGCCGCGCTGGCGCGCCAGCAGCAGCCGGATCACGCCGCCATGGGTGACGATCAGGCTGCGTTGCGCCTGCAGGCGCGGGCGCCAGCGCGCCACGGCGCCCAGCACCCGTGCGGAGAAGGCCGCCACCGGCTCACCGCCCGGGGGCGTATAGGCGTAGGGATCGGCCCAGAACAATCCCAGGGCCTCGGCCTGGTCCTGCATCAGGTCGGCGGCGCTGCGGCCTTCCCAGTCGCCGAAATCCAGTTCGCGCAAGTCCGGCTCCAGCACCAACTCGGTGCCCTGCTCCGCCGCCAGCCATTCGGCGAAGCGTGCGCAGCGCTGCTGCGGCGAGCTGAGGATCAGGGCGAAGGCCGGCTGGCCGGCGACCGCGCTGCGCAGCTGTGTCCAGCCCTGCTCCGCCAGGGGCGGATCGAGGCGCCCGCGAAAGCCCTCGGGGCCCTCGGTGACGCCATGGCGCAACAGCCAGCAGTCAGTCATCGGCGCGGCTGGAAACGCTGGCTTCGGCAAAAGTGGCCATCTCGCTGTGCAGCCGGCAGGCCAGCTGCAGCAGCGGTACCGCCAGGGCCGCGCCGCTGCCTTCGCCCAGGCGCAGGCCCAGGTCGAGCATGGGTTCGCCGCCCAGGGCCAGCAGGACGGCGGCATGGCCAGGCTCGGCGCCGCAATGGGCGAACAGCAGCCAGTCCCGGGTGCCGGGTTGCAGACGCTGGGCGCAGAGCGCGGCCACCGAGCAGATGAAGCCGTCCACCAGGGCCGGCAGGCCTTGCTGGGCGCAGGCCAGGTAGGCGCCGGTCAGGGCGGCCAGTTCGAAGCCACCCAACCGCCGCAGCAGCTCATAGGGATCCTGCAAGGCATCGCCATGGCGCAGCAAGGCGCGCTGGATGACCGCAACCTTACGCGCCACGCCACTGGCATCCAGGCCGGTGCCGGGACCGGCGAGGGCCAGTGGTGAGGTGTCCAGCAACACGCTGGCCAGGGCGCTGGCGGCGGTGGTGTTGCCGATACCCATCTCGCCGCCAATGAAGAGATCGGCGCCGCCGCCGCAGGCGCGCAGCACGGCGTCGCGACCGGCCTGCAACGCAGCCTGGCACTGGTCATGGGTCATGGCCGGGGTCAGGGTGAAGTTGGCGGTGCCGCGCCCGAGGGGCAGGTCGACCACGCCCGGCAGCGCCTCCAGGGGCGTCACCGTGCCCAGGTTGACCACCTCCAGGGCGGCGTCAAGTTGCCGGGCGAGTACGCTGATGGCCGCCCCGCCGCTGACGAAGTTGCGCACCATCTCGGCGGTGACCGCCTGGGGATAGGCAGAAACGCCCTCTTCCACCACCCCGTGGTCACCGGCGAAGACGGCGATGGCGGTGCTTTCGAGCAGCGGCCGCGGCGTGCCCTGCAGGGCCGCCAGCTGGATGGCCAGGGCTTCCAGGTCGCCGAGCGAGCCGCTCGGCTTGGTCAATACCTTCTGCCGCTCGCGCGCGGCCTCGGCGGCGGCGGTATCGGGTTGGCGGCAGGGTCCTTGCCACCAGGGCATGCTCATAGCGGTGTTCCTTTGAGGGTCAGGGGGAGCCCGGCCACGGTCAGCACCACGCGGTCGCAGCGGGTGGCCAGGGCCTGGTGCAATTCGCCGGCGGCGTCGACATAGCGGCGGGTCAGCTCGCCCAGGGGGACGACGCCCAGGCCGGTCTCGTTGCTGACGAAGATCAGCCGGCCGGGTAGCTGCGGCACCCCGTCCAGCAGGGCCGCGCAGGCACGATCGAGGCGCTGGGGATCGTCGAGCAGGAGCAGATTGGTCAGCCAGAGGGTCAGGCAGTCCACCAGCAGGCAGGCGTCCGGCGCGGCCAGGGCCTGCAGCCGCTCGGCCAGCGCCAGCGGCTCTTCCACCAGCGCCCAGTGCGCCGGTCGCCGCGCCGCGTGGCGTTCGATGCGCCGGGCCAGTTCGGCATCGCTGCCGCCGGCCGTGGCGATATAGGTGACGGCAAGGCCGGACTCGGCGGCCAGGCGCTCGGCCAGGGCGCTCTTGCCAGAGCGAGCGCCACCGAGGATGAGTTCGCGCATCTAGAGCTCGCAGAGGGCGCGCAGGCGCCCGGTGTCCAAATGGTGCTCGACCAGGTCGGCGAGACGATCCAGATCGCGCTCGCGCAGGGCGTGGTAGTCCAGCTGCTGCGGCTCGGCCAGGCCGGCCCAGCGCAGCAGGGCGACGCTGGCGGCGGGCGACTCGAACAGGCCGTGCAGGTAGGTACCCAGTACCTGGCCATCGTCGCTGAGGCTGCCGTCGACCCGGCCATCGTCGAACCTTACCACCGGACGTTCCAGCGCCGGTCCCTGACTGACGCCGGCGTGGATTTCGTAGCCGACGACCTCAGCCGCGCCGTCGCACAGCTGGCCCTGCACCGTGCGCAGCTGTTTTTCCGCGGCCAGCTCGGTGGTCATGGCCAGCAGGCCGAGACCGGCGCTGTCACCGGGAGCGCCTTCCAGGCCCAGGGGATCGGCAATTCGTTCACCGAGCATCTGGAAGCCGCCGCAGATGCCCAGCACCCGGCCGCCGTATCTCAGATGGCGGGTGATGGCCCGGTCCCAGCCCTGGGCACGCAGGAAGGCCAGGTCACTGCGTACGCTCTTGGAGCCGCCGAGGATGACCAGGTCCACCGCGGGTAGCGCCTCGCCCTGGCGGACGAACAGCAACTCCACCTGGGGATGCAGGCGCAGGGGATCGAAATCGGTGTGGTTGCTCAACCGCGGCATGACCGGCACCGCAACGCGCAGGCGCGGCCCCTGCTTGGCGACCTGGCCGGTGGCCAGGCGATCCTCAGCCTCCAGGTGCAGGTCGTGCAGATAGGGCAGCACGCCGAGCACCGGCTTGCCGGTACGGGCTTCCAGCCAGTCCAGCCCCGGTTGCAACAGGGCCAGGTCACCGCGGAAGCGATTGATGATGAAGCCGGCGACCCGCGCCTGCTCACTGGGTTCGAGCAGGTCCAGGGTGCCGACCAGATGGGCGAAGACACCGCCACGGTCGATATCGGCCACCAGCAGCACCGGGCAGTCCACCGCCTCGGCGAAGCCCATGTTGGCGATGTCGCCCTGGCGCAGGTTGATCTCGGCCGGTGATCCAGCGCCCTCCACCAGCACCACCTGATAGTGCTGCGACAGCCGCCCATGGGACGCCAGTACCGCCTCGCGCGCCACCGGCTTGTAGGCGTGGTAGGCCTTGGCGTCCATGCTGGTGACGGCGCGGCCATGGATGATCACCTGGGCACCGACATCGGTGTTGGGCTTGAGCAGCACCGGATTCATGTCGGTGTGCGGGACGAGGCCACAGGCCTGGGCCTGGACCGCCTGGGCACGACCGATCTCGCCGCCGTCGGCGGTCACGGCGCTGTTAAGCGCCATGTTCTGTGGCTTGAAGGGCACCACGCGCACGCCCTGGCGATGGAGCCAGCGGCACAGGGCGGACACCAGGGTGCTCTTGCCGGCGTCGGAGGTGGTGCCCTGCACCATCAACGTACTCATGGAGAACTCCGATAACGGGCCAGGGCCGCGTCGAGCCGTTGCCACTCGGACTCGTCGGCCGGCAGGCCGAACCTCAGGGCATCGAGGTGGGGAAACAGCCGGGTGAAGATGGCCTGGCGCGCCAGGTGTTCGTGCAAGGCAACGGCATCCGGACACCGCAGCAGTTGGAACAGGGCACAGCCACCGCTGGGCGGCAGCTCGTGCCCGGCGAGTAGCGCCGCCAGCCGTTCGCCGGCCTGCAGCAGGGCCTCACGCTGCCGCTGCTGGGCTTCCTGGTCGGCCAGCAGGCGTTGCGCCAGGTAGCGACTGGGGCCGTTCACCGTCCAGGGGCCGAGGTGCTCGTCGAGGCGCGCCAACAGGGCCGGCGCGGCGAGCACGAAGCCCAGGCGCAGCCCAGCCAGGCCGAAGAACTTGCCGAAGGACCTCAGCACGATCAGCCCGGGCAGATCGCTGAAGGCCGCCAGGCTGGCGCCCGGCGTGGGGTCCATGAAGGCCTCGTCCACCACCAGCCAGCCGCCGCGGCGTTCCAGGCGGGCCTGCCAGTCCAGGAGCCGCGCCGGCGACAGCCGCTCGCCGGTGGGATTATTGGGGTTGACCACCACCAGAACATCGAACCGATCGAGGCCAGCCGCTACCTCGGCCTCGCCGCACTCCACGACCTCGTGTCCGGCCCGGCACCAGGCCAGGGCATGCTCGGCGTAACAGGGCGCCAGCACCGCGACGAGCGACGGGGGGCGCAACTGCGGTAGCGCCTGGATGGCGGCCTGGGAGCCGGCCACCGGCAAGGCTGCGGGGGCGCGGTAACAGGCGCAGGCCGCCGCCACCAGGCCGTCGTCGGGCTCCGGCAGGCGCGCCCAGGCGCTGGCGGGAATCTCGGGCAGCGGAAAGGGCCAGGGGGCCAGGCCGGTCGAGAGGTCCAGCCAGTCGGCCAGGGGGATGTCGTAGGTCCGCGCCGCACGTCTCAGGCGGCCGCCATGCTCAAGCAAGCAGCAACCCTCCCAGGGCGATCAGGGCAGTCCATAGCCAGGCGCCCCGCCGTACCAGTTTCAGTGCCCGGGTGATGGCCAGGAAGGTCGGCGCCGGGCCGCGGCCAAGCAAGGGCCGCTCGTGCCACTCGCCATGGTAGCGCGCCGCACCGCCCAGGCTCACGCCGAGGGCGCCGGCCCCCGCCGCCATCACCGGGCCGGCGTTGGGGCTGTCCCACAGCGGCGCCTGGGTGCGCCAGCATTCGATGGCATTCCAGAAGCGGCCGAGACCGGCATAGGTCAGGGCGACCAGGCGTGCCGGAATATAGTTGAGCACGTCGTCCAGCCGCGCCGCGGCCCAGCCGAAGCGCTCCAGGCGCGAGGTGCGATAGCCCCACATGGCGTCCAGGGTATTGGCCAGGCGATAGAGCACCACGCCCGGGGCGCCGAGCAGGGCGAACCAGAACAGCGCAGCGAAGACGGCGTCGCTGCCGTTTTCCAGCACCGATTCGGTGGCGGCGCGGGCCACGGCGGTCTCGTCCAGCTCGCTGGTCTCGCGACTGACCAGATAGCCGACCCGCCGCCGTGCCTCGGACAGGTTGTTGCGCTGCAGGGCGCGCGCCACCGGCTCGGCGTGCTCGCCCAGGCTGCGCAGCCCCACGGCCAGGTAGAGCGCCAGGGGCTGGATGATCCAGGCCAGCCAGCCGATCTGGCAGAGCAAGGCGGTGAGCAGCACCCAGGGCAGCACGGCCAGGCTCCAGGCCATCACCCCATGACTGCGCCAGCCACGTCCCCCGGGATTGAAGCGGGCTTCCAGGCCCTCGGCGAAACGGCCGAACAGGACCAGCGGATGGGCGCGTCGCGGTTCGCCGAGCAGCAGGTCGAGCAGCATGCCGCAGACGACCGCGAAGGCCAGCATCATGGTTTCTGGCCCCAGCGATTCTCGAAGACCAGCTCTGCCAGCGGGCGCCCCTGGCGCCAGCCCTCTTCTTCCAGCATGGGCCGCTCATAGAAGGCCTCGACCGGCCCGAGGCAGAGGATGGCCGCAGGCTGCGAGCCCTCGGGCATGCCCAGCAGGGTGCGCACGGCTTCCGGGTCGAACAGCGACACCCAGCCCATGCCCAGGCCTTCGCAGCGCGCCGCCAGCCAGAGATTCTGGATGGCGCAGGAGAGCGAGGCCAGATCCATCTCCGGCAGGGTGCGCCGGCCGAAGACGTGGGCTTCGCGGCCATCCATGAGGGCGGTGACCAGCACCTCGGCGCAGTCGAGGATGCCCTGCACCTTGAGCTTCATGAAGTCGTCGCTGCGCTCGCCGAGGGCTTCGGCGGTCACGCGGCGCTCCTCCTCCACCAGCTCGTGCAGGCGCTGGCGCAGGGCCGGATCGCTGATGCGCAGGAAGCGCCAGGGCTGCATCAGCCCGACGCTGGGGGCCTGGTGGGCGGCGCCCAGCAAACGGGCCAGTTGTTCGGGCGGTACCTCGCCACCGCAGAAATGGCGCATGTCGCGGCGCTCGGCGATGGCTCGGTAGACGGCAGCTTGTTCGGCGGGGGTATAGGGCGTCGTGGTCACGGCTTGAACATCGCGGCGGCCGCGGCGGGTGCCGACGGCATGTAGAAGTGAATATAGCTGGCGGTGAGCCGACCGTCGCGGTAGACCGCTTCGGCCACGGCCTTGCCATTGGGGCACAGCCCACGCGCCCAAGGGGTCTCCGGCGACTCCAGCGCGGAGTGGTGATAGGTGTGGCCGCGCAGCGTGCCCTGGGCGAACTCCACCGACTGCAGCGCCAGGGCGGTCAGCCGCGCCTGCATCCGCGCGCTGCCCGGCAGAAGTCCGAGCATGGCGGCGGACTCACCGCCCTTGTCGGTCAACTCGTCGAGCAGATAGAGCATGCCGCCGCATTCGGCGAGGATCGGCTTGCCCGCCCCATGATGGGCACGAATGGCCGCGCGCATGCCGAGGTTGTTCGACAGTGCCTGCAGGTGCAACTCGGGATAGCCGCCCGGCAGGTAGAGGCTGTCCACCTCGGGCAGCTGGCTATCGGCGAGTACGGAAAAGAAGGACAACTCGGCGCCCAGGGCGCGCAAGAGATCCAGGTTGGCCTGGTAGATGAAAGCCAGGGCCGCATCCCGGGCTACGCCGATGCGCACCCCGGCCAGCAGGGGCGAGACGGACGTCGGCTCCGGTGCGGCGAAGGCCACGGGCGTCGGCAATTCGATGTCGGAACTGGCCGCCAGGGCATCGGCGGCGGCGTCGAGACGGCGATCCAGGTCGGTGACCTCGTCGGCCTGGATCAGCCCCAGGTGGCGACTGGGCAGCTCGATACCGGCATCCCGGGGCAGGCTGCCGAAGAAGGTCATGCCCTCCGGCAGGCTGCCGCGGATCAACTGGGTCTGCCGCGGGCTGCCACTGCGATTGGCCAGCACCCCGGCGAATGGCAGGCTCGGGCGATAGTGGGCCAGGCCATAGGCCAGGGCGCCAAAGGTCTGCGCCAGGCCGGCCGCGTCGATCACCCCCAGCACCGGCACGCCGAAGCGCTCGGCCAGGTCCGCCGCCGAGGGCTGGCCGTCGAACAGGCCCATGACGCCCTCGATGAGGATGAGATCGGCCGCTCCCGCCGCTTCCCATAGCAGCCGCCGGCTCTCGGCCTCGCCGATCATCCAGAGGTCGAGCTGGTAGACCGGCGCGCCACTGGCGCGGGCGAGGATCATGGGGTCGAGGAAATCCGGACCGCACTTGAACACCCGCACCCGCCGGCCCTGCCGCGCATGCAGGCGGGCCAGCGCCGCGGTGACGCTGGTCTTGCCCTGGCCGGACGCCGGCGCGGCGATCAGCAGCGCCGGGCAATGCCGCGCCTGGCCTACCATTCGATACCCTGCTGGGCGCGGACGCCGGCCTGGAAGGCATGCTTGACCAGGCTCATGTCGGTCACGGTATCGGCGGCCTCGACCAGCGCCGGCGGCGCGCCGCGGCCGGTCACCACCACGTGCTGGTGCGCCGGGCGGCCGGCGAGATCGGCCAGTACCTGGTCGACCTCCAGGTAGCCATGCTTGAAGGCGATGTTGAGTTCGTCCAGCAGCACCAGGCCGATGGCCGGGTCACGCAGGAGCTCCACCGCGACCGCCCAGGCCGCGGCGGCCGATTGCAGGTCGCGGGCGCGATCCTGGGTGTCCCAGGTGAAGCCTTCGCCCATGACGTGGTAGCGCACCTCGTCGGGAAAGCGCTTGAAGAAGAGTTGTTCGCCGGTGTCGCGGCGGCCCTTGATGAACTGCACCACGCCCACCTTCATGCCGTGGCCAAGGGCGCGCGCTGCCATGCCGAAGGCCGAGCTGCTCTTGCCCTTGCCGATGCCGGTGTGCACCAGCAGCAGGCCACGCTCGTCCTGGGCCTCGGCGATGCGGGCGTCGATCACCGCCTTCTTGCGCACCATGCGCGCGCGGTGGCGTTCGTCGCGCTCGGGGCTGGTGGATTCGGGGGTATCGGTCATGGCGGTGCTCCGGATGCGGGCGCGGCGGAGGCACGGGCAGAGGCACCGCCTGCCAGGCAGGGGTGACACCGCACGATGCCCTCCGCATCGCCGAGATGAACGCAGGCGTGGCCGGTCTCCGGGCTCGTGAGGCGATGCCCAGGGGCATCCGCGGCGCCCCTTCCCGGCCAGGCCAGTGGGTATCGCGCCGCTACTACTCAACTACCGTTGCGGGGGCAGCGCCGGCTCGACCGGCTTCCCTGTTTCACCCCGGCTCAAGCGGGGCACCACGTGCAAGGGCGCAGGGTACGGACTAGCCGGGAGAGCGTCAATCGATCGCGCCACCCGAACTCGGCGCCCCGCGACCGGGTCCACCCTGAACCCCCAAACCGCCAGGAGATACCGGATGACCGATTCCACCCTCGCCGCCTGCATCAAGGCCTGCCTCGACTGCGCCGCGGCCTGCGAAACCTGCGCCAGTGCCTGCCTGGGCGAAGACCATATCGACATGATGCGCGAGTGCGTCCGCCTGGACCGCGACTGCGCCGATGCCTGTCGCCTGGCCGCCACCTTCATGCAGCGCAACAGCGACCGCATCGCCGAAGCCTGTGCCCTGTGCCTGGCCACCTGCCGCGCCTGCGCCGCCGAGTGCGGCAAGCACAAGGCCGAGCACTGCCAGGCCTGTGCCCGGGCCTGTGAAGCCTGCGCCGACGCCTGTGCGGCCATGGCCGCCTGAGCCCCTCAGATCGCCGATACCCGGCCGCTCCGGTCCGGTCGCTGCCGCAGGGCCGGTTGCAGGGCGGTCCCCAGCCCTGGGGCGGTCGGTGGCAGCAGCCAGCCCTGCTCCAGTACCGGCAGCTCGGTCACCAGATCGCAATAGAAACCCGCCAGATAGGCCCGCACCACTTCCTGGAAGATGGCATTGGGCGAGGCCAACCCCAGGTGCAGGGAGGCCATCAGCACCACCGGACCGGTGCAGTCGTGCGGGGCGATGGGCTTCTGGTAGGCCTCGGCCAGGGTGGCGATCTTGCGCGCCTCGCTCAGTCCTCCGCACCAGGAAAGATCCACCATCACGTAATCCAGGGCGTCGGCCGCCAACAGGTCGCGGAAGGCACCGCGCATGGCCAGGGTCTCGCTGCCGCAGACCGGGATACCGGCCAGCCGCCGGAAGTCCGCGAGTCCCTGGACATGGTCCATCTTGATCGGATCCTCGGCCCAGAAAATGTCGTATTCCTTGAGTTCCCGGGCGATCTGCAGGGCGCAGGTGGGATTCCACAGCGAATGGAATTCACACATCACCGCGATGCGGTCGCCCACCGCCTCGCGGATCCGGGCGAAGGGCTCCAGGCCCTGGCGCAGCTCGGCGCTGGACAGGTACTGGCCGTGGCTGGCCAGGGCGAAGGCATCGAAGGGCCAGATCTTCATGGCGGCGAAGCCTTCGTCCACCAGGCTCTCGGCCAGGGCGCCAGGACATTCCACCGCGGCCACCTGGTCGTCGTAGCGGCCGAGCGGCCGCGCCTCGCCCTTGGCGACCAGCCGGCGCCGCTCGCCACCGGTGTTGAAGTGGGGGCTGGCGCAGGTGTTGTAGGCGCGCATCCGCTCATGGACGCGGCCGCCGAGCAACTGGTGGATGGGCACGCCCAGGGCCTGGCCGAACAGGTCCCAGAGGGCGATGTCCAGCGCCGACGCCGCACGGGTCTCCACGCCGCTGCCGTTGAAGCCCAGGTAACCGCGCAACAGTGCCCGGCTGTGGGCTTCGAGCTGCAGGGGATCACGGCCCAGCAACAGCGGCGCGCAGAGCGAATGGATCTGGGCCTCCACGGCTTCGGCGCCGCGGAAGGTCTCGCCGAGACCGACCAGGCCACTATCGGTATGAATTTCCACCCAGAGCAGGTTGGGAAATTCGGCCAGGCGCGTGGTTTCGATACGGGTGATGCGCATGACGTGTCCTCTAACGGGGCCCATGGACCTGATTGAGCAGCGGTTCGCCGCGGCGCAGGCGTTCGATGTTGGCGGCGATCAAGGCATAGCGGCGGGCGAACAGCCCTTGGGTCCAACCGGAGATATGCGGCGTGCAGAAGGCGTTGGCGAGGTCCTCGAAGCGCTCGCGCGCCGGCGCCACCTGGTCGGCCTCGCCACTGGGATAGCGGTACCAGACATCCAAGTAGGCCTTGGCGATGCGCCGCTCGACCAGCGCCGCATGGAGGGCGTCCTCGTCCACCACCGCGGCCCGTGCCAGGTTCAGCAACACGGCGTGTGGCCGCATGGCGGCGAATTGGGCGGTACCGAAGCAGCCCCGGGTTCGCTCGTCCAGCGGACAGGCCAGCACCACGTAGTCGGCCTGGCCCAGCGCCTCGTCGAGCGCCGCGGGCGGCAGGGCGCCATCGGCGCCAGCGGGCACCTGGCCATTGCAGGCACTGCGGGTGACGGCCAGGATGCGCATGCCGAAAGCGCGCGCCCGCTGCGCCACCGCCTGGCCGATGCGACCGAAGCCGAGGATCACCAGCGTCCTGCCGTGCAGCTCACCGCGCGGCTGACGCTCGAGGTAGGCCTGACTCCAGCGTTGGCTATCGAAGGCCGCTCGGGCCTCGCCTAGCCGCACCTCGTGATCCAGCAGGCAGGCCAGGGCGTATTCCGCCATGGGAATCTCATGCTCGAAGACGTTGCAGACCCGGCAATCCACCGGCAGCACGCCGAGGTCGATGCCATCCAGACCGGCGCCGGGCACCTGCAGCAGTCTCACCCGCGGTGCCTGTCCGGTCCGCTGCAGGCGCATGGCGACCAGCACGTCGGCACCCTCGATCTGGTCATCCCAACCGGCAGAGTCATGGGCATCGCGGGGCAAGGCGACGAAACTCGCCGGTTCACTGAGGCCGCGGGCGATCTCCGCCTGGTGCCGGGCCGCTTCACCGATCATCACGATCCTCATCCGGGTCATCCCTCGCCAAGAAAATGGTACCGCTACCATTCCTCGACCTTAACGTCCGAAGGGTTGTCTGACAACCCCTATCCATCCTAGGTGCTTGCGCGCTCGATCAGGTCGAAACCCAGGTCGCGCGGATGGGGTTGGCCGTTGCCGCCGGCCAGGCGCGCCAGCAGCAGCTCCGCCGCCTCCCGCCCCAGGGCGCCGGCCTCGACGCGTACCGTGGTCAGCGCCGGCAGGGTATGGGCGGCGAAGGCCATGTCGCCGAAGCCGATCACCGCCACCTCGGCCGGCACCCTCACGCCCTGCGCCAGGGCCTCGGTCAGCACCCCTTGGGCCAGGGTGTCCGAGGTGCAGACCACCAGCAGCGGGCGCCGTGGCGTCTGCCGCAGCAGCCGACGCAACGCCAGCCGCCCCTGCTCCAGGGCCGGCAGGCCGCTGAATAGCACCGGTTCCGTTTCGGCGATCCCGGCCGCGGCGAGGGCCTCGCTCAGCGCCAGGCGTCGCCGGGTACCACGGGGATCGTCGACGGCCACCTGGGCGACCTGGGCGTAGCCGCCAGCGGCAGCCCGCTGCGCCAACAGTCGGCCCACGGCGTCGTGGCGAAAGCCCACGACCTGGTCGATGGGATCCTCGCTGAGATCCCATGTTTCCACCACCGGCAGGCCTGCGGCCCTCAGGCGCGCGCGACTCGCCGGGGTATGGTCGGTGCCGGTGAGGATCAGCCCATCCGGTCGTCGGCTGAGAATGGTCGCCAGCAAGGCCTCCTCCTGCGCCGGATCGTGGCCGGTAACGCCCAGCAGCACCTGGTAGCCCGCCAGGGCCAGGCGCTCGGCCACCGCCTGGTAGGTGTCGGCGAACAGCGGGTTGGTCAGCATGGGCACCAGGACGGCCACCAGCCGGCTGCGATTGGACGCCAGCGCACCGGCCACCAGGTTGGGCACGTAGCCGCTGTCGGCGATGGTGGCGAGCACCCGCTCGCGGGTAGCCGCCTTGACGCTCGCCGGCGCGTTCAACACCCGCGACACCGTGATCGGCGCGACGCCCGCCAGCCTGGCCACTTCGCGGAGGGTAACGCCTCCGGAGCCCCGTCTCGTCTTGCCCGCCATCCGTCCACCCCTGCGCGCTCTGGTCGCAGCCAAAACGGCCATGCTAACCGGCCGCCCGGGCGGTCACCATTGGCATTACCCGTCGCCGCCAGGGATAATGCCCGCCCTTTCATCGATATCCAGGCCTTCGCCATGACCGATACCCAGCAAGATCCCCGTTTGAGCCGCATGAAGCGTCGCCTGCGCAAGAAGCAATACCTGGGCGAGTTCCAGGAAATGGCCTTCGAAATCAAGGTGAGCTTCAAGAGCGAGCTCAGCGAAGACGACCTGGACACCTTCCTGGGCGACTTCATCGACTACGTCGAAGAGCGCAAGCTGGACTACATCGGCGGCTTCGACAACGCCTGGGTCGAAGGCACCATCATGGCCAACAAGCGCTACACCTCGCCGACCGCGGAAGACCGCACCGCCCTGCTGGACTGGCTCAAGGCCCGTACCGAAGTCGGCGAAGCCAACGCCTCCGAGCTGCATGACGCCTGGCATCACGACGGCGAAGTCTAAGCGACTGTCCGACGGCGGCTGCGCGTCGGCCAAACTGCGGTGAAAATGGCTTCGGAATGCGCAAACTTCGCTTCCCCAGCCACTTTCATGAGGCCGTCCAGGCCTCGTCTGGCTCTAGCGCGCGAGCCTGGGAACAGTCTCCAGGCAACCCTCGTCGGATAGCTTGGCGCCCGTTGCGGTCGTAAAGGGGAATCCGTTGGAAACCAGGTCCTCATGACGACCCTCCTGCAAATCTCCGATACCCACTTCGGCACCGAGCAACCCGCTGTGGTCGCGGCCCTGGAAGCCCATGTCCGCGAACACGGCGCCGATGTCCTGATCCTTTCCGGGGACATCACCCAGCGCGCCCGCCGCGAGCAATTCGCCGCCGCCAAGACCTTCGTCGAACGCCTGGAAAGCTATGGCATTCCCCGGACACTGGTGATCCCGGGCAACCATGACCTGCCGCTGTACAACGTCTTCGCCCGCTTCCTGGCGCCCTACGGCAACTACCGGCGGCATTTCGGCCAGGACCTGGAGCCCAGTTTCGAGAACGACGAGCTGCTGCTGGTCGGTCTCAACACCACCGCCCCGCGCCGCCACAAGGATGGTGCCGTGAGCGCCGAGCAGATCGCGCGGGTGGCCGAACGCCTGCGCCGGGCCGGACCCGACAAGCTGCGCATCGTCATCGCCCACCAGCCCTTCGGCGCCCTCGAACTCAGCGACCTGAGTAACCTGCAGCACAACGCCGACCGCGCCCTGGCCACCTGGGCCGATGCCGGGCTGGACCTGGTGATGGGTGGCCATATCCACCTGCCCTATGTGCTGCCGCTGAGCCGGCAATATCCCACCTTGCCCCGCGAGGTGTGGATCGTCCAGGCCGGTACCACCCTCTCCTCCCGCGTACGCGGCACCTCGCCCAATTCCTTCAACCGCCTGCTGGTCGGCCAGGGCCCGGAAAAGACCGTGGACGTCGAGCGCTGGGATTTTCAGGGTGATCGTTTCGTCGTCGGCGAGCGTCATGCGCTGCGCTGGCACGCGGCACAGGACGCCCTGACCGAGACCTGAGGGCCCTGGCAGGAGCGGCTATGCGCGCTCCTGCGCACTTCCAGCAAGGGAAATTGATTCAAGCTGTTGAAACGGCTGGCAGATCGTCAAGGCCGCGTAGTCTTAGGACTTTCGGCAGACGAGGCCACCCATGGAATCCTTGACTCAATCGCTGCTTGGCTTCATCGAGACCCATCAGGCTTGGGCGCCACTGATCGTCGGCCTGCTGGCCTTCGGCGAATCCCTGGTACTGCTCGGCGTCTTCATCCCGGCCACCGCCCTGATGCTGGTGGTAGGCGGCCTGGCCGGCTCGGGGGTGCTCGCACCGCTGCCGCTGGTAGGGGCCGCCATCATCGGCGCCATCGTCGGCGACATCTGCTCCTACCTCATCGGCCGCTGGCTCGGCCCCAGCATCGTCCACCGCCCGCCCTTCCGCCGCTATCGCAAGCAGGTGGCCAGGACCCGGCTGTTCTTTCGCCGCTATGGTTTCTTCGCGGTGTTCGGTGGCCGTTTCCTGACCATGATCCGCAACACCGTGCCCCTGGTGGCCGGCATGATGGCCATGAACCAGCTGCGCTTCCAGTCGGCCAACGTACTCTCGGCCATCGTCTGGGCGCCGCTGATGATGGGACCGGGGTACCTGGCGGCCAAGGGGGCCAACCAGTTCAGCTTCGCGGGCAACGAGCCGCTGTGGATCGGCGCGGCGGTGGTCGCCGTGCTGGGTGCCGGCGCTGCGCTGTTCTTCAAGCAACGCCTGAAACGCGCCTAGCGACGAGCAGCCAACGCCTCGCGCAGACGCTGGCGATTCAGCGGTGCCTCGCGCAGGCGTAGACCGGTCGCCGCCGCCACGGCATTGGCGATGGCTGCGGGAATGGCGGCGATGGTGGCCTCCCCGGCACCCACCGCCGGTTCCTCCGGTCGATCGATCAGCTCCAGTTCCAGCTCGGGCAATTCAGTGAAGGTCAGCGGCGGATAGGCGCCCCACTCCAGGCTGGTCACGCCCTGGTGGTCGAAGCGCACGGCCTGCTTGAGGGTACGGGCGATGCCCTGCACCACGCAGCC
The DNA here is from genome assembly GCF_054558395.1 of Pseudomonas sp. No.117. Taxonomy (NCBI): domain Bacteria; kingdom Pseudomonadati; phylum Pseudomonadota; class Gammaproteobacteria; order Pseudomonadales; family Pseudomonadaceae; genus Pseudomonas; species Pseudomonas sp. No.117. Next base: position 184,469 of record NZ_BAAJNP010000002.1, read on the forward strand.
CTCCAGCTGGTTGCGCAGGCCATCGGGGTTCACGATCAGGCCGCAATCGTGGGCCACCACCACCCGGGTCACGCGGATACCGGTCGCCTGGTTGACCGCTACCTCGACCACCGCGGCGACATAGGCGTTCTCGTTTTCGTAGCGCAAGAAGGCCAGGCCCTGCCCGGTCGCGGTGCTTCCGTCCCAGGCGCTCGTGCGCACTGCCGGCGCTTGCCAACCTGCCTTGGCCGTCGCCGCCTCCAGCACCGCCCGCGCCCTGGGATCCTGCAGGTAGCGCAGGCGGAAGGCCAGCGGGTCGACCCCCGCCGCCAGGGCCAGCTCGTCCATGAAGGATTCGTTGGCGAAGGTGTTGCCGACCGCGCCCAGGGCGCGTAGCGCGGACGGGCGCAGGGGGGAGTCGCCGGCCTCCACCCAGTGGGTCGCCACCTGGACATTGGTCAGGTCATAGTCCAGCGCGGCATTGCGATTGCCGCCACCACGGCCGCCCTTGAGCGGCAGGTTGTAGGCCAGTTGCCCGGCGAGCAGCGCGGCGGCACCGGTCTGGCCGTTGGGTCGGGTCAGGTGGGTGGGAGTCCAGTTGGCGAAGCGCCAAGCGAGCAGATCGCCGGTGTCGCTCAGGCCACCGGCCAGGCGCATCAGCATGGCCGGCCCCTTGGGATTCCAGCCGTGCTCGTCGGCCCGACTCCATTGCACCCGCACCGGGCGGCCGCACAGCTTGGACAGCAGCGCGGCATCGGCGGCCGCGTCGTCGGCGCCATTGTGGCCGTAGCAGCCGGAGGCCTGCTGGTAGATGACGTGGATGCTGTCTTCCGGCAGTTTCAGCAGGTCCGCCAAGGCCGCGCGCAGCTGATAGACGCCCTGGGTACCGCTCCAGACGGTGGCGCCCTCGGCGCGCACCTCGGCCACCGCGCAGGAGGGACCGATGGAATCATGATTCTGATAGGGCCAGCGGTATTCGGCGTCCAGCCGCCGGGCGGCGTTCTGCAGCTCCTGTTCCGCCTCGCCGGCCTCCTGCTGTACCTCCGCTGGACCGGCCTTGGCTTCCAGCTGCGCATAGAGCTCGCCGGGTAGCGGCAGGTCCGGCACCAGGCTCCACTCCACCCGCAGCGCTGCCGCCCCCTGCCGCGCCAGCCAGGGCTGCTCCGCCACCACCGCGACGAAGGCGCCCTCGTACACCAGCTGCGCGCCCGCGGGCAGTGCGCTGGCATCGATACCGCGGATGCTCACCCCCGCCAGCCGCGCGGAACCGGTGCAGGGCGGCCGCACCACGCAGCCATGCAGCAGGCCGGGCAGGCGCAGGTCGTGGACGAAGTCGAAGCTGCCGAACAGCTTGGCGGGGATGTCCTCCCGCGGCACCGAGGTACCGACCAGCCGGTAATCCTTGACCGCCCGGGTGCGCACGCCCTGGTTGACCAGCCGCCCGAGTGGTCGCCCGCCGACCAGCTCGCCATAGCTGACGAAGCGCCCGCTGGGATCGCCGCGATAGACCACCCGGCCAGCCACCGTATCCACCACCGCCAGGTCCAGGCCGAGCCGCCGCGCCCCTTCCAGGAACAGGAACTGCCGGGCACTGGCCGCGGCCTTGCGCAGCTGGGCACCGCCCACCTGCAGGCTCTTGCTACCGGCGGTGATGCCCTGGTCCGGGGTGAGCCGGGTATCGCCCTGGATCAGCCGCGTGGCGGCGAAGGCCACGCAGAGCTCCTCGGCGACGATCTGCCGCAACGCGGTACTGACCCCGGTGCCCAGTTCCACCTTGCCGCTGTAGACGGTGACCTGGCCCTGGGCATCCACCGCCAGCCAGGCATCCAGCTGGCGTTCGTCGAGGGTCTTGGCCAGCGCTGCGGCATCGGTCGGCACGGGCAGAACCTGAGCGAGCACCGGCCGCTGCAGGCTGAAACCCAGCAGCAGTACCGCGCTGCCCTCCAGGAAGCCTCGCCGCGAAAGCCTCATGCCGGCGTCTTTCCGCCGTCGCGCAGCAGCACGGCAGCCCGCTTGACCGCCCGCAGGATGCGATAGTGGGTACCGCAACCACAGAAGTTGGCCGCCAGGGCCTGGCGGATCTGCGCCTCGCTGGGATCGGGCACGCGCTCGAGCAGCGCCTGGGCGCTCATCACCATGCCGGGGATGCAATAGCCGCACTGCGCCGCCTGCTCGTCGATGAAGGCCTGCTGCAAGGCATGGGGCGCCGCCGGCGTACCCAGTCCTTCCAGCGTGAGCAGCTCGCGGCCGACGAAGGACGCCGCGGGCAGCAGGCAGGCGCGTACCGGCTTGCCGTCCGCCAACACCGTGCAGGCGCCGCACTCCCCCAGGCCGCAACCGAACTTCGGTCCCTTGAGTCCCAGTTCGTCGCGCAGGGCGTCCAGCAGGGGCATGCGCGGATCGACGTCGAGCGAGCGCGTCTCGCCGTTGACCCTGAGTTCGATGGCCGCCACTGTCATTTCTCCCGTTCGCGTGCCGCCGCCACGTCCTCGGGACGGATGTCGGCAACCTGGCCGCCGAAGCGGCGCCCAATGTAGGTGGCCAGGTCGGCAATCTGGCTGTCGCTGAGCAGATCCCGATAGGCCGGCATGAAGGCGTGCTCGGTACGCCCCTGGCGCTCGAGCCCGTCGAGCAGCACACGCACCAGATTGGTCCCCGTCGGGTCGCGCACCGCCGAATAATTGCTGAAGGACCGCGGATAAGGCCCCGCCGGCCCGCGATCATCCGGCGCATGACAGCTGGCACAGGCCGACTGCAACAGGGCGGCGCTCTCCGCCTCGGCGGCCGTGAGCGGCCCGGCCTCGCCGGGCGGCTGAATCTCCGCCCGCGCCGGTACCGCTCCCGGTCGGGCCGGCAGGGTGCGCAGATAGGCGACCAGGGCGCCGAGGTCGGCGTTGTTCAGATAGCGGGTCCCGCCGCTCACCACCTCGGCCATGGGCCCGGCGGCCACGGCTTCGCCACGCTGGTGACCTTCGCGCAGGTAGCTGGCGAGCTTGGCATCGCTCCAGCTGCCCAGCCCGCGCGGGTCGGCGGTGAGATTCCAGGCGGTCCAGCCCTGTTGGGTAGCGCCGGCATAGGCCCGGCCGCTGTCGAGGCCCTGGCTCCAGGTTCGCGGGGTATGGCACTCCTGGCAGTGCCCCACCGCCTCGGCCAGGTAGGCACCCCGCGCCACCTTGGCGTCAGCGACGGCCGGCAAGGGGCCCGGAGTGAAGTTCAGCAGCTTCCAGCCGCGGATCAGGGCACGCTGGTCGAAGGGGAAGCGCAGGGCATTGGCCGGCGGCGCAGCGGGCACCGGAGGCTGGAGTTGCAGGAAGGCGAAGATGGCCGCGACATCCGCGTCGCTCAAGCGGGTGTAGGCCGTATAGGGAAAGGCCGGATAGAGTTGCTCGCCTTCCCGCCCGAGCCCTTCGTGCAAGGCGCGGCGAAACTCGTCCGCCGTCCAGTTGCCCAGTCCGTGCTCGCGATCCGGAGTGATGTTGCTCGAATAGAGGCGCCCGAACGGCGTGTCGAAGGCCACCCCGCCGGCGAAGGGCGCCCCGTCGGGACGGGTATGGCAGCCCTGGCAGTTGCCCAGCCGCGTCAGGTACTCCCCGCGCGCCAGGGTCGCCTCGTCCGCCTGGATGCAGGTAGCGGCGATCAGGAGCAGGATCCCCGCCAGACCTGGCAGGGCAAAGGATCTCATCGACTCTCCTCGTGCGGTCGAACCGGGCAAGCCGGTTCTGCCTGGGCGTTGCCGTCATCCTAATCGCAGCGACGGCCAACCGTGGCGTAGGACCCCGGAGGTGAGAGGCAGGTTGCAGTTTCGGTCCAGACGGCTGCGCCAGCCTTTACATTTGCGGTACGAGGCTGACCTTCTCCGGCTGCCGCTTCGTCGCGTCCCTCAGCCGGCTCCAGAACAGCCCAGGCCCTGACCACCCCGCCCTCTCTCGGACGATCAGGAAGAACGTCCAACGGCCTACCCGCTATAGGGGTGGTATTATCTAACGCTTGGGTACGAAGCCGTCGGGCTTGCCGGCCAGCCAGTCGACGAAGTGGCGGATGCGGGCATCACTGAGCAGCAGCTCGCGGCTGTTGTATTCCAGCGCCAGGGTCTTTTCGTCGAAGGTCTGGTGGATATGGTTGTGGCAGGGGCGGCACACCCAGAGGGTGGCGGTGATGCGGCTGACGCGGTCGAATTTCTTGCGCACGTAGGCCTTGTCGTGCAACGAGCGGGGGATCAGGTGATGGCGGGTGAGCGGCGCCGCCCGGCCGCACAGCTCGCAGCGAGCCGGCTGGGGCGGCAGACGTATCGCCTGGGGCATGGAGGACTCCGCACGGGCTGGATGCCTATTCGAGCGGCCCGGGCGAAAGGGGGTTCAATAGCCGCCGGCGAGGCTAGGCGTCACCAGTACCCGCTTGGCCTGCAGGTAGCTGTTCTGCCAATAGGGCTTGGCCAGGCTGTCCAGGCGCACCGTACCGCCGGTGCGCGGGGCATGGACGAAGCGCCCTTCCCCGACGTAGATGCCCGCGTGGCTCACCTGGCGACCGCCTGCGGTGGCGAAGAAGATCAGGTCGCCGGGCTGCAGGGCATTACGCGCCACGTTGGGGGAGCCCAGGGTGATCATCTCGCGGGTCGAGCGCGGCAGGGTCACCCCCGCGGCATCCCGGTAGACGTAGCCGATCAGGCCACTGCAGTCGAAGCCGCCGGCCGGGGTATTACCGCCGTAGCGATAGGGCGTTCCCACCAGCCCAATGGCGCGAAAGAGCACGTCGTTGGCGGCCTGGGCCTGGCTTTCCAATAGCGGACGGGAAACCACCGGCGCCGCCGGTGCGGGTGCCTGGGGTGGACGGCCGGCGCAGGCGGCCAGCAACAGCAAGAAGCAACACAATCCGAGGCGAGCCGCATGCGGCATGGGGGCAATCCTTAGTTATCCGTCGATCGCCGTCGGCCTGCCACGCAGCCCCGACGGGTCCTCGAGACGCGCCGGCGGCTATCGCGGCGGTACGCCTCAGCGCAATACGCGCTTGCCTTCCAGGAAACTCACCTTCCAGTACTGGTCGTCCAGGCTGTCCACCCGCACCCCGCCGCTACGACGGCTGGAGGAATGGATGAACTTGCCCTCGCCCATGTAGATACCGGTGTGACTGACCCGACCACGGCCGTTGCTATTGAACAGCAACAGATCGCCCGGTTCCAGATCATTCTTGCTGACCACCGGCACTTCCAGATCGATGATCTCGCGGGTCGAGCGCGGCAGGGTCATGCCGGCCCGCTCACGGAACACGTAGTTGACGAAACCACTGCAGTCGAAACCAGCGAGGGTGCTACCGCCGCGGCGATAGGGCGTCCCCACCAGCTGGGTAGCTCGGTCGAGGATCTGGTCGGCCAGGTTCGGCAGCGCCTGGCGCGGGCCGACTTCACGATCCCAATCGAGCGGGTGTGGCGTCTGGGTATGGGGGAAGAGCGGACGCTGCTGATCGTTCTGGGCACCGACGGCGCCGGGCTCGGAACCGTTCGCAGCGCCGGTCATGCCGTGCAGCGAGGCGGTCTGCAAGGTCCGCGAAGAGCGGGAAAGATCTTGATTGACGACGGAGTCCGGGCTTTGCGGTGCACTGGCGCAGGCGGCGAGCAGACAGACGAAAGACAGGGGCACGAGGGGTGCGAGGCGGTTCCTTGGCATGGGCACGACCGTGTCGTTTTCTCAAAGTTTCGACACCTTGCCGACCTGGATCACAGATGGCAAGTTTTTTTAGCCATCGATGTGACTCAAAAGCCGAGGAAGGACGTCTACGGCCCTTTTTTCCATATGAACGGTCGCCAGGCCGCTCAACGTCGAACGCTCCGGATTGATCTCGATGAGGTCGCCACCCGCCGCCAGGGTCCGGCCGATCGGCGCCTGGATATAGCCAAAGGCGGCCGTGGTGCCGACGGCGATCACCAGGTCGAAGCCCTCCTCCACCGCCTCCTGCAGACGCTGCAGCTCGGTGACCGGCAAGGCTTCCTCGAACAGCACCACGGGCGGCCGCAGAATGCCGCCGCAAGCAGGACAACGCGGCGGCAACGAACCGGCCAGATGATCTTGGGCATCCGCGACCGTCTGCGCGCAACTCATGCAGGCCAGCGGCTCCAGGTGTCCGTGGATCTCGATCAGCCGTTCTGGCGGAAAACCCGCCTGCCGATGAAAGCCGTCGATGTTCTGCGTCAGCACCCAGCTGCCGGGGTGACTGAAGCCGAAAGCGCTGATCGCCTGGTGCGCCGCATTCGGCCTGGCCGCGGCACAGGCGCGACCGAGCTCGGCCAGGTAGCGCCAGCAGAGTTCGGGACGTTGCCGCAGCATGCTGCCCGACAGGGCCGCCTCGATGGGCATGCCCTCCGCGGTGAGGCCGTTGTATAGCCCGCCGAGACCGCGATAGGTCGGCAGCCCCGAATCGGCGGAGAGCCCGGCACCGGTGATGAACAGCACTCGTTCGGCCCGCTCGAGCAGCCGCCGGGCCCGCGCCAGGGCGTCGCTCAATGATTCACCGTCAGGGCCAGCATCACCGACAGCTGGCAGAGCGGGCGGCCGCTCTGTTCCTGCCAGAGATTGAAGGCCTCCTGCATCTGCTGCCGATCACGCTTGGCGGTGGGGGCCTTGTCGAGGATGTTCTGCGCCTTGAGCGCCGTCACCACATCGTCGGTGGCCAGGAAGGTGTCCTTGCCGGCCATGCGCAGGAAACGCTGGGCGGACAGACCTCCCAGTTGATTGCCGCGCTTGGTCAGCAGCTCCCATAGCCCGACGATGTCCTGCGTCGGCCAATCGGCCAGCAACTGGCCGAAGCTGCCGTGACTACGCTGGACGTCGAGCACCATCTGGGCGTTGATCGGCACGCTGCGCAACTTGCCCAGGTGGCGGATCAGCCGGGCGTCCTGCATCAGCCGCTCCAGGCGCTCGCCGCCCATGAGCACCACCTTCTCCGGATCGAAGCCGAAGAAGACCTCCTCGAAGGCCGGCCACTTGGCGTCCACCAGGCTGTGCTTGAGCCCGGCGCGAAAGATGCGCCGGGTCAGCAGCGACAGGTAGCGGTCATCGCCTACGGACGCCAGGGTGGCGGCGTCCACCGGTTGCGGCAGCCGCGCCTCCAGCGCCGCGGCGGAGCCGCAGCGGTTGAGGGCGTATTCGAGCAGCCAGGCGTAATCCCGCATCAGAGATTCATCACCTGGACGAAGCGCGGCGTGGCGCTGTCGTCGATCTTGAGGCTGGCGAAATCGAACAACTCGCGATCGGCCAGTTGCGAGGGCACCACGTTCTGCAGGGCGCGGAACATGATCTCGGTACGGCCGGGCGTCTTGCGCTCCCACTCCAGCAGCATCTCCTTGACCACCTTGCGCTGCAGGTTTTCCTGGGAGCCGCAGAGGTTGCACGGGATGATCGGGAATTCGCGCAGCACCGCGTAGGCCTCGATGTCCTTCTCGTTGCAATAGGCCAGCGGGCGGATCACCACGTTGCGGCCGTCGTCGGCGCGCAGCTTGGGTGGCATGGCCTTGAGGGTGCCGCCATGGAACAAATTGAGGAAGAAGGTTTCTACCATGTCGTCGCGATGATGGCCGAGCGCCATCTTGGTCGCGCCGATCTCGTCGGCGAAGGTGTAGAGGATGCCCCGCCGCAGGCGCGAGCACAGCGAACAGGTGGTCTTGCCCTCGGGAATCTTTTCCTTCACCACGGAATAGGTATCACGTTCCAGAATGTGGTACTCGACCCCCAGCTCCGCCAGGTATTGGGGTAGAACGTGTTCAGGAAAGCCCGGCTGCTTCTGGTCGAGGTTGACCGCCACGATCTCGAAGCGAATCGGCGCGACCTTCTGCAGATAGAGCAGCATGTCGAGCAGGGTGTAGCTGTCCTTGCCACCGGACAGGCAGACCATGACCTTGTCGCCGTCCTCGATCATGTTGTAGTCGGCGATGGCTTCGCCGGTAAGACGGCGCAGGCGTTTCTGCAGCTTGTTCTGGTTGACCGAAAGGGTGCCCATGGATGAATCCGCGAAAGGAAAAAACGAAAGGCCGGCATTTTACGCGCAAAGCGCCCGGCGCCCTACCCCGAACGTCAGCCCGGAGCGACCGACAGCCATGAGCGATGCCCAGGAGCTCATGGCGGCGCTGCACCAGGAACTGCTCAAGGCCCAGTCCAGCCTGTCGGAATACGAGTTGCTGCAGGCCCTGCGCCGCGCCGGTTCGACGCTGGTACCGCCGCGCCCGGTGACCGACAACTACGAACTCTTTCGCCTGCACTTCCGCGTCTTCAATGCCCTCTACCAGCTGCGCGACCAATTGCGCGCGGAGCAGCGCGCCGAACTGACCATCAGTGCGCTGCGCATCGAATTGCGCCCCTATCTGCGTGCCAGGGCCGGCCTGGTGGTCGCCGATCCGCTACGTGCCTACTACTTGGATCTCACCCAACTGGAAACCACCACGCCGGACGACGTGGCCAATCTACTCAATCACTTCTGGGCCCTGGTCAACGGCGAATCCGAATTGCTGGAAGCCCTGCGGCTGCTCGGCCTGGATCGCTCGGCGGACTATGGCCAGATCCGCCGGCGCTATCGGCAGCTCGCCAGCCGCCACCACCCCGACCATGGCGGCAGCACCGGCCGGCTGCAGGCCATCAATGCGGCCATGGATACGCTGCGGCGGCACTACGGCCATCAGCCGACCGCGGACGCTAGGGCGCCGGCACGGGCTTCGGCATAATCATCCGCCTCGCCAGAGGTCGCCCATGCCTGAACAACTCACAGACCGGGTCGAGGACTGCTATCGGCAGGCCGAGGCCTTCTTCAAACGTCGTTTTCCTCGCCCCGAGGTCAGCCTGGCCCTGCGTGGCCAGCGCGCGGGCGTCGCCCATCTCACCGAGAATCGGCTGAGATTCAACCGGCAGCTCTATCAGGAAAATCGCGCCCACTTCCTCGAACAGACCGTGGCCCACGAGGTGGCGCATCTGGTGGCGCACCAGCTGTTCGGTGGCAGTATCCGGCCCCATGGCGAGGAGTGGCAGCTGATCATGCGTGGCGTCTACGGCCTGCCACCGGATCGCTGCCATACCTATGCCTTGCCACAGCGGGCACGCACGCTCTACCTGTATCGCTGCAGCTGTCCGGATGGTCGCTTCGAATTCACCGCCCAGCGCCACGCCCTGGTACGCAAGGGCCGCCGCTACCTGTGCCGGCGCTGCCGGGCGCCGCTGGACTACGCCAACGAAGTCATCCACGGCTGAAGCTGCCGGCCCCAACCAGGCGCCGGCAGCGGCTGTGGCCGATCAGCCCTGGGCGAAGACTTCGTCGAACAGGTTGTGCATCGCCAGGAAGGCGCGCTTGGCCACTACCGGGTGATACTGCTGCTTGCCCGGATTGTTCGCCTCGGGATCGGTGAAGGAGTGCACCGCACCGCCGTAGCTTAGCAGCTGCCAATCCGCCTGGGCGGCGTCCATCTCCTGGCGGAATCCGGCGAGTTGCTCGTCCGGCACCAGCGGATCGGCGGCGCCGTGCAGGATCAGTACCGGGCCGGTGATACGGGCCGCATCGGCCGGGTTGGGCGTATCCAGATTGGCGTGGAAGGTCACCACGGCGCTCAACGCCGCGCCATCGCGGGCCAGCTCCAGCGCGGCACAGCCGCCGAAGCAGAAGCCGATGGCAGCGATCTGATGGACATCCACCGCGGCGGTGTCCGCCTGGGCCACCAAGGCGGCATAGGCGGCCTGCATGCGCTGGCGCAGCAGGGCGCGATCAGCGCGGATCGGCGTCATGGCCGCCAGGGCTTCGTCGCCATTCTGCGGGCGGACGTCGCGGCCATAGAAATCCACCACCAGGTAGGCCAGGCCATCGGCCTCGGCCAGGCGCTTGGCCTGTTCCACGGCGCCGTGGGACACCCCCATCCAATTGGGCGCGAGCAACACGCCCGGACGGGTGGGCGTACCGCTGGTGGCGTACACCAGCTGGCTCTCGAACGTCTGGCCATCGATTTCGTAGGAGACGGGTTTTACAGTGACATCGACCATGGGGTCCTCCAAAGGGCGGATAGAAAGAAGCCCGCCAAGGCGGGCTTCTTCAACTTCAAGCGGACAATTCCACCAGCAGTTTGTTTAACCGGCGCACGTAGGCGGCGGGATCCTTGAGGCTGTCGCCCGCGGCCAGCGCGGCCTGGTCGAACAAGATGTGCGACAGGTCGGCGAAGCGGTCCTCGTCGGGCTCGGCATCGAGCTTTTCGATCAGCGGATGCTGCGGATTGATCTCGAAGATCGGCTTGGAGTCCGGGGCCTTCTGGCCGCTGGCTTCCAAGATCCGGCGCATCTGCAGGCCGAGGTCCTGTTCACCGATGGCCAGGATCGCCGGCGAATCGGTCAGGCGGTGCGACACCCGCACCTCGCTGACCTGGGCGTCCAGGGCCTGCTTGAGGCGCTCCACCAGCCCTTCCTTGGTCTTGGCGACCTCTTCCTGGGCTTGCTTGTCTTCTTCGCTGTCCAGCTTGCCGAGATCCAGATCGCCCCGGGCGACGTCGACGAAGTGCTTGCCGTCGAACTCGGTGAGGTAGCTCATCAGCCACTCGTCGATGCGATCGGTCAGCAGCAGCACCTCGACACCCTTCTTGCGGAAGACTTCCAGGTGCGGGCTGTTCTTGATCTGCGCGTGGCTCTCGCCGGTCAGGTAATAGATCTTGTCCTGGCCTTCCTTCATGCGGCCGAGGTAGTCGGCCAGGGAAACGTTCTGGGCATCATCGCCATTGTGGGTCGAGGCGAAGCGCAGCAGGCCGGCGATCTTCTCGCGGTTGGCGAAGTCTTCCGCCGGACCTTCCTTGAGCACCTGGCCGAAGTGGCCCCAGAACGACTGGTACTTCTCCGGCTCGCTCTTGGCCAGCTTCTCCAGCATGTCCAGCACGCGCTTGGTCAGCGCCGACTTCATGGAGTCGATCACCGGATCCTTCTGCAGGATCTCGCGGGAGACGTTCAGCGACAGGTCGTTGGAATCCACCACGCCCTTGATGAATCTCAGGTACAGCGGCAGGAACTGGTCGGCCTGGTCCATGATGAAGACGCGCTGCACATAGAGCTTCAGCCCCTTGGGCGCCTCGCGCTGGTAGAGATCGAAGGGCGCGCGGGCCGGCACGTACAGCAGCGAGGTGTATTCGAGCTTGCCCTCGACCTTGTTGTGGCTCCAGGTCAGGGGATTCTCGAAGTCATGGCCGACGTGCTTGTAGAACTCCTGGTAGTCCTCGTCCTTGAGCTCGGTACGCGGACGGGTCCAGAGCGCGCTGGCGCGGTTGACGGTTTCCCATTCCTGCTCGGCGGGTTTCTCTTCGTCACTGCCGTGGTGTTCCTTGGGCAGCTCGATGGGCAGGCCGATATGGTCGGAGTACTTCTTGACCACGTTGCGCAGGCGCCAGCCATCGGCGAATTCGCTTTCCTCGGGCTTGAGGTGCAGCACGATGCGGGTACCGCGCTCGGGCTTGTCGATGGTCGCGACCTCGAACTCCCCCTCCCCCTTGGACGACCAATGTACGCCCTCGGCGGCGGGCTGGCCGGCGCGACGGGTGTAGACGTCGACCTGGTCGGCAACGATGAAGGCCGAGTAGAAGCCCACGCCGAACTGGCCGATGAGGTTGGAATCCTTCTTCTGGTCGCCGCTGAGGTTCTTCAGGAAATCAGCGGTGCCGGACTTGGCGATGGTACCGAGGTGGGCGATGACCTCCTCGCGGCTCATGCCGATGCCGTTGTCCTCGAGGGTGACCGTGCCGGCTTCCTTGTCGAAGCTCAGGCGAATCTTCAGCGTATCCCCGCCCTCGAGCAATTCGGGCTTGGACAGCGCCTCGAACCTGAGCTTGTCGGCCGCGTCGGACGCGTTGGAAATCAATTCGCGCAGGAAGATTTCCTTGTTGGAATACAGCGAGTGAATCATCAGGTGAAGCAGCTGCTTCACTTCGGTCTGGAAGCCTAGGGTTTCCTTTTGAGTCTCCACACTCATGCTACGAACTCCGCTATCGATAGATACGCACCAGATGCCTGGCGATGTCGCGGAGATGGGGGCGCCACGCGACATTTCAACCTTGCCGATCTCGGTTCGCGACCCAGGTAGGAATTTGCGCGATGCTCGGGCCAGACGCGGAACTTAACTTTTGGCGGGGTGCTCGAACGGCTGTCGTGTAGTTCTATAAGGAGAAAACACATGAAAAAGCCCTTTGCAATTGCCCTGCTCTTCACTGCCGCCTTCGGCCTCGCCGCCTGTGACAAGCCTTCCGAAAACAAGGCTCAGGACGCTGCCAAGACCGAACAGAAAGCCCAGGAAAACCTGAACAAAGCCGCTGAGCAGAGCAACAAGGCTGCCGAGCAGCGCAACGAAGCCGCCAACGAGGCTGCCAAGGAGCAGTCCAAGGGCGAGGCCACTTCGGTTAGCCCGGCCACTGGCACCACCAACGGCACCGCGCCGGCTACCCAGCCCAAGCCCTAAGCCGATTGGCCATGAAAAAAGCCCGCAGATGCGGGCTTTTTTGTAGGCGACCGATTCAGGAACGCGAGGGATCCGGCTCGGCCTCACCCTCGGACGCCCGCCCGCCACGTCTCACACTTTCCAGGGCCAGGGCGGCAAGACCCACCACTACGGCCGGCAACAGCCAGCCCAGGCCCGAGTCGGCCAGCGGCAGCCACTGCACGGCACCACTCAGATAGGACACCGTCAGGTGCGCGGCCTGCAGGCCATCGAGGATGCCGAAGGCCAGGGCCACCAGCAGCACCGGTCCGAGGATGCGCCCGGGCGCGGCCCAGCGCGCGCTGAAGAAACTCAGCACCACCAGGGCGATGCAGGGCGGATAGATGGCGGTGAGGATGGGTACCGAGATCTGGATCAGCTGGGTCAGGCCCAGGTTGGATACCAGCAGCGAGAAGGCCGCCAGCAGAACCACCAGGCTGCGATAGCTGAACGGCAGGAACTCGCTGAAGAACTCCGCGCAGGCGCAGGTCAGGCCCACCGCCGTGACCAGGCAGGCCAGGGTGATGAGTACCGCGAGGAAGTCACTGCCGACACTGCCGAAGGTGTGCTGCACGTAGGCATGCAGGACCTCGGCGCCGTTGCTGGCGTGGGGCACCAGCGCCCCGCTGCCGGCGCCGAGCTGGAACAGGCTCAGGTAGACGAGCACCAGGCCGACGCCGGCGATCAGGCCGGCGATGATGGTGTAGCGCGTCAGCAGCTGCGGCGCGATCACGCCCCGGGCGCGGATGGCATTGACGATGACGATGCCGAACACTAGGGCGCCGAGGGTATCCATGGTCAGGTAGCCGTTGACGAAGCCCTGGGACAGCGCGCGCGAAGCGTACTCGGGCGCCGCGGTAGCCGGTCCACCGGCCGGCCAGAACAGCGCGGCACCACCCAGCACCGCCAGCGCCAGGATCTTCAGCGGGCCGAGGAAGCGTCCCACGGTGTCGAGCAGCCTCCCCGGATACAGGGAGACCACCAGCACCACCAGGAAATACACCAGGCTGTAGAGGAACAGCGGGATGGGCCCACTGCCCAGCAATGGCGCGACGCCGACCTCGAAGGACACGGTAGCGGTGCGCGGCGTGGCGAACAGCGGTCCCACCGACAGGTAGCAGACGATGGCGAGCGTCCGGGCCGCGGTCCGCCCCAGCGGCTTGCTCAGGGCATCCATGCCGCCACCCACCCGCGCCAGGGCGATCAGGGTCAGTACCGGCAGGCCGACCGCGGTCAGCAGGAAGCCCAGGGCGGCGCTCCAGACGTGCTCACCGGCCTGGAGGCCGACGATGGGAGGAAAGATGATGTTGCCCGCACCGACGAACAACGCGAACGTCATGAATCCGAGGGCCAGGACATCCCGGCTTTGTAGAGCTTTCATGGAAGGCAGTACCAGCAATGAGGAAAACGGAGCAGCCCGCCCTCATGGGAGCAGGTCTTGGTGGGGCCACGGGGTGACCATTGGAGCGGAAGGTTGCCATCCTAACGAATTGCCGGCGAAAAGGCAGCCGGCAGGCGATGAGGCGTCTTGGCGACGCCCATGAAAAAGGCCGCCCGGAGGCGGCCTTTTCCAGAGTCGATCAGGCTCAGGCCTTCTTGACTTCCCAACCGGTCAGCTCGGCCAGGGCCTTGCCGATGTCGGCCAGGGAACGCACGGTCTTCACACCAGCGTCCTGCAGGGCGGCGAACTTCTCGTCCGCAGTGCCCTTGCCGCCGGAGATGATGGCACCGGCGTGGCCCATGCGCTTGCCGGGCGGAGCGGTGACGCCCGCGATGTAGGACACCACCGGCTTGGTCACGTTGGCCTTGATGTAGGCCGCGGCTTCTTCCTCGGCGCTGCCGCCGATCTCACCGATCATCACGATGGCTTCGGTCTTCGGATCGTCCTGGAACAGCTTCAGGATATCGATGAAGTTCGAGCCCGGGATGGGGTCGCCACCGATTCCCACGCAGGTGGACTGGCCGAAACCGGCGTCGGTGGTCTGCTTCACGGCTTCGTAGGTCAGGGTGCCGGAACGCGACACGATACCGACCTTGCCCGGCAGGTGGATGTGACCGGGCATGATGCCGATCTTGCACTCGCCGGGGGTGATGACGCCGGGGCAGTTCGGGCCGATCAGGCGTACGCCCAGTTCGTCGCACTTCACCTTGGCATCCAGCATGTCGAGGGTGGGGATGCCCTCGGTGATGCAGACGATCAGCTTGATGCCACCGAAGGCCGCTTCCAGGATGGAGTCCTTGCAGAAGGGAGCCGGAACGTAGATCACCGAGGCGTCGGCGCCGGTGGCGTCCACGGCTTCCTTGACGGTGTTGAACACCGGCAGGCCGAGGTGGGTGCTGCCGCCCTTGCCGGGGGTCACGCCGCCGACCATCTGGGTGCCGTAGGCGATGGCCTGTTCGGAGTGGAAGGTACCCTGGCTACCGGTGAAGCCCTGGCAGATGACCTTGGTGTCTTTGTTGATCAGGACGCTCATTACTTACCCTCCGCGGCCTTGACGACCTGCTGGGCAGCGTCGGTCAGGCTGGTTGCCGCGATGATGTTCAGGCCGCTTTCGGCCAGGACCTTGGCACCGAGTTCGGCGTTGTTGCCTTCGAGGCGAACCACGACCGGCACCTTCACGCCGACTTCCTTCACGGCACCGATGATGCCTTCGGCGATCATGTCGCAGCGCACGATGCCGCCGAAGATGTTCACCAGAACGGCCTTCACGTTGCTGTCGGACAGGATGATCTTGAAGGCTTCGGTCACGCGCTCTTTGGTCGCGCCGCCGCCGACGTCCAGGAAGTTGGCCGGCTTGCCGCCGTGCAGGTTGACGATGTCCATGGTACCCATGGCCAGACCGGCACCGTTGACCATGCAGCCGATGCTGCCTTCCAGGGCCACGTAGTTCAGTTCCCACTTTTGCGCATGGGCTTCACGGGCGTCGTCCTGCGACGGGTCGTGGAAGGCGCGCAGCTTGGGCTGACGGTAGATGGCGTTGCTGTCGATGTTGATCTTGGCATCCAGGCAGTGCAGGTTGCCGTCTTTCTTGATCACCAGCGGGTTCACTTCCAGCAGGGCCAGGTCGTAGTCCTGGAACAGCTTGGCCAGACCGACGAAGATCTGGGTGAACTGCTTGATCTGGTCACCTTTCAGGCCCAGCTGGAAAGCCAGGTCGCGACCCTGGTAGGGCTGAGCGCCCACCAGCGGATCGACGGTGGCCTTGAGGATCTTCTCCGGAGTGTCGTGCGCGACCTTCTCGATGTCCACGCCACCTTCGGTGGAGGCCATGAACACGATGCGGCGGCTGGAACGATCAACCACGGCGCCCAGATAGAGCTCCTTGTCGATGTCGGTGCAGGATTCAACCAGGATCTTGCTGACCGGCTGACCGTTGGCGTCGGTCTGGTAGGTCACCAGACGCTGGCCCAGCCACTTGGCGGCGAATTCCTTGGCTTCTTCCTTGCTCTTGACCAGCTTCACGCCACCGGCCTTGCCACGGCCACCGGCGTGTACCTGGGCCTTGACGACCCACTCGTCGCCGCCGATACGGCCGCAAGCCTCGTAGGCCTCCTGGGGGGTGTCGACAGCGTAGCCTTTGGAAACGGGCAGGCCGTATTCAGCGAACAGCTGCTTACCCTGATACTCGTGGAGATTCATGCTTGTCTACCGTCTTCGTTGGGTATTGCGCATTCGACGCTGTGCGTTCTCCGAGCCGTCCTCCGGACGGTCGCGGGCACCGCGCCACCTGTGACCCCTGCCGCGCAAGGGTCCGGAGCGTCTTCCAGCGGTGGAGCCCTGCGGCCCCACGGCGGTCGACGACCCCGTGGTTCCGTAAATCTCTTACCGCTTCTTGCGATTCACTGCGTGGATCGCATGACCGTTCACCGCCAGGGCCGCTTCGTGCAGCGCCTCGGACAGCGTCGGGTGCGAGAACACCATCATGCCCAGGTCTTCGGCGCTGGAGCCGAACTCCATGGCGATGGCGCCTTGCTGCACCAGCTCCGCCGCGCTCGGGCCGACCACATGGACGCCCAGGACGCGATCGGTCTTGGCATCGGCCACGACCTTGACGAAGCCGGCGGTGTCGTTGGCCGCCAGGGCCCGACCGCTGACCGCGAAGGGGAAGGTACCGACGTTGACTTCGACGCCTTCGGCCTTCAGGGCCTGCTCGGTCTTGCCGACCCACGCGATTTCCGGGTGGGTGTAGATCACCGAGGGCACCAGGTCGTAGTTCATCTGCGCCTTGTGGCCAGCGATGCGCTCGGCGACCATCACGCCCTCTTCCGAGGCCTTGTGGGCCAGCATCAGACCGCGTACGCAGTCACCGATGGCGAACACGCCCGGCACGCTGGTGGCGCAGTAGTCGTCGACGTAAATGTAGCCACGCTCGTCGCTTTCCACGCCGCTGTCGGACGCCAGCAGGTCGGTGGTGACCGGACGCCGGCCTACGGCGACGATCAGGCGATCGAAGGTGATCTGCTTCTCTTCACCGCCTTCGGTGTAGTTGACGGTGACTTCTTCACCGTTGACCTGGGAGCCGGTCACCCGGGCACCCAGACGGATGTCCAGACCCTGCTTGGAGAGGATCTTGTAGGCTTCCTTGGACACCTGGTCATCGGCGGCCACCAGGAACTTGTCCAGGGCTTCCAGCACGGTGACTTCGGCACCCAGGCGAGCCCAGACCGACCCCAGTTCCAGACCGATGACGCCGGCACCGATCACGCCCAGACGCTTGGGCACGCTCTGGAATTCCAGGGCGCCGGTGGAGTCGACGATGACCTTCTGGTCCACCGGAGCCGGCGGGATGTCGATGGGACGCGAGCCGGATGCCAGGATGACGTTCTCGGCCTCAACCACCTGGACATTGCCGTCCAGGCCGGTGACTTCGACCTTCTTGCCGGACAGCAGCTTGCCGTTACCTTCCAGCAGGGTCACGCCGTTGGCCTTGAACAGGGTGGCCACGCCGCCGGTGAGGTTCTTCACGATCTGGTCCTTGCGGCCGATCATGGTGGGCACGTCGATGGTGACGTTCGGGGCGTCGATACCATGGACCTTAAAGCCCTCGTGGGCCTCGTGGTACTTGTAGGAGCTGTCCAGCAGCGCCTTGGAGGGAATGCAACCCACGTTCAGGCAGGTACCGCCCAGGGCGATCTTGCCTTCCTTGCCCTTGTAGCGCTCGACACAGGCCGTCTTCAGACCCAGCTGCGCGGCGCGGATGGCGGCCACGTAGCCACCAGGGCCGGCGCCGATCACCACTACGTCGAATTTGTCGCTCATACACTAATCCCCTTGGAGCAGCTTCAGGCATGAAAACATGAAGCGGTGCGTGGCCCCTGCCCCGCACCGCGAGAGCCGGATCAGATGTCCAGCAGCAGACGCGCCGGGTCTTCCAGCAGATCCTTCATGGTGACCAGGAAGGTCACGGCTTCCTTGCCATCGATCAGGCGATGGTCGTAGGACAGCGCAAGATACATCATCGGCAGGATCACCACCTGGCCGTTCACCGCCATCGGGCGCTCCTGGATCTTGTGCATGCCCAGGATCGCGGTCTGCGGCGGGTTGACGATGGGGGTGGACAGCAGCGAACCGAAGACCCCACCGTTGGAGATGGTGAAGGTACCGCCCTGCATGTCTTCCAGGGTCAGCTTGCCGGCCTTGGCCTTCTTGCCGAAGTCGGCGATGGTGCCCTCCACTTCCGCCAGGCTCATGAACTCGGCGTTGCGCAGCACCGGAACCACCAGACCACGGTCGCTGGACACGGCGACGCCGATGTCCTGGTAGCCGTGGTAGACGATGTCGTTGCCATCGATGGAGGCATTGACGCCCGGCTGACGCTTGAGCGCCTCGGTGGCGGCCTTGACGAAGAAGGACATGAAGCCCAAGCGCACGCCGTTGTGCTTCTTCTCGAACAGGTCCTTGTACTTGGAGCGCAGGTCCATGATCGGCTTCATGTTGACCTCGTTGAAGGTCGTCAGCATGGCCATGCTGGACTGGGCTTCAACCAGGCGCTCGGCGACCTTGGCGCGCAGGCGGGTCATGGGCACGCGCTTCTCGGTGCGATCGCCAGCGGCGGTCACCACCGGAGCGGCAGCAGCAGCGGCGGGCTTGGCGGCCGGAGCGGAAGCGCCGGACTTCTTGGCCTCGGCGGCGGCGACGGCGTCTTCCTTGGTGACGCGACCACCCTTGCCGGTGCCGACCAGGGTCGCCGGATCGATGCCGTTCTCTTCGGCGATCTTGCGGGCGGCGGGAGCCAGGATCGGATCCTCGTCGCTACCGGCGGCCGCCGGGGCAGTGGCCGGGGCACTGGCGGCGGCCGGCTGGGCAGCCGGGGCGGCGGCGGTGGCGCCCTCTTCGATGCGCGCGATGACTTCCTCGCTCAGCACGGTATCGCCTTCGTTCTTGACGACCTCGGCCAGGACGCCGTCGGCGGGTGCCACGACTTCCAGTACGACCTTGTCGGTCTCGATGTCGACCAGCAGTTCGTCACGCTTGACCGCTTCGCCCGGCTTCTTGTGCCAGGTGGCGACGGTGCCGTCGGCGACCGATTCCGGGAAGGTAGGGGCTTTGATCTCGATAGCCATTCTATGAATTTCCTTAGTGATCTCTAGTAGTCGCGTGGCGAATCAAACGGAGAAAGCATCGTGCAGCAGTTTTTCCTGCTGCTCGGCGTGCATGGAGGCATAGCCGCACGCCGGCGCGGCGGAGGCATCGCGACCCGCGTACTCCAGGCCCAGGCCCGGCTTGTAGGCGGACACGGCACGGCGCATGTGATGCTGGCTGCAGTACCAGGCACCCTGGTTCATCGGCTCTTCCTGGCACCAGACCACGCGCTCGAGGTTCGGATAGCCAGCCAGGACCTCGGCCAGATCGTCTTCCGGGAACGGGTAGAGCTGTTCCAGGCGCACGATGGCGATGTCCTGGCGATTCTCGCTGCGGCGCTTTTCCAGCAGGTCGTAGTAGACCTTGCCGCTGCACAGCACCAGGCGCTTGACCTGCTGGGCGTCGAGCTGATCCAGCTCGTTGATCACGGTCTGGAAGGAGCCATGGGCCAGGTCTTCCAGGGTCGAGATGGCCAGCTTGTGGCGCAGCAGCGACTTGGGCGTGAGCACCACCAGCGGCTTGCGCAGCGGGCGGATGACCTGGCGACGCAGCAGGTGGTAGATCTGCGCCGGGGTGGTCGGCACGCAGACCTGGATGTTCTGCTCGGCGCAGAGCTGCAGGTAACGCTCCAGACGAGCCGACGAGTGCTCCGGACCCTGGCCTTCGTAGCCATGAGGCAGCAGCATGGTCAGGCCGCACAGACGACCCCACTTGATCTCGCCACTGGTGATGAACTGGTCGATGACGACCTGGGCACCGTTGGCGAAGTCACCGAACTGGGCTTCCCAGACCACCAGCGCGTTGGGCGTGGTGGTGGCATAGCCGTATTCGAAGCCCAGCACCGCTTCCTCGGACAGGAAGGAGTCGTAGATCTCGAACGACGGCTGATCCTCAGCCAGGTGCTGCAGGGGCACGTAGGGCACGGCGTCCTTCTGGTTGTGCAGCACCGCATGGCGGTGGGAGAAGGTGCCACGGCCGACGTCCTGGCCGGTGATGCGGATCGGATGGCCTTCGTGCAGCAGGGTGGCGTAGGCCATGGTCTCGGCGAAGCCCCAGTTCAGCGGCAGGCCGCCGGCGGTCATCTTCTGCCGATCCTCGAGGATCTTGCCGACCTGCCGCTGGACCACGACCCCTTCCGGGATCTGCAGCAGCTTGTTGGCCAGGTCCTGCAGGGTCTTCAGATCGAAACCGGTGTCGTGGCGGGCGGTCCAGGCATGGCCGAGGTAGGGCTTCCAGTCGACGAACAGGTCGCGATTGGGCTCCTTGACCAGGCTCGCCACCACGTGACGGCCCTCGTCGAGGGCGCCGCGGTAGGCTTCGAACTGCGCCTGGACCTGCTCGGCGGTGACCACGCCGGCCTGGGTCAGGGCATCCGCGTAGAGATCGCGGGTGGTGCGCTGCTTGGCGATCTGCTGGTACATCAGCGGCTGGGTGCCGCTCGGCTCGTCGGCCTCATTGTGGCCGCGACGGCGGTAGCAGACCAGGTCGATGACGATGTCACGCTTGAACTGCATCCGGTAGTCGACCGCCAGCTGGGTGACGAACAGCACCGCTTCGGGATCGTCGCCATTCACGTGGAAGATCGGCGCCTGGATCATCTTGGCGACGTCGGTGGCGTACTCGGTGGAGCGCGCATCTTCCTGGCGGTTGGTGGTGAAGCCCACCTGATTGTTGATGACGAGGTGCAGGGTGCCGCCGGTCTTGTAGGCGCGGGTCTGCGACATCTGGAAGGTTTCCATGACCACGCCCTGGCCCGCGAAGGCGGCGTCGCCGTGGATGGCCACGGGCACGACCTTGTCGCCGGAGCGGTCGCCGCGGCGATCCTGGCGAGCACGCACCGAACCTTCCACCACCGGGGAGACGATCTCCAGGTGCGAGGGGTTGAACGCCAGCGCCAGGTGGACTTCGCCGCCCTGGGTCATGACGTTGGAGGAGAAGCCCTGGTGGTACTTGACGTCGCCGGAGCCCAGCTCGACCAGCTTCTTGCCTTCGAACTCGTCGAACAGGTCGCGCGGGTTCTTGCCCAGGGTGTTGACCAGGACGTTGAGGCGGCCACGGTGGGCCATGCCGATCACCAGTTCCTTGACCCCGTAGGAGCCGGAGCGCTGGATGATCTCGTCGATCAGCGGGATCAGGCTCTCGCCACCTTCCAGACCGAATCTCTTGGTGCCCGGGTACTTGGTGCCCAGGTACTTTTCCAGGCCCTCGGCGGCGGTCAGACGCTCCAGCAGATGGGTGCGGACTTCCGGCGAATACTGGGGACGGCCACGGACGCTTTCCAGGCGCTGCAGGAACCAGCGGCGCTCTTCGGAATCGACGATGTGCATGAACTCTGCACCGACCGTGCGGCAATATGTCTCTTGCAGCGCATCCCGGATTTCGCGGAGAGTTGCCTCCTCTTTGCCGATGAACAATTCACCGGTACGGAAGGTGGTATCCAGGTCGGCGTCGGTCAACCCGTAGTGGTTGAGCAGCAGATCGGCAGGTGGCTGACGCTTCCACAGACCCAGGGGGTCGAGCTGGGCGGCCTGATGCCCCTGCAGGCGGTACGCCTGGATCAGACGCAGGACTTCGACCTGCTTCTTCTCGTGTTCGGAACTGACGGTACCGGCCGAGACCGGCTGGGCGCGCCGCTGGTTCTTGCCCAGCAGCACGAAATGATCGCGAATCGCGGAGTGCGCGACGTCCGGCGAATTGCCGGTAACGGCGGGCAGCTTCTGGAAGTAGGTGCGCCACTCTTCCGGCACAGCGTTGGCATCATGCAGAAACAGCTCATAGAGCTCTTCCACGTAGGCAGCATTCCCGCCGGACAGGTGAGCGCTGTCCCACAGTTGCTGCATCTGGCTTTCGTGCATCTAGTTCACCCCTTCGGCAGAGATAGCATCAACCGATGACCAGTCCCGTCAAGAGACCTGGCCTCACTACGGCTGCGCCAATGCCCGGATGACGCTCCGGGTATCCCTGAATGGACATTGGTTGAATCGAGCTATCAAGGTCGCTAACGAACCCGCCCGGCACAACTGGCCGGGCGGGACGTGGATCAGGTACCGCTCTGCAGCAGCATCGCCCGCACATGGCCAATGGCCTTGGTCGGGTTCAGCCCCTTGGGACAGACCGCCACGCAGTTCATGATCGAACGGCAGCGGAATACGCTGAACGGATCGTCCATGGCTGCCAGGCGCTCCTGGGTCTTGGTGTCGCGGCTGTCGGCCAGGAAACGATAGGCCTGCAGCAGCGCAGCCGGGCCGAGGAACTTGTCGGGGTTCCACCAGAAGGACGGGCAGGAGGTCGAGCAGCAGGCGCACAGGATGCACTCGTACAGGCCGTCGATCTTCTCGCGGTCTTCCGGGCTCTGCAGACGCTCGATGGCCGGCGCCGGCGTCTCGTTCTGCAGGAACGGCTTCACCTTCTCGTACTGCTTGTAGAAGATGCTCATGTCGACGACCAGGTCACGGATGACTGGCAGGCCGGGCAGCGGGCGCACGACCAGCTTGTCGTTCTTGACCACGGCCGACAGCGGCGTGATGCACGCCAGGCCGTTCTTGCCGTTGATGTTCATGCCGTCGGAGCCGCAGACGCCTTCACGGCAGGAACGACGGTAGGAGAAGCCTTCGTCCTGCTCTTTGATCAGAGCCAGGACGTCCAGCACCATGAGGTCCTTCCCACCGGTATCGACCTGGAACTCCTGCATGGACGGCAGGCCGTCCTGATCCGGGTTGTAACGATAAACGCTGACTTTCAACATGGTGGTCACCTTTAGTAAGTCCGAACCTTGGGTTCGAACATCGGTACGGTCTTGGGCGCGAAGTTGACGTCGCGCTTACTGACCCGCTTTTCACCGGGGAAATAGAGGGTGTGGCACAGCCAGTTCTCGTCGTCACGCTCTTCGAAGTCTTCGCGGGCGTGAGCACCACGGGACTCCTTGCGGTTTTCGGCGGCGATGGCGGTCGCTTCGGCCACTTCCAGCAGGTTCTGCAGCTCGAGGGCTTCGATACGGGCGGTATTGAAGCCCTGGCTCTTGTCGTTGATCTTGACCTTGGCGATGCGCTCGCGCAGGTCGGCCAGCTCGGCGATGCCCTTCTGCATGTACTCGCCGGTGCGGAACACCCCGAAGTAGTTCTGCATGCAGGTCTGCAGTTGCTTGCGCAGCGAGGCGACATCGTCACCGGTGGTGCGCTCGTTGACGCCGGACAGGCGCTGCAGCGAGGCTTCCAGGTCGCTTTCCGAAGCACCGCGGTGCTCGATGCCGTCCTTCAGCGCCTTCTCCAGGTGCAGGCCAGCCGCACGACCGAAGACCACCAGGTCCAGCAGCGAGTTGCCACCCAGGCGGTTGGCACCGTGCACGGACACGCAGGCCACTTCGCCCACGGCGAACAGGCCCTCGATGATCTTGTCGTTGCCGTTGGCGTCCTGGGTGATGGCCTGGCCATGGATGTTGGTGGCGATGCCGCCCATCATATAGTGGCAGGTGGGGATCACGGGCACCGGAGCGACGACCGGGTCGACATGGGCGAAGGTCTTGGACAGCTCGCAGATGCCGGGCAGGCGGCTGTGCAGGACTTCCTCGCCGAGGTGGTCGAGTTTCAGCAGCACGTGGTCGCCATCGGGACCGCAACCGTTGCCGGCCAGCACTTCCTTGACCATGGAGCGGGCGACCACGTCGCGGCCGGCCAGGTCCTTGGCGTTGGGCGCATAGCGCTCCATGAAGCGCTCGCCGTGCTTGTTGATCAGGTAACCACCCTCACCGCGGCAGCCCTCGGTGACCAGTACCCCGGCACCGGCGATGCCGGTCGGGTGGAATTGCCACATCTCGATGTCCTGCACTGGCACGCCGGCACGCAGGGCCATGCCGACACCGTCACCGGTGTTGATCAGGGCATTGGTGGTGGAGGCGTAGATACGGCCGGCGCCGCCGGTGGCCAGCACGGTGGCCTTGGCCTTGACGTAGACGGTCTCGCCGGTCTCGATGCAGATGGCGATGACACCGACCACGACGCCATCCTGGTTCTTCACCAGGTCCACGGCGTACCACTCGTTGAGGAATACCGTGTTGTTCTTCAGGTTGCCCTGATAGAGGGTGTGCAGCAGGGCGTGACCGGTACGGTCGGCCGCGGCGCAGGTACGGGCGGCCTGGCCACCCTTGCCGTAGTCCTTGGACTGACCGCCGAAGGGACGCTGGTAGATGCGGCCCTGCTCGGTACGAGAGAACGGCAGACCCATGTGCTCGAGTTCGAAGACCGCTTCCGGGCCGACGGAGCACATGTATTCGATGGCGTCCTGGTCACCGATGTAGTCCGACCCCTTGACGGTGTCGTACATGTGCCAGCGCCAGTCGTCGTTCGGGTCGGCCGAGGCGATGGCGCAGGTGATGCCGCCCTGGGCGGACACGGTGTGGGAGCGGGTCGGGAAGACCTTGGTGATCACCGCGGTCTTGTGGCCGGACTGGGCCAGTTGCAGGGCCGCGCGCATACCGGCGCCGCCTCCGCCTACGATGATGGCATCAAACGAGATATGACGAATTGTGGACATAGATCAAACACCCCAGAAGATCTGCACGCCCCAGACGAAGAACGCGAACATCGCGAACCCGCATACCGCCTGGAAGAGGAAACGCACGGCGGTAGCACCCTTGCCGATGGCCATGGTGGTCAGGTAGTCGGTGGAGATGGTCCACATACCGACCCACGCATGAACGCAGATGGACACCAGCGCCAGCAGGCTGAAGATGCGCATCAGGGTGTGGGAGAACAGGCCGTGCCATTGCTCGAAGGTGAGCCCTGGGTGAAGGATCAGGAAGCCGATCAAGAACAGGAAGTAGACCGCGAGGACGACTGCCGAGACCCGTTGCGCCATCCAGTCATAGAGACCGGAACGCGAAAGATTAGTGACGTTGGTTACCATACCCAAACCCCTGCCAGAATGATCAGAACTGCGGAAATGACCAGCACTAGCTGCGCGCCCAGCTTGCCGCCCTGCAGGGTTTCACCGGCGCCGCCATCCATGATCAGGTGCCGAATGCCGGCAACCAGGTGGTACAGCAACGCGGACAGCAGACCCCAGATCACGAGCTTGACCAGCGGATAGGCCAGAAAAGCTTTCACCTGGCCGAAGCCTTCCTCGCTACCCAGCGACAGGTGCAGCCCATAGAGCATTACCGCGATGCCGAGGAACAGGATGACGCCGGAGATACGGTGAAGAATCGAGGTATAAGCTGTGATAGGTAGTTTGATGGTCCTGAGATCTAGGTTTACAGGTCGTTTGCTATTCACGGCTTCTTTCACACTGAGGGCCCAATTGCGGTCGGGCTAGTTATAGGAGATCCCACATCTGCTACACGCTTCTGGAGAGAAGCGTCGACCGCTCGGCATCAGCTCGCCGACCCGGTACGGTCGGGCGAGAATTATAGACAGTTAGCCTACTCATGACAAACGCGGATGCCCGATTCCGACGTCGCGAGCTGATATTCAGAAGCCTGCGTGTTAATGTCTTTTCGCCGCACAATCCGCCCAGAAAGAGCCTTTAGGGTGATATTTTCGTAAATTGACTTTCAAATTTATCCCTCTATAGTGGGCGAGGCCCTGAGTGGAGGGTTTATTGATGATTTCAAAGCAAAATAAGGAGGCCTAATGGCTGACAAGAAAGCGCAGTTGATCATCTCGGGAGCGGATCCGGTTGACCTGCCCGTTATGTCCGGCACCCTCGGCCCGGACGTGATCGATGTTCGCAACCTCACCTCCACTGGTGTGTTCACCTTCGACCCGGGCTTCATGTCCACCGCCTCGTGCGAGTCCAAGATCACCTACATCGATGGTGACAAGGGCATCCTGCTGCACCGCGGCTATCCCATCGAGCAATTGGCGGAGAAATCCGACTACCTCGAGACCTGTTACCTGCTGCTCAAGGGTGAATTGCCGAACGCGCAAGAGAAGACGCAGTTCGTCGATACCATCAAGAACCACACCATGGTTCACGAGCAACTCAAGACCTTCTTCAACGGCTTCCGCCGCGATGCCCACCCCATGGCCATCATGTGCGGCGTGGTCGGCGCCCTTTCGGCCTTCTACCACGACTCCCTGGACATCACCGATCCGCATCACCGCGAGATCTCGGCGATGCGCCTGATCGCCAAGATGCCGACCCTGGCCGCCATGGTGCACAAGTACTCCATGGGCCAGCCGATGATGTATCCCCGCAACAACCTGGGATACGCGGAAAACTTCCTGCACATGATGTTCAACACCCCGTGCGAGGAAAAGCCGGTCAGCCCGGTGCTGGCGCGCGCCATGGATCGCATCTTCATCCTGCATGCGGACCACGAGCAGAACGCCTCCACCTCCACCGTCCGCCTGGCCGGTTCTTCGGGCGCCAACCCCTTCGCCTGTATCGCTGCCGGTATCGCCGCCCTGTGGGGACCGGCTCACGGCGGCGCCAACGAAGCGGTACTGAAGATGCTGGACGAGATCGGCGATGTCGCCAACATCGACAAGTTCGTGGCCAAGGCCAAGGACAAGAACGATCCGTTCAAGCTGATGGGCTTCGGCCACCGCGTCTACAAGAACTTCGATCCGCGCGCCACGGTGATGAAGCAGACCTGCGACGAGGTGCTGGCAGAACTCGGCATCAACGACCCGCAGCTGGAACTGGCCATGCGCCTGGAAGAACTGGCGCGCAAGGATTCCTACTTCGTCGAGCGCAACCTCTACCCGAACGTGGACTTCTACTCCGGCATCATCCTCAAGGCGATCGGCATCCCGACCAGCATGTTCACCGTGATCTTCGCCATGGCGCGCACCGTCGGCTGGATCTCGCACTGGCAGGAAATGCTCTCCGGTCCCTACAAGATCGGCCGGCCGCGCCAGCTGTACACCGGCGTGACCCAGCGCGACATCCCGGATGATCGCGGCTGATCCATCCCCATGAAAAAGCCCCGCCTCGGCGGGGTTTTTTTATGCCTACAGCACAAGCACCAGAATCGGGCGCAAGAAACGCCAGACAAGAAAAAGCCCGCACAAGGCGGGCTTCTTCACATCGGGATCAGGCGAATTACTTGGCCTGAGCTTCGACTTCGGCTTCTACGCGGCGGTTAACAGCGCGACCGGCTTCGGTGGCGTTGTCGGCAACCGGGCGGGACTCACCGTAACCAACAGCGTTCACGCGGCCACCCTGCACGCCGTACTGGTTGACCAGTACGTTACGCACGGCGTTGGCACGACGCTCGGACAGCTTCTGGTTGTAGGCGTCGGTGCCGACGGAGTCGGTGTGGCCTTCAACGGTGGTGGTGGTCTGCGGGTACTGCTGCATGAAGTCAGCCAGGTTCTTGATGTCAGCGTAGCTGTTGGGCTTGACCACGGCCTTGTCGAAATCGAACTTCACGTCCAGCTCGACGCGAACGGTTTCAGCGGCAGCCGGGCAGCCGGTAGCGTCAACGGTGACGTTGGCCGGGGTGTTCGGGCACTTGTCGACGTTGTCGCAGACGCCGTCGTTGTCGGAATCGGTGCAGACGTCGGCAACGGGGGCCGGAGCCGGAGCCGGAGCGACGGCCTTCTTGGTGGAACCACCGAAGTTCAGACCCACACCAACAGCAGCGCTCCACTCGGTGTCGCCGTAGTCGATGTTGTAGTTGGCTTGCACGCCGGTACGGGCATACAGGTTCTCGGTGAAGTAGTACTTCAGGCCGGCGCCAACGTTGGCGTAGGTGGAGTGGTCACGACCACCTTCGTTGATGTCGCGGTTGCTGATGGACTGGTGAGCGAAGCCACCGGACACGTACGGACGCAGGCCGACGCCGGGCTGACCGAAGTGGTAGTAGGCGTCCAGAGCGGCCAGGCTGCCCTTGATGTTCTTGTGGCCTAGGTCGTGGTCGCCACGGGCGTTGTGGTACTCACCGTAGGACAACGCCAGCTCAACGTCGTCGGTCAGGAAGTAGCCAACGGAACCGCCGTACAGGTCGGCGTTGGTCATGTTGCGCTGGCTGTCGGTGAACAGACGGCTGCCGAACAGCTCGGTCTCAACGGCGCCTTGACCTTGTGCCAGAGCGCTCAGCGAGGCGCTTGCCAGCAGGGAGCCGATCACGACGCCCAAGGTGCTCTTCAGTTTCATCCTTTGTATCCCCATTTTAGTGGTACTAATTCCGGCAATCTCCGGAGGCTTCGACAACAAGTTTTCGTGAAGTTCAAAACCTTACGGCTGACACATCTGGTCAGCCCTCAACTTCAGCTGCGAACTTGTCACGCAGTTTGTCGAGTGCTCGCTTGTAACGCATCTTGGTGGCGCTGAGGCCCATGTGCATGATGTCGGCGATCTCCTGAAACTCCAGCTCCGCGACGAAGCGCAGCACCAGGATCTCCCGATCCACCTGACCCACATGGACCAGCCAGCGATCCATACCACCCTTTTCCTCCAGCTTCGGCGCTCGTTCCTCCGAGGCTTCTTCCATCGGGTCGAGGCTTAATGCTTCCACCAGGCGGCGCTTGCGCCGCTCCTTGCGGTACTGCGTGATGCACTCGTTGTAGGTGATGCTGTACAGCCAGGTCTTGAATTTCGACTTGCCCTCGAAATTCTTCAAACCGTAAAGCACCTTCAGCATGATCTCCTGGCAGACATCGTCCGCATCCCGGTCGTTCCCCAGGTAACGGGCGCAGACGTTGAACAGGGTGCGCTGGTAACGGCGCATCAGTTCCTCGTAGGCCCGCGTCACGTGGAAGAGTTCGCCATGCGCACGCTGGACCAGCTCTTCATCGCTGAGCGTGGTCGGATCGTAGGCATGGGGGGCAGGCTTGTTCAAGACGGAGTTGGCTACCAAAAATTGGCGGGCATGATAGCCATCTCCGCGGCGCCTGTCAGCGACTGCGCACCTGGGCCTCCAGTAATAGACGGTTCGGAATCGAAACGATATCGCCCTCCTCGGTCATGATGAGGGTCTTGGCGGTACCGATTTCCTCGATCTCGCCTTCGACGTCCGCCAGGGTCACCCACTGGCCGACTTCATAGAGTTCGCGCACGTAGATCCCGGCCAGGATCTGCGACACCAGCCCGCGACTGCCCAGGCCGAGCGCCAGGGCGGCGGCCAGGGCGAAGGCGGTGAGCACGATGGCGATCACCAGGTTCAGCAGCTCGGTCTTGATCTCCAGCTGCCCGACCGCCACCGAGATGGAAATGATGATGACCAGCCCTTGGGCCAGGCGCCCCAGGCCCGCCGCATAGTCCAGGCCGACGCCTTCGGCGGCGCCATGCACAAGGCCGCTGACCAGCTGCGCCAGCAGGACGCCGACGATGAGCACCAGGGCCGCGCCGAAGATCTTGGGCACATAGAGCGCCATGACGTCCAGGGTAGAGGAGACGCGCTGCAGGCCCAGGGACTCGGCGGCCGAGACCAGGAACACCAGCAGCACGAACCAATAGACGATCCGGCCGATCAGGGTGGTGACCGGCATGCGGATGCCGATCTTGGCCAGTTGCTTGGTGACTCCCGCGCCGGCGAGGACGCGATCGAGCCCGAGTTTGGCGAGCACCTTGGAGAGGACGGTGTCGAGGATCTTGGCCACGGCGAAGCCGGCCAGGATCACCACCAGGGCACCGAAGACATTGGGGATGAAGCCCGCCACCTTGCTCCACAGGGTGGTCATGGCGGACAGCAGGCTCTGGGTCCAGATATCGAATTCCATCTACGTCGGAGTCTCCGGGGACGGTGCGGTACGAGTGCTGCGCCGTGACCGCGGCTTTATATGAGGGGCGCCATTGCCCAGCGCCAGCAACAGGGCCGACATCCAGTGGCGCCCGACCAGATCGAACAGCGCACCGGCACCGACCTGGCGGTTGGCGGTCTTGAGCACACGGTGCAGGCGGGCCTGGTCATCGCCCTCCTCGTCCTGGGCGTGAGCCGGGGTATTGAGGAGCGCCTTGAGGGACGCTTCGAAAGGATCGTGCATGAGCACCTCGCTGGTCGTTTTCACTTGACGCAGCGAGGTGGAGACGGGTCACAGCCAGCGGAGTCGGCGGAACAGCCAGACCTGGAATACCGCCACGGCGCCGATCAGCACGCAGGCCGCGAGGAAGCCGAAGGGCGAGGAAGAGCCGGGCAGCCCGCCCATGTTCATGCCCAGCAGGCCGGTGATGAAGCTGATGGGCAGGAAGAAGCCGGTGATGATGGCCAGCAGGTAGAGGGTGCGATTGGTCCGCTCGGTGGTGGCCCGCTGCTCGGCTTCCTGCAGCAGCGCGATCCGCTCGCGCATCAGCTCCAGTTCTTCCAGGTTGCGCACCAGGCTGTTGTGCAATTCGCTCCAGTAGCCCTGGCTCTGCGCCTCGACGAACCAGGCCGGCTTGCCGCGCGCCAGATCCGCATAGATGTCGCGCTGGGGAGCGAGGTACCGGCGCAATCCTGTCGAGCGCCGCCGGAGGGTGAGGACCTGGCCGTGATCGGGCAGGCTGTTCTCGTCCTGGTCGACGTGCTCTTCCAGGCTATCGAGTTGATCGGACAGGCCGCGCACCAGGTCGTCGACCCGGCTGGTCATGTAGCTGGCGAGGTAGAGCACCAGGTCCTCGGCGCTCTGGGCACCGATGCCCGCCTCCAGGTCTTCCTGCACCTCGGCGGCGGCCTTCATGGGTCTCATGCGCAGCGAGATGACCCGGCGTTTGTCGACGAAGACCCGCAGCGAAACCATGTCCTCGGGTACGGCCCCGGGATTGAGATTCACCCCGCGCAGGAACAGCAAGAGACTGTCGTTGGGCTGGGCGACCAGACGCGGACGGGTCGCCTCTTCGAGCAGCAGGTCACAGGCGAATTCGCTGAGCCCGCTGGATTGCCTTAGCCAGGCCTGGGCTTCGGGGACGCTGCGATCCCAGTGCAACCACAGGACTTCGTTGGGCGCTGGCTCGACCTCCGCCAGTTCACGGCGGCTGAGGCGTCGCCCACCGCCGCGGCCGTCGAGGAGATAGCCATAGATGAGGCCCTGTTCCACATCGCTGTCGTACTGCTGCATCTACCTTCTCGTCCAGGGATCGCGACCCCCTCGGTCAGCGATCCGGCGCGTGACTGACTGGCGGGCAGGCGGCACGCGTCGATAATGAATGGCTGGATCCTGCCTGGGCGAGGCCCGTCCATGACGGGCCTCGCGGTCAGGATCAGGCGTTGCCTTCGGCCAGGAAGAACCAGGTGTCGAGGACGGAGTCCGGGTTGAGCGAGACGCTCTCGATGCCCTGCTCCATCAGCCACTTGGCCAGGTCGGGATGGTCCGAAGGACCCTGACCGCAGATGCCGATGTACTTACCCGCCCGGTTGCAGGCGGCGATGGCATTGGCCAGCAGCTTCTTGACCGCCGGATTCCGCTCGTCGAACAGGTGGGCGATGATGCCGGAGTCGCGATCCAGGCCCAGGGTGAGCTGGGTCAGGTCGTTGGAGCCGATAGAGAAGCCGTCGAAGTGCTCAAGGAACTCGTCGGCCAGCAGGGCGTTGGAGGGCAGCTCGCACATCATGATGACGCGCAGGCCGTTCTCGCCCCGCTTGAGGCCGTTCTCGCCCAGCAGCTCGACCACCCGCGCCGCCTCGTCCAGGGTGCGCACGAAGGGCACCATGAGCTCGACGTTGGTCAGGCCCATCTCCTCGCGCACCTTCTTCATGGCGCGGCATTCCAGCTCGAAGCAGTCGCGGAAATTCTCGCTGATGTAGCGGGAGGCGCCGCGGAAGCCCAGCATGGGGTTCTCTTCCTCGGGTTCGTAGAGCTTGCCGCCGATGAGGTTGGCGTATTCGTTGGACTTGAAGTCCGACAGGCGCACGATGACCTTCTTCGGCCAGAAGGCCGCGGCCAGGGTCGCCACCCCCTCCACCAGCTTCTCGACATAGAAGCCGACCGGGTCGGGATAGCCGGCGATGCGCTTGTCGACGCTTTCCTTCACGTCGAAGGGCAGGCTGTCGTAGTTGAGCAGCGCCTTGGGGTGCACGCCGATCATGCGGTTGATGATGAATTCGAGGCGCGCCAGGCCGACGCCGGCATTGGGCAGCTGGGCGAAGTCGAAGGCGCGATCGGGGTTGCCGACGTTCATCATGATCTTGAACGGCAGCTCGGGCATGGCATCCACCGAACTCTGGCGGATGTCGAAGTCCAGCTCGCCTTCGTAGATCAGGCCGGTATCACCCTCGGCGCAGGACACGGTGACGGTCTGGCCGTCCTTGAGCAGGCTGGTGGCGTTGCCGCAGCCGACCACCGCCGGGATCCCCAGCTCACGGGCGATGATGGCGGCGTGGCAGGTGCGACCGCCGCGGTTGGTGACGATGGCGCTGGCGCGCTTCATCACCGGCTCCCAATCCGGATCGGTCATGTCCGAGACCAGGACGTCGCCGGGCTGCACCCGATCCATCTCGCTGACGTCGCGGATGATCTTGACCTTGCCCGCGCCGATGCGCTGGCCGATGGAGCGCCCTTCGACCAGTACCTGGCCTTTTTCCTTGAGCAGGTAGCGCTCCATGACGGTGGCGCTGGCGCGGCTCTTCACCGTCTCGGGACGGGCCTGGACGATGTAGAGCTTGCCGTCGTCACCGTCCTTGGCCCATTCGATGTCCATGGGCCGACCGTAGTGACGCTCGATGATCAGGGCCTGCTTGGCCAGTTCGCTGACCTCGGCGTCGGTGATGGAGAAACGCGCACGATCGGCAGGCTCGACGTCGACGGTACGGACCGAGCGACCGGCCTTGGCTTCCTCGCCGTAGACCATCTTGATGGCCTTGCTACCCAGGTTGCGCCTGAGGATGGCCGGGCGACCGGCTTCTAGGGTGGGCTTGTGGACATAGAATTCGTCCGGGTTGACCGCGCCCTGCACCACGGTCTCGCCCAGGCCATAGGCGGCGGTGACGAAGACCGCGTCGCGGAAGCCCGATTCGGTGTCCAGGGTGAAGAGCACGCCGGCGGCGCCGGTCTCGGAGCGGACCATGCGCTGCACGCCGGCGGACAGGGCCACCAGCTTGTGGTCGAAGCCCTGGTGCACGCGGTAGGCGATGGCGCGGTCGTTGAAGAGGGAGGCGAAGACTTCCTTGGCCGCGCGGATGACGTTGTCGACGCCGCGGATATTGAGGAAGGTCTCCTGCTGGCCGGCGAAGGAGGCATCCGGCAGGTCTTCGGCGGTGGCCGAGGAGCGCACGGCGACCGCCAGGTTGGGATTGCCTTCGGAAATCCGCGCGAAGGCGGTGCGGATCTCGGCGTCCAGGCGCTCCGGGAAGGGCGCATCCATGACCCACTGGCGAATCTGGGCACCGGTCTTGGCCAGGGCGACGACGTCATCGACGTCCAGCGCATCGAGGGCGGCGTGGATACGCTCGTTCAGCCCGCTCTGCTCGAGGAAGTCGCGATAGGCCTGGGCCGTGGTGGCGAAGCCGCCCGGCACGGAGACGCCCGCGCCGGCCAGGTTGGCGATCATCTCGCCGAGGGATGCGTTCTTGCCGCCCACACGCTCGACGTCATGCACGCCAAGCTGTTCCAGTGAAATTACATACTCGTCCAAGGTCTTCTCTCCATCTTGTGTCTTTGTGGGAAAGCAGTACGCCTCGGCGCTCGTCCCATGGACAGTGGACGGCGGTAGGTTACAGTGCAGCGATCCCTGCCCCGCACGCCACCTGGACGTCCATGCCATGCAACGAACCGCCTTTTTCATCTCCGACGGTACCGGCATCACGGCCGAAACCCTCGGTCAGAGCCTCCTGGCCCAGTTCGGGGACATCACCTTCAGGAAGATCACCCGCCCCTACGTGGATACGCTGGACAAGGCCAGGGCGATGGTACAGCAGATCAACGCCGCCGCCGTCCAGGACGGCGCGCGACCCATCATCTTCGATACCATCGTCAACCGCGACATCCGGGCCATTCTGGACCAGTCGAACGGGTTCATGATCGACATCTTCTCCACCTTTTTATCCCCGCTGGAACGGGAACTTTCCGCCGAATCTTCGTATTCGGTAGGGAAGTCACATTCGATCATGCACAACAGCCACTACATGGAGCGCATCGAGGCCGTCAATTTCGCGCTCGAAAACGACGACGGCGCCCGCACCACCCACTATGCCCAGGCCGACCTGATCCTGGTCGGGGTCTCACGCTGTGGCAAGACGCCCACCTGCCTCTATATGGCGCTGCAGTACGGCATCCGCGCCGCCAACTATCCGCTGACCGAAGAGGACATGGAGCGCCTGCAGCTGCCCGCCTCGCTCAAGACCCATAGAGACAAGCTGTTCGGCCTGACCATCGACGCGGAGCGCCTGGCGGCGATCCGTCACGAGCGCCGGCCGAACAGCCGTTATGCAAGCTTTGCCCAGTGCGAATTCGAGCTGCGCGAGGTAGAGAGTCTGTTCCGTCGCGACAACATCTCCTTCATCAACACCACGCATTTTTCCGTGGAGGAAATCTCGGCGAAAATTCTGGTGGAGAAAGGCGTGGAAAGACGGTTTAAATAGCCCCTTCCCTCTTCCACCGCGCCCCTGGGGCGTATCAGGCGACCGCCATGAACCTTCTCGATGCCCTGCTGTTCTTTCCGGTCGCCCTGCTCATCGCCTTGACTCCCGGCCCCAACAACTTCTGTTCGCTGAGCAACGGCATCCGCCACGGCGCCGTCACGGCCGGCCTGGCGGCCCTGGGTCGGGACCTGGCCTTCGTGATCTTCCTGGTGATTTCGGCGGTGGGCCTGGGTGCCATGCTGCTGGCGTCGGAACAGGCCTTCACCGTCATCAAGTGGATAGGCGCGCTCTACCTGCTGTACCTGGGCGTGAAGAGCTGGCGCAGTCGGGCATTCGAAGGGCTGGACCTGAACGAGACGGGTACCGCGCAGCCACACCAGCTGCACCGGCTGATGCTGCAGGAATTCCTCATCGGCATCAGCAATCCCAAGGCGATCCTGCTGTTCGCCGCGATCTTTCCCCAGTTCATCGACCCCACCCAGCCGACGACCCAGCAATTCGTCTACCTGGGCGGCACCCATCTGTTCGCCGAACTGGTCGCGGCCTTCGTCTACGGGCTGTTCGGCCGGCAGATCCGCCGCTTCATCCGCGGCCCGCGCGGCGTACGCCGGCTCAACCAGGCCACCGGCGCCTTCTTCGCCGGAGCCGGCGGCCTGCTACTGACCGCCCACCGCTGATTCAGGACGACACCAGACCGGACTGGGCGGCGCCCAGCTTGGCCAGCGCCGCTTCGATCGCCGACCAGGGCCTTTCGTTGGCCGCCGCCGGCTTGGCCACGGCGGCCTCGCGGGCAGCCCGCACCAGCCGCGCGAACTCGCTGTTCGCCGCGGCCACCCGGTTCTCGTCGGCGTCCCGGGGCGGGATGGCGGATGCCAGCCAGAGCCGATCCTTGAGGCGCTCGCCAGCCTGGCGGGCGAACTGCAGGCGGCGCTCCCCCGCCCTGGATTCAGCGTCATCCTCCGCGATCAAGCCCAGGGACAGCGTCTTGTAGGCGGGTAGCCGGTCGAGCAGGCTCTGTTGCGCCTGGACCGTGCGTGGCCAGTCGACATGCAGGCCATCCACCGGCAGGCCGGCGGCCAGGCCGAGATTCTCGGTCAGCTCGCCATGGGTCACCGCGAGCAGCTTCTTGAGCGGTTCGCGCTGCAGCAGGTTGTAGGCTCTTTCGCAGGCCGTGCGCCAGGCCAGGGGCAATTCCAGGGCCAGGAGGGGTTCGTCGATCTGGATCCACTCCACGCCCTGCGCGGCCAGGCGCGCGAATATCTCGCCATAGACCGGTAGCAGGGCTTCCAGCAGGTCGAGGCGCTCGCCCTGCGGATCGAGGCAGCGGCCCAGCCATAGGTAGCTCAGGGGGCCCAGGATCACCGGCTTGACGGCCAGGCCCAGCGCCCGGGCCTCGGCGACTTCGACGAACAACTGCTCCCAACCGATGGCAAAGGTCTGGTCACGCTCGAACACCGGGAGCTGACAGGAGACTTCGCCCGCGAACCAGCGGCCGTATGTCTCCGAACGTCCTGCCCCGGCAGCCGCCTGGCCCACTAGGTAGGAATGCGCCAGGACGCGATCACCCCAGGTGAAATCGCCCACCGCGAGCAGCTCGCTGCCGGTTGCCTGCTGAGCCTGCCAATCTCGCTGGCGCTGCTTACGACCGCGGGTGGCGGACGCGGCGCTCTGGAAGTCGTCAAGGGTCGCCAAGGACGCATCTTCGTGTCGCTCGACCCGTTGAGAGCCCTGGGAATGAATCCTGACCATCACACACCTCCACCGGATAAGGCAGCGATTGTCCTATCTGGAAGTGCATGAGACAAACTCAGGTTTCTTGTATGAAACTCAAGTTTTCCTCATACAAGCGAATTGCCAGGCTTGAAGCGCGCCATGCTGTAGGCGTCGACGAAGACACCGTCGCGTAGCGCATAGCGGCGCAGCAGGCCCTCTTCCTCGAAGCCCAGCTTGCGATAGAGCGCCAGAGCCGGCTCGTTGTCGCTGAAGACGGTCAACTCGACCCGCTGCAGGTTCATCCAGTTGTCGGCGAGATCGAGCAGCGCCGTCAGCAGCTGGGTACCTATGCCCTGCCCCTGGCAATCCCGGGCGACGCCCATGCCGAGGGCACCGCAGTGCTGGCGGCGAATGCGCTGGTGCTGTTCGAGACTGGCGCTACCCACCACCCGGCCCTGCTGCAGGGCGACCAGTCCTATCCGCCCTTCGCGTTCGCCGCTCAGACGCTGCCGCCATTGTTCGGCGCTCTGATAGGGTAGCTGCAGCACCTGCCGCGCCACGGCCGGATCGCCATAGAGGGCAGCGAGGCCCTCGGCATGGCGGTCGGCATAGCGTTCCAGGTGGACGGTGGAACTGGACATGGGCAGCACTCCTTGGCGGAAGTCCGCAGCTTCGCCCAGGTCCAGGGGCCCGGACAAGGGCGAAGCGCAGGCGTCACGCGCCGGTTACAGCGTCCACTTCAGGCTGAGCATGACATTGCGGGGATCGCCGTAGGTGCCGAAACCCGTGCCGCTGGGAATGCCCTGCCAGTACTTCTCGTCGAAGATGTTGTTGAAGTTGACGCGGCCATCCCAGTGGTCGTTGAAGCGGTAGCCCGCCATCAGGCCGACCACAGAATAGCTGTTCTGCTTGGCCTCGCCGTTACCCACCCGCTTGAAGGTCTCGCTCTGTGCCAGCACATCGGCACCGATGCGCCACTTGCTCAGATCCCCGGTCAGTTGATAGCTGGTGGCAGCCTTAAACAGATGCTTGGGCTGCTCCGGAGCGAAGCGGCGGTCTTCGTAGATCAGATCCTTGGTGTACTCGCTCAGCACCAGGGTATAGGCCGCCGACGCCTGCCAGTTGGGCGCCAATTGCCCGGAGATCTCCGCATCGATGCCGCGGCTGCGCACTTCGCCGGCAGTGTCGTAGCAGGTACGGCTCTGCCGGGTGCACTCGATCGGCTGAGGGGACAGCTCATAGGCGCGGCCCTCCTGAATGGTCTCGAAGAGCGCTACGGAGGCATTCAGGGCACCGTCGAAATAGGCGCCCTTCAGGCCAATCTCGTAGCTCTTGCCCGTCATGGGCGCGAGCACGGAGTTACCGGTGTTCTGCTGGCTCTGCGGCTTGAAGATATCGGTGTAGCTGGCGTAGACCGAATAGGTGTCGTTCAGATCGTAGATGATGCCGGCATAGGGCGTGAATTCACGCGTCGCCTTGTAATCATCATCGCTGTAGAGATTGTCGAAGTCATACCAGCTGACCCGGCCGCCGACGATGACGTGCAGTGGATCTATGGGGTTGAAGCGCGCCGCCGCGTAGATCGCCTCTTCGGTCGTGGTGTTCTTGCTGGCATAGGGCGTCAGGCTGTCCTTGGCCGGCTTGGGAATGCTGCTGGGGCGGAAGTTGTAGATATCGATCGGTGTAGCACCCGAGTAGCCGCCACGCTGATAGAACTTCTCCTGCCGGCGACTCACCCCGGCCATCAATTCGTGCTCGCGGCCCAGCAACTGGAAGGGACCACTGACCGAGGCGTCGATGTTGAGCTGGTCGGAATCGGTACGGTAGGCACCGGAAGCGGTACCGAGATCGGCCACCGTGTTGTAGGCGTAGTTGTTGCTCGGCAGGGTGGTGACGTAGTTGGAATAGGTATCCGAATTCGCCCAGACCTGCTGCGCCGCCAGCTTGGCTTTCCAGCCGTTGTCGAAGGTGTGGGTGATGTCGGAGAACAGGGTGTAGTTGTCCTGATCCCAGTAGGCCCAGTCGCCGCTCAGGAAGGTGGAACGCGACAGGTGCAGGTTCTCGCCGTTGGGGCCGCTGGGCAGGCTGCCCCAGTCGGAGGTCTTGTCTTCACGCTGCTTGGACGCGCCGATGGTCCAGGTGGTGGCGTCGCTGAGGTCCGCTTCGAGGACGCCATAGAAGGTCTGGCGCTTGCGCTCGCGCACGTCCTGGAAGCTGTTGCCGTCTTCGTAGGCAGCGACGGCGCGGCCCCGCAGGGTACCGGCCTCGTTCAGCTTGTTGGAGGCGTCGACCTCGGTGCGGTAGCGGTCCCAGCTGCCGGCGCTGGTGGTGACGCTGACCTGGGGGAAGGCGGTCGGCCGCTTGCGCACCAGATTCAGGGTGGCCGAAGGATCGCCGGCGCCGGTCATCAGGCCAGTGGCGCCACGCACCACTTCCACCCGGTCGTAGATGGACAGATCGGCGGAAGACAGGGTGTCGAGGGTGAAGGTCCCGGCCGTGGTGGGTAGGCCGTCATACATGATGTTGTCGATGCGGAAGCCGCGGGAGAGGAATTCCTGGCGGTCGCCGCCGAACTTGTTCAGCGTCACGCCCGGGGCGTATCTCACGACATCGTTGAGGTCGGTCATGCCCTGGTCTTCCATACGCTGCCGGGTGATGACGCTGACCGACTGGGGTGTCTCGCGGATCGACAGCGGCAGGCCGGTGGAGGTGCTCATCGCCCCGGTGGTGTAGGAGCGGGTGCCTTCGGTGGTGGCGCGACCGGCCAGGGAGCCGTCGTCGGCGGTGATGGTAGTGGCATCCAGGGCCACGCTGCCCGGGCTCGCCTGGGTGGCCACCGGGACGATGGTGGCGACCGAGCCGGTGACCGACGCCGCCAGTCCACTGCCGGCCAGCAGGCGCTGCAGGGCGACCTCCGGCTCCAGGCGGCCTGCAAGCGCCGGGGCGCGCTTGCCTACCAGGGTCGCAGGATCGTAGTTGACCTGCAGGCCACTGGCACGGGCGAAGCTCTGCAGGGCGGTGGCCAGCGGCTGGGCCGGCTGCGACAGCGACAGGGGCACGGCCTGGGCCAGGGCCGTAACGCCCAGGGAAACGGAAAGCGCGAGAAGGCGAAGGGAGAAGAGCTGCATGTCGTTGGTCGTCCTCTAGGGAGACACCGACCCGTCCGTACCCCACGTAAGGACTCTCTGGAAAGACTCCAGGGACCGGTATCCGATGCCGTCTTGCGCGGCGGGACGCAGGCTATGCAACTCAGATGCGCCTGTAAATGCAAATTAATATCATAAGTGACATCAGATAATCGCTTACTCTTACTCAGCCGCTCAAGGACGCGGCTTTCCCGACGCTGGCCATCCATCGCCGCGTAGACGATATTTTCAAGCAAATGTTTCGAAGATGAGCAGAGGGTCGAGGCGCGCGGAGGTATTGATCAGCAGCCGTCGAATGAAATGGGCAGACGAATAGGCCCAGAGTCCAATAAGGAAGATGCTTGCTGGCCTTGCGTGGCGCCGACCCAGAGCTTCCAGCCGTAGATCAGGCCAGGCGGCGCGAGCCGCCGGCGCCTTCGTCGTGGAAGCGTTGGGCGATGGCCAGGATCTGCGGCTCGATGGCCAGGAAGGCGTCCAGCACCAGGGGGTCGAAGGTGCTGCCGCGCATGTCGCGCATCAGCCCGAGCGAGTGCTCGTGGGTGAAGGGTTCCTTGTAGCAGCGGCGGCTGATCAGGGCATCGTAGATATCGGCCACCGCCATGATCCGCCCCGCCAGGGGAATGTCGGTTCCGGCCAGGCCATTCGGGTAGCCGGTGCCGTCCCACTTTTCGTGGTGGGTGCTGGCGATGTCGGCGGCCAGGGCCAGGAAGTTGTCCTCTTCCAAGTGGCTGGCGGTGCTGAGGATGATCTGGCGGCCGAATTCGGCATGGCGCTGCATCACCGCCATCTCGTCCGGCGTGAGGCGCCCCGGCTTGAGCAGGATGGCGTCCGGCACCCCGACCTTGCCGATGTCGTGTAGCGGCGCCGACAGAAACAGCAACTGGATGAAATCCGGCGTGAGCAGCTCCGGCGCCTGACCGGTGAGGCGCAGCTGTTCGGCGATGGCGCGCACATAGTGCTGGGTGCGCTTGATATGGGCCCCGGTCTCAGGATCACGCGTCTCGGCGACCGCCGCCATGGACTCGATGGTGACCTGCCGCGAACGCTCCAGTTGGCGACGCCAGCGCTGCTCGTGGCGCCGTGCCACGACGCTGCGGGTCACCAGCGCCAGGCCCGAGAGCAGCACCACCAGCAGCAAGGGGGCGGCCAACGGCAGGAACAGGTCGGCACGGATGAACAGCCAGGCGGCGAGCAGTTGCGGCAGCACGATCAGGCTGCCCGCCAACAACGCAAACCGCCGCTGACTGCGATTGAAGAAGAAGCCCGCGGACAACAGCAGCCCCCCGGCCAGGCACAGCAGCGCTTGCAGCGGGCCGGCGAAGCCGGGGACCCGCACCAGGGTACCGTCCAGCAGGTCTTGCGTGAGAGCCGCCTGCAACCGCACCCCGGAAAAGGTCTGGCCCAGGGCGGTGGCGTGCAGGTCGTTGAAACCCGCGGCGGACACCCCGACGAAGACGACCTTGCCCTTGAGCGCCGCGGGCGCCACCGTACCGCTCAGCACCGCCAGCGCCGAGACCTCGGGATAGCGTTCGGCCCCGGCATGGAGGCGTAACAGCGCCTGGCCCTGGTGGTCGACCGGCAGGCGGCGATCGCCGAGCCGCAAGGTCGGACCGGCGAAGCCCGTCTCCACCTCGGCCTGGGTGAGCCCCAGGGCGCGCAGCGTGGCCGCCAGCGCCAGGCTCGGATGCAGGATGCCGCGATGCTTCACTAACAGGGGGACCCGCCGCACCACGCCGTCGCTGTCGCGCTGGCTGTTGATGAAGCCATTGAAGCGCGTCTGGCTGGCGATCGGCGCGACGCTGTCCAGGGCCCCGCTCGCCTCGGGTGGGTCGAGCGCGTCCAGCGCGCCGGTGAATCCCACGCCGGGCCGCAGGCCGCCGCCGACCGCGGGTTGCTGGTCGAGGAAGAAGAAGCGGGCGCCGACGGCGCCAACCTGACCCATGACGTAGCCGAGATAGCCATCGTTGTCCTGCAAGTCCTCGGGAACGCCGGACACCTGCAGCTCCACACCGAAGTCGTGCTTGAAACTCTGCTGCAAGGCCTTGAGCGAGGTGCGGTCCGCTTCGCTGAACAGCACGTCGACGGCGATGGCGGCCGGCTCGGCTTCGGCGATGCGCGCGAGCAGCTGGGCGACCCGATACCGTGGCCAGGGCCACTGGCCGAGGGCGGCCAGGCTGGCCTCGTCGATGCTGACCACCTGGACGCCCGTGGCCTCTGCGTCGGTCGCCGCCAGCCGGCTGAGCTGATCGTAGGCCAGGCGGTCGAGCGCCTGCAGAGGCATCCACTGCTGCAAGGCGCCGAGGCCGAAGACCAGGGAGAGCCCGAGGCTCACCAAGAACATCCAGGACGCTCGACGGCGCAGCACGCTGGCAATGGGCTTCATGCACCGAGCTCTAGAGGATCAGGATTTCAGCGCGGCGATTGCGCGGCTCGGACTTTCCAGGACGGGACGGCAGCAGCGGCACCGTGTCGCCGAAGAACTCGACGTTGATGACCAGCTTGGGGTCGAGTCGCTGCAACAGGCCGGCGACCTTGCGGGCCCGCTGGGCCGAGAGGTCGAGGTTGTAGGCGGGGGTACCGGAGGCATCGGCGTGGCCGAATACCGAAATCTCGGTCGGCATGCGCTGGCGCGCCGTCTCCAGCACCTGCGGCAGGAGCGCCTTCGACTGCGGGGTCAATTCCATGCTGTCGGAGAGGAAATTGAGGATGAAGGTCTTGGGGGGCGATGGCTGGGCCGCGAGCACCTGGCGATGCTGCTGCTCGAAGACCGGCTGATCCACCGCCTGCGCCGGGGTGGGTGCCTGCCCGGGTTGCGCCACGGTGACCTCGGCGAAGCCCTGGTCGATGGCCTGCCGCCCGGCGGAGCTGGCGACCGAGACGGCGCCGACATGGCCATCCTCATCGGGCAGCAGCACCACCCGTGTCTGGGGTGGGCTGGCACAGCCACCGAGCAGCACCAGGCTGGCCAGGAGCACGGCCAGTGCCCGGGGAACCTCGGACCGAAACGCAGAGGCCTTCATTGCGCCTGTACCAGGAAGCGGGTGCCGCGCACCCCGATGGTGGCGGAGGGCGTTTCGATCTTCACCGAGTCCGGCGAGACCTTGCCGATCTTGCCCGAGGAGTAGATCGCCGAGCCCTTGCTCAGGTACAGGGAAAAGCCGTACTGACTGCGCTTGGGCTCGAACAGGTAGTCCCGCACCTGCACATCGGCGCCACTCCCCAGGGTGAGCAGGGTGCCGTCGAGAAAGACGATGGCCGCGGTGGAATCCGGCCCTGCCTGCAAGCGATCGGCCACCTGCAGGGTAGTGCCGGCCTGGGCGGCGAAGCTGGCCGCCTGGCGCACTACCGTCACCTGGCCCGCGACGCTCTTGACCAGCGCCACATGACCCTCCTCGGCGGCGACCAGGGGCGAGCCCAGCCACTGCAGTCCAAGCAACGCCAAGGCGAACAGCGTTTTCTTCATAACTTCCTGGTCCTGAATGGACATGCGCAGAGGGTGGCTGGGCACGGTGGGAGGGCGGCCTTGGGCTGGCGAACCCGCGCGCTGAAGGCCTTGGCTTAGCGGTCGTCATACCAGATTCGTGAACCCAGGCACCTTCTACCAGATAAACGAGCCGAGCGGCACGCCTAGGTGCATGAGTGGCGTTTTGCCACTATTCGATACCGGATGGCCAAGCGAGACGAACGGTCATGGCCGCGGTCTAGAGAGCATCTTTCCAAGGCCATCCTCCATGCAGATCATCCTGGTTCGTCACGGCAAACCCGACCTTTCCAGCAAGGCCCGTTGCACGCCACGGGAAATGAAGGACTGGGTGGCGCGTTATCAGGAGGCCCCGGTGCCAGGTGATCGGGTGCCTGCGCCAACGCGCCGGCTGGCGCAGGAAGCCGGGGCCGTGGTGAGCAGTCCGATCAGCCGTTGCGTGCGCTCCTTGGAGTATCTCGTGGGTCATGCGGACAGCCCGACCGACAAACTATATGCCGAGGCGCACCTGCCCTATCTGGAGCTGGACGCCCCGCGGCTGC
The DNA here is from genome assembly GCF_054558395.1 of Pseudomonas sp. No.117. Lineage (NCBI taxonomy): Bacteria > Pseudomonadati > Pseudomonadota > Gammaproteobacteria > Pseudomonadales > Pseudomonadaceae > Pseudomonas > Pseudomonas sp. No.117. The sequence goes on from NZ_BAAJNP010000002.1 coordinate 227,814, forward strand.
CGGTCAAGGCCTGGCGTCTGCTGTTCCGCTCGGCCTGGTTCCTCGGCTTCGCTGCCCATACCGAGTCCATCGGCTCATCCTCGGTGCGCGCCAGCCAGGCGGCCGAGCGGCTGATCGCGCTGGCCGAGCGGCATGGCTCGGTGCTCTTGCTGGGGCACGGCATCATGAACGTGCTGATCGCCTGGCAACTGCGCAAGCGCGGCTGGCACGGACCTCTGCACCTGCTGCTCAAGGACTACTGGAAGCCCAGCTGTTATCGCAAGGAGCGCTGAGAGCCCTCAGCGCTCCAGCTCGGCGCGGGCCTCGTCCAGTTCGCGGCGGGCCTCGGCCAGCTTTTCCGTGCGCGTGCGGATCTTGGCGGCATCGCCCTTGGCCTGGGCGTCGCGCAGATCCCCTTCCCGCTCGGCCACCTCTCGCGTCCTGGCCTGGATCGCCGCCAGCCGCTGCTGACGCAGGCCGGCATCGGTGCAGTGTGCCTGCACCTCACCCAGCGCGCGGCGGAGCCCCGCCAGGCGCCCCGCCTGGCCTTGCGCCTGGGCGTGCGTGATCTGCTCTTCGAGCGCCAGGCGTTTCGCCGCGCAGCCCTGGGCTTCGGCGGCGCCTGCCAGCCCGGGCAGGGACAGCAGGGATCCAAGCAAGGTACCGACCAGCCAGACCTTCATCGTTGCGCTCCCGATTATCTGCTGTTTCCGATTGGGACCCGCCGGTGCCGAGATCGTCCCGTCGCGCCGGATACCTTCCTCAGGCATCCAGCGAAGGACCGACCAGGGCGGCGAGCTGGTCGTAGACGCCCGGCGCCGCGACCAGCAGCGGATTGCCGTTGACCAGGCCATCGTTGCGCAGGAAGGCGTTGTGGCGGCCACCGGCTTCCTGGATCAGTACCAGGCCGGCCAGGCAATCCCAGCCGTGGATCAGGGTTTCGTAGTAGCCGATCAGGCGGCCGGCAGCCACGTAGGCGGTCATCAGCGCCCCCGAGCCGTTGCGGAAGAACTGGCCGCCCTCGGCCAGCAGGCCGGTCACGAACGGCAGGAAGTGCTCCTTGCCACGGCGGTGGGTGGTACCCAGGCCGGTCAGCCCCTGACGCACCTCGGTAGCCGGATGGACGCGCAACGGCTGGTCATTGACGAAGGCGCCATGGCCACGCAGGCCGTGGAAGAGTTCGTCATGGTTAGGGTCCATGATGGCGCCGAGCAGGGGCTCACCGTCGTGCAGCAGGCCGATGGACACGCACCAGTTGTGCAGGCCGTTGAGAAAGGGGGCGGTACCGTCGATGGGATCTATGACCCAGAGGTAGGCAGCGGACAGGTCGGTGGCGCCGCCCTCCTCGCCCAGCAACCCATCGCTGGGAAAGCGTTCGCCGAGGCGCTGGCGGATGAGGTCTTCCAGCGTCTTGTCGGCGATGCTGACCACGTCCTGCAGGTCATCGCCCTTGTGGTCGACTTGCAGCGCGCCGCGCTGGCGGTAGAAGGCGAGCCCCTGCTGCGCCGCTTCGCGGGCGATCTCCTGGACGGCGAGGTAGCGTTCGGCGATGGCGGGATCGAGGGCGCTCATGGGTATTCCTGAGGTTGCTGACGGGAGGGCGCCAGGGTGCCAGCTCAGCCTCGGAAAAAAAATACCTGGCACGCCACCCGGCCTGCCTCGGGGCACGTCACCTAATTAGCGGAGCCGGTGCTGATCGAGCCTCCAGCCACACGACCGCAGGTCGGCGAGGCCGGCCGCCTTCACTGGCCTGTCATCTGGTTGCTGCAGCCTGTCGGCCAAGGGTAGTCGATACGGTTAAATGCCTCGGCGGACCGCACCAAATCCGCCAGCAGCCGGTCAGAACAATCGAGTGCTCGTTGTACCGGGAGGACGCCATGACCGCACACGCTTCGCCATTCACCGGCAATGACCAGCTGCAACAGCTGCGTCGCCTGATCCCCAGACGGCATTTCGAGTGCCTGGAGCGCCATCTGGAACTCCTGTCGACGGAGTTTCCGCTGTTCGACCATCCTCCCCTGATCATCGACTGCCCGGTGGCCGAGACCCTGGAAAACCTCGGCATTCGCGCCTTCCAGTGGCAAGGTCCGTGCGACATGCCGCAGCGCATGGCGCTAGGCAGCGCCCTGATGGGTGAGGGTTTTGTCGCCCAGTCCAGTACGCCCGAGTACACCCTCTACCTGAATGTCCGCCAGGAAAAGGTGCTGCTGCGCCAGGAGACGGCAGCCGGTCAGACCCTGGTGAGCCTGGTGTCGGACTGCCCTGCCCTGTTCGCCTACCTGGCTGCCAAGCATGGCGTCGCCGCACCGGTAGCCTGAGTCCTTGCCTATTTCAGCAGGATCGCCAGCGCTGTGACTGGCTGGCGATCACCAGGGCGAACGCGGTCACAGTTGCACATTAATGGCGGGTGAACGCGGAACCGAACAGGCCCGACAGTGGTAGATTCGCGCTTCGGATCTACCAGGAGACCCAAGGAATGGGAATTCGTATTCTGGCCAGCGTCATCGCGCTTCTCGCCGCCTTCCAGGCCGAAGCTGCCACCCTCCCCGCCGTACCCCCGCTCAAGCTCGCCGATCTCAGGCTCAGCGTACCTTCACCAGCCGCCGAGGCTGCCGCCGCCAAGACCGAAGCACACCGCCAGCACAACCGCCAGCTCGTCAACCACAGCCGCTGGCCGAACGAGCGCCAGGCCCTGGCCCCCGAACAACGCTGGGTGTTTTGAGCCCCTGTCGGGATGCCGACGGATGGCAGGGCATCCATCTACCTTTTTGATCCCGCAAATGGAATGAATGGCCTTTTTACGGGTCCGTCTGGTTCTACGGGCAGGTCATTCGTCTGCCCTTTCCAAGAGCACGCGGAGCTGCCATGAAACGCCTGACCTTTCTTCTATTTGCCGCGCTTACCGCGTGCAGCTCGGCACCGCCCGCGCCGCCGGCCGATCCGACCCAATTCGGTGGCCGTACCCAGGAGCAGCTCAAGCAGAGCTTCGGCTCCCCGCAACGGGTCGACCAGCTGGGCCAACTGGTTGTCTACGAATACCGCAACCTCCGGGCACCAGGTGCTGCTACACCCGTCTACTCCTTCCTGATCGAGAACGAACGGGTGATCGAATCCACCCCTGGGACCTTGCACCTGTACCGTGAAGACGGCATCACCAAGGTCAAGGCCGAAAGCCTCTGAGCAGGCGCTTGCGTCGGGTCCAGGCAGAAATCCAGCCTGGACCGAGGTGCAAAAAAGTATTGATTTTGGTGTCTTCCAGCATTTGTTTCCCAACCGCCAACGGGCTGTAATCCCTCCGTGGCTTCCGCTACAAGGGCCGTCATAGCCGGCCGCGTGGTGGGTTACAACAACAAGAAAAAGCGTCTGTTGCCGTGGCACAGGACGCGGAGTGCAAGATGAAAACAACACCAAAAGCGCTTTTATTGTCCGCTGTCACCCTCTCCGCCGGCATGGCGTTCGCGCTGGCCGTCCAGGCGGCCGAAACCGTCACCATCGCCACCGTCAACAACAGCGACATGATCCGCATGCAGCGGCTGTCCAAGACCTTCGAAGACCAGCATCCCGATATCAAGCTCAATTGGGTGGTCCTCGAAGAGAACGTCCTGCGCCAGCGCCTGACCACCGACATCGCCACCCAGGGCGGCCAGTTCGACGTCCTCACCATCGGCATGTACGAGACCGGTCTGTGGGGCGCCCAGAACTGGCTGGAGCCGATGAAGGACCTGCCGGCCAACTACGATCTGGAAGACCTCTTCCCATCGGTACGCGAAGGCCTCTCGGTCAAGGGCACCCTCTATGCCCTGCCCTTCTATGCCGAAAGCTCCATCACCTACTACCGCAAGGATCTGTTCCAGCAGGCTGGCCTGACCATGCCCGCCCAGCCGACCTGGACGCAGATCGCCGAGTTCGCCGGCAAGCTGAATCAGCCGGACAAGGACCAGTACGGTCTGTGCCTGAGGGGCAAGGCCGGCTGGGGCGAGAACATGGCCCTGGTCACCACCATGGCCAATGCCTTCGGTGCGCGCTGGTTCGACGAGAAGTGGCAGCCGGAATTCACCGGTCCAGAATGGACCGCGGCGGCCAACTACTACGTCGACAACCTCAAGAAGTACGGCCCACCCGGCGCCTCCAGCAACGGCTTCAACGAGAACCTGGCGCTGTTCAACAGCGGCAAGTGCGCCATCTGGGTCGACGCCAGCGTCGCCGGCTCCTTCACCATGGACAAGAGCCAGAGCAAGGTGGCCGACAGCGTCGGCTTCGCCGGCTCGCCCCATGAGGTCACCGACAAGGGCTCCTCCTGGCTGTACGCCTGGTCGCTGGGCATCCCGGCCACCTCCAAGCACAAGGACGCGGCCAAGACCTTCGTGACCTGGGCCACCTCCAAGGACTACGCCAAGCTGGTCGCGGACAAGGACGGCATCGCCAACGTGCCGCCGGGCACCCGCAAGTCCACCTACAGCCAGGCCTATATGGACGCGGCGCCCTTCGCCAAGGTCTCCCTGGAGATGCTGCAGCACGCCGACCCGGCCCATCCCTCGGCCAAGCCGGTGCCCTATGTCGGCATCCAGTACGTGACCATTCCCGAGTTCCAGGCCATCGGCACCTCGGTCGGCAAGCTGTTCGCCGCAGCCCTCACCGGGCAGATGCCGGTCCAGCAGGCCCTGCAGGCGGCGCAGCAGTCCACCGCCCGGGAAATGAAGCGCGCCGGTTATCCCAAGTAGCGCCAGGTAGCGGGGTCCGCGCCACGCGGATCCCGCCCTCGCGGTTTCCTGCCTGACCCGTCGCTGGCGTCGCGAGACGCCAGTGCCTCGTCACGGCCTCCTGCCTTGCGGAGCATCGCCATGCAGACTTCCACGCTCAAGACGCCCGCCGTCGATACCCCTGCCGCCGCCCCCGCCCGTCGTCCTCGTCGACGCGCCGGTCCCGGCTGGTTCCTGATCAGTCCGTCGGTGGCCCTGCTGCTGGTGTGGATGCTGGTGCCCCTGGGCATGACCATCTGGTTCTCGCTGATCCGCTACAACCTGCTGTATCCCGGCGAGCACGCCTTCGTCGGCCTGGAGAACTTCGAATACTTCGTCACCGACGCCGGCTTCTGGCCGGGCATGACCAATACCCTGCTGCTGGTGGGCAGCGTGCTGCTGATCAGCGTGGTCTTCGGCGTGCTGATCTCGGCGCTGCTGGAGGCCAGCGAGTTCTTCGGTCGCGGCATCGTGCGGGTGCTGCTGATCTCGCCCTTCTTCATCATGCCCACGGTCAGCGCGCTGATCTGGAAGAACCTGATCTTCCATCCGGTCTCCGGCATCCTCGCCGCGGTCTGGAAGCTGTTCGGCGCCACCCCGGTGGACTGGCTGGCCACCCATCCGCTGCTGTCGATCATCCTGATCGTCTCCTGGCAGTGGCTGCCCTTCGCCATCCTCATCCTGATGACCGCCATGCAATCGCTCGACCAGGAGCAGAAGGAAGCCGCCCGCCTCGATGGCGCCGGCCCGGTGGCTATCTTCTGGCACCTGACCCTGCCGCACCTGGCGCGGCCCATCGCCGTGGTGGTGATGATCGAGACGATCTTCCTGCTCTCGGTGTTCGCCGAGATCTATACCACCACCAGCGGCGGCCCGGGCTTCGCCTCCACCAACCTGGCCTACCTGATCTACAACCAGGCCCTGCTGCAGTTCGACGTCGGCCTGGCCTCCGCCGGCGGCCTGATCGCCGTGCTCATCGCCAACATCGCCGCCATCATCCTGGTGCGGATGCTTGGCAAGAACCTGACCCAACAGTGAGGACCCTGACATGCTGACGCTCAAGCAATCCCGGCGCCTGCAGAGCCTGCTGCTGGGCCTGCTCGCCTGGCTGGTGGCGCTGCTGCTGTTCTTCCCGATCTTCTGGATGGTGCTGACCAGCTTCAAGACCGAGATCGACGCCTTCGCCACCCCGCCGCAGTTCTTCTTCATCCCCACGCTGGAGAACTACCTGACCATCCAGGCGCGCAGCGACTATTTCCACTTCGCCCTGAACTCGGTGGTGATCTCCTTCGGCGCCACCCTGCTCAGCCTGTTGCTGGCGCTGCCGGCGGCCTATTCCATGGCCTTCCACGAGACCAGGAATACCCAGCGCCTGCTGCTGTGGATGCTCTCCACCAAGATGCTCCCGGCGGTCGGGGTGCTGGTGCCCATCTACCTGCTGGCCAAGCAGTTCGAACTGCTCGACAGCCGGCTGCTGCTGATCGCCGTCTACACCCTGATCAACCTGCCGATCGTGGTCTGGATGGTCTACACCTACTTCAAGGACATCCCCAAGGACATCCTCGAGGCGGCGCGCCTGGATGGCGCCACCACCTACCAGGAAATCGTCCGGGTACTCTTGCCGATCAGCAAGGGCGGCATCGCCTCGACCATGCTGCTGTCGCTGATCCTGTGCTGGAACGAGGCCTTCTGGTCGCTGAACCTGACCTCGTCCAATGCCGCGCCCCTGACCGCGCTGATCGCTTCCTACTCCAGTCCCCAGGGCCTGTTCTGGGCCAAGCTCTCGGCCGTCTCGACGCTGGCCTGCGCCCCCATCCTGATCTTCGGCTGGATCAGCCAGAAACAACTGGTGCGCGGCCTGTCCTTCGGCGCCGTCAAATAACAAGAGGATTCCTGTCATGGCCAATCTGAAAATCCGCAGCCTGCGCAAGGGCTTCGACTCGCTGGAAATCATCAAGGGCGTCGACCTGGACATCAACGACCGCGAATTCGTGGTCTTCGTCGGCCCCTCCGGCTGCGGCAAGTCGACCCTGCTGCGCCTCATCGCCGGCCTCGAGGAGGTCAGCAGTGGCACCCTGGAACTGGACGGTCGCGACATCACCGAGGTCTCGCCGGCCAAGCGCGACCTGGCCATGGTGTTCCAGACCTATGCCCTCTATCCGCACATGAGCGTGCGCAAGAACCTCTCCTTCGCCCTGGACCTGGCCAAGGTCGACAAGCAGGAGGTGGAGCGCAAGGTCAGCGATGCCGCGCGCATCCTGGAACTGACGCCGCTGCTGGAGCGCAAGCCGCGCCAGCTCTCCGGTGGCCAGCGCCAGCGGGTGGCCATCGGCCGCGCCATCGTGCGCCAGCCGAAGATCTTCCTGTTCGACGAACCCCTGTCCAACCTGGACGCCGCCCTGCGCGTGCAGATGCGCCTGGAACTGGCGCGGCTGCACCAGGAGCTGCAGGCGACCATGATCTACGTGACCCACGACCAGGTGGAAGCCATGACCCTGGCCACCAAGGTGGTGGTGCTCAACGGCGGCCGCATCGAACAGGTCGGCTCGCCGCTGGAGCTCTATCACCATCCGGCCAACCTCTTCGTCGCTGGCTTCCTCGGCACGCCGAAGATGGCCTTCCTCAAGGGCAAGGTGGTGGCCACCGATGCCCAGGGCGTCGAGGTGGCGCTGGACGCCGGTCCGCGCCTGCGCCTGCCGCGCCGCGGCGATGGCCTGGCGGTCGGCAGCCCGGTGACCCTGGGTATCCGGCCGGAGCACCTGCGCCTGGCCGCCGATGGCCAGTTGCCAGTGATCACCGACGTGGCCGAGCGCCTGGGCAGCGACACCTATTGCCACATGGTGACCGAAGCCGAGGAAGCCCTGACCGTCCGGGTACCCGGCGACTGCGCCGTGGCCTACGGCGAACGCCAGCGCCTGGCGCTGGACGTGGAGTTCTGCCACCTGTTCGACGAACAGGGCCGCGCCGTCGCCCCGCTGCTGCGCCAAGCCGCCTGATCAACCCCTTTCCCGCGTCCCCGTGCCCCTGTCCGGGCAGGGGCGCCGCCTGCCAGGATCCTCGTCATGAAACTCAATCGCCAGCATCTCGCCCAACTCCCCGACTACATCGCCAAGCCCGCCTACGCCGCCTGCGAGCTGCGCCAAGGGATCGTCCACATCGGCGTCGGTGGCTTCCACCGCGCGCACCAGGCCATCTACACCGAGGCCCTGCTCAATCAGGGGCGCGACCTGGACTGGAGCATCTGCGGCGTCGGCCTGCGCGCCGAAGACCGCGCCATGCGCGACGCCCTGGCTAGCCAGGACTATCTCTACACCCAGGTGGTGCTGGCCGACGAGCCGGACACCGAGGTCCGGGTGGTGGGCGCCATCAGCGGAATGCTGCTGGCCGAGGACGGCACCCAGGCGCTGATCGACAAGCTGGCCCACCCCAGCACCCGCATCGTCTCCCTCACCATCACCGAGGGCGGCTACTGCATGGACGACAGTACCGGCGAATTCAACTTCAAGCTGCCGCTGATCCAGCACGACCTGCAGCATCCGGGCGATCCGCGCAGCGTCTTCGGCTTCCTGCTGGCAGCCCTGGCCAAGCGCCGCGCCGCGGGCACCGGTCCCTTCACCGTGATGTCCTGCGACAACCTTCCGCACAATGGCCAGGTCACCCGCAAGGCGCTGCTGGCCTACGCCGCCCTGGTGGATGAAGAGCTGCACGGCTGGATCGCCGAGCAGGTCAGCTTCCCCAATGCCATGGTCGACCGCATCACCCCCATGACCAGTGCGGCCCATCGCCAGGCGCTGCTGGCCGAGCACGGTGTCGAGGACGCCTGGCCGGTGGTCTGCGAGCCCTTCCTGCAGTGGGTACTGGAAGACAAGTTCGTCGCCGGCCGTCCGGCCTGGGAGGACGTCGGCGTGCAGTTCACCGACGACGTCACCCCCTACGAAGAGATGAAGATCAAGCTGCTCAACGGCAGCCACCTGGCCCTCACCTACCTGGGCTTCCTCAAGGGCTACCGCTTCGTCCACGAGACCATGGCCGATCCGCTATTCGTGCGCTACATCCGCACCTACATGGACGAGGACGTCACGCCGCAGCTGGCCCCGGTGCCCGGCATCGATCTCGCGGAGTACAAGGACACCCTGATCGAGCGCTTCTCCAACCGCGCCATCGCTGACCAGCTGGAGCGGGTCTGCTCCGACGGTTCGTCGAAGTTTCCCAAGTTCACCGTGCCGACCATCAATCGCCTGATCGAGGACGGCAAAGAGCTGGATCGCGCGGCCCTGGTAGTCGCCGCCTGGGCGGTCTACCTGCGTGGCGTGGACGAGACCGGGGCGACCTATCGCATCCCCGATCCGCGCGCCAACTATTGCGAGGAGCTGGTGCAGGATCAGAAGAACCTCACCGAGCGCCTGCTGGGTGCCGAGGAAATCTTCGGTAAACATATCCCGAAATCCGCCGCCTTCGTTGCTGCCTTCGAGCGGCAGCTGTACAACTTGCGTACCCATGGGGTCAGCGCGACGCTGCAGACCCTGCTCGGCGATTAGGCTGCGGCTGAAAACGGTCTGCATCGGCGATTGTTCCGCCAAGCCCAACAACAATAAGGAGCGGCCAGGCATGAGATTTCTCGGGATAGATTGCGGTACCCAGGGCACCAAGGTGGTGGTCCTGGATGCCGAGCGCGGTACCGTACTCGGTGAGGGCAGCGCCCCCCACCGGCTGACCGAAGGCGCCAACGGCCGTCGCGAGCAGGAACCGGCCGACTGGATCGCCGCCCTGGTCAGCGCCACCCGCGGCGCCCTGGCCCAGGCCGGCAGCGATGGCCAGGACATCCTCGGTGTCGGCGTCTCCGGCCAGCAGCACGGCCTGGTGCTGCTCGACGACAGCGGCAAGGTGCTGCGGCCGGCCAAGCTCTGGTGCGACACCGAATCCACCCCGGAAAACCAGCGCCTGCTGGAGCATTTGGGGGGCGTCGAGGGTTCCATCGAGCGCCTGGGCCTGGCCATCGCGCCGGGCTACACCGTCTCCAAGCTGCTCTGGACCAAGGAACAGCACCCGGAGGTGTTCGACCAGATCGCCCAGGTGCTGCTGCCCCACGACTATCTGAACTTCTGGCTGACCGGACGCGCCGTGGCCGAATACGGCGACGCCTCGGGCACCGGCTATTTCAGTGTGCGGACGCGCCAATACGACCTGGAACTGCTACGCCATATCGATCCCAGTGGTCGCCTGGAGCGCGCTCTGCCGGCGTTGATCGAAGCCGACCAGCCGGTCGGTCGCCTGCGCCCGGAGGTCGCCAGCCAGCTGGGCATTAATCCCCAGGCGCTGGTCTCCAGTGGCGGCGGCGACAACATGATGGGCGCCCTGGGTACCGGCAACAGCCGCGCCGGCCAGATCACCCTGAGCCTGGGCACCTCGGGCACCCTCTATGGATATTCCGACGAACCGCGGATCAGCGATCACCCGGCGGTGGCGGGCTTCTGCTCGTCCAATGGCGGTTGGCTGCCACTGATCTGCACCATGAACCTGACCAACGCCAGCGGCCAGATCCGCGAGCTGCTCGGCCTGGACCTGGCGGAATTCACCCGCCTGGTGGCGGAGTCGCCGGTCGGCGCCGAAGGGGTGTTGATGCTGCCCTTCCTCAATGGTGAGCGGGTACCGGCACTGCCCACCGCCACCGCCAGCCTGCATGGCCTGACCGCCACCAACCTGACCCGCGCCAACCTGTGCCGGGCGGTGGTCGAGGGGGTGAGCTTCGCCCTGAGATACGGCTTCGACCTGCTGCGCGACCTGGGCATGCCCGGCGACACCCTGAGGCTGATCGGCGGTGGCGCCAAGAGCCCGGTGTGGCGCCAGCTAATCGCCGACCTGATGAACACCCCGGTGGTCTGCCCGGTCCACGGCGAAGCCGCGGCCCTGGGGGGTGCCTTGCAGGCCGCCTGGTGCTGGAGTCGCGCAGAGGGCCGCCCGGAGTCCCTGGACAGCCTTACCGAACGCTGCGTGCACCTGGACCCGGCCAGCCGCGCCGAACCCGATCCGGCCCGGGTCGCCGAGTACGAGGCGGCCTACCAACGCTATCGGCAGCAGCTGCGCGAGAGCTACGGGATCGCCTAGCGGATGGGCAGTCGCCCCTACCGCGAGACCCTACGTAGGTTGGGTTGAGCGTAGCGAAGCCCAACCTCTTCAGGCACGGCCTGCTCATTGGACTCAGTCGTAGGGTGGACAACGGCGCAGCCTTGTCCACCACCAGCCTGATCGCGCGTGGAAAACGCTGCGCGGTTTTCCACCCTACCTGATAGACAGACGCTCAGGCCTTGCCGATCGGTACGAAGGGCGCGTCCAGCAAGCGGGCGAGGTTCTCCGGGGCCAGGGCCACTTCCAGCCCCCGGCGTCCGGCACTGACATGGATGCTCGGCAACGCCGCCGCGGACTCGTCGATGAAGGTGCGCAGCCGCTTCTTCTGTCCCAGCGGGCTGATGCCGCCCACCAGGTAGCCGGTGCTGCGCTGGGCCTGGTCGGGTTTGGCCATCTCCAGTTTCTTCACCCCGGCCGCCTGGGCCAGGGCCTTGAGATCCAGGGTGCCGGCGACGGGCACGATGGCCACCAGCAATTCCTGTTTCTCGCTCGCCGCCAGCAGGGTCTTGAACACCGTCTCCGGTGCCAGACCGAGTTTCTCGGCGGCTTCCAGGCCGTAGGAGGCGGCCTTGGGGTCATGGTGGTAGCTCAGCACCTCGTGGGGCACCTGGCTCTTTTTGAGCAACTCTATCGCCGGGGTCATGCCAGCACTCCTTGGGGATCGGCCACCTCCGCCCGACCGCGTCCCTGGGCCTTGGCCCGGTACAGAGCGAAGTCGGCTGCCTGCAGCCAGTGGGCGACGTCGTCGTAGGCCCGGTCGAAGCCGGCGATGCCGCAACTCATGCCGACGCGGACGTTCTGGCGCTCACCAGGGCTACCCGACTGCATCCCGTGCAGGCGCTCCTGCAGGCGACGAATCAGCTCGATGGCCTGGTCGGGCGAGGTATCGGGCAAGAGGATACCGAATTCGTCACCGCCGAAACGACCGGCAAGATCACTGCTGCGGATGGTCCGTGCCAGCAGGGCGGAAAACTGGCGGAGCATCTCGTCGCCAGCCTGATGGCCGAAGCGGTCGTTGATCAGCTTGAAGTTGTCCAGGTCGATCATCACCAGGGTGGCGGCGGCACCACTGCGCTTGCAGCGGGCGAATTCACGCTGCAGCAGCTGATCCCAGTGGGTGCGGTTGTGCAGGCCGGTCATGCCATCCTGCTTGCTGATCAGCTCCAGCTCCTGCTTGCGGCGCGACAGTTGCTGCGCCAGGCGGAAGCTCACCAGGCCCAGGGCCCAGGGATAGCCGACGATCATCGGCAGGCAGGCATAGATCTGCGCGGTGGAGGTCTCCAGGGCGACTGGATGGCGCAGCAGCACCAGTCCGACGAGCATACCGACCAGCTGGGCCAAGAGCCCGCGTCGCCAGAAGGGCAGACCGCCCGCACCCAGCATGTTCAGGCTGGTCATAGCCAGCAGGGTCGCGCTGGGCAGCAGATTGAAGCCCATGCTCGCCGTCCAGAAGCCCGCCGAAGCGCAGTCCAGCAGCAGGTTGCCCAACTCGGTCCGATAGGGATTCTGGGCGCGGACCGCCCGGAAATAGGCCAGCGGCGACCAGAGCAGCGCATTGGCCAGCAGCAGGATCCAGAGGCCGATGGACACCGGCTGGGTGATCTGGACCGAGACGATGCAGCTCAGGCTGAGCAACAGACCGACCGCCCGAGGCAGCCAGAGGCGCCGGGCGAAGCTGCGACCACGCGTGAGCACATCTGGCATTGACGATCCCCACTGCGACGGACGATGGAAGGTCGCGCATTATCAGTGGATAAGGGCAAAACGCCAGCGACCCGCGACCTGAGCGTCGTTTTCCCGATCGATACGACGTGCCTAGACACTGCCAGATCGAAACATCGGGTGACACGCCTGGCAGACGAACAGCCTTGAACCTCGGTGTGACCGGCCTCATCCAATGGACAGGCCCGTCAAAAAGAGGAAGCCGCATGCAAGTCCAAGTCAACAGTGATCACAACATCGAAGGCAGTGCCGGTCTGCAGAATTGGGTGACATCGGTGGTCGAAGACCGCCTGGAGCGCTTCGACGAACTCCTGACCCGGGTCGAGGTACACCTGAACGACGAAAACGCCGGCAAGTCGGGCGCGCAAGACAAGCGCTGCCAGATGGAGGCACGCATCAAGGGCCACCAACCGCTTTCGGTGACGCACAAGGCCGACTCCCTCGACCTGGCGGTGGACGGTGCCGCCGACAAGCTGGCGCGGGCCATCGGCAACCTTTCCGGCAAGCTGGAGAAAAAGCGCCTGTCCGGTGGCGAACTCAACGACCCCATCGCCCTGGAGGATTCGGAAGAATTCAAGGATTCCCTGCGCCAGGACGAATTTCTCGAGCGCGAGCAACTGGCCCATGAGCATCAGTTGAAGTAAGGCTGCGCTAAGCTTGGCTTTTGCACCGGGGCCGCTCAAGGAGCGGCCCCGGTGTTTTCAGTGCTGGCAAAAGGATGACTCCATGCCCTCCCCTGTACGTGTCGCTCTGGTCGGCTATGGCTTCGTCGGCCAGACCTTCCATGCTCCCCTGTTGCGCTCGATTCCCGGCCTGTCCCTGGAGCTGGTCGCCTCGCGTGACGCCGCCCGCGTCCATGCCGATCTGCCCGAGGCAAGGGTCACCGCGGACTATTCGGCCGCCGTTTGCGATCCGGCCATCGACCTGGTGGTCATCGCCTCGCCCAACCAGACCCATGCCCCGCTCGCCAGCGCCGCCCTGGCCGCGGGCAAGCACGTGGTGGTCGACAAGCCCTTCACCGTGACCCTCGCCGAAGCCCGGCGACTGGCCCAGGACGCCGAGCAGGCCGGTCGCCTGCTGTCGGTGTTCCAGAACCGGCGCTGGGACAGCGACTTCCTCGGGTTGCAGGACGTCCTCGCCAGTGGCGCCCTCGGTGAACTCACCAGCCTGGAATCGCGTATCGAACGCTTCCGGCCGCAGGTGCGGGAGCGCTGGCGCGAGGCGGACCTGCCCGGCAGTGGCCTCTGGTTCGACCTCGGCCCCCACCTGCTGGACCAGGCCCTGTGCCTGTTCGGGCTACCGCGGCGCCTGCAGGCGAGCCTGGCGCGGCAACGACCTGGCGCCCTTACCGACGACTGGTTCCAGGTGCAGCTGGACTACGGCGCGCGCCAGGTGACCTTGAAAGCCGGCATGCTGGCGGCGGGTGGGGTACCGCGCTTCCTGGCCCAGGGTACCGCCGGCAGTTGGTTGAAGCTGGGCGCCGACCGCCAGGAAGACGCGCTCAAGGCTGGTATCCAGCCGGGCGGCCCTGCGTGGGGCGAAGACCCGGACCCAGGCTGGCTGATCGGCGGCGACGGCGAGCGCCAGGCCCTGCCGACCCCGGCCGGTGATCAGCGCCGCTACTACCTCGCGCTGGTCGAAGCCCTCGCCGGCCGTGCCGCCAATCCGGTCCCGCCGGCCCAGGCCTGCGCGCTCATGGCGTTGCTGGAAACGGCGCAGCGCTCGGCCGCGGAAGGCCGCGCCCTGGTGCCTGAACTCACCGCCGCCGAGCGCGATGCCTACTGACCGGCCGCCCAGGACGCACGCCGGCGCAGCAGGCGTTCGCCGAACTGGCGCAGGGTGCGCGACAGGCGCCGTTCGATCCATTCGTAGCTGGCCCAGGCCACCAGCAGGATGACCGGCAGGCAGATCGCCAGGGTCTGGTAGGGCGTGAGGCCCCATTGCTGGTGTAGCCAGTAGTCGCCCAGCCAGAGCACGATGACGTGCACCAGATAGACCGAATAGGACCAGTCGCCCAGCGCCTGGCACAGCCGCGAGCCGGCGAACCAGGGTTCGAGGATGACGCAGGCCCCGACCAGTACCGCACTGGGCACGCCCCAGGTGAGCAGGCGATAGGGATGATCCGCCGGGAAGGCCACCAGGCAGGCCAAGGCCGCCAGGGCGGCTGCCAGGGCCAGCGGCTGGGGGGCGCGCAGGGCACCGCGCCGATGCAGCGCCGCCAGGGTCACGCCGAGCAGGAACTCGAAGATGATCGGATTGCGATAGAAGTTGCTGACGAAGGCCTCGCGCGTCAGTACCAGGCTGACCAGCATCACCAGCAGGCTGACCACCCCGATGCGCCAGCGCTCGGCCACGCCGAAGGACAGGGCGAAGAGCAGGTAGAACAGCATCTCGAAGTTGAGGGTCCAGCCCACCGGCAGGATCGGATAGTGGCCGAAGCCGGCCGGATTCTCGCTGGGGATGAAGAACAGCGAGAGCAGCAGTTCGCGCGCCGCCACGCCATAGATCGGCATCACGTCGCTGGCCAGATAGAGGATCAGCGCCGTCACCGCCGTATACAGCCAGTAGGCCGGGACGATGCGGGCGATGCGCTGCCAGAGGAAGGTGCTGCGCCTGAGTGGCCGGCCCGCGGTGGACAGGTAGATCACGAAGCCGCTGAGCACGAAGAAGATGTCGACCCCGACCTGCCCGCGCGTGGAGAGCAGATGGCCGCCGAGGCTATCGGCGTGGAAATCGAAGAACACCTGCATGAAGTGATGGAAGACCACCAGCCAGGCGGCCAGGGCCCTGAGTGCCTGCAATGAAACCAGCATGGTGAAACCCGTCCCTCCTCGCTCCGCTGAGTACGGCCAAGCGCCGCGCCGGCATTGTGGACGGCGTGGGCAGGCCAGGTGTCAGCGGATCGAGTCCGGGTTGCAGCGGGTCACACCCTGAAGATCCCGAGGGCGGACCCGTTCAGCGGCAGTTCAGCCGCCCGGTATCAGTTCAGGCTGAAGCGCCAGGCGCGGTGGATCTTCGGATTTCGGGCGAAATCCGGGTCCAGGGTGCTGGCGGTGATCTCCTCGACGCGGTAGCGCTCGCTGAGGCCCTCGTCGAGCTCGAACTTGCGGAAGTTGTTGGAGAAATACAGCACGCCGGTGCGACTCAGGTGCGCCATGGCCGAATCGATGAGCCCGACATGGTCGCGCTGGACGTCGAAGACCCCTTCCAGGCGCTTGGAATTGGAGAAGGTCGGCGGATCGACGAAGATCAGATCGTATTCGCCACGATCGTTTTCCAGCCAGTGCAGCACGTCACCCTGTTCCAGGCGATGCCGCTCGGAGAAGCCGTTGAGGGCGAGGTTGCGCCGCGCCCAGTCCAGATAGGTCCGCGAGAGATCGACGCTGGTGGTGCTGCGTGCCCCACCCACGGCGGCCTGCACCGTGGCGGCGCCAGTGTAGCAGAACAGGTTGAGGAATCTCTTGCCCTGGGCTTCCTGGCGCAATCTCAGGCGCAGCGGCCGGTGATCCAGGAACAGGCCGGTGTCCAGGTAGTCGGTCAGGTTGACCAGCAGCTTGGCGCCCGCCTCGTCCACCTGGAGGAATTCACCCTGGGCCGCCTGGCGTTCGTATTGCTTGGTGCCGCTCTGCCGCTCGCGGCGCTTGACCACCACCAGCGACGGATCGACGCCGAGTGCCTGGGGGATGGCCGCCAGGGCGTCGAGCAGTCGGGCCTGGGCCTTTTCCGGATCGATGGAACGCGGCGGGGCGTATTCCTGCACATGGACGCGATCGCCGTAGAGGTCCACGGCCACCGCGTATTCCGGCATATCGGCGTCATAGAGGCGATAGCACTGCACGCCCTGGCTGCGGGCCCACTTGCCGAGCTGCTTGAGGTTCTTCTGCAGGCGATTGGCGAACATCTGCCCGCCTTCGCTGAGCTTGGCCGGTTCCGCTGCCTGGGCCGTGGCCGGACGCTCGCCGCTGCGGCTGCCGGTGACGAATTGCCGCGGCTCCACCTCGAACATCAGCAGCTTGCAGGGCAAGGCGCCGTTCCAGAAGGCGTATTGCTTGTGGCTACGAATGCCCATGCGCTTGCCCAGCTCGGGGGCGCCGGTGAACACCCCCGCGCGCCAGCCGAGGCAGGCCTGGCGCAGGCGCTCGCCGAGATTCTGGTAGAGGTACAGCAGGCTGGCTTCGTCGCCCAGGCGCTCGCCATAGGGCGGATTACAGATCACCAGGCCAGTCTGGCCCTTGTCCGGGCGCGGCTCGAAGCTGGCCACCTCGCCCTGGTAGACCTTGATCCACTCGGACAGCCCGGCCCGCTCGATATTGTTGCGCGCCGGCTGGATCAGCCGCGGATCGGCTTCGTAGCCGCGGATCCAGGCCGGCGACCTGGCCAGGCCGGCTGCGGCACGGGCTTCGGCTTCCTGGTGCAGCTGCTGCCAGAGCGCGGGCACATGGCCCAGCCAGCCCGAGAAGCCCCAGCGCTCGCGGCGCAGGTTGGGGGCGATGTCCGCCGCCATCAGGCCGGCCTCGACCAGGAAGGTCCCCACCCCGCACATGGGGTCGGCGAGGGCCCCACCGGCGGCGGCCAGGGCTGGCCAGCCGGCGCGGATCAGCACTGCGGCCGCCAGGTTTTCCTTCAGCGGCGCCGCCCCCTGCTGCAGGCGATAGCCACGCTGGTGCAGGCTCTGCCCGGAGAGGTCCAGCGACAGGATGGCCTGGCCGCGCTCCAGGTGCAGATGCACCCGCAGGTCAGGGGCGATCTTGTCCACGGTCGGCCGCTGGCCGGTCCGTTCGCGCAGGCGATCGACGATGGCGTCCTTGACCTTGAGCGCGCCGAAATGGGTGTTGTCGATGCCGGCGCCCTGGCCGCTGAAGCCCACGGCGAGGGTGCCGGTGGGTGCCAGGTGCTCTTCCCATTCCACGCCATGTACCCCCAGGTACAGCGCCTGGGGATCTTCCACGGGGAAGCGGGCCAGTACCAGCAGGACCCGGTTGGCCAGGCGCGACCAGAGGCACAGGCGGTAGGCATCCGCGAGGCTCGCCTCGCCGCGCACCGCCGCGGTCTGGCTGCGGGCTTCCTGCAGGCCGAGGCCCTGGGCCTCTTCCAGCAGCAGGGTCTCGAGGCCCTTGGGACAGGTGAGGATGAGCTGTTGCATCGCGGACATCGTTGAATCCATAGGTTAGCGCAAGGAACTTTCTGCCTTTGGTCGGATTGACCGGTAAGGACAGCCCCTTCCGTGAAAGTTTGACTGCGTCTCAACAAGCCGCAGTGACGGCATTCCAGCGGCGGTTTATCGCCGTTTCATTTCGATTACGTTACGGCTTATAGCTAAAAGGTCGTTCCCAGCCAGCGCCCCATTGGTTAGTAATTGACCACCCGCAGCGCGAAGGTGCGGGGCGGATGCCAGGACGCCGGCTCTGGCATCCAGGCCTGCAACGGGCCATGGACAATCTGCAAGTCAACCTACGAGGGCACTACCCTATGAGAAGACTCAAGCGTGATCCAATGGAACGAGCTTTCCAGCGTGGTTATCAGCACGGCATTGTGGGCAAGTCGCGGGATCTTTGTCCCTTCACCCAGGACGCCGTCCGGCAGGCCTGGCTCAATGGCTGGCGCGAGGGCCGCAGCGATCAATGGGACGGCTACGTAGGCACCGCCGGTCTTCAACGCATGAATGAACTTCAAGCCGTAGGCTAATTCGATTTCACCCGCGGAAGCCCAGGGCTTCCACAGCGTTCTGGTTTCTTTCCAGTCAGATCCTCTTCCAGGATCGGGGATCCGTTCCCCTGGGGGCTCCTGGCGAGCCCCCTCCCCCCTCAGGGCCGCGCCGCGGCGATGGCATCCACCGCCTCGCGGATCAATGCCGGCCCGCGGTAGATGAAGCCACTGTAGAGCTGCACCAGGCTGGCACCGGCGGCGATCTTTTCCGCTGCATCTTCGCCGGACAGGATCCCGCCCGCGGCGATGATCGGCAGGCGGCCACCCAGCTCTCCCGCCAGTACCCGGACCACATGGGTGCTTTTTTCCCTGACCGGCGCGCCGGACAAGCCGCCCGCTTCCGCGGCATAGGCCAGGTTTTCCACGCCCTCGCGGCCCAGGGTGGTGTTGGTGGCGATGATGGCGTCCATCCCGGCATCGCGGATCGCCTGGGCGGTGAGCACGATCTCCTCGTCGGTCATGTCCGGGGCGATCTTGATGGCGATGGGGACGCGGCGGCCATGCTGCACCGCGAGGTCTTCCTGCCGCTGGCGCAGGGCTTCCAGCAGGCTCTTGAGGGCATCGCCGAATTGCAGGCTGCGCAGGCCGGGGGTGTTGGGCGAGCTGACGTTCACCGTGATGTAACTGGCGTGGCCATAGACTCTATCCAGGCCGATCAGGTAATCGTCCACCGCCCGCTCGACCGGGGTATCGGCGTTCTTGCCGATGTTGATCCCCAACACGCCCTGGAAGCGCGCGGCGCGTACCCGCTCGATCAGCGCATCCACACCGGCGTTGTTGAAGCCCATGCGGTTGATGATGGCCTCGGCCCGCTCCAGGCGGAACAGCCGCGGCTTGGGATTGCCCGGCTGCGGCCGGGGCGTCACGGTGCCGATCTCGACGAAACCGAAACCCAGGCCGGCGAAGCCATCGATGGCGGCGCCATTCTTGTCGAGACCCGCGGCCAGGCCGACCGGGTTGGGAAACTCCAGCCCCATGACCTGGACTGGCAACCGGCCCGGCTGCCGGCCGAGGCCGGTCAGGCCCAGGCGCCCGGCGGCGCCTATCAGATCCAGCGCGAGGTCGTGGGACCCCTCTGGAGACAACTTGAACAGCAGAGGACGGAGCGCGTCGTACATGGCGGACTCACAGGCGATTCGGAAAGCGCGCATTATACAGGCTTGCCCGCTGCCATACGTCGCTCCCGCCCAGGTCGACCGGTCGTTCATACAAAAGATCCTGCCATTGGGGAATCATTTGACGATAGCGCGGTCATTGCCACGCTAGAATCGGTCGCGCCGCTCCTATTCGCCCCGGAGACCTCATGAGCAACAGTGCCAACCTCCTGGGCAGCCCCTGGTCCTCGCTGGCCTTGCACCTGCATCCGTCGCTGGCGAGTCGGCGCATCCAGCGCTGCCTGGAACGCCTTGCCGATGCCTTCGTCCCGCTGCCGCTCCCCCAGAACAGCCTCTGGTGGGATGACGGTCATCCGCTGCACCTGCTCCTTAATCTGCCCCGGGCTGCCCTGTCCGGCCCGACCCAGGAAATCAAGGGCAAGGCCCATGGGCTGCTGAGCCAGCTGGTCGTCGCCGATACCCGGCAGCTGCCGGCCTTCGACCTGCGCAGCCTGGATGGCCTCTGCCATCGCCTCGCCGAGCCCGCCCTGGCCTCGGCGGCGCAACTCGAGGAACTGGCGGCCCTGCCGGCGGCGCGTGACCAGGCGCGCATCATCGGCTATCGGGATTTTCAGGCGGCCCTCTATCGGGCGCTGCCGACGCTGTCCAGCGAACAGCCGTTGCGCCTGCGCCAGGCCAGTTGGCGCGGCCCGCGCTTCTTCCTGGAAAACGACGCGGCCACCACCCTGGCCTTCGCCAGCATCGTCGCCTATGCGCGCATCCGCGGCATCGCTGTGGAGGTACCGGCCCAGGTGCAGTGCCTGCGTTTGGAGCTATCGGCGGTGGAGCGCCTGCACCAGGCCTTCGCGCTCTATGCCCTACCCAACGCGGTCTGGAACCACCCGGATTTCATCCAGGTGCTGCTGGGCCTGAAGCTCGATTATGCCCGCCTGCCGCTCCCGGCGCCGGGCCAGGACCTGGAATGGCTGCTATTGCCCAAGGAGGTCGCCAGTACCCGGGTGCTGGCGGAAATCCTCGAGCGGCTCGGCGCCGCCGAGGTGATAGGTTACCTGAGGGCGCTCTAGGCGGACGCTGAGGGGGTCTTTACGGGCGCATGCTGCCGTCCGGCGGCCAGGAAGACATCGAAGGCCAGGCGCTGACCGGCCAGCATGCCGGGGTGCAGACTCGCGTCGCCGCCCGCTGTGTCCAGCCGCGCCAGGAACGCCGGCCAGGCGCCCTGGGGTGGTACATGGCCCAGGTAGGCGCGGGCGTCGCGCACCGCCTCGTCCGGACTCTCCCCCGCATGGCGATCCAGCAGACGCGACCCGAGGCGAGAGCCTTCCAGCACATAGGCCACGCCCCAGCATTCGCCTTCATCGAGCAGCCGCTCGATGACCACGGCCTCAGGCTGGTCGGCGTGCAGTCGCTGCAGATCCGCACCCAGCGCCTGGGTCCGCCGCCGCTCCGGCCAATCGGGCAACAGGCGCTGGATGCCGGAGCGCTCCAGCAGGTCTTCGAGACCGATCAGCGCCTGGGCATGGGCCTGCAGGAAGGCCGTGTAGTCCGGCCGGGTCTGGAGTGCATAACGGCCGAAGGCCGCATCGACCTGCTGGTGCAGGGCACCGCCTTCGGCACGCAACATTTCACGGATGGTGGACACGCAGATACCTCGTCTCGACGGCTGCCGTCAGCTGGGCGAAGGTTGGGGCTTCTCGCCGCGCAGGGCTGCCTGCAGCCGCGCGGCCAGGTCCGCCTCGCGAAAGGGCTTGGGCACGATGAATGATTGTTCGGGATCGAGCTCGCCCAGTTCGGCGTAGCCGGTGATGAACACCACCGGCAGGCGCGGCAGGTGCTTGCGGGCCTGGCGGGCGAGTTCGGCGCCGTTCATGCCGGGCATGGCGAAGTCCGCCAGCAGCAGGTCGATCTGCGGATCGCGCTCGAGGGCGCTCAGGGCGGCGAAGCCATTGCTGGCCTCCACCACCTGGTAGCCGAGATCGGCCAGCAGCGCGGCGGTGACCCCGCGCACCGCATGGTCATCGTCCACCAGCAGGATGCGGCGCTCGGCCGCCTGGGCGTCGCGGTCCAGCACCGGCAAGCCGACCGGATCCGGTGCTTCGCCGGCCTGGGTGCGCGGCAGGTAGACCATCACCGTGGTGCCCGTCCCCATGCAGGTCTCGATGCGCACCCCGCCGCCGGATTGCTTGGCGAAGCCGAATACCTGGGCGAGGCCCAGCCCGGAGCCCTTGCCCACTTCCTTGGTAGTGAAGAAGGGTTCGAAGGCCTTGGCCAGTACCTCTTCGCTCATGCCCGTGCCGGAATCCTGGACGGCCAGCAGCACGTACTCGCCGGGCTCTGGCTCCTCGGGACGCTGGGGCGGCTGGCTGATGGTCTGGTTCGAGGTACTCAGCCGCAGGGTGCCGCCGACCGCCATGGCGTCCCGCGCATTGATCGCCAGGTTGAGGATGATGAGTTCGATCTGCGTCGGATCGACCAGGGCATGCCAGCAGTCGGCACGCAGGTGGGTCTCGATCCAGACACTGCCGCCCATGGTGCTGCGCAGCAGTTCGAGCATGCCCTCGACGGTCTCGTTGAGCTTGACCGGCTTGGGCGCCAGGCGCTGGCGCCGGGAGAAGGCCAGCAGCTGGGCGGTGAGCTTGGCCCCCCGCTCGCCTGCTTCGCGGATGTTCTGGACCCGCCCCTGGGTCTTGTCGCTGGCCTCCAGGCGGACCAGGTCGCGCTCCAGGAAGCTGGCGCTGCTGAGCACCACGGTGAGCAGGTTGTTGAAGTCGTGGGCCACGCCCGCGGTGAGCTGGCCCACCGCCTCCAGGCGCTGCATCTGCTGGAGGGTCTCTTCTACCCGCTCGCGCTCGTCGATCTGCTCGCGCAGCTGCCGGTTGGCCGCCGCCAGCTCTTCCATCGCCAGGACTTCCGACGAGATGTCGCGGCCGGAACAGTAGGTCATGCCGGCATCCGGGACCGCCGTCCAGGAGATCCAGCGATAGCTGCCGTCGCGGTGCCGGATGCGGTTGACGAATCTCTGGCTGGCCGCGCGGGCGGCCAGTTGCTTGAGTTCGTTGTCGGTGAGGAAGCGCTCGTCGGGATGCACCAGCGCCAGCAGCGAGGAATCGAGCAGCTCCGCCCGGGACCAGCCGAGGTTTTCCTCCCAGGCCGGGTTGAGCGCCACCAGGGTGCCGTCCGGTCGGCAGACCAGCAGCAGGTCCCGGGTCAGGTCCCAGGTCCGGTCGCGCTCCCGGGTGCGCTCCTCGACACGTTCGCCGAGGCTGACGTTGAGGCGTTCGAGCTTTTCCGCTGCATCGCGCTGCTGGGTGATGTCCAGCATCACCCCGAGGAGTCGCGTGCAGACGCCCGCCTCGAAGAAGGGCTGGCCACGGGTCTCCACCCAGCGCTGGGTGCCATTGTCCAGGCGGATCCGGTATTCGCTGCGGTAGTCGTCGTCGCGCTCGTCGGCACCGGCCTGGCGGACCGTGTCGAGGAAGCGCTGGAGGCCCTCGGCGCCACAGAGGCGCTCGAACACCGCAAGGTCGACCACCGCATCGGCCGGCAGGCCGAACATGGCCTTGCAGCGCTCGTCCCAGACCAGCGTGCGGCTGGCCGGCAGGTATTCCCACATACCCAGCCGCGAGGCGTCCATGGCCAGCCGGGAGCGGACCTCCAGGCTGTGCAGCGCCTCTTCGGCGCGGTGGCGTTCGCGACGCTCGTGCACGACCAGCAGCGCCCGCTCGACCGCCTTGGCGAGCAACTCCATGCTCTGCTTGAGCACGTAGTCGTTGGCTCCCAGGCGCATCATCTCCACCGCGTGCACCTCGCCGAAGATGCCCGAGACGAAGATGAAGGGCGTTTCCGGCGCCAGCGCCCGGGCCACCCGCAGGGCCTCGGCCCCGGAGAAACCCGGCAGGATGATGTCAGAGAGGATGATATCGTAGGTCTGCTGGCTCAGGGCCAGCGTGAGGCCGGTGCGCTCGTAGACGATCTTGGACTGCAGCTCGAAGCCGTGTCTTTCCAGCTCGATCAGAATCAGCTCCGCATCGAGCTTGCTGTCCTCCACCAACAGGATCTTGATCTTTTTCGACAGGGGCATAAACGGACGTCGGCCTTGGATCTGTTCGCTCAGGGAAGCCGGGGCGCGTCGGTCTGCCGATGGCGGCTGACTGGCTACGGATGAACTGATCTTGCTCACTCGTTAGCGGCCAGTCCGCCGGGTGACACGCCGCGATCCAGGTGGCGGCTCATTGAGCACGGCCCAGAATACGCCGAGATCACTGATCGCGGCGACGAAATCACGAAACTCGACCGGCTTGACCACGTAGGCGTTCACCCCCAACTCGTAGGCTTTCTCGAGATCGGGCTCTTCCCGTGACGAAGTCAGCATTACCACGGGGATGCTGCACAATTCGGGGGTGCTGCGCACCAGCTCTAGCACCTCCAGGCCGTCGACCTTGGGCAACTTCAGATCCAGCAGCATCACGGCGGGGTTGCCCGGCTCGCGATCCGCGTGCGGCTCGCGCCGCAGCAGGTAGTCCACGGCCTCGGCACCGTCGCGCAGGACCACGACATCGTTGGCCAGCTGGCTACGCTCCAGGGCGACCAGCGTGAGTTCCAGATCGTGCGGATTGTCTTCGACCAGCACAATGGGTTTGAGCATGAACAGGACTACCTTTTGTGGACCGGTGACGGACGTTGTTTGGGTAAGGCGAAATAGAAGGTAGCGCCCTCGCCTATGGCACCCTCCGCCCAGACGCGACCGTCATGGCGCTCGATGATGCGTCTGACGCTGGCCAGACCTATGCCCACACCCTCGAATTCATCGGCGTGGTGCAGGCGTTGGAAGACGCCGAACAGCTTGCCCACGTAATCCATGTTGAAACCGACGCCATTGTCGCGGACGAAGACGATGTCCTCGGAGTCGCCCGGCAGCGCGCCGATCTCGATCACCGCGGGATCCTCGTAGCGACTGTATTTGATGGCATTGGCCAGCAGATTGCGCAAGGCGAGATGGACGAAGGCGGCATCGGCAATGACCACGGGCAGCGGCCCGATATGCCAGTCCACCCGCCGGTCGGCATAGTCCGGCGCCATCTCCTCGCGGATGGCTTCCACCAGCGCCGTGAGGTTGACGTCGGAGTAGCGGATCGCGGCGCGCCCCATCTGCGAGAAGCTCAGCAGGTTGTCCACCAGGCTGCCGGCGAAGCGCGCCGAGGAGCCGATGTTGTCCAGGAACCGCCGGCCGCGATCCGACAGCTTGCCGCCCTCGATGTCGCCCAGCAGCTCGGCGTAGCCGGCAATGTGGCGCAGCGGGGCACGCAGGTCGTGGGACACGCTGTAGGAGAAGGCGGCCAGCTCCTTGTTGCTGCGCTGCAGCTCCTCGGCCAGCTCGGCCATCTCCTCGGCCTTGCGCAGGACGATGCCACGTACCGCATTGCGGAGCTCGATGGCGCTTTCCAGCTCCAGCGGCGACCAGGGCAGCGACAGGCCGCGCACCGTTTCCTGCCAGAGGGCGAAGCTCTGCCGCGGCGACAGGCGACCGTCGCTGCCTTCCTGCTTGGTCGGACGCCCGGCCCAGTTCACCACCTGGACCAGCTCGCTACGGAACCAGATCAGGTAGTGGGAATGCAGCTCGGAGATGGGTACGGCGAGAATCCCGGCGGCATGCCCGGCCAACTCGGGCAACTCGGCGATGTCCTTCGCCACGTTATCGGTGATGAAGTGATCCTTGACGTTGACCGATAGCCACTCGACCAGGCGATCCACCACCTCGCGCGGCGGCACCTGGCCGATCAGCTCGGTGCCGTCGGAAGAAATGATGGCCGCGCCCTGGGCCCTGGCGAAATCCAGGAACACCTGGGGCAGCTCCAGCAATCCCTGGCAGACGCTGTCGCGGTCGGCCATGGTCGAGAGCATCTGCACCATCGCCTGGCGCAGGGTCAGGCGCCGATCGGCTTCCGCATGGGTTTCCGCCGCATCGAGCTGCAGCGACAGCACGCGGCCGAACAGCTCGCAGGCGGTACGCGTCTGGAAGGACACCCGCTGCGGCTGGCGGTCGTGGCAGAGCACCAGCCCCCAGAGGCGATCGCCGACGACGATGGAAATGGACATGGAGGCCAGGGTGCCCATGTTCCTCATGTACTGCAGGTGCACCGGCGATACGCTGCGCAGCTGCGCGAAGCTGAGATCCAGTGGCTGGCCGGTCAACGGATTGGTCTGCGGCTGCAGCGGTGACGGCTGATAGTAGGCATTGCCGATCACCCGGATGCGGTTGGCCAGGTAGAGCCGACGGGCCTGGGCGGGGATATCCGAGGCGGGAAATCTCAGCCCGAGGTAGCTGGGTACGCCCGGATCGAGTTCCTCGGCCAGG
The DNA here is from genome assembly GCF_054558395.1 of Pseudomonas sp. No.117. Lineage (NCBI taxonomy): Bacteria > Pseudomonadati > Pseudomonadota > Gammaproteobacteria > Pseudomonadales > Pseudomonadaceae > Pseudomonas > Pseudomonas sp. No.117. Next base: position 253,553 of record NZ_BAAJNP010000002.1, read on the forward strand.
ACCTGGCCATGACCGTCCGCGTCGAAGCGGTAGATCATGGTGTGGTCAAAGCCGGAAATGCGCTTGGCCTCGCGCACCGCGAGGGTGGCGATGGCGTCGACGGTTTCGGCCTGGTGCAGCTGCTCGATGAACACCCGCACCATGGGATAGAGGGTATTGAGCCCAAGCCGGCTGTCTATCGGCGCTTCGAACTCGACGATCAGCACACCGCCGAAGCGGTGCATGAACAGCGCGAAGGTCTGCTGGCGTGGCCCCAGGGTCACGTCACCCTGGTAGATGGGATTCTGTTCTTCCTGGGTCAGCGCCCCGAGCATGGCGGGCAGGTCCTGCTCCGGCAGCAATTCCCCGAGCGCCCGGCCGAGCACCTCTTCCACGGCCAGCCCCAGGTACTCGCGCACGTTGGCGCTGGCCTGGACGATGCGCAGATCCGGCTCTTCCACGGCGAACAGGAAACCATGCTCCTGAATGCTGCCGGGAATGTGGATCGGCTCGTTGGCACAATCGGCCAGAGCATCGGGCTGCGTCTTGGAAGGTGACTCGAGCGCCAAACCGGAAACCTCGTATGATCGGAAAGAAGCGCAGGAAAGGAGTGCGCGCAAAGGTTACGAAGGGTTCGTCAGACTATCAGACCCCGCGCAGGAGGCGAAGCGAAACGGCACGATTGGCGAGGTTGCGCTGTCGATGGCGACCTCGCGTGCGCCGCGGGCCGGAATCTTTGCCAGGATCACCCGGTCGGAGTGAATTTATCCCCAGGACCCTGCCCATGTCCCTGCGCCTTGCCCTACCCCTCGCCGCCCTGCTGCTGAGCCCGCTCGCCCAGGCGGAAACCCTCTACGGCGAGCGTCTCGAAGGCTTCGATTACGACTTTCCGGTCGCGACCTTCGCCTTCGATTCCCAGCGCCAGCATCTGGAAATGGCCTACCTCGACGTGGCCCCGACCGGCAAGCCGAATGGCCGTACCCTGGTCCTCCTGCATGGCAAGAACTTCTGCGCCGGCACCTGGGCGGACAGCATCCGCGTCCTGGCCGCTGCCGGCTATCGGATCGTCGCTCCGGACCAGATCGGTTTCTGCAAATCCAGCAAGCCGGCGCATTACCAATACAGCTTCCAGCAACTGGCCGCCAATACCCGCGCCCTGCTCGACCACCTGGGCATCGACCGTGCGACCCTGATCGGCCATTCGACGGGCGGCATGCTGGCGACCCGCTACGCCCTCCTCTACCCCCAGGCCACCGAGCAGCTGGTATTGGTCAACCCCATCGGCCTGGAGGACTGGAAGGCCCTGGGCGTCCCCTACCGCAGCGTGGACCAGTGGTATGAGCGCGAGTTGAAGACCTCGGCGGACGGCATCCGTGACTATGAACGCACTACCTACTACGCCGGCCAGTGGTCGCCACGCTACGAGCGCTGGGTGACCATGCTCGCCGGGCTCAACGATGGCCCGGGCAAGGCCAGGGTCGCGTGGAACTCGGCGCTGATCTACGACATGATCTACACCCAGCCCGTGGTCTACGAATTCCCGCAGCTGCGCATGCCGACCCTGTTGCTGATCGGCCAGCGGGATACCACTGCCATTGGCAAGGACGCGGCGCCCGCGGAGGTCAAGTCCCGCCTGGGCCACTATCCCGAGCTGGGCAAGGCCGCGGCGAAACTCATTCCCCAGGCGACCCTGGTGGAGTTCCCCGACCTCGGCCATGCGCCCCAGATGCAGGCACCGGAGCGCTTCCACCAGGCCCTGCTGCAGGGCCTGGCCGCCCTGCAGTCGCCGACCAAGCCAGCCAAACCCTGACCAACGCGCGACCGTAAAAAAGGCGGCGCACCCCGAGGGTACGCCGCCTTCCTGCTGAGCTCGCGCAACTGGGCGCCGGCCAGGCCGGCACCCAGACGGCCCTTTCGTCAGACGCTGCTGCTGGCCAGGTCTGCCAGTTCACGACTGGCGACGCTGTACATCGCATAGTCCTGGCCGCTGGCGTTGCGCAAATCCACCAGCAGGCCACGCCAGCGCTCCACCGCCGCCCGATGGCGCTCCAGCCACAGTGAGAGTCGGGCTTCCGGATCGCTGGGCGCCTCGCTCAGATTGAGCATGGCGATGGTGATGGTGCGCTGCTGCACATCCACCTCGTCACGGAAGGCCTCGCGCGCCAGCGCCTGCCAGGCATTGGCCACCGGCAGCTGGTTGAGCTGCTGCTGGTACCAGGCCAGGTCCAACACATCGCCCGCCGCGAACCAGGTGGCCGCCACTTCCAGCGGATCCTGGGCGGTGACTTCCGCCGCCTGGATCACCGGCAGGAGGGTATAGATGTGGTTGGTCCCGGCGACGACCCGCGCCAGGAGCTCGGGCACCCCCGCCTCGGTATAGGCGCGGAAGCGCTCTTCCCAATCCTGCCGCGGCTCGCCCTGCAGCAGTTCGTCGAGACGCACGCCGAGGGCGGCGATGCGCGGCCCGAAGAAGGCGGCCACGGCACCGGCGTCCAGGCCGCTGCGATGGCTGCGCAGGAACCAGCGGGTGGCCCGCCGACCCAGGCGCATCAGCTCGCTCATCAGGCGCAATTGCAGCTCCGCTGGCACTTGGTGATCCAGGGCCTCCACCTGCCGCCACCAGTGCGGCAGGTGCAGCACGTCGCGCATCACCACATAGGCGCGGGCGACATCCGCCGCGCCCATGCCGGTCGATTCGCACAGGCGCTGCACGAAGGTGATGCCCATGTGGTTGATCAGGTCGTTGGCGATCTGGTTGGCGACGATCTCGCGCTTCAGGCGATGCCGCGCCATGGCCTCGGGGAACTGCTCGGTCAGGCGCTGCGGGAAGGCGCCCTGCATGTCGCGAGCAAGATAGTCGTCGTCCGGTACCGAAGAGGCCAGCAGCTGCTCCTTGAGGTCGATCTTGCTGTAGGAGATCAGCACCGACAGTTCGGCGCGGGTCAGGCCCTGTTCCTTGGCCGCGCGCTCGGCAAGCACCTCGTCGCTGGGCAGGAATTCGAGGGTGCGGTCGAGCTTGCCGCGGCCCTCCAGGTCCACGATCAGCCGCTGATACTCGGCCAGGTGGGTGCGCGCCCGGTATTCGGCGAGGGACAGGGCACCGGTCTGCATGTAGTTGTTGGCGACCACCAGCTCGCCGACCTCGTCGGTCATCTCGCCCATCAGGGTGTTGCGCTGCTTGACGGTCATGTCGCCGGCGGAGACCACGTCGCCCAGCAGGATCTTGATGTTGACCTCATGGTCGGAGCAGTCCACGCCGCCGGCGTTGTCGATGAAGTCGGTGTTGCAGGCGCCGCCGTGCAGGCCGAACTCCACCCGCGCCAGCTGGCTCATGCCCAGGTTGCCACCCTCGCCAATGACCTTGGCGCGCAGGTCGCAGCCGTCCACGCGCAGGGCGTCATTGGCCTTGTCGCCGATGTCGGCATGGCTTTCGAAGCTGGCCTTGACGTAGGTGCCGATGCCGCCGTTCCAGATCAGATCCACCGGCGCCTTGAGCAGGGCGTTGATCAGCTCGTTGGGCGTCAGGTGATCGGCCTGCAGATCGAAGCGCGCCTTCATCTCGGGACTGATGGCGATGCGCTTGGCGCTGCGCGGGAAGATGCCGCCGCCCTGGGAAATCAGGCTGGCGTCATAGTCGGTCCAGCTCGACCGCGGCAGGTTGAACAGCCGCTCGCGCTCGACATAGCTGCGCTCGGCGTCCGGATTCGGATCGATGAAGATGTGCAGGTGGTTGAAGGCCGCCACCAGCTCCAGGCTGCGCGAACGCAGCAGGCCGTTGCCGAAGACGTCGCCGGCCATGTCGCCAATGCCCACCACAGTGACCGGGTCGGTCTGGACATCGATGCCGCGCTCGCGGAAGTGGCGCTGCACGCTGACCCAGGCACCGCGCGAGGTGATGCCCATCTTCTTGTGGTCGTAGCCCGCCGAGCCGCCCGAGGCGAAGGCGTCGTCGAGCCAGAATCCGTAGTCCCGGGCGATGCCATTGGCAATGTCGGAGAAGGTCGCGGTGCCCTTGTCGGCCGCCACCACCAGGTAGGGATCGTCACCGTCGTAGCGCACCACCGCAGCGGGCGGCACCACGGCGCCGTCCTTGAGGTTGTCGGTGATGTCCAGCAGGCCGCTGATGAAGATGCGGTAGCAGGCGATGGCCTCGGCCTGGATGTCGTCACGGGACCCACCGGTGGGCAGGCGCCGCGGGACGAAGCCGCCCTTGGCGCCCACCGGGACGATCACCGAGTTCTTCACCTGCTGCGCCTTGACCAGGCCCAGCACCTCGGTGCGGTAGTCCTCTTCGCGATCCGACCAGCGCAGGCCGCCGCGGGCGACGTTGCCGAATCTGAGGTGCACCCCTTCCACCCGCGGGCTGTAGACGAAGATCTCGTAGCGCGGCACCGGGCGCGGCAACTCGGGGATGGCCTTGGGATCGAGCTTGAAGCTGAAGTAGGCCTTGGGCTTGCCCGCGGCATCGGTCTGGAAGACGTTGGTTCTCAGGGTCGCCTTGATCAGGTCCAGGTAGCGCCGCAGGATGCGGTCCTCGTTCAGCACCGCGACGTCGTCGAGGGCACTGAGGATGGCCTGTTCCAGGCGCTGCTGCTTGTCGTCCAGGTCTTCGCTGGTCATGCGTCGCGCCAGGTAGAACTTCATGCGGAACAGCCGCACCAGTTCCCGGGCGATGTCGACATGGGCGTTGAGGGTGGCGGCGATGTAGCCGATGTCGAAGCCGATGCGGATCTGCTTGAGGTAGCGCGCATAGGCGCGCAGCACGGCGACGTCCCGCCAGGGCAGCCCGGCGGTGAGCACCAGGCGGTTGAAGCTGTCGTTTTCCGCCTGGCCTTCCACCACTTGGACGAAGGCGTCCTGGAAGGTGTCGTTGAGCTGCTGCAGGTCCAGCTCGAGTCCGGCCACGGTGGTGAAGGCGAAGTCATGGATCCAGTAGCGGCGGCCGTTGCGATGGCGCAGCTCGTAGGGGAATTCGCCGAGCACGCGCAGGCCGAGGTTTTCCAGGATCGGCAGCACGTCCGATAGCGCCAGGGGCGTATCGGCGTGGTAGAGCTTGCAGTGCAGGATGTTGTCGCCGGTCTGGGTCAGCGGCTGGTAGAAGCCCATGGCCAGGCTGCGCTCGTCGTTCAGCGCCAGCAGGTGGCGCATGTCCACCACCGCCAGGTGCGGGGCGAAGCGCTCGCGGTAGCCAGCCGGGAAGCCCAGCGGATAGTCGGCCAGGATGGAAGTGCCCTGGGCCTCGCCGAAGCTGTCGACCATTAGGCTGGCGAAGTCGTCCTTCCAGCTGCGGCAGGCCTGCACCATCTCCTGCTCCAGGCGCGCCGGGTCGACATCCTGTGGCTGCAGGGGATCCACGCGCAGGATGAACTGCACCCGCGCCAGCACAGATTCGGAGAAGAAGGTCCAGAATTCGCAATCGGTGCCGTGCAGGCGATCCATGAGGATCTGCTGCATGCGCTGGCGGACTTCGGTGGAATAGATGTCGCGCGGCACATAGGCCAGGCAATAGAAGAACTGGCCATAGGGATCGCGGCGCAGGAAGACGCGCACCTTGCTGCGTTCCTGGATCTGCACGATGGCCATGGCGGTGCTGAAGAGATCGTCCACCGGGGTCTGGAACAGATCGTCCCGCGGCAGGCCTTCGAGGACCTGGGCCAGCTCCTTGCCGAGGTGGGCGCTGCTGTCGAAGTCGGCGCGCCGGCGCACCTCGTCGACCTTGCGGCGGATGTAAGGGATCTCGCGCACGCTGTCGTTGTAGACGCTGGAAGTGTAGAGGCCCATGAAGCGGTGTTCGCGCACCACCCGGCCATTGGCATCCACCTCGCGCAGGGAGACGAAATCGGGATAGGCCGGGCGATGCACGCGACTGGGATCGGCGGCTTTGGCGAAGGACAGCAGCACCGGCTCGCGCAGGTAGCGCAGCGGCTCGCCGGAAAGGGTGATGGCGGCGGTCTCGGGACGCCCCCGCAGGCGCCGCGACAGTCCCAGCAGGGAGTCGGGCGCATAGCGCTGCACCGCCGTCTCGCCGTCGCCTTCGACGCTGAACTCCTCGTAGCCGAGGAAGGTGAAGCGGTCGGAACGCAGCCAGTCGAGGAACGCCTTGACCTCGGCCAGCTCACCTTCGTCGACCTTGCCCGGACGCTGATCCAGCCAGGCCAGCAGCTCGGCGACCTTGGTCTTCATGGCGGCGAAGTCACCCACCGTCAGCCGTACCTCGCCGAGGATTTCCTGCAGCGCCGCCTCCAGGCCCCGCAACTCGCTGGTCGCCGCACAGCGGTCGATCTCGAGGAACATCAGCGCCTCGCGCGTCACGCCTTCGCCCTGCTGGCCCTTGGGCAGCAATTCGAGCAGGCGGCCCTGCGCATCCCGGCGCACGCTCAGCACACTGTTCTGCAGGGTATGGACGCTGTAGCCCTGGCGATTGAGCTCCATGCGCACCGAATCCACCAGGAAGGGCGAATCCGCATGCAGCACCTCGACCACGGTATGGCTCGATTGCCAGCCGTGCCGCTCGTAATCCGGATTGAAGACCTGGACCCGCGGCTGCGCCGGATCGAAGACCTCCAGCAGCCGCCAGGCCGACAGCACGCAACCGACCAGGTCGGAGAGACGGCGCTGGGTCAGTTCCTCCAGCGGGACGATGCCGAAGAACTGGGCGGTGAAGCGCTCCAGTTGCTCGAGGGTGCTGCCCTCGACATGGGCCGCGAGGGCATTCTTGAGTTGCTGTTGGAAATCCGCTTGGCTGGCAGCGGTGAAAAACGCCATGACCGTACTCCGTCCTGAAGGTGCTGTGGGCTTCGCTCCGCAGAGGACAGGCCTCTCCCGGAGCGAGTTCCACAGGGGATGAGGCCGGACTGCACCAAAAAAGTGCAAGGATGCAGTACCGCTAGAGTAGCCGGCAAAGACAGCCGCGCACGTACGTCAGGGCGACAACAAGATTCAGCTGCGGAACGGATCTCAATAGTGCGGCGGCGGCGCCTCGTCCGGCATGCCGCCACCCCCCGCGCTCTGCAGCTCGGCCTGACGTTCGGCGAGGACGCGAATCTGCGCCGCACAGCGATCCAGGGCTCGCTGCTGCTCGACGATGATGTCGTTCAGCGTCTGGATGGTGTCGTCCTGGAAGGCCTGACGGATCTCCAGGTCGGCGATGCGCTCTTCCAGGGTCATGGCCGTGCCTCCTGCTCGAGCAGGCTGCGCCAGCGCTGCACCGCCTCGCGGCCGGCGGCCTCGGCGTAGGGTTCCCGCGGCGAATGCCCCCAGACCGGCCCCGGCCAGGCCGGATCACCTTCCTGCCGCAGCAGGACGTGCAGGTGCAACTGCCGGACGACGTTACCCAGAGCACCGATATTCAACTTGCGGTCAGGGTGAGCGTCACGCAACACCTGGGCAACAGTTGTCACCTCTCGCCACAGTTGCTGCTGATCCGCGGGGGTCAGGTCGAGGACCTCGGTAACACTCGCGCGCTGGGGTACCAGGACCAGCCAGTCATAACGACGCTCGTTCAGCAGCCTTACCTGGCACAACGCCAGGGACGTGACCTCCAGGGTATCGCTGGCCAGTCTCGAATCGATTTGGAACATCTCAACTCCTGCCAAAGCCAGTCGGCACTAAAAGTGTGCACGACCATTGGTAAGTGAAACCTTTGGTGTCACAAAGGTGCAACCACCCCTTCCGACACTGCCCCTAGTCGCTGCGCTGAGCGGGCCCTGGACAGGCGGGCGCTGCGTTTGACGCTTTGTGCACGCTTCTTGCTAACACGATCCGAGTACGACGATCGGACGGGAACTCCTAAGGAAGATTCTTAAGAGGCGCCGCTAATCCGCTCATCTCACGCAATTTTTTGATAAAGCCTATCGCCCCTCCAAGAGAGGTGCTATATGTGCCGCCATTAGAACAAACAGCCACGGCTGACACGATGGCTGATCCTCAAAACCAAAGGAGCATTTCTGATGCAAGCGATGAAGTGGAGCGTTATCGCCCTGGCCGTAGCGGCAGGGACCACTCAACTGGCTTTCGCCGACCAGCAGTCCGAGTCCAAGGGCTTCGTCGAAGACAGCAAGCTGACCCTGTTGAACCGTAACTACTACTTCAACCGGGATCGTAACGCCGGCGCCAACGATCGCCGCGACTGGAGCCAGGGCTTCCTGCTGAACTACGCATCGGGCTTCACCCAGGGCACCGTAGGTGTCGGCGTGGATGCCTTCGGTTACCTCGGTATCAAGCTGGATGGCGGCAAGGGCTACGCCGGCACCGGCAACCTGCCGATCGGTGACGATGGCCGTCCGAACGACGAGTACTCCACCGCTGGCGCCGCTGTGAAGCTGCGCATTTCCAATACCGTGCTGAAGTACGGCAACCTGCAGCCCACCTCGCCGGTGTTCGCCGTAGGCGGCAGCCGTCTGTTCCCGCAGACCGCTACCGGCTTCATGCTGACCAGCGAAGAGGTCAAGAACCTGTTCCTGGAAGCAGGTCACTTCACCGCTGGTCGTGACAACATCAACACCTACCACGACGGCAACCTCGGTGCAGCCTATGGCGGCATCACCGCCAACTCGGGTGACTACCTAGGTGGCAAGTACAAGATCAACGATCAACTGAGCGCCTCGCTGTACTACGGTCGCCTGGAAGACCTGTGGAACCAGTACTACGCCAACCTGAACTACGTCCAGCCGATCAGCGCCAACCAGTCGCTGACCTTCGACGCCAACTACTACTACAGCAAGGACGCTGGCAGCGCCGAGCTGGGCGACTTCAGCAACAACGCCTTCTCGCTGGCCGCAGCCTACAGCATCGATGCTCACACCTTCACCCTGGCCTTCCAAAAGGTCAACGGCGACACGCCGTTCGACTACGTCGGCGCAGGCGGCAAGAATGGTAACGTGGGTAGCGGCGGCGACAGCATCTTCCTCGCCAACTCCGTACAGTTCTCCGACTTCAACGCCCCTGGCGAGAAGTCCTGGCAGGCTCGCTACGACCTGAACATGGCTACCCTGGGCGTACCTGGCCTGAGCTTCATGGCGCGTTACATCCGTGGTACCGGCATCGATGCCCCGAGCACCAACACCGTCTACTCTGGTTTCTACCAGGATGGCGACAAGGAATTCGAAACCAACGTCGAAGCCAAGTACGTGCTGCAGAGCGGCCCGGCCAAGGACCTGTCCTTCCGTATCCGTCAGTCCTGGCACCGTGGCGATGCCAGCACCGGCAGCGGCGGCAGCGGCAACATCAACGAGTTCCGCCTGATCACCGAGTACCCGCTGAGCATCCTGTAACGGGAACCAGCGCTTCTCGCACGATCCAGCAGCCCGGCTTCCGCCGGGCTGTTGCTTTTCCGGCTTCCGGCCGCCCCCGCCCGCCTCCCTGTACGCCCTGCCCCACCCCGCCGTACAATGCCGGTCCCGTCTCGATGCCGACAGACCGCCTAGCCATGCGTACCAGCCAGTTCCTGCTGTCCACCCTCAAAGAAACCCCTTCCGATGCCGTGGTGATCAGCCACCAGCTGCTGCTGCGCGCCGGCATGATCCGCAAGCTGGCCTCCGGTCTCTATACCTGGCTGCCGCTGGGCCTGCGCGTGCTGCGCAAGGTGGAAGCCGTGGTCCGTGAGGAAATGAACGCCACCGGCGCCCTGGAGGTGCTGATGCCGGCGATCCAGCCCGCCGAGCTGTGGCAGGAATCCGGTCGCTGGGAGCAATACGGCCCCGAGCTGCTGCGCCTGAAAGATAGGCACCAGCGTGATTTCTGCGTGGGCCCGACCCATGAGGAAGTCATCACCGACCTGATGCGCAACGAGCTGAACAGCTACAAGCAGCTGCCGATCAACCTGTACCAGATCCAGACCAAGTTCCGCGACGAAATCCGTCCGCGCTTCGGCCTGATGCGTGGCCGCGAATTCGTGATGAAGGATGCCTACTCCTTCCACCTCAACCAGGCGTCGCTGCAGCAAACCTACGACGCCATGTACCAGGCGTATTGCAATGTCTTCAGCCGCCTGGGTCTGAATTTCCGTCCGGTGCAGGCCGACAACGGCTCCATCGGTGGCAGCGGTTCCCACGAATTCCATGTGCTGGCCGGCTCCGGTGAAGACGATATCGCCTTCAGCGACAGCTCCGACTACGCCGCCAACATCGAGAAGGCCGAGGCCCTGCCGCGGGAGACCGCGCGTGGCGCCGCCACCGAGGAACTGCGCCTGGTCGATACCCCCGACACCAAGACCATCGCCGACCTGGTGGAGAAATTCGGCCTGGCCATCGAGAAGACCGTGAAGACCCTGGTGGTCCGCGGCGCCGAGGAAGGCACCCTGGTCGCCCTGGTGATCCGTGGCGATCACGAACTCAACGAGATCAAGGCAGGCAACCTGCCCGAGGTGGCGAGCCCCCTGGTGTTCGCCAGCGAGCCCGAGATCCGCGCGGCCATCGGTGCCAGCCCCGGCTCCCTGGGCCCGATGAACCTGCCGATTCCCTGCGTCGTCGATCGCTCGGTCGCCCTGATGAGCGATTTCGGCATTGGCGCCAACCAGGAAGACAAGCATTACTTCGGCGTCAACTGGGAGCGCGACCTGCCGCTGCCCCAGGTCGCCGACCTGCGCAACGTAGTGGCCGGCGATCCGAGCCCGGATGGCCAGGGCACCCTGGTGATCAAGCGCGGCATCGAAGTGGGCCACATCTTCCAGCTGGGCACCAAGTACAGCGAGGCCATGAAGCTCTCGGTGCTGGGCGAGGAAGGCAAGCCGACCACCCTGACCATGGGCTGCTATGGCATCGGCGTGTCCCGCGTGGTCGCCGCCGCCATCGAGCAGAACCATGACGAGCGTGGGATCCGTTGGCCGGCCGCCCTGGCGCCCTTCCAGGTCGCCCTGGTGCCGATGAAGTACGAAAACGCCGCGGTGAAGGAGGCGACCGATGGCCTCTATGCCGAACTGAAGGCCGCCGGCTTCGATGTGCTGCTGGACGACCGTGACAAGAAGACCAGCCCTGGCGTGAAGTTCGCCGACATGGAGCTGATCGGCATCCCCCATCGCCTGGTGGTGGGCGAGCGCGGCCTCAACGAGGGCGTGGTCGAGTACAAGGGCCGGACCGACGGCGACAGCCAGAACGTCGCCCTGGCCGACATCGTCAGCTTCCTCAAGGCTCGCTAAGGGCTACCGGATCCTGGTCAGGCGTCCGTGCGCCTGACCTGGAAATCGGTGAAACCTTCCAAGGCCACGGCTTCCAGCGCCACGGCCGTCACCTGCGCCGCAGCAGGTCCCTGCCAGAGCCAGTGCTCCATGCGGGCAAGCGCCTCGGGCGCTCCCTCCAGGTGACACTCCACCCGGCCATCGGCGAGATTGCGCACCCAGCCGGCGACCCCCAGTCGGTGTGCCTCCTGCCGGGTACTCTCGCGATAATAGACGCCCTGGACGCGACCTCCGATCAGGCCATGCCATGCCAATCGACCGGTCATCGAGGGGCTCCGCGCTCTTCCAGCACCGGCGCGACTCTCAGCCACTGGGCCACGCTACCGGCGAGAAGGTCATGCCGTTGCGCCTGCAGGCGCAGGAAAGCTTCGTGCAGCTGCGGATACCAGTCGCCGGGAAAGCGTTCCGCGGGCGGCCAGTTCTCCGGGGCAGGAGGCATCCAGGGCGAACGATCCAGCAGGTCCAGCAGCGCATAGCCATGCAGGTCACGGCAGAGCACCCAGTGGCCGCTGTCGTTCTGGCACACCAGGCGCTCCTGCTGCAGGAAGGCCAGCACCGCATGCCATTCGTGCTCGGGCAACTTCCAGCCGGCCTGGTGCAGGCGCCCCAGATGCAGGCTGGAGCCGCTTTGCTGGCGCTCCAGGAAGGCGCGCAGCACGGCGAGCAGGATGAAGAAGGCCGGCAGCGGTGCGCGGCGCCAGTGGTGGGTGGTGGACAGGCTGCAGACCACCTCCGCCCCCAGCAGCACGATCAGCCAGCAGACGTAGATCCACACCAGGAACAGCGGCACCGTGGCAAAGGCGCCATAGATCAGCTGGTAACCGGGGAAATAGAAGACATAGAGGCCGAACAGACTCTTGGCCGCCTCGAACAGCACTCCGGTCAAGGCGCCGCCGATGAGCGCATGGCGCAGGGGCACCCGGGTGTTGGGCACGGCGGCGTACATCAGGGTGAAGGCAGCGATGCTGAACAGCAGCGGCGTGACCTTGAGCAGGGCCTGGGCGCCGGACATGCCGTAGGAACCGAACACCAGGGCCACCGAGGCCAGGTAGGTGCTCATGGCGAAGCCGGCACCGAGCAGCAGCGGCCCCAGGCTGAGCACTGCCCAGTAGAGCAGGAAGCTGGAGACCCCGCGGCGCGGGATGCGCACGCGCCAGATGTCGTTGAAGGTCTTTTCCACCGTCACCAGCATGAAGAAGGAGGTCACCGCCAGCAGGGCGACGCCGAGCCAGGTCAGGTGCCGCGCCTGTTCGATGAAGTTGCGCAGGTATTCCTCCAGCGTCGCGCCGGTGGAAGGCACGAAGTTGCGGAAGATGAAGGCCTGGATCTGGACTTCCGTACCCTGGAAGGCGGGGATCGCCGAGAGCATGGCGAAGGTCACGGTCATCACCGGGACCACCGCGAACAGGGTGGTATAGGTCAGGGCCGCGGCATTGTTGGGCGCGCGGTCCTCGATGAAGCGCTCGGCGAGATAGCGAACGAAGGACAGCAGTTCACGCAAGCGGGCCGGCATTGGCGGTTCCTCGAAAGGCACGGTCAAGGGCTGGCGCGGCGGTCGCCGCCAACCCGCTACAATGGGCATCTTACCTTCTATGGATCGGCCCATGAGTGAAATCGTCCTCTATCACAACCCGCGCTGTTCGAAATCCCGCGAAGCCCTCGCCCTGCTGCAAAGCCGCGAGCTAGCCGTGTCCGTGGTGCCCTACCTGGAAACGCCGCCGGACGCCGACACGCTGCGCGCGCTGCTCACCAAGCTCGGGATAGGTGCACGCCAGCTGCTGCGCACCGGCGAAGACGCCTATCGCGACCTGAACCTCGCCGACCCGGCGCTGGACGACGATGCTCTGATCGCGGCCATGGCCGCCCACCCCAAGCTGATCGAAAGACCCATCGCCGTACGCGGCGAGCGCGCTGTCGTCGGTCGCCCTCCCGAACGTGTCCTGGAGATCCTGCAATGACCCCCGAAGCCTACGTCCTGGTGCTCTACTACAGCCGCCACGGTGCCACTGCCGAGATGGCCCGCCAGGTCGCCCGCGGGGTGGAGATGGGCGGCATGGCCGCACGGCTGCGCACGGTACCGGCGGTATCGGCCGAATCCGCCGCCGTCGCCCCGGCGGTGCCCGAGCAGGGCGCGGTCTATGCGACCCTCGACGACCTGCGCGATTGCGCGGCGCTCGCCCTCGGCAGTCCGACCCGCTACGGCAACATGGCCGCCGCCCTGAAGTATTTCCTCGACGGCACCAACAGCCTCTGGCTGACCGGTGCCCTGGTGGACAAGCCCGCCGGCGTCTTCACCTCCACCGCCAGTCTGCACGGCGGCCAGGAGAGCACCCTGCTGTCCATGGCGCTGCCGCTGCTGCACCACGGCATGCTGATCACCGGCCTGCCCTATAGCGAAAGCGCGCTGCTGGAGACCAAGGGTGGCGGTACGCCCTACGGGCCGAGTCATTTCGCCGGCGCCGATGGCAAGCGTGCGCTGGACGAACAGGAAATCGCCCTGTGCCGGGCCCTGGGCAAGCGCCTGGCGACCCTCGCGGGTCGCTTGCAGAAGAAGTAGCAGCCGGCGCGGCTACCAGCCCATGATTTCCTTGACGAAGGGAATGGTGAGCTTGCGCCGCGCCTGCAGCGAGGCCTGGTCCAGGCGTTCGAGCATGTCGAACAGGGCGTCCATGCTGCGGGTGTTGCGCGAGAGGATGAAGCGCCCGACCTCGTCGGTCAGGTGCAGGCCACGGCGCGAGGCCCGCAGTTGCAGGGCGCGCAGCTTGTCTTCGTCGGACAGCGGACGCAACTGGAAGACCAGCGCCAGGGTCAGCCGCGACTTGAGATCGGCGAGCTGCACCGGCAGTTGCCGAGGCGCGGCGGTGCTGGAGATCAGCAGCCGCTTGCCGGCATCGCGCAGGCGGTTGAACAGGTGGAAGAGCGCTTCCTCCCAGCGCCGCTGACCGGCCAGGGCATCGAGATCGTCCAGGCAGACCAGCTCGCACTGCTCGAGGTTGTCGAACAGCTCCACGCCATAGTCGGCCAGCTCACCCATGGGCAGGTAGATGGCACGCTCGCCCAGTTCTTCCAGGCGGTGGCAGGCAGCCTGCATCAGGTGGCTGCGTCCGGCGCCCGCGCCGCCCCAGAGATAGATCAGGCTTTCCGTCCAGCCGGCATCGGCGTCGCACAGACGCTCGACATAGCCGAGCGCCGCGGCATTGGCGCCGGGGTAGTAATTGACGAAGGTGGCGTCGTCACGCAGACGAATACCCAGGGGCAGCTGTAGAGGCATCATGCCGGCTCGAACGGCTCTTGGCGGTTTCGCGAGGGCGCCAAGTCTAACCAAAACCCGGCCCCCTCGCAGCAGCCGCTTCAGCGATAGCCGCGCCGACTCACGGCCAGCGGAAATACAGGGTGGTGCGACCCGGTTGGGCAGCCGGCGCGGACTGGGCCGCGGGGGCCGTCGGCGCGGCATTGGCGTCCACCGGCGCCGTGCCCGTGGCCGCAGGCGAGGCAGCGGCTGCGGGCGCCGCGGCGGGTTGCAGGCCCGCCAGATTCAGCTGCGCCTGCAATTGATCCGGATTGGCGGTGAGGTCATAGGTGAGCTGGCTCCCCTCGGCCTTCACCAGCCGGCTCGACAGGGGTTCGAGCACCTTCTGCAACTGGGCATAGCGCTCGAAGGTGGAGTTGTCGGCCACCAGGGTGAGCGGCTGGGTCGTCCCCGGGCGGGAGACGAATTTCTTCGACAGGCGCGCGCCGACTTCCTGCAGCACGGCGGTGGCCAGGGCGTCCTGGTCGGCGGCCTGGCTGCTGCCCTGCTCGGCAGAGCTCCCGTTCCACAGCCGCCACTGGGCCTGCCAGCCATTGCCCTGGGGCTTGGCATGCACCGCCAACAGGGCATTGGCGCCATAGCGTTCGGAGGCCTGACGCAGGGCGGTCGGATCGCTGGCATCGATGTTGGCGGCGGTGCCGGCCAGCTGTTCGCTGAGGTCGGCCAGGGGCAGACGGATCGGCAGGCCGGCGCGCTGGGCACCGCGCTGCACACCGACGCTGGCCGGCTGACCGTCACCAAGGAGGCTGGCGCCACTGTCGGCATCGTTCAGCCACCAGACCATCACCACCGGGCGATTGGCACCCCACACCGACAGACCGGCCTGGCCGAGCGCACGCTCGGTGGCTGCCGGGTCGAAGTTGACCACCAGCACCTGCGGCGGACCGGCATCGTAGCCGTACTGGGTGATCAGGGATTCGGGCGCCGCCAGGGCACTGGCCAGCGCGGGGGTCTGGCCGGCCTGGGGGTTGCCGGTCAGGCGCCCTGCCAGTTCCTGCAGGGCGCGCTTGAGTGCAGCATTGCGCTCGTCCGGCTGTTGCGAGTCCACCGGCTCGCGGACCTGGTAGAGGTTGTCCACCACCTCGGCGCGGGCGAGCGGACTCAGGACCAGCAGCGAAGCGAGCAACGGAAGGACGAGACGGCGCATGGCGATTCCATAGAAGGGGCAAGGGGCATACCTTAAAAGCCGCCTGCCTCGCGGGCAAGGGCGCGGGGGCACGGGCCGCGAAGCAGCCCGCAGGAGAGCGGCGCCGCCGGGCGAAAATCGCCGGCGGTCTGGCTCAGACCCTCTGGCGCAGGCGGGGTGCCATCCCGTCCCGGACCGGAGGGCGCGGCGGGCCGCGTGCTTTGGCACGGCTTCTGGTAAAATCGCCCGCCTCATCGCCGGCTGGCGCCAGCCGGCTCGTTTCGCCATTCGCTAAAGGCCAGGATTCATGAGCAAACAACCCCAGCTGAGCTACAAGGACGCCGGTGTGGACATCGACGCCGGTGAGGCTCTGGTAGAACGCATCAAGGGCGTCGCCAAGCGCACCGCCCGCCCGGAAGTCATGGGCGGCCTGGGGGGCTTCGGTGCCCTGTGCGAGATCCCGGCCGGCTATCGCCAGCCGGTGCTGGTCTCCGGCACCGACGGGGTCGGCACCAAGCTGCGGCTGGCCATGAACCTGGCCAAGCATGACAGCATCGGCATCGACCTGGTGGCCATGTGCGTCAATGACCTGGTGGTCTGCGGCGCCGAGCCGCTGTTCTTCCTCGACTACTACGCCACCGGCAAGCTCAATGTCGACGTCGCCGCCCAGGTGGTGACCGGCATCGGCACCGGCTGCGAACAGGCTGGCTGCTCCCTGGTGGGTGGCGAAACCGCCGAGATGCCCGGCATGTACGAAGGCGAAGACTACGACCTGGCCGGTTTCTGCGTAGGCGTGGTGGAAAAGTCCGAGATCATCGATGGGTCCAAGGTAGCCACCGGCGACGCCCTGATCGCCCTGCCCTCCTCCGGTCCGCACTCCAACGGCTATTCGCTGATCCGCAAGATCATCGAGGTGGCCGGCGCCGACATCGAGAACATCCAGCTCGACGGCCAGCCGTTGACCGAGCTGCTGATGGCGCCGACCCGCATCTACGTCAAGCCGCTGCTCAAGCTGATCAAGGACACCGGCGCGGTCAAGGCCATGGCGCACATCACCGGCGGCGGCCTGCTGGACAACATCCCGCGCGTGCTGCCCGAAGGCGCCCAGGCGGTACTGGACGTGGCCAGCTGGCAGCGCCCGGCGGTATTCGACTGGCTGCAGCAGCAGGGCAACGTCGACGAGACCGAGATGCACCGCGTACTCAACTGTGGCGTCGGCATGGTCATCTGCGTGGCCCAAGATCAGGTCGAAGCCGCCCTGCAGGTGCTGCGCGCCGAGGGTGAACAACCCTGGGTCATCGGCCGTATCGAACAAGCTGCGGCCGGTGCCGACCAGGTGGTCCTGAACAACCTGAAACAGCACGGATGAGTCCTGCCGACTGCGCGGTGGTGGTGCTCATCTCCGGCCACGGCAGCAACCTGCAAGCCCTGATCGACGCCGCGACGCCGCCCGTGCGGATCGCGGCGGTGATCGCCAACCGCGCCGAGGCCTATGGCCTGGAGCGGGCCCGGCAAGCCGGGATCGCCACCACGGTGATCGATCACCGCGAGCATGCCGACCGTGACAGCTTCGATGCGGCCCTGGCGGCCGCCATCGACGCCCAGGGCGCCGACCTGGTGGTGCTGGCCGGCTTCATGCGCATCCTCACGCCAGCCTTCGTGCGGCGTTACCAGGGTCGCCTGCTCAATATCCATCCTTCCCTGCTTCCTCTGTACAAGGGGTTGCACACCCACCAGCGTGCCCTCGACGCGGGCGATGCCTGGCACGGCTGCAGCGTCCACTTCGTCACCGAAGAACTGGATGGCGGCCCCGTCGTCCTGCAGTCGCGGGTGCCGGTGCAGGCCGAAGACACGGCGGAGAGCCTCGCGACCCGGGTACACGCCGCCGAGCACCTCCTTTATCCTGTGGCGGTACGGCTGTTCGCCGAAGGTCGTCTGCGGCTGGGCACCTCGGGTGCCGAGCTCGACGGCCAGGCGCTGCCGCCTACTGGGGCCAAGGTGCCGTCGTCGACGGCCATGGCCTCCCCTTCCTGATCCAAGGAGAAACTGATGCGACGTCTGTTGTTCCTATTGGCCACCCTCTGCAGCGCCTCGGCCTTCGCCTTCGACCTGCAGCCCTTCACGGCCAGCTACACCGCCGACTGGAAGCAGATGCCGGTCAGCGGATCCGCCGAACGCTCGCTGGAGAAGGCTGCCGATGGCCACTGGGAGTTGAAGTTCGAAGCTTCCATGCTGGTGGCGGGCCTCAATGAGTCCAGCACCTTCCGCCGCGAAGGCGAAGCCTTCCTGCCGGATACCTACCAGTACAAGCGCAGTGGCCTGGGCAAGAGCCGCGAGAGCGAGCTGACCTTCGACTGGGCGGGCAAGAAGGTCACCGGCAAGGACAAGGACGACCCGGTCAACCTTACCCTGGATCGCGGCCTGCTGGACAAGTCGACCTACCAGCTCAAGCTGCAGCAGGACGTGGCCGACGGCAAGAAGAGCATGAGCTACCAGATCGTCGACGGCGACAGCATCGACACCTATGACTTCCGCGTCATCGGCCCGGAGCGCATCCGGACTCCGCTGGGCCTGTTCGATGCCATCAAGGTGGAACGCGTGCGCGACCCCACCAAGAGCAGCCGCAAGACCGAGCTGTGGTTCGCCAAGGACTGGGACTACCTGCTCGTGCGTCTCTACCAGCAGGAGAGCGACGGCAAGGAATACCAGACCAGCCTCAAGGAAGGCACGGTCAATGGCCGCACGGTGAAAGGCGCCAACTGATCCTGGCACCAGCGACAACGCCCTCTTCGGAGGGCGTTTTGTTTGCTGCCGGTGGCAGCGTCCCCGAGGTCATCCTTCAATGGCCAGCGGCAGACGAACCAGTATTCATGCGATAACACCGGCATCACCTTCGACGCCGCGACGTTTCTCGTAGCGGACGTCGGCACCTTCGAGCCGCGCGACCTGGCGCCAGCCGTGGGCCCGATACAGGGAATTGGCCCGTACCCCAGGCGAGCCATCGGTCACCAGCCAGATCATGGCATGGCGTTGGAAGAGCGCCTGTTCTGCAGCCACCAGCAGACGGCCGCCGAAACCCCGCCCCTGCCATTCGGGTCTGACGAACAACGCGAAGACCTCTCCGGCCGAGTCATCCACCAGGCTGAAGCCCACGACTTCTCCGGCTATCTCCACCACCCAGGCACAGGGCTCGGCGAGGATAGCGGCGCCAATGGCGTCTGGGGTGATACCGAGGTCAGCAAGCTGATCGCCAGTCAGGGCGTTATCCGTTACGGCTACACGGATCGCGAAAAGAGCATCCACATCGGCTGGGGTGGCGAGCCGCAATTGGCCAGGAGGGAGAGCGTAAGTCATGCGGATTGCTCGATATCGTTAAGAGAGACCTCCCCCCGATGAGCCGGGTAAATGCCACGCCAGGCCGCCGATGGTCTCTGAGGACAACCACGAGCGCGACAGATTGTCGCAGAAGTTGTAACGACTTATTGCCGAGATCAACCTTGGTCGGCGGGCCAAACGCTCTAGTATGGGGCTTCAAGCCCAGCCGTAGCGCGGGCTCGACCAAGGAGATACAGCATGACCGTTACTGTTACTGAACGCGACGAAGACCATATGTCCCGTGAAGCCCGTGGCCTGGGCCTGCATCTGTGGGACGTGAAGCAAGAAGGTGAACTGGTCGGCGTCTATCAGAGCGAAGCCGCTGCTCTCGAATACAAGGAGCAGATCGAACACGACGGCGCGTCGCACGCCGAGTGAGTCGAACGACCTGTTTACCGACTGCCTGAAAAAGGCCCGCCTCTTGGAGGCGGGCCTTTTTCGTTGGGGTAGCTGTGCTTCATAGCTTGGACTAAGACGACGAACCATCGAAGCCCAAGGGGTGGGCGCGGCCCCGTGTGTTGGGCTTCGCTGCGCTCAGCGCCAACCTACGCGGCTCGCGCTGGCGCTGATCGGGTTCTTCTGCCCTCGGCAACGGGTGGCGTCAGTAGTCCTCGATGCGCACGTCCAGGGCTTCCATGCCGCTGGAAGTCCTGGCCCGACTGCCTTCAGTGCCCCAGCACCTGGTCCCTGCCGCCGGGCTTATCATGGCTCCCGAAGCGGTCGACCAGGGTCGCGCTGGCCTGGTCGAGGTCGAGCACCTGCACGGTCACGCCCTCGCGGCGATACCTCAGCACGACCTTGTCCAGGGCGGCGACGGCGGTGATGTCCCAGAACTGCGCCGCCTTGAGATCGAGGCGTACCTCGTCCAGGGGCTCCTTGAAATCGAAAGCCGCGAGGAAGGCACTGGTGGACGAGAAAAACACCTGGCCCCGCACCTCGTAGCGACGGACGCCGGGGGCTTCCAAATAGGACGTCAGGCTCAGCTGATGCCCGACCTTGTTGGCGAAGAACAGTGCGGCCAGCAGTACCCCGACCAGCACGCCGAGCGCCAGGTTGTGCGTGGCGACCACGACCACCACGGTGGCGACCATCACCAGGTTGGTCGAGAGCGGATGGCGCCGCAGGTTGGGCAGCGAGGCCCAGTTGAAGGTGCCAATGGAGACCATGATCATCACCGCGACCAGGGCCGCCATGGGGATCCGCGCGAGCCAATCGCCGAGGAACACCACCATCAGCAGCAGGAAGACGCCGGCGCAGAGGGTGGACAGTCGGGTGCGGCCGCCGGACTTCAGGTTGATCACCGACTGGCCGATCATGGCGCAGCCGGCCATGCCACCCAGCAGGCCGGCGGCGATGTTGGCGATCCCCTGCCCCTTGCATTCGCGATTCTTGTCGCTGGGCGTGTCGGTGAACTCATCGACGATGGTGGCCGTCATCAGCGACTCCAGCAGCCCGACGACGGCCAGCGCCAGGGAATAGGGCAGGATGATCAGCAGGGTGTCGAGGGTCAGGGGTACCTGCGGCCAGAGCAGCACTGGCAGGGTGTCGGGCAGCTGGCCCATGTCGCCCACGGTACGGATGTCCAGCCCCAGGGTGAAGGAGACGCTGGTCAATACCAGGATGCACACCAGCGGCGAAGGCAGCAGCCGGCCGACCACGGGCAACAGGGGGAACAGGTAGATGATGCCTAGCCCGGCGGCGGTCATGGCGTAGACCACCCAGCCGACGTGAGTCAGTTCGGGCAACTGGGCGAGAAAGATCAGGATTGCCAGGGCGTTGACGAAGCCGGTCACCACGGACCGGGACACGAAGCGCATCAGGCTGCCCAGGCGCAGGTAGCCGGCGGCGATCTGCAGCACGCCGGTCAGCAGGGTAGCGGCCAGCAGGTAGTGCAGGCCATGGTCCTTGACCAGGGTCACCATGAGCAGGGCCATGGCGCCAGTGGCGGCCGAGATCATCCCAGGGCGGCCGCCGACGAAGGCGATCACCACGGCGATGCAGAAGGATGCGTAGAGCCCGACCTTGGGGTCGAGTCCGGCGATGATGGAAAAGGCGATGGCTTCGGGGATCAGCGCCAGGGCGACGACCAATCCGGACAGCACGTCGTTCTTCACATTGGCCAGCCAATGCGTCTTGAGGGTATTCAACATAGATGACTCGCACCTGTGCCTGACCCGTCTAGCGAGGGGCGGACGCCGGATCAGGCGTGGATTTCAGGGTTGGCAGCCGCCGTGCCGCGGACGCGACAGGACGACAGCGGTCCTTGCGGCAGGGCAAGGACGAGAGAGGCGCGAGCTATGGGGGACTGGGTTGCCAGTCGAGGGAGGGGCAATGCATGACCCGAAAGTAACACGAAAGGCAGGGCTTTTACAGGGCCGCTGGCGGCCCGGCGCTCGGTCCCACCCGGATGCCAGAGCGGTCGAGCGTCGCCTGTGCGCCTCGAGCCCCGTACTGTCCGGAGCTCACTTGCCGCCACCCTCGGTGATGAAATACAACGCCCGGTCGGTGCCACGGGGCAACTGATCCTGCGCCCGGGTGATCAAGCCGAGATCCTTGGCGGCGTCATAGTCCAAGCGCCGTCTGTTGCTCTCGGAGGACAGCAAGGTCGTGAGTTCTTCCGGCGCCAGCTTGAGACAGCCCTTGTAGATCTCACGAAATTTGAGATTTTCGCGTTCGACGTCCTCGAACACCTGCCTGGCCTGATCGGGCTTCATGTAGCCGTTGACGGCAACGGCCGTCGCGGCCGGATGCAGGAGAAAGCTGGAGAGCGGCGCCGAATAGCGATCCTCGGCGGCGCAGTAGAGCATCGTCGCCGCGGAATCGGTGGCCGCCGCGTTGACGATATTGATATGCAGGGGATAGTGGCGCATGAAGTCGTAGGCTACATAGCCTGCCTCCATGTCGCCCCCGTGACTGTTGAGATAGAGATTGACGTTCCGGATGGCGGGATACTTCAGGGCGATATCGCTCAGCGCCGCCAGCAGCGAACTGATCGACCTGTCATTGACGCCACTATTGAAGTAGACCGAGGCGGTGTCGGCGGCGGTGCCGCCCTCTCCTCTGATGATGCTAAGGTCGGCAAAGGCATTGCCGACACAGCAACCCGCCAGCCAGAACAGCAGGCCGCGGGCCAAGTGGCGGGTGTTCGAGGAACGTTTCATCCCTGGTCGCTCTCTGGCAGGCCTTGGCCCGATCGCCTTGAGCCTAGCGGCGGGAGGCTTAAGAGCGGCTTAAACCAGAGGCGCTTACCTAGCCGCGGGGCAAGACCGAGGTCAGTCCTTCTTCAACAACCCCGCCAGCCCGGCGAAAGGGTTGTGCATGGCCTTGGCCACCTTGGGCGTACCCAGGGAGCTGTCGCTGAAATACTGCTGGTCGGTGTAGCGGCTGTGCTCGTTGTCGTGGCAATACAGGCAGAGCAACTCCCAGTTGGAGCCGTCCTGGGGGTTGTTGTCGTGATTGTGGTCACGGTGGTGCACGGTCAGTTCGCTCAGGCGTTTGCCGGAGAACTCACGGGCGCAACGGCCGCAGACGTGTGGATACATCTTCAGTGCCTTGTCGCGATAGCCTCGTTCGCGTTCACGCTGGGTCTCGGCGAGGATTCGATCCAGCTTCGAGGTATCGGTAGCCATGCTGCACCTGGGTGACGGACAAAGAGCCTCAGTATAGCCCGAGCCCGCCCCCTGGGGTGATCGACAACAGGGGCTCGCGCCGCCTGCCCGGCCTTCTTCCACCCGCCGTCGAGAACCCCTAAGATGCGGCCCATATAGGATAGGGGGGTATACTATGTCGCACATGAAAGCCAACAAGGACGACCTGCTCAAGCGCGTGAAAAGGATCGCGGGACAGGTGCAGGCCATCGAGCGGGCGCTGGAGGATGACGCCGACTGTGCCAAGACCCTGCATCTGGTGGCGGCCACCCGTGGCGCCCTCAATGGGCTGCTCGAGGAGATCATCGAAGACCATGCCCGGGAACATGTCGCCCATCCCGCGCTGACCGATCAGGAGCGGGGCGAAGGACTGGAGCAGCTACTGGAAGCCATTCGCCGCTATGGCAAGTGAGGTGGAGATGAACGACCTGGAACTCAGCCACGGGCACAGTCACGACTTCCTGGGCGCCCACCACGATCGCAACGCCCGTCGCACTCTCTGGGTGGTGGCGCTGACCCTGGTGATGATGGTGGGCGAGATCGTCGCCGGCTATGTCACGGGGTCCATGGCGCTGCTGGCCGATGGTTTCCACATGGCGACCCACGCGGGCGCCCTGGGCATCGCCGCCGCGGCCTACGCCTTCGCCCGCCGCCATGCCGAGGATGCGGCCTACAGCTTCGGTACCGGCAAGGTCGGGGATCTCGGCGGCTTCGCCTCGGCGCTGATCCTCGGCCTGGTCGCGCTGGGCATAGCTGTCGAATCGGTGATCCGGCTGTTCGAGCCGACCCCGGTGCAATTCGGCACCGCCACCCTGATCGCCGTGGTCGGCCTCATCGTCAACGTGATCAGTGCCCTGCTGCTGATGGGTGGCGCGGGCGAGAGTCATGGACATAGCCACGCTCATCATCACCACCATGATCACGACCACAGCCATGGTCATGGGCACAGCCATGGCGAAGACAACAACCTGAGATCGGCCTATGTCCATGTGCTGGCGGACGCCCTGACCTCGGTACTGGCCATCGTCGCCCTGCTGGCCGGCAAGCTGCTCGGCTGGGTCTGGCTTGACCCGATGATGGGCATCGTCGGCGCCCTGGTGATCGCGCGCTGGGCCTGGTCTCTGCTGAAGGATACCGCTGCCGTGCTGCTGGACCGGACCGACGCCCAGGTGGCCGACGAGATCCGCGGGCTGCTCGCCGCCAGCGATCGCTTGGTGATCACCGACTTGCACGTCTGGCGCGTGGGGCCCGCGGCCCGCGCCGCCATCGTCAGCGTGAGCGGTCCGCCGGGAGACGGCGCCAGCGACGTCCGCCGCCGCCTGCAGCCGGTGCACGAGGTCACCCACCTGACGGTCGAGTATCGGAGCGCCTGAGCGGCCTTCAGCTCGACGGCGAGGCCTGGCCACCCTCCCCTTCGAACTCGGCGAAATACTGCTCCGCCATGGCGCGCAACGAGCGCCCGATGCTGGCGTATTCGTATTCGTTGAGATTGGCGAGGGAGACCCGCGCCGCCGGTTGCTGGGTGCCGAAGCCCTTGCCGGGCAGCAGCACGATGCCGGTTTCCTTGGCGATGCGGAACAGCAAATCGCCACTGCTGAACTTGGCCTTCACCCAGGTCGCGAAGGCGTCGCCATGGAGTTTGCGCGCCAGGTCTTCCAGGTCGAGCAGGGTGTAGTAGTCGACGGCATTGGGATCGCTCTCGGGAGCGACGCCCAGCTCGCGATAGAGTGCGGCTTCGCGGCGGCGCACCAGTTTCTTCAGTTCGGTCTTGTAGCCGTCGCTCTCGTCCATCAGGGCGAATAGCGCGAACAACACCATCTGCACCTGCTGGGGGGTGGAGAGCCCCGCCGTGTGGTTGAGGGCCACGGTGCGGCTGTCGGCCACCAGACGATCGATGAACTTGAGGCTGCGCACGTCCGGCAGCAGGGTGCCGTAGCGGCGGTCCAGCGCGGCCTTCGTCTGCTCGGGCAGCTCGGCCAGGGCCTGGTCGAAGATCCCGTGCTTGTGCGCACCTATGACCCCCAGTCGCCAGCCGGTGGCGCCGAAGTACTTGGAGAAGGAATACACCAGCAGGGTATTGCGCGGGCAGGTGGCGAACAGCGAGCGGAAGTCGTCGGCAAAGGTACCGTAGACGTCATCGGTCAGGATGAAGAGATCCGGGCGCGCCTCGGCAACGATGCGGGCGACGGTCGCCAGGCTGCGGTCGTCCATCTTCACCGAGGCCGGGTTGCTGGGGTTGATGCAGAAGAAGATCTTGATCGCCGGGTCGCGCAGCTTGTCCAGTTCGCTGTCCGGGTACTGCCAGTTGGCCTGGGGATCGGCATGGATGTGCACCTGCTCCAGGCCGAACTCCTCCAGTTCGGGGATCTCGATGTAGGGGGTGAAGGCCGGCATGCCGATGGCCACCTTGTCGCCACGGCCGAGCAGCCCGTTCTGCTGCAGCGAATGGAAGATGTAGGTCATGGCCGCCGTGCCGCCTTCCACGGCGAAGAGGTCGACGGTACCCGCCGGTACGTAGCCGCCGATCATCTCCTTGACGATGTAGTGGCTGACCACCTGCTCGGAGACCTTGAGCATGCGTGGTGGCACCGGGTAGTTGACGCCGAGGATGCCCTCCACCATCTCGTGCAGGAAAGCCGAGGCCGACAGGCCCAGCTGGTCGCGCACGTAGCTCAGGCTCTTGGCCAGGAACAGCACCCCGGGCTGGTCGCGGTGCTCGGCGGTGTAACGCTCGAAGCAGGCTTCGATGCCATCGAGCTGCGGCAGTCCGCCGACGCCATGGGGCATGTAGGAATAGGACAGCTCGGCCTCGCTGGTGGCGAACAGTCCGAGGCGAAAGAAGGCCCGCCGCGGCAGAGTCGCCAGGAAGTTGGGATTGCCGCGCCCGGCGTTGAGCATCAGGCGGTTCTCGCTGCCCGAGGCGAGCCTGATCAGTTCGTCCTTGAGTTCGAACGGGCTGAGCTTGGCGTATTGGGCGTAATCGTCTTGGACTTCGCTCATGACTTGCCTCTTTCGGTTAGGCGAAGGCCACCACCAGTGGCCCGAGCAGGGTGAGGAACACGTTGGCCAGGGCGTAGGTGACGGCGAAGGGCACCGTCGGGATGGAATTGCCGGCCTTGTCCAGCACCTCGCCGAAGGCCGGGTTGGCGCTGCGCGCGCCAGCGACGGCCCCGGCGAACAGCGCCAGGTTGCGGTAGCGCAGCAGGTAGCGGCCGACCAGGATGGTGATGACGATGGGCACCACGCAGACCACCACCCCGATGAGGAAGATCGACAGGCCCTGGGTGGCGATGGTCTCCACCGCCTGGCGCCCGGACTGCAGCCCCACCACCGCCACGAAGCCAGCCAGGCCGAGGTCGCGCAACAGGATCGAGGCTGGCAACGGCAGGTTGCCCCGGGTCAGGTGGCGACTGCGGTACCAGCCGAACACCAGACCGGCGATCAGTGCCCCGCCGCCACTGCCCAGGGTCAGGGGGATGGCGCCCAAGCGGATCACGACCAGGCCGATGAGCAGGCCCATCGCCAGGCCGAAGCCATGGAAGACGAAGTCGGTCTTGTCGCTGGGGACGACGAGGGAGCCGATCTGCTGGGCGACTCTCTGGATGTCGTCCGGAGTACCGTAAAGGGTGACCAGATCGCCCGCCGCGATGACGGTATCGGGCTCCAGCGCCAGCGGCCGCCCGCCGCGTTTCACCCCGACCACATAGACCCCGTGGCGCAGGGCCTGGTTGGCGGCCTGGCGGATCTCGGCCACGCGGCGGCCGATGAAGGCGGGATTGTCGAGGCTGACGTCGCGCTGCACCACCACCACGTCCATGTCGGGCGAGGACTGCAATTCGGCGCCCAGGCGCGCGGCGATGGCCACCACGCCGGCGCGCCGCCCCACCACCAGCACCACGTCGCCGGCCTCCAGCACCGTCGTCGGGGTCACCCCGACCAGGGCGCCGCCGCGCTTGATGCGTTCGATGGTCAGCGCCGCCTGGGGATCGCCCTGGCCGCTGACCTCCAGTTGCGCCACGGTCTGGCCGGCCGCCTGGTCGATGCGATAGAGGCGCCCTACCAGCGGCGGGATGGCCGGTAATTCTCCCGGCCCATAGACCTTGGCCCCGGCCAGCAACTCGGCTTCGGCCTGGGTCGCATCGTCGCGGATGCTGCGCCGCATGAACCAGGGCAGCACATTGACGCAGAGGATGATGGCGCCGAAGGAGCCGAAGATGTAGGTCACGGCATAGCCCACCGCGACGTTGCCCTGCAGCACCTGGATCTGTTCCAGCGGCAGGTCGAGCTTGGCGATGGCCGCGCTGGCGGTGCCGATGATGGCGGACTGGGTCATGGAGCCTGCGGCGATCCCCGCGGCGATGCCCTTGTCGAGGCCGAACAACCGGGCGCAGGCGATGATGGTCAAGAGACCGCTGAGCGCCATCACCGCCGCCAGGACGATCTCGCGCAGCGATTGCCGCCCCAGGGAGCGAAAGAACTGTGGCCCGCTCTCGAAGCCGACGGCGTAGATGAATAGCGCGAAGAGTACCGATTTGATGCCGTTGTCGATGCTGATACCGATCTGGCTGATCACTACTGCAACCAGCAGCGAGCCGGCGACCCCACCCAGCTGGAATTTGCCGAACGGGATGCTGCCGACCCAGTAACCGATGGCCAAGGAGAGGAACAGGGCCAGTTCCGGGGCCTGGTTCAAGAGCTGGTGCAGGTATTCCATGGGGGCCACCTTCGACCAGGGATCCGCGAGCGGAGGACGGTGAAGCGAAGGTTCAGCCTTGTCCCGAGAGGGCCTGAAGAATCCTCGCCGTACCTGATGCCCTGCAGGATTTCCCTGACCACGAGGGCGCCTTGCCGGAAATAGTCACGTCATAAGAGGACGTAACTCGGCATAGCCCAAAGAACCTAAGCACAGCATGCTAGAGCTGTCAAAAGCGGGACCGCACAGCGAAAAGTGAATTCTGGTTGGACAACTTGGCCACCGCCGACACCGGGCGGCGGAATCCGCTGGGGCGCCAGGGCACGTCTTCCCTCAGGTTGCCCCAGGTGAAGAGAATTCGCGCCGCTGCGCTTGCCATCCCGATGACGAGCTCGGCATGCAGGTGGGCCGCTCGCCGGCTTTCCATGTAGGGAAAGCCGAAGAAGCCAGCGTCGCCAGTGGCTAATCGACGCACTGCTGGCGACCGGTACGCCGGACCTGCAACTGGAAGCCGATGCCGGCGGCCTGCACCTGCTGGCGCTATGCCTGCAGGGCAGCGATCAGCAATGGGCGGCCTCTGCACGGGCTGATGGCCTGGCGGTGCAAGCCCTGTCGCGCTGGTACTTGGAGACGCCCCAGGTTCAAGGCCTGCTGCTGGGCTTCACCCATATCGCCAGCGCGGTCGAGGCGGCCGACCTGGCCCGCCGCCTGGTCAGCCTGGGGCGTCAATGGCAGCCCCTGAATCCCCGGCAATTTGCCCAAGCTCATCACCTGCCCGGGTAAGGCAGCAGGCGAAAGGGTGCCCTCCCGGCAGCTAGATACGGTGCCCATGCAGGCCGGAGTACCGAGAACACGCCGTGCAAGAACATTGACTGCATCACAGAAAACTTTTTCCAGCCTTGCCACTCCAACAGCGGCCCAAGAGGCTCTAGCGCAGCGCTTTCCGCCGGAAAATTCCGTCCTGACCGCTTCGCTTGGCCGAGCAAGGCCAGGGAGCCGTGAGCGAGGCCAATTACCGGTGCCAGCCGGCGTGCCGGGGCTGAGTATCCCCTGAGGGGAGGCGTGGCAGTCCGCGCCGCCTGCTCGCCGCATCCGACAGCCAGCCCTATGGGCGTAATCCGACAACCCAGCGCGTGAGGTCTCCCCATGCTGCACCACCTGACCGTCTCGAAAAAACTCAATCTCGGCTTCGGCGCCATCCTGCTGATCATCCTGGCGTTGATCATCACCGCGAGCCGGGGCTTCAGCGAGGTCAACTCGGCGGTCCGGCAGAACATCCACTCCTACGAGGTGCTGCAGGACGCCGATGCCGCCCTGCTGGCGCTGGTCAACATGGAGACCGGCATGCGTGGCTTCGCCCTGACCGGCAAGGACGCCTTCCTCGAGCCGCTGAACCAGGGCGAGCAGCAATTCGCCGCCCGGCTGCAGGAGCTGACCGAACTCACCCGGGACAATCCCGAGCAGCAGAACGGCCTGAGCCAGTTGGCGACCGCCAAGGCGCAGTGGAACAGCGAGTCGGTACAGCAGATCCTGGCCCTGCGGCGCCAGGTCAATGCCGGTACCCTGGCGCTGGATGCCCTTACCGCCCGTATCGCCACCGCCCAGGACAAGGGCAAGATGGACGCCATGCGCGGCCTGCTGGGCGAGATCAAGACCCGCGAGAACAGGCTGCTGGAAGACCGTACCCAGTCCATGCTGGACGCCAAGCAGCACGCCATGACCATCCTGATCACCGGCGGTGTGCTCGCCGTGTTGCTGGCCATCGGCATCGCCTGGTCGCTATCGCGCACCATCGTCGGTCGTCTAGCCCAGGCGGTCGCCATCGCCCGTACCATCGCCGATGGCCGGCTGGATTCACCGATTCCGGCCGGTGGCCGTGACGAAGTTGGCCTGCTGCTCGGCGCCTTCGGCCAGATGCAGGAAAAGCTGCGCCTCATGATCCAGGGGATCAAGCAGGGCACCGATCGGCTGGTCGCCGCCTCCCACAGCATCTCGGCCAATTCCCACCAGTTGTCCAGCGCCGCCCAGGAGCAGTCCAGCGCCGCCTCCAGCATGGCCGCCACGGTCGAGGAGCTGACGGTGAGCATCAACCATGTGTCCGATAACGCCAACGAGGCCCACGACCTGTCCAGCCAGTCCGGCCGCCTGGCCCAGGACGGCGGCCAGACCATCCAGGCGTCGGTGGAGAGCATGAGATCCATCGCCACCACCGTGCAATCCTCGGCCGAACGGATCGGGGAGCTGGGCGAGCATTCCGAGCGGGTCTCCTCCATCGTCAGCGTGATCAAGGGCATCGCCGACCAGACCAATTTGCTGGCGCTCAACGCGGCCATCGAGGCGGCGCGCGCCGGCGAGCAGGGACGCGGCTTCGCCGTGGTGGCGGACGAGGTGCGCCAGCTGGCACAGCGCACCGCCAACTCCACCCAGGAGATCGCCGCCATGATCGAGAAGATCCAGGCGGCCACCCAGGCGGCCATGGCCGACATGGACGTGGGCGTGCGCCAGGTCAATGGCGGCGTCGAGCTGGCCAACCAGGCCGGCGAGGCGGTGGTCAGCATCAATACCTCGTCGGACAGCGTGGTGCGGGTGGTCAACCAGATCTCCCTGGCCCTGCGCGAGCAGACCGCCGCCAGCCAGGACGTGGCCCGCACCGTGGAACGGATCGCCCAGATGGCCCAGCAGAACAGCGAAGCCATCGACGAGACGGTACAGACCGCGGTCTCGCTCGACGCCCTGGCCAACGACTTGAATCGGCAGATCGGGCAATTCCGCTGCTAGTACTGCCGGCGCGGCATCGCTGAGGCTGCATGGGGGGCAAAAGTCCGGGCTATGACCAAGGCTTTTGCCGACTTCACACCCAGAAACAATCTGCAACATTCATCCAGCGCAACGGTCACAAAGGCGTCTCCCTCAAGGCCTGCGCCCTGCATGAAAACTCCGCGTCCCGTCGATCGCCTGCCCCGTCTCACCCAACTGCGCAATCTGAAGATGGCCCGTTCCGCCCACGCCTATGTGCGCGGCAGTACGGTGCAGTTCTACGAGTGGCTGCACAGCCAGCCGGGCCGCAGCCTGCCCAATGGGCCGGCGGTGTGGATCTGCGGTGATTGCCATGCCGGCAACCTCGGTCCCACGGGCGATCTCCAGGGCTCCACCGACGTCAATATCCGCGACCTGGACCAGACCGTGGTCGGCAATCCGGCCCATGACCTGGTGCGCCTGGCGCTGTCGCTGGCCACCGCGGCACGGGGTTCGGACCTGCCGGGCGTGACCACCGCGCGGATGCTGGAAGAGATGATGCGTGGCTACGAAGTGGCCTTCGAGGATGACCTCGAACGCGAGGTACCCCGCCCCGCCCAGGTCAAGGCCGGCATGCGCAGCGCGGTGCAGCGCACCTGGAAGCACCTGGCGCGCGAGCGCATGGAACACACCCGGCCCAAGCTGCCGCTGGGCAAGCATTTCTGGCAGCTGAGCAAGGACGAACGCAAGGCCATCGCCGAGCTGTGCGAGACGCCCGGGATCCATGCTCTGGTGACTTCGCTCAAAGGCCGCAGCCACGACAGCCGCGTCGAGCTGCTCGACAGCGCCTACTGGGTCAAGGGCTGCAGTTCCCTGGGCTTGCGGCGCTATGCGGTGCTGCTGGGCGTGGACGATGGCGACGACCAGGACTACTGCCTGATCGACATCAAGCAGGCCATCGCCGCTGCCGCGCCCCGCGCCGCCCATGCCGCCATGCCCAGGGACAACGGCAAGCGGGTGGTCGACGGGGCGCGCCACCTCTCGCCGGCCCTGGGCAATCGCATGCTGGCGGTGCGCCTGCTGGACCACTCCTTCTTCATCCGCGAACTGCTGCCCCAGGATCTCAAGCTGGAGCTGGACGAACTCAGCGCCCGCGAGGCCATGGGCGCGGCGGCCTACCTGGCGCGCGTGGTGGGCCGCGCCCATGCCCGACAGATGGACCTGGCCACCCGGGTGGAATGGATGAGCGACCTGCAGCGCAACCGGACCCGCATCCTGGACGCCCCCTCCTGGCTATGGAGCAGCGTGGTGCAACTGGTGGGCGCCCACGAGATGGGCTACCTGGAGCATTGCCGGCGCTATGCCCTGGAGCATGCGCAAGACTAGCGCTGGCTTGCGCCAACCCCAGTTCCCGCACCTGCCAGCGCGACGAGGTTATCCCGCTCCTGGCAGATGCGCCTGACCCGGCGCGTCACCTGGACAATAGCCCCCTTCCCTCCGCTGCAGACGACCAACAGGGATCGATACCGATGCACATGGCCGGGCGGCCTGTGCGTCCGGGTACCGTCCTGCTCGTCTGGAATCGCGATTCTTAAGCGTCGCGCATTGTGCGACCTCTGATGATTAAATAAAATGAGACGCTTTATCATTTGAAGCCCGGCGCGTGCGCCAAGGATTCCCCATGTCCCCTGTCCTGACCTCCGGCTCGCCGACCGTCCCTCTGGATCGACTCTATCGCGACCACCATGGCTGGCTCGCCGGGTGGCTGCGTGGTCGTCTGGGCAACGCGCCGGATGCCGCGGACATCGCCCAGGACACCTATCTGCGCATCCTCGCCTCGGGTCGCCTGCCGGTGCGCGAGGACGCACGGCGTTATCTGGTGCAGGTGGCCAAGGGGTTGGTCATCGACCTCTGGCGGCGCCAGGAGGTGGAGCGCGCCTACCGCGAGACCATCGCGTAGTTGCCCGAGGCCCAGGTGCCCTCGCCGGAGACCCATTGGCTGATCATCGACGCCCTGCTGCGAATCGAGCGGATGCTCGATGGTCTGCCTGCCCCGGTACGGGAAGCCTTTCTGCTGGCGCAGTTCCAGCAACTGACGCTGGCCCAGATCGCTATACGGCTGGACCTGGCGGTGATCACCGTTCGCCGCCACATCCAGCGCGCGCTGGTCGCCTGCCTGGCGGCGAGCGAGGCATGAGCAGCCCGTCCGCCCCCACACCGCGCCTGCTTGAAGAGGCGGCCGAATGGCTGCTCGTCTTGAGATTCGACGAGGCGGACGAGGGACAACGCCAGGCCTTCGAGCATTGGCGCGCGCAAAGCGAGGCGCACCGCGCCGCCTGGGCACGCGCCGAGCGGGTCATGGGCACCTTCGCCAGCGTACCCGCCGCCCTTGGCCAGCAGACGGTGCGTCTGGCGGGCGAGCGGACCCTCAGCCGCCGGCGAACCTTGAGGCTGCTGACCGCCCTGCTGGTCGGCGTCCCGGCCGGCTGGCTGGCCAGGCACAACCTGCCACTGGACCCGGGGGATGCCGAGGTGACCACCGCCACGGGGGAGCGCCGCACCCTGGTACTCGCCGACGGTAGCCAGGTGGTATTGAACACGGCGACCGCCCTGCAGGTGCAGTTCGACGAGCGCCTACGCCGTCTGCAGCTGCGCCGCGGAGAGGTGCTGGTGACCACCCATGCCGACTCCGTGGCTCCCCGCCGGCCCTTCGTGGTCGCCGTGGCGCAAGGCGAGGTGGAGGCGCTGGGCACCCGCTTCAGCGTGCGCCAGGAAGAGGATCTCTGTCGGGTGGCGGTATTCGCCCACGCCGTGGAGGTGCGTCCACAGCAGGGCGCGGCGGTGCGCCTGGCCACCGGACAGCAGGCCTGGTTCGACCAGCGTGGCGTGCAGCGCATCGCCGCGGTAGACGAAGATGCCAGCCGCTGGACGCACGGCATGCTGGTGGCCCACGACCGGCCGCTGGCCGAGGTCCTGGGCGAACTCGGCCGCTATCGTCCCGGCCTGCTGCGCTGCGACCCCGCCGTGGCTGGATTGCGGGTGTCCGGCGCGCTGTCGCTGGACGACACGGACCAGGCGTTGCTGGCCTTGGAGCGCACCCTGCCGATCCGCATCACCCGCCGCACCCGCTTCTGGATTTCGGTCGCCGCGCCCTGAGCCCTGGGTTGCGGAAAAAAAGTTCGTACGCCCTGAGCACTTTGCCGCGCTCGTCCGGGAGAGCAGGAGACACCCTCATGGGGAGAGGTGGCAGCTCGCGCCCGAGGCGCTCTAGAGGACGGCAACACGACATGGCAAAGACCACCTGGCAGCAGCCCGGCTCCCGACGCTTCACCCCGCTGATCCTGGCCGCCGTCCTGCAAGGCGGGCTGCTGACCGGCGCCGGACTGGCCCTGCTGCCGCTGGCGGCCATGGCCGCCAGCGAGGCCCGCGACTACCGGATTGCGGCCGGCCCGTTGAACGAGGTCCTGGCGCGTTTCGCCGCCACTGCCGGGGTCCAGTTGGTGTTCGACCCGACACCCCTGAGCGGACGCACCAGCCCGGGCCTGCAGGGTCGCTTCACCCTCGACCAGGGCTTCGAGCGTCTGCTGCGCGGCAGCGGCTATCGCTGGAGCGAAAGAGGCGCCGGCATCTACGCCCTGGAGGGTGGCAGCGCCGAGGCTGCGCTGGCGATGCCCGAAACCACCATCCAGGCCAGCGCCGAGGGGGGCGGTGCCGATGCCGGCTATCAGCGTCCGGTCAGCGCCAGCACCACGCGCCTGGGCCTGACCGATCGCCAGACGCCTCAGGCGATCACTACCCTGACCCGCGACCAGGTAGAGGATTTCCGCCTGCAGAGCATCAAGGAAGCCCTGCGCGCCGCCCCTTCGGTGACCGTCGAGCAGACCGAGACGGATCGCACCCAGTTCACCTCGCGCGGCTTCGACATCAATACCTTCCAATACGACGGCATGAGCATGCCTTTCGTCAGCACTACCCTGGTGGGCGACCAGGACCTGGCGGAATACGAGCAGGTCGATGTCCTGCACGGGGCCAACGGCCTGATGAGCGGCACCGGCAACCCCTCGGCGACGGTCAACTTCGTCCGCAAGCGACCCACCGCCGACGCCCAGGCCAGGCTCGGCGTCAGCGTCGGCTCCTGGGACAGCCGCCGGGTGGATGCCGATATTTCCGGGCCCCTGACCGAGACCGGCAACGTCCGCGGTCGCTTCATCTACGCCCACGACAAGGGCAACTCCTGGCTGGATCGCTACAGCCACGAGAAGAACGTCGCCGCCGGCCTGGTGGCCTTCGACCTCAGCGAGGCCGACACCCTCACCCTGGGCTTCTCCCAGCACAACAGCGATGCCAACGGCAGCTCCTGGGGCAACCTGCCACTGGCAGACGTCGACGGCAATCCCCTCCACTACCACAGTCGCAGCGCCAGCGTCGGTCAGGACTGGACCTACTGGAACCTAGACACCCAGCGCCTCTTCGGCGAATTCACCCATGACTTCGGCAGCGGCTGGCGCGGCACCCTCACCGCCACGGGCGTCACCGAGCGGCAGAACGCCAACATGTTCTACCTCTTCGGCGTCAGTGGCGACGAGGCCACCGCCTTCGGCGACCATTCCGCCAGCAAGGCCCACCAGCTGCTCGGCGAAGCCAAGCTGTCCGGCCCCTTCGCGCTGTTCGGCCGCGAGCACGAGCTCACCCTGGGCGCCAGCTATGGCCGGACCCATCAGAAGTTGCGGGAAAAGATCCGCGACGAGTCGGGCTACTACCCTACGACGCTCTCGGGAGCCCTGGCTGGCGTTGCCGAGCCAGACTTGGAATACACCGACGACGTCGGCCATACCCAGAACTTCATCGATCGCCAGAAGAGCCTGTTCGCCGGGGCGCGCTTCAGCCTGATCGATGACCTGCACTGGATCGTCGGCGCGCGGATGCTCAGCGCCGATGCCAGCGGTGCGAGCTACGGTGCCGACTACTACACCCGCGTCCATGGCGAGGTCACGCCCTATACCGGACTGGTCTACGACCTGAGCAAGCAATGGAGCCTCTATGCCAGCTGGACCCGGATCTTCAGTCCGCAATACAACTTCGGCCTGGACGGTCGGCTGCTCGATCCGCTGGAAGGCAAGAGCCTGGAAGCCGGGATCAAGGGCGGCCTGTTCGACGACCGCCTGAGCCTGACCGCCGCGGTATTCAAGACCGAACAGCACAACGTCGCCTCCACCTCGGTGCTCGCCGGTTCGCGCTACCTCTACGACACCACCGACTACCAGAGCCACGGCC
Organism: Pseudomonas sp. No.117; assembly: GCF_054558395.1. Classification (NCBI taxonomy): domain Bacteria; kingdom Pseudomonadati; phylum Pseudomonadota; class Gammaproteobacteria; order Pseudomonadales; family Pseudomonadaceae; genus Pseudomonas; species Pseudomonas sp. No.117. The sequence goes on from NZ_BAAJNP010000002.1 coordinate 288,866, forward strand.
TGGAATTGCAGGCCTCCGGCGAGGCGCTGCCCGGCCTGGAACTGCTGGCCGGCTACACCTATGTCCGCATCGACGACGCGGACGGCGAGCGGGCGCGCAAGTTCGTGCCCAGCCACAGCCTGCGCGGCCTGGCGACCTATCGCCTGCCGGGCCTGCCTCAGGCCAAGGTCGGCGCGCGCCTGAGGTGGCAGAGCGGTATCGAGAACGATGACAACAGCCGCATCCGCCAGAACGCCTACGCCCTGGTGGACCTGCTGGGTAGCTACGACTTCGACGAGCACTGGAGTACCCAGCTCAACCTCAACAACCTCACCGACCGCAAATACCTGCTGTCGCTGTACAACAACGCCACCAGCGGCAACTACGGCGCGCCGCGCAACGCGACGCTGTCGGTCAGCTACAACTTCTGAGCCTGGGCAGGTGGGCGCCGAGACCTCTGTCCCGTCGCCCGCCATCGCCCTGCGATCCTTTGCCCCCTGACGCGGTCCGAGTCTGCACGCTCTCAGCCAAGGTTCCGCACGCCATGCCCTCCTCCCCCCGTCCCGGTTTCGTCTCCGTCCGCGGTGCCCGCGAGCACAACCTGAAGAACGTCGACGTGGACATCCCCCGCGATGCGCTGGTGGTGTTCACCGGGGTGTCGGGCTCGGGCAAGTCGTCGCTGGCCTTCGGCACCCTCTATGCCGAGGCCCAGCGCCGCTACTTCGAATCGGTGGCGCCCTATGCGCGGCGGCTGATCGACCAGGTCGGGGTACCCCAGGTGGAAGCCATCGAGGGCCTGCCACCGGCGGTGGCCTTGCAGCAGCAGCGCGGCCAGCCGAGCAGTCGCTCGTCCATGGGCAGCGTGACCGGGCTGTCCAGCCTGGTGCGGATGCTCTATTCCCGCGCCGGCCGTTATCCGGCCAACCAGCCGATGCTCTATGCCGAGGACTTCTCGCCCAACACGCCCCAGGGCGCCTGTCCCCAATGCCACGGCCTGGGCCAGGTCTACGAGGTGACGGAAGCCTCCATGGTGCCGGACCCCTCGCTGACCATCCGCCAGCGCGCCATCGCCGCCTGGCCCACCGCCTGGGGCGGGCAGAACCTGAGGGACATCCTGGTGACCCTGGGCTATGACGTCGACATCCCCTGGCGCGACCTGCCGCAACAGCAACGCGACTGGATCCTCTTCACCGAAGAGCAGCCCACGGTACCGGTCTATGCCGGCCTCACCCCCGAGCAGACCCGGGCGGCACTCAAGCGCAAGGCCGAACCCAGCTACCAAGGCACCTACACCGGCGCGCGGCGCCATGTGCTGCACACCTTCGCCAACTCCCAGAGCGCCAAGATGAAGCAGCGCGCGGCGCGCTTCATGATCGGCCAGACCTGCCCGCTGTGCCACGGCAAGCGGCTGACCCGGGCGGCGCTCTCGGTGACCTTCGCCGGCCTGGACATCGGCGAGCTGTCGCGGCTGCCGCTGGATGAGCTGAGCGTGCTGTTGCGCCGGGTCGCTGCCGGCGATTTCGATGAGGCGAAGGATGCCGGCGTGCTGGACGCCAACACCGGCAAGCAGGACCGTGCCCGGCGCAAGGCCGCTGGCGGCAGCGACCATGCTGGCGCGCCGGACGTGCGCCGCACGCCCGATCTTTCGCAGGAGAAACGCCTGGCCGCCCAACGCATGGCCACCGAGTTGCTTGAGCGGCTGCAGACCCTCACCCGCCTGGGCCTCGGCTACCTGGCGCTGGAACGCAGCACCACGACCCTCTCCTCCGGCGAATTGCAGCGCCTGCGCCTGGCCACCCAGCTGGTGTCCCAGTTGTTCGGCGTGGTCTATGTGCTGGACGAACCCTCCGCCGGCCTGCATCCGGCCGATGGCGAGTCATTGCTGGAAGCTCTCGAGGGCCTCAAGGCCCAGGGCAACTCGCTGTTCGTGGTGGAGCACGACCTGGCCACCATGCAGCGCGCCGATTGGCTGGTGGATGTCGGCCCCGCCGCTGGCGAAGGCGGCGGCCGGGTGCTCTACAGCGGTCCGCCCGCAGGTCTCGCCGAGATCGAGGAATCGGTGACGGCGCGCTATCTGTTCGCCGCGCCGCAGCGCGAGACCCGGCCGCCGCGCGAGCCCCAGGGTTGGCTACGCCTGGCCGGGGTCACCCGCAATAACCTTCAGGGGTTGGACGCGGCCTTCCCGCTGGGCTGCCTGACCGCGGTGACCGGTGTCTCCGGCTCGGGCAAGTCCAGCCTGGTCAGCCAGGCACTGCTGGAGCTGGTGGGCGCCGAGCTGGGCCAGGGCACTGCCGAGGACGGTGACGAGGTGGTCGAGCTGGATACCGACGCCCTGCCCGCCACCACCGGCCAGGTGGTCGGCGGCCTCGGCGGTATCCGCCGCCTGGTGCCGGTGGACCAGAAGCCCATCGGTCGCACGCCACGCTCCAACCTCGCCACCTACACCGGCCTGTTCGACGGGGTGCGCAAGCTGTTCGCCGCCACCCCCGAGGCCCAGGAAAGAGGCTTCGATGCCGGGCGCTTTTCCTTCAACGTCGCCAAGGGCCGTTGCCCGACCTGCGAAGGCGAAGGCTTCGTCAGCGTCGAGTTGCTGTTCATGCCCAGCGTCTACGCCGCCTGCCCCACCTGCCAGGGCGCGCGCTACAACCCCGAGACCCTGGAGGTGCGCTGGCAGGGCAAGACCATCGCCGAGGTACTGGGCCTGACGGTGGACGAAGCCCTGGCCTTCTTCGCTGAGGAAGCCACGGTGGCGCGGGCGCTGCGGGTGCTGGCCGACATCGGCCTGGGCTACCTGCGCCTCGGCCAGCCGGCCACCGAACTCTCCGGCGGCGAAGCCCAGCGCATCAAGCTGGCCACCGAACTGCAACGCACCAGCCGTGGCAGCACCCTCTATGTGCTGGACGAACCCACCACCGGCCTGCACCCGGCCGACGTGGAACGACTGATGCGCCAGCTGCACGGTCTGGTCGAGGAAGGCAATACCGTGGTGCTGGTGGAGCACAATCTGCAAGTGGTGGCCGGCAGCGACTGGCTGATCGACATCGGCCCCGGTGCCGGCGCAGCGGGCGGCCGCATCGTCGCCTGCGGCACGCCGCGCGCGGTGGCGGACGATCCCGCCAGCCCTACGGCGCCCTATCTGCGGCCGCTATTCGACTAGTCTGCCAGCGGTGCGACGCTGCGCCGACAGGCGGCCAGCACCAGCAGGGTCAGCGCCGCCGCCAGGGCGCCGAACTGGAAGGTGGCGGCGGAACCGAGGAAGTGCCAGAGCGCGCCGGCGATGCTGCTGGCCAGCAACAGGGCGATGCCGCTGACCAGGTTGAACAGGCCGAAGGCGGTACCGCGTAACTCGGCCGGGGCGGTGCGGGCGACCATGGCGGCGAGCAGGCCCTGGGTCATGCCCATGTGCAGGCCCCAGAGCACGACGCCCAGGGCCAGGCCGATCCAACCGCCGCTGAAGGCCAGCGCCAGGTCGGCCAGGATCAGCAGGACCAGTCCCCAGGCCAGCAGCGCGCGATGACCGACCCGGTCGGATAGCGCCCCCAGCGGATAGGCCGACAGCGAGAACACCAGGTGCATGCCCACCATCACCAACGGTACCAGCGCCAGGGGCACCCCCACCTGCTCGGCCTTGAGCACCAGGAAGGCTTCGCTGAAGCGCGCCAGGGTGAAGACGCCGCCGAGCAGCGCCACCTGCCAGAAGGCCGCCGGCAGCTTGCGCAACTGGGCCCGGGTGAGCGGATTGGTGCGTGCCTGGGTGACGGCCGCCTTGGGTTCGTCCAGGCCGAAATACAACAGGGCCACGGCGAGGAAGGCCGGGATCACCGCCACCCAGAACACCGCGCGGAAGTCGTTGGCCCAGAGCAGCATCAGCCCCACCGCCAGCAGCGGCCCGAGGAAGGCGCCGAGGGTATCCAGCGACTGGCGCAGGCCATAGGCGGCGCCACGGATCGCCGGCGGCGTCACGTCGGCCACCAGGGCGTCACGCGGCGCGCCGCGAATGCCCTTGCCGATGCGATCCATGAAGCGCGCGCCGAACACCAGGCCGGCGCCACTGGCCAGGGCGAACAGCGGCTTGCTCAGGGCACCGAGGCCGTAGCCCAGCACCGCCAGGCCCTTGCGCCGGCCCAGGTAGTCGCTGAGCACCCCGGAAAAGATCTTGGTGATCAGCGCGGTCGCCTCGGCCACCCCTTCGAGGATACCGATATAGAGCACGCTCAAGCCCAGACCGGTGGCCAGGAACAGTGGCAGCAGGCTGTGGATCATCTCCGAGGAGATGTCCATGAACATGCTCACCCCACCCAGGATCCAGACCCCACGCGGTATCCGTCGCCAGCTCGCCATCATCGCCACCCTCTGCCCTCCTCGGCCGCTCTATCCTTGCCTGGCTGCAGGCAAACCGGCCGAAGCTAACATGGGGCTTCAAGATCTCTCTACCGGTGGGACATCCCTGGTTACACTAGGGGGCTACGACTACCGCAGAGACGACGTCATGAAAACCCTGCTGGTCATCGGCATCGGCGCCGGCGATCCCGACTACCTCACCCTCCAGGCCATCGGCGCCCTCAATCGCGCCAGTACCTTCTTCCTGTTCGACAAGGGCGCGGAAAAGGACAGCCTGATCCACCTGCGCGAAACCATCTGCGCCCGCCACATTCGCCAGGCGGACTACCGCTTCGTCACCGCGCCCATCCCCGAGCGCCGCCGCGAGGGCGACTACCGGCAGGCGGTGGACGACCTCAACGCCGCCAAGCAGGCGCTGATGGAGCAGATGATCGAGGAAGAACTCGGCGAGGACGACTGCGGCGCCTTCCTGGTGTGGGGCGATCCGGCGCTGTACGACAGCACCCTGCGCATCCTGGCGGCAATCAAGCGCGAGGGCCGGCTGGACGTCGACTACGAGGTGATTCCCGGCATCTCCAGTGTCCAGGCCCTGGCCGCACGCCATCGGGTGCCGCTCAATCGCATCGGCCAGGCGCTGGAGATCACCCCGGGGCGCCGCCTGCAGCGCTTCCCCGACCACCTGGACAGCCTGGTGGTGATGCTCGATTCCCACGAGGCCTATCGCCACCTGGACGATCCGCAGCTGTACATCTACTGGGGCGCCTACGTGGGCACGGCGGATGAAATCCTCATCGCCGGGCGCCTGCTGGACGTGGCCGAGGAGATCCACCGGGTGCGCAGCGCCGCGCGCGAAGAGCACGGCTGGATCATGGATACCTATCTGCTCTGCCGGGGGCCGGCGGACGCTTGAGAGCCCAGTCCAGGGCGGCTGCGCAGCGGCCAAACGGCGGTGAGCGGCCCTGGGTCGCCAGCCTGGCCTGGGCGGCCCGATCGCAATGCTCTATTACCCCCGTCAACTCGGTCATGAGCCCGGTCCGCTGCTTCGGGCCTCTTCGCCTTCGAATAGGCTGTGACGCCTTACCGCGCTGTCCCCAGCCGTCGATCCAGATGGATGGTCTGCCAGGGCAAGGCCGTCTCCCGCTCGACCACCTGGAAGCCCTCGGCGACCCAGAAGGTCTCGGCGCCGGGCAGGAAGGGATGGGTGTGCAGATAGAGGCGCTCCACGCCATCGCGCCCGGCCTGCGCCAGTAATTCGCAGAACAGCCGCCGGGCCAGGCCTTGGCGGCGGTACTGCGGACTCACGAACAGGCGGACCACCTCGACCACCCGCTCGCTCGGATAGGGCAACCGGGGAAAACGCCGGTCATAGGGCCGATAGGCGATACTGCCGACGGGATCGCCAGTGGCGTTGCGGGCGATCAGCAGGCAACCGCGCCCCTGGCCATAGTGCTCGGCGAAGCCGGCCAGATCGGCCGGGACGCCTGTGGGATCGAGTCGCCCGGCGAACAGCTCGCGCGCGCTGGCCAGCAGGAAGGCGCTGACGTCGTCATCGGCTGAGGTCATTCGATCCAGGGTGATGGCTGAGGTGTCGTTCATGATCCCTTCTCGTTCATCCGGTCGCCGTGGCGACGCGACATTTCGGCGCAGGCCGCCACCGATCCCTCTTGCTCGGGCTGTGCGCTGCCCGCGACGATGATACAGTGCCGGGTCATGAAAACCGTCCGTTCCCCGCGCGCTTCGCTCGCCTGGATGCTGCTCGCCTGCATCCTGTTGAACGGACTCGTCTGCGCCCTGGGGCACGGCCAGATGCTGGCGCGCTTCACCCTGCCGCTGCCGTCCCCTGCCTCCCAGGGACACGAGCATCACCATCTCCAGGCCCCGACGACCCAAGGCGACATGGCCGGCATGCACGCTGGCCTCCCAGGCGGCAGCCTGACCACCCTCTCGCCCACTGGCGACTGCGTCTTTGCGGCCACCCTGTTCCTCGCCACCCTGCTGGCCATCGTCCTGCACTGGCTGCTGCGGCCCAGCGATCCCCATCGCCGCCGCTACCACGGCGCCCTGCCACCACCGCCCCGCGCGAGCCGCTCCACCCTCCATCCCCAGGCCCCCTGACACCCGGTCACGGAAAGCTGCTGTCCTCTTTTTCCGTAATCCTGCGCGCGGTCGGCTTCGGCCGCGTGTCGCTCCGTGGTGAACGCTATGACTTCGCACCCCTCCACTCCGGCCGCCCAGACGCCGGGGCCGCTGCTGCAGCTGCTGGCACGGCTGCACTTCCTGATCGGCCTGTTCGTCGGCCCCTTCCTGCTCTTCGCCGCCGCCAGCGGCCTGCTCTATGCCCTCACACCGCAACTCGAGGCGCGCCTCTATGCCGAGGCGCTGCACACCCCCAGTCGCGGCGAACCCCTGCCGCTGGCCGCACAGATCCGCAGCGCCCAGACGGCGGTCGGCCCCGCCCTGACCCTGGGCGCGGTCCGTCCGGCGCCAGCCGCCGGGGATACCACCCGGGTGATGTTCAACGATCCATCCCTGGGGGAATCGGCCCATCGCGCGCTCTTCGTCGATCCGGTCACCGGCGAGTTGCGTGGCGACCTGACGGTCTACGGCACCAGCGGCATCCTGCCGCTGCGTACCACCATCGATCAGTTCCACCGCAGCCTGCTGCTGGGCGAGCCCGGTCGCCTCTACAGCGAGCTCGCCGCCTCCTGGCTGTGGATCGCCGCCCTCGGAGGGCTCACGCTCTGGCTGGTGCGCCGCCGCCAGCGCCGTCCGGCACGGGGACTGCGCGGCCTGCATGCCAGCACCGGGGTCTGGCTGCTGGCGGGGCTGCTGTTCCTCTCGGCCACCGGCCTGACCTGGTCGCGCTATGCCGGCGACAACATCGGTATCCTGCGCGCCCACTATGGCTGGTCCACCCCGAGCGTGAAGACCGCCCTGGGCAGTGCCCCCGCGCCGGCCATGACCCATGATGAGCACGCCGACCACCATGGCGCCCTGCACATGGCCATGGCACCGGCTCTGGATCCGGCTACCTTCGACGGGGTGCTGGCCAGCGCCCGCGCCGCCGGCATCGATGCCGGCAAGCTGGAGATCCGTCCGGGGCGCAGCGCCGACAAGGCCTGGACGGTGAGCGAGATCGACCGCCGTTGGCCGACCCAGGTAGACGCCGTCGCCGTCGATCCGACCAGTTTCAAGGTGGTCGATCAGGTGCGCTTCGCCCAGTACTCGCTACCGGCCAAGCTGACCCGCTGGGGCATCGATGCCCATATGGGCGTGCTGTTCGGCCTGGCCAACCAGCTGGTGCTGGTGGCCATCGCCCTTGGCCTGCTGCTGATGACCCTCTGGGGCTATATGCTCTGGTGGCGTCGCCGCCCCTTTCGGGACCCCGCGCAACCCGGCCTGGTCGCTCTCTGGCGCCGGCTGGCGCCGCTGCCGCGGCTGCTGGTGCCGCTGGTGGCCCTGGCGCTCGGCCTCTGCCTGCCGGTATTGGGCGGCAGCCTGCTGCTGTTCCTGCTGCTAGACGCCCTGCTCGGCCTGCGCCGCCCGGCCTTGCGCGTGGAAGCCGGGTCGGCCTGAGGCTTTCGTCGGGTGACTGTTGGGCTTCGCGGGGCTCAACCCAACCTACGGGAACTCTCATTCTCCCTCTCCCTTTGGGAGAGGGCCGGGGTGAGGGCCGCTCTAGCACAAGGTCCAGGCCTCTGGTGTTGGGCTTCGCGGCTCAGCCCAACCTACGCAAGCACTCCCTCGCTCCGACTACCCCCTCTCCCCCTGGGAGAGGGTTGGGGTGAGGGTCGCTCCAGCACAAGGTCCAGGCCTCTGATGTTGGGCTTCGCGAGGCTCAGCCCAACCTACGCAAGCACTCCATCGCTCCAACTAGCCCCCTCTCCCCCTGGGAGAGGGCTGGGGTGAGGGTCGCTCCAGCACAAGGTCCAGGCCTCTGGTCTTGGGCTTCGCGGGGCTCAGCCCAACCTATGGAGGCACTCCATCGCTCCAACTACCCCCTCTCCCCCTGGGAGAGGGCTGGGGTGAGGGTCGCCCTCCTCCCTATCAATCCGCCTGAGAACCCCGTCCCAGACCATCCATCGGCGGGCCTTCAGTCCAGCTGACGGCCAGGCTCCCTGCGCTTATAGTTATCGCAATCCTCATCACCCAAGGATCCGCCCATGCCTCGTTTGCTGCACGTGATAGGTTCGCCCCGTCAGGATCGCTCCGCGTCCCTGGAAGTCGCCAAGGCCTTCATCCAGGCCTGGCGACAAAAGCACCCGGACGGCGAAGTCGATACCCTCGATGTCTGGCATTGCGACCTGCCGGAATTCGATGGCGCCGTGCTGGATGCCAAATACGCCGGTATCCAGGGCCAGTCGCTGAGCCCCGACCAGGCGCAGGCCTGGAGCCAGATCAAAGAACTGGCGCAGCGCTTCACCGCGGCTGACGTGCTGCTGTTCGGCGTGCCCTGCTGGAACTTCGGCGTCCCCTACAAGCTCAAGCAGCTGTTCGACGTGGTCAGTCAGAAAGACCTGCTGTTCACCTTCGACGAGCGCGGTCTCAATGGCCTGCTCGGCGGGCGCCAGGCGCTGGTGATCGCGGCCCGCGGCGCGGCCCTGGATCGCCTGGAGCACCAGGAATCCTACCTGCGCACCTGGTGCGAGATGGTTGGTATCGACCGGATGCATACCGTGGTGCTGGAAAAGACTCTGTTCGGTCCCGAGGTCGATCATGCCGCGCGTGACCAGGCCAGCCAGGAAGCCGTGGCCTTGGCGGCCACGCTTTGAATCGAGGGTCCGCCGGCGGCGGACCCTGGGCTCCTTACAAGCTGGGCAGCAGATCCGCGCCCACCAGCTCGTTCAGGCAGCCACTGGCCAGCAGCTCGCTGGCCGCCTCGATATCGGGGGCGAAGAAGCGGTCTTCCTGGTAATAGGGCACCCGGGCGCGGAGCAGGCTGCGCGCCCTTTCGAGGCCGGCCGAGCTCTTCAGGCCATGGCGGAAGTCCAGCCCCTGGCAGGCGCCCAGCCACTCGATGGCGAGGATGCCGCGCACGTTGTCGGCCATGGCCCAGAGCCGCTTGCCGGCATTGGGCGCCATGGACACATGATCCTCCTGGTTGGCCGAGGTGGGCAGGCTGTCGACGCTGGCCGGATGGGCCAGGGCCTTGTTATCGCTGGCCAGGGCCGCGGCGGTGACCTGGGCGATCATGAAGCCGGAGTTGACCCCACCGTTCTCCACCAGGAAGGGCGGCAGCTGGGACATGTGCCGATCCATCATCAGCGAGATGCGGCGCTCGGACAGCGCGCCGATCTCGGCCAGGGCCAGCGCCAGGTTGTCGGCGGCCATGGCTATCGGTTCGGCGTGGAAGTTGCCGCCGGAGATGACATCACCCTCCGCCGCGAACACCAACGGGTTGTCGGAGACGGCGTTGGCCTCGACCTCCAGCACCTCGGCGGCCTGGCGCAGCTGGGTCAGGCAGGCCCCCATGACCTGCGGCTGGCAGCGCAGCGAATAGGGATCCTGGACCTTGTCGCACTGGGCATGGGATAGGGATATCTCACTGCTGGCGGTGAGCAAGGCGCGATAGGCGGCGGCCACGTCGATCTGGCCGCGCTGGCCACGCGCGGCATGGATACGCGCGTCGAAGGGCGCCCGCGAGCCGAGCATGGCCTCGACGCTCAGGCCACCGCAGACCGTGGCCGCGGCGAACAGGTCCTCGGTCTCGAACAGCCCGCGCAGGGCGTAGGCGGTGGAGACCTGGGTCCCGTTGAGCAGCGCCAGTCCCTCCTTGGCGGCCAGGGTCAGGGGCGCCAGCCCGGCCACCGCCAGCGCCTCGCTGGCGGGCAGCCACTCCCCGCGATGACGCGCCTTGCTCTCACCGATGAGGACCAGCGACATGTGGGCCAGGGGCGCCAGGTCACCCGAGGCGCCCACCGAGCCCTTGAGCGGGATATGCGGATAGACCTCGGCATTGATCAGGGCGATCAGGGCCTCCACCACCTGGCGGCGGATGGCGGAAAAGCCACGGGCCAGGCTGTTGACCTTGAGCAGCATGATCAGCCGTACCAGGTCATCGTCCAGCGCCTCGCCCACGCCAGCGGCATGGGACAGCACCAGGGAGCGCTGCAGCTTCTCGAGGTCCGCCGGCGCGATCCGCGTCGAGGCCAGCAGGCCGAAACCGGTGTTGATGCCGTAGGCGGTCCGGCCTTCGGCCAGGATGCTCTCGACACAGGCCACGCTGGCATCGATGGCGGCATAGGCGGCCGGGTCCAGGGTCACCTGCAGCGGTTGCTGGTAGGCCTGGCGCAGCTGGGCCAGGTCCAGGGTACCGGGGTTCAGGATCAGGGCATTCATCGATCAGACTCCTTTGCCGATCAGGGGCAGGCTCGCGTCCCTCGAGGGACGCTGTCGTTGTTGTTCAATCATGCCCCCTGGCAGCGCTCCGGTAGCCAGGCCGGCGTGGGTAGCTTTGGCGGGGCGCAAGGCTGACGAACCAAATGGGCAGGCTTCCCGCCAAACCGAAGGCCAGGGCAGGCTTTTATATTCATGTATATACATTTAATCAAGAGCTATCTGCTCGTCAAGCCGCTGCCCTGGCCTGCCTGACCGGAAAGGCGGAGATAGAGCCGCCGAGGCCTGACAGGCCAGCCGATGTGGCTGGCCGCTAGCGCGGTTCAGAGTACGCCGGATCACCCGCGACCGAGCTGCTGCCACAACCAGAGGGTACCCGGCCGCGCCAGCACCTCGGCCTTGAAGATCGCCGTGATCAGCGCCAGCCGCACGAACCAGACCACCCAGGGCGCGAAGCTGTAGCGGCAGCGACGTTGCCAGGCATCCAGGCCCTTGAGGCGTGTCAACGTCAACCAGGTCAGCGGGAGGCCGACCACGCCCAAATACAGCCAGGCCTCCGGCGTCTGGGGGCGGCCCACCAGGATGCACAGGAGTAGGACCTGTACCGCTATGGCACCGAGCAGAAGGGGATGGGAACGAGAACTACGGAGCGGAATATTCAGCCATCTGTCGCGGTTCATGGGTGGAATCCTTTCCAGAAGATCGAGTTACAGCGGCGTCACCGTCACCTCCACCTCGGGGTCGTGATGGCCACCACCGAGGATCACGCCACGCAGCGGCGAGACATCGGTGAAGTCGCGGCCCCAGGCCAGGGTGATGTGTTCGAGGTCGGGCAGGACGTCGTTGGTGGGGTCGAAGTCGACCCAGCCGAGCACCGGGCAGTGCACGCTGACCCAGGCGTGGGAGGCATCGGCGCCGATCAGCCGCGGCTTGCCGGGCGGCGGCCGGGTCAGCAAGTAGCCGCTGACATAGCGCGCCACCAGCCCCAGGCCGCGCAGGCAGGCCAGCATCAGGTGGGCGAAGTCCTGGCAGACGCCATGGCGGTGCTCCAGCACCTCGCGCAGCGGCGTCGCCACCTGGGTGGCGGTGGCGTCGAAGCGGAATTCGCGATGGATCTTCTCCATCAACGCCCGACAGCCCAGCAGCAGCGGCCGGCCCGCGGGGAAACAATCCGCGGCGAAGCGGGCGAAGATCCGATCGATGGGCACCGCCGGCGACTCGAAGCGGAAGTGGTGGACATCCAGGGCCGCGGTGGCGGCGGGATAGCGCAGGCCGTCGCGCACCTCTTCCCAGGCCGGCGAGTCCTCCAGCCGCAGTCCGGCGCGGGAATCCACCTCCACCTCCAGGTCGGTGCCCACGTAGAGCTCGTCGTGCGGCCGCTCGAAGGCCAGCCGCGTCAGGGGATTGCCGAAGGCATCGGTGGCGTCCTGGCGCTGGGTCGGCGCGGGCAGAATGGCCAGTTGCCGGGACAGGCAGCGTTGCCAGGCGCAGTCGCGCGGCAACAGGTGCAGCAGTTGCTGCGACAGCGACACCGGAGCCTCGTAGCGGTAGTGGGTGTCGTGCTGGATGCGATAGCGGACCTGGCTCATCACATGGATACCGTTCGCTGGCTCACGGCATCGACGTGGGCGAAGCAGCGATAGATGACCCGCTCGGACAGCTGGCCGCTGGCGTCGGCGATCTGCCGCAACAGGCGCGCCAGGCCCTGTTGCACCTCGACCCGGCCGACATCGCCGAACAGGGTGCTTTCCAGGGTGCCGAGGTCGAAGCGGCGCAGGCGATCATAGGCGTCGTTCAGCGCCGGATCGCGCGGCAGGCCGTGGTAGCGCTCCAGGTGCTCCACGGCGTTGATCAGCGCGTGCAGCTGGAAGCGGATCGAATAGGGGTTGTGCTCGTGCAGCATCAGCAGGTCCAGCACCGGGATCAGCTGGGGCGCCGCCTGGTAGCGGGAGCGGTAGGTGATGATGCTGTTGCCCAGTTCCAGCAGCCATTCCAGTCCCGCCGCATCCCAGGTAGCGCCGCCTTCGAGGAAGTGCGCCACGCTGCCGGCGAGGAATTGCACCCGCTCGATGCGCCGGCCGATCATCAGGAAGCGCCAGCTCTCGTCGTGGGTCATGTCATCGAAGGTAAAGCCGGCCACCGCCGCCAGCGCCATCACCAGGCGGTTGAGGCTCTGCAGCGCCTCGCCCGGCTCGCTGCCCACCTGGCCCAGGCCGCGCGCCTCGCGCTCCACCTCGCGGATGGCGCGCCAGTTCTCCGGGGACAGCCGCCCGCGTACCTGGGCCGCGGCCCAGTGCAGGCGCTGCAGGTTGGCTCCCAGACCACTGGGGAATTCACCCGGGCCGAGGGCCGCGTGCAGCTGTTCGGCGAGGGTGCCCTCTTCCGGCAGCAGCTCCAGGGCCATGGCCAGTTCGATGGCGGCCTGTACCGCCGGGCCCTGGTCGTCGGCATCCAGGTAGCGGCTGAGCACGATGCGCAGCAGTCGCGCGGCATCCTCGCAGCGCTCGCTGTAGCGGCCGTACCAGAACAGATTCTCGGCGGTACGCGAGGGCAGGAAGGGATCCTTGCGTACCAAATCGCGCACGCCCAGGACCCGGGCGCTCGGCACCTCGGTCGCGCTGCGGCCGCCACCCAGCACCCAGGTGTCCTTGCTCGACCCACCGCGCTGCATGGAGACCACCTCGGCGCCCTCGTGGGCGACGCGGGTCAGGCCGCCGGGCATCACCCAGTAGCCGCCTTCGCTGGCCACCGCGTAGACGCGCATGCCGATGGCGCGGGACTGCAGGCTACCGCCCTGCCAGACCGGCGCCCGCGACAGCTGGATGCGCTCCTGGGCGACATAGGCGTGGGGCCGTGCCACGATGCGCTCGCGCAGGGCGGCACGCTCCCCGGCATCCAGCGCCTTGCCGAACACCGGTTCGAAGCGCTGGGAGGGATAGGCCGGCTTGATCACCAGTTCGCCCAGCCGCGCCAGGGCCTCCTCCCGTACCGGCGTCTCGCCGCACCACCAGGTGGCGACGGCGGGCAGTGTCAGGGACTCGCCCAGCAGCGCCTGGCACACCCCCGGCAGGAAGCCCAGCAAGCCGGGCGATTCGAGCAGGCCGCTGCCCAGGGCATTGGCCATGATGACGTTGCCCTGGCGCACCGCCTCCAGCAGGCCGGGCACGCCCAGGGCCGAGTCGGTGCGCAGCTCCAGGGGATCGCAGAAGTCGTCGTCCAGGCGGCGGAATACCGCATGGACGCGTCGCAGGCCGCTCAGGGTCTTCAGGTAGAGGCAGGCGTTGCGCACCGTGAGGTCCTGGCCTTCCACCAGCGGAAAGCCCAGTTGCCGCGCCTGGTAGAGGTGCTCGAAATAGGTCTCGTTGTAGCGGCCGGGGGTGAGCAGCACCGCCAGGGGCGCCTCGTCGCCGGTATCCAGTCCGGCGCTCAGGGTGCGCTGCAAGGCCTGGAAATAGCCGTTGAGCGATTGCACCTGCAGGTCGCGGTGCAATTCGGGAAAGGCCCGCGCCACGATATGGCGGTTCTCCAGGGCATAGCCGGCGCCGGACGGCGCCTGGGTCCGGTCCGCCAGCACCCACCAGCGCCCGTCCGGCGCCCGCGCCAGGTCCACCGCGTAGACATGCAGCCAGGTGTCGCCCGGCGGGCGCAGGCCCTGGCAGGCCCAGAGGAAGTTGTTGTGGCCGAACACCAGTTCCGGCGGCAGCAGGCCCTCGCGCAGCAGGCGCTGCTCGCCATAGAGATCACCCAGCACCCGGTTCAACAGCCGCGCCCGCTGGGCCACCCCGGCGGCCAGCGGGGCCCACTCCTCCGCCGAGATCAGCTGCGGCAGCAGGTCCAGCGCCCAGGGCCGGTCGCTGCCCTTGGGATCGGCGTAGACGTTGTAGGTCACGCCGTTTTCCTGGATCTGCCGGGCGATCAGGGCCTGGCGCTGGTCGAGCTGCGCCGGGCGCAGACCGGCCAGGTGCCCATAGAAGCGCCGCCAGGTCGGCCGCACGCCACCGCGAGGGTCCCAGAGTTCGTTGAAGCTGCCGGCCGCCTCGAGGGCGGCACGTGGGGAGGTTGGGTGCATGTCTAGTGCGGTCGGCTGACGTGGGTCTGGCGCAGATCCAGGGTGAAGGGCGTTTCCAGACTGCTGTCGAGGGGCAGCGGCAACTGGCGTCCGGGGGTATGCCCGAAGCGGAAGAAGCGCGCCAGGCGCCGGCTTTCCGCCTCGTAGGCGTTGACCGGTAGCGTAGCGTAGTTACGGCCGCCGGGATGGGCGACATGATACTGGCAACCACCCAGGGAGCGCTGCATCCAGGTATCGAGCAGATCGAACACCAGGGGGGCGTCCACGCCCAGGTTGGGGTGCAGCGCCGAGGCCGGCTGCCAGGCGCGGAAGCGCACCGCGCCGACGTACTCGCCGACCCGGCCGGTCGCCCGCAGCGGCACCCGGGCGCCGTTGCAGAGCAAGGCGTAGCGATCAGGCGCCAGGCCGGTGACCTTTACCTGGACTCGCTCCAGGGAGGAGTCGACGTAGCGCATAGTCCCGCCGATGACGCCCTCTTCGCCCAGCACATGCCACGGCTCCAGCGCCTGGCGCAGCTCCAGCTCGATGCCCTTGACCGCGAAATCGCCATACTTGGGAAAGCGGAATTCGAAGTGCGCGGCGAACCAGGCGGGATCGAAGGCATAGCCGGCCTCGGCCAGTTCGGCGAGGACGTCGCGGAAATCCTCCTGGATGAAATGCGGCAGCAGGTAGCGGTCATGCAATTCGGTCCCCCAGCGCGCCAGCCGCTCGGGAGCATAGGGTTCGCGCCAGAAGCGGGCGACCAGCGCGCGCAGCAGCAGTTGCTGCACCAGTTGCAGCCGGCCGTGGGGCGGCATCTCGAAGGCGCGCAGTTCCAGCAGGCCGAGGCGGCCAGTGGCGCTGTCGGGCGAATAGAGCTTGTCGATGCAGAATTCGGCGCGGTGGGTGTTGCCGGTCACGTCTACCAGCAGGTTGCGCAGCAGGCGGTCCACCAGCCAGGGCGGACACTCCGCGCCCGGCGGCGGCAGCTGGGCGAAGGCCAGCTCCAGTTCGTAGAGGGCATCGTTGCGCGCCTCGTCGACCCGCGGCGCCTGGGAGGTCGGACCGATGAACAGGCCGGCGAACAGGTAGGACAGCGAGGGGTGGTTGTGCCAGTAGCTGATCAGGCTGCGCAAGAGATCGGGACGGCGCAGGAACGGCGAATCGGCCGGCGTGGCCCCGCCGAGCACACAGTGGCTGCCGCCGCCGGTGCCGGTGTGGCGGCCATCGATCATGAACTTCTCGGTGGTCAGGCGCGACAGCCGGGCGGCCTCGTAGAGGAACTCGGTCTGCTCGACCAGGGCATCCCAGCTCGCCACCGGATGGATGTTGACCTCGATGACACCCGGATCGGGGGTTACCCGGAAATTGATCAGCCGGGCATCGCGCGGTGGCTCGTAGCCTTCCAGCACCACCGGGCAGCCCAGCGCGGTGGCAGTGTCCTCGATGGCGGCGACCAGCTCCAGGTAGTCTTCCAACCGCGCCAGGGGTGGCATGAACAGGTACAGCCGCCCCTCGCGCGGCTCGGCGCAGAAAGCGGTGCGGACAATGTCGGCTGCCGAGGCGAAGGCCTCCGGCGCAGCCTGGGCGGGTTTCGCGAGCGGCCGCGGCTGGCGCCAGCGCTCCTGCAGG
Source organism: Pseudomonas sp. No.117 (assembly GCF_054558395.1). NCBI lineage: Bacteria > Pseudomonadati > Pseudomonadota > Gammaproteobacteria > Pseudomonadales > Pseudomonadaceae > Pseudomonas > Pseudomonas sp. No.117. Next base: position 305,202 of record NZ_BAAJNP010000002.1, read on the forward strand.
CGGACCGGATCGGGCAGGGGCGCCAGCGGCTGGTTGGGATCGGTCGGATGCAGATAGGGATAGTCTTCCTCGCGTACCCAGGGCTGGGAATCCAGCGGCAGCCGATAGCCCAGCGGCGAGTCGCCCGGCACCAGCCGGCACTGCTGCTCGCGCAGGAACCAGGGCCCGGTGCGCCAGGCATCCTCGGCGGCGGTCCGGGCCAGCGGCAGGACGTAGCCCACCACCCGGTCCAGGCCCTGGGCGAACACCCGGCGCAGGCGCTCGCGCTCCAGCGGATCGTTCAGCCGCGAATCGCTGGCGTCGACGTTGATCGGCAGGCGCTGCTCGCGCCAGAGGAAGTAGAGCCAGTCCTCGAAGGCCGGGAAGCGGTGCTCGTCGGTCACCCCCAGGCGCTGCGCCACGCCTTGCACGAAGCGCTCGGCGAGGGCCGCGTCGGCACCGTAGTCGAGGCGTTCGTCGGCCAGCAACGCGGCATCGCGCCACAACGGCTGGCCGTCGGCGCGCCAGAAACAGTTGAGCGACCAGCGCGGCAGCTGCTCGCCCGGGTACCACTTGCCCTGGCCGAAATGCACCAGGCCCTTGGGCGCATAGTGCTCGCGCAGGCGCTGGAACAGCTTGGTGGCCAGGTGCCGCTTGTTCGGCCCCAGGGCGGCGGTGCTCCACTCCTCGTCGTCGGGATGGTCGAGGGCGACGAAGGTCGGCTCGCCGCCCAGGGTCAGGCGCACGTCCTGCACCAGCAGGTCACTGTCCACCCGCTGGCCGAGGGCGAGGATGTCCCGCCACTGGTGCTCGTCGTAGGGCCGCGTGACCCGCGGTGCCTCCCACAGCCGCTCCACCGCCATGTGGTGCTCGAAGGTGCATTCGCTCTCGCTGACCAGCCCGGAGATCGGCGCCGCCGACGCCGGCTCGGGACTGCAGGCCAGGGGGATGTGCCCCTCGCCCGCCAGCAGCCCGCTGGTGGGGTCCAGGCCGATCCAGCCCGCGCCGGGCAGATAGACCTCGCACCAGGCGTGCAGGTCGGTGAAGTCCACGGCGGTCCCGGAGGGTCCGTCCAAGGCCTTCTGGTCGGCGGTCAGCTGGATCAGATAGCCGGAGACGAAACGCGCCGCGAGGCCCAGGTGACGCAGCAGCTGCACCAGCAGCCAGGCGCTGTCGCGGCAGGAGCCCGACGCCTTGTCCAGGGTATCCTCGGGAGTCTGCACCCCGGGCTCGAGGCGGATCAGATAGGCCACGTCGCGGCTCAGCCGCTGGTTGAGGGCGACCAGGAAATCCAGGGTCGGCACCGGCTCCCGGGAGATCTCGGCGAGATAGCTGGCAAACCGGGGCGTAGCCGGCAGGCGTTCGCAGAAGGCGCTCAGCTCGCGACGCTCTTCTTCCGCGTAGACGAAAGGAAAGCGCTCGGCGTAGGGCTCCAGGAAGAAGTCGAAGGGATTGAACACCGCCATCTCGGCGACCAGGTCCACTTCCACCCGGAATTCGCGGGTAGGCTCGGGAAACACCAGCCGGGCCAGGTAGTTGCCCTGGGGATCCTGCTGCCAATTGATGAAATGCCCTTCCGGCTGGACCCGCAGGGCATAGGAGAGGATCCGGGTTCGGCTGTGGGGGGCCGGACGCAGGCGGACGATCTGCGGGCCCAGTTCCACCGGGCGATCGTAGGCGTAATGACTGACGTGCTGCAGGGCGACATGGATGGACACAGGGAGACTCCGTTCACCGGTTAGACGGAAGTAGCGAGCAAATCTCGTGCCCCGGAATCCGGGCAGGGCCGCAAAGTGCCTACCGCGCGGGTCAGGCGACGAACAACCCGGAACTCCAACCGCCAGCCACTCTACTAAATCGCTAGCACGACGCCAGCGTTTCGCTGGTCGTTGGTCGTCCTCGCCAGGTATCCCTCATGCGCAATTTTCTTGGAAGCTACAGTTCGAACCGTCTGCAGCGCAATGCTCTGCGGTCGCTGCCTACTCAACGCAAGGTCGCCAACTGCACCTGCGGGCAGGCCATCTTCTTTCCCAACAGCGAATGCCTGGCCTGCGGCAATGCCCTGGGCTATGCCCCGGATCAGGGCACGCCGACCGCCCTGCAGCCCACCGACGGAGGTCTCTGGCAACTGCCCGAGGCATCCAGCAGCCTCTACCGGCGCTGTGCCAACCTGGATACCCCGGCGGCCTGCAACTGGCTGGTACCGGCCGAGGCCAGCAGCGAGTTCTGCCTGGCCTGCCAGCTCAACCACACCATCCCGGACCTGTCCTTCGAAGGCAATGGCGAACGCTGGCGCAAGCTGGAGCTGGCCAAGCGCCAACTGGTCGCCCAACTGCTGGGCCTGGGCCTGCAGGTGATCCCGCAAAGCGTGGACGCCGAACGCGGTCTCGCCTTCGACTTCCTCGCGCCCGACGCCAACGGCACGCCTACCACCGGCCATGCCAATGGCCTCATCACCCTGAACATCCTCGAAGCGGACGACGCCCATCGGGAAAAGGTCCGGGCCGACATGCACGAGCCCTACCGCACCCTGCTCGGCCACTTCCGCCATGAGGTCGGCCACTACTACTTCGACCGCCTGGTCGCGGGCACCGATTGGGAAGAACCCTTCCGCGCCCTGTTCGGCGACGAGCGCGCCGACTATAGCGAAGCCCTGCAGCGCCACTACGAGCAGGGCGCCCCCGCGGAGTGGGAAACCCAGTACATCAGTGCCTACGCCACCATGCACCCCTGGGAAGACTGGGCAGAAACCTGGGCCCACTACCTGCACATGATGGATACCCTGGCCACCGCCGCCAACCTGGGCATGAACGCCACCACCACCCAGCTGGATTTCCAGCCGTTCACCCGCGAGGCGCTGTACGAAGCCGAAGACCGCAGCGACGATGAATTCCTTGGCTTCGCCAACGCCTGGATCGAACTGGCGGCCATGCTCAACGAGCTGTCGCGCAGCATGGGCCAGCCGGACTTCTATCCCTTCGCGCTGCCCGCCCCGGTGATCGCCAAGCTGCACTTCATCCACAAGGTCATCCACTCGGCCCAGCCGAGCGTGCTCGACCAGGGCCTGGCGACCGACCAGACCGCGGCAGGCGCCACGCTGGGGGCCACCGTCTGATCGTCGTCCTGCTCAGCCGAGCAGGACGATCCCCCAGACCGCGGCGATGATGAACATGGCCACGAACTGCGCGGCACTGCCAAGATCCTTGGCGTTCTTCGACAGCTCGTGCCAGTCCAGGGAAATGCGATCCACCACCGCCTCGATGGCGGCGTTGAACAACTCGACCACCAGCGACAGTAGGCACACCGCCACCAGCAGGGCCCGCTCACCGCGGCTCACGTCGAGCCAGAAGGCGATCGGCAGCAGCACCACGTTGAGCGCGACCAGGGAGCGAAAGGCCGCTTCCTGCTGGAAGGCGGTACGCAGCCCGGCCAGGGAGTAGCCCGTCGCGTTGATGACCCGGCGCAGACCGGTCTTGCCTTTGTAGGGAGAAATCACCGAAAGCTCCATCGACAGGATCGAACCGCCGCCTCTGGCAGACGGCAGGTAGAGAAAGCGTGCAAGGTAACGGTCGAGGCTTACCAGGCCGCCGCAGGGACGCGGCCAGTCATGGCCCCATGGTTAGCGCCACCGGACCTAGCTGGAGGTACTCTCCAGTTGCTGCAACAGCAGCGCCGCCTGGGTCCGGGTACGGACGCCGAGTTTACGGAAGATAGCCGTGGCATGGGCCTTCACCGTGGCCTCGGAGACATTCAGCTCGAAGGCGATCTGTTTGTTCAGCAGCCCCTCGCAGAGCATGGTGAGCACCCGGAATTGCTGGGGGGTGAGGCTGGCGAGGCCGGCGCTGGCCGCCTTGGCCTCCTCGCTCAGGGCGACGGCGCCCTCGACCTGCGGTGGCCACCAGGTGTCGCCATCCAGCACCTGGCTGACCGCCCGCTGCAGGGTACTCAGATCGCTGGACTTGGGTATGAAGCCGCTGGCCCCGAACTCCCGGGCGCGCTGCACCACCGCCGGCTCCTCCTGGGCCGAGATCATCACCACAGGCACCTGCGGATACTGGCCGCGCAACAGCACCAGGCCGGAAAAGCCGTAGGCGCCGGGCATGTTCAGGTCGAGCAGGACCAGATCCCAGTCGGTACGGTCGGCCAGGCAGGCCTGGAGCTGGGCGATGTCGGCCACCTCGGTGAGCCGCGCCTGGGCGCCCAGGCCCAGGGTGAGCGCCTGCTGCAGCGCGCTGCGAAACAGCGGGTGATCGTCGGCGATCAGGATCTGATAGGCAGCCGCCATGGTGTAGCTTTCCTTCTTGTACTGGGGGTCGCGAAGACCAGGTGCCTGGCGCGCCGGCTGCCTTCGAGATGGCGCCAGCATGCCGAACGGCGCAGACGGCGGCAAGGCCGGACGGACCACCAGCGGTAGGCAAAGGGCCAAGGGTTGCGGCACAGTTGCGCTTTTTGCCCAAGAGATACCCGATGCCCAGCGCTGCGCTCCGTGCCGACCTGCTCATGCTGCTCACCGCCCTCATCTGGGGCAGCGCCTTCATCGCCCAGACCGGCGGCATGGAGCACATAGGGCCCTTTCTCTACACCGGCCTGAGATTCGCCCTGGGTGCCCTCACCCTGCTGCCGCTGCTGCTGTTCCTGCGCCGTGGCGGACGGCAACGAGCCTTCACCCGGGATACCTTCAAGGGCGGCCTGCTGATGGGCCTGGTGCTGACCCTGGGCATCAACCTGCAACAGGTCGGGCTACTGTTCACCAGTGTGACCAACTCCGGCTTCATCACCGGCCTCTATGTCATCGTGGTACCCCTGCTGGGGCTGCTGCTGGGTCAGCGCAGCCATGTCGGCACCTGGGTCGGCGCCTGCCTGGCGGTGGTCGGCATGGGCCTGCTCAGTATCGGCGACAACTTCCAGGTCGCTTCCGGCGACCTGCTGCAACTGGCCGGCGCCCTGGCCTGGGGCGTCCACGTCCTGCTGGTGGGGCACTATTCCAGTCGCCACGACGCCACCGTGCTGTCGATCCTGCAATTCCTCGTCTGCGCGGTCCTGAGCCTGCTGCTGGCGCTGGTCTTCGAGCCCTTCCAGGCGACCCAGGTCGCCAAGGCCCTGCCCGACCTGCTCTATGGCGGAGTGATCGCCGCCGGCATCGGCTACACCCTGCAGGTGTTCGCCCAGCGCGGCGCCATCGCCTCTCACGCGGCGGTGATCTTTTCCCTGGAAGCGGTATTCGCCGCCTTCTTCGGCGCCTGGCTGCTCGGCGAGGCCCTCAGCGGTCGGGGCTACCTGGGCTGCGCCCTGATGTTCGCCGGCATGCTGGCCGCGCAGCTCTGGCCGCGGCAACAGCCGGTGGACGCCAAGCCGGTCAACTGAGGCGCCGCAGCGCCTCGAGTTGCTGGCTGGCGGGACTGTCCGCCGCCAGCGGCAGATGGTGCTTGGCATCCAGATAGCGCTCGCTGAAGACGTCCAGATAGGCTTCCAGCAGGCGCCCGGCGGGGGCCTCGCCGGCCAGCTCCAGGCACAGGGCCGCCACCTCGGCGGTGCAGAGGTGCTCGCCGCGGGTGGAGCGCCGCAGCCGGTAGCGCGACAGGGCAGTGGGCTGGAAGCTCAGCACCGGCAGGCCGTCCAGATAGGGACTCTTGCGAAACATCTTGCGTGCCTCGGTCCAGGTGGCATCCAGCAACACGAACAGCGGACGCTTGCCGGGAGCCACGGGCAAGCTCTCGACCACCCGCTCGGGCGCGGCGTATTCGCCGGGGAACACCAGCAACGGTTGCCACTCGGGCTGCGCGAGCAACGCCGGCAGGGCTGGATCCACGGCGGTACGACTCCAGCCGAAGGCATGGGTATCGGCGACCACGTCGGCGATCAGCCAGCCGGTGTTGCTCGGCTTGAGCGGCTCCACGTCGTGCATCAGCAGACACATGCCGGCCCGGGTCTGGCGCAGCGGGCGCAGCTCACACAGGCAATGACTGGGTGCCAGCCGGCAGTTGGGGCAGCGCGTCATGCGCGAGCCCCGGGCGACGAAGGGCTTGATGCTGCGCGCCAGACGCTCCTGGCGCAGCCGGGCCACGGCATGGGGAGGAATATCGAGGGTCGGGGTCATGCCGGGCTCTTGGGCAAAAGCCAAGTTTACCAGAGCGATCGAGATGCCCGCGGCGGCCAGGCAAGGTACCCTGCGCAGACGCCTTGCGAACCCCCGCCCGCGACCACGGTCGAAACGGGCTCCTCTACGCTGGAGAACACGATGCCTCGTTTTGCTTTGCTCGCCCTGACGCTCGCCCTGCCCTTCACCGCCCAGGCAGCCGACTCGCTCAAGGACCACGAGCTCAACCAGATGCTGCGCAAGGTCGCGGCCGAGAGCAGTCAGGGTACGCCCCGCGCCATCAACGAAGACATCCTCGATCGCGGCTACACGGTAGAGGGCAAGCAGCTGATCGACCACCTCAGCGTCCGCCCGGCCCACGCCGCCCGCATGCGCGAAAATCCGGCGACGGTGCGGGTGCAGCTCGCCGAAAGCGTCTGCCAGAACAACGGCTACCGCCAATTGCTGGCCCGCGGCGCCACCCTGGTCTACGACTTCACCGAATACCAGACCAACAAGCCGATCATGGTCGAGCGCTTCCAGGCCGCCGACTGCGGCCTGGGCAAGTAATCAGGAGTTCGCGCCATGACCGAGGACAGTGACGACAGCTACCTGGCTCGCCACGTGGAGCCCAGCGCCGCCGATCTCGGTCAGCGCATCGACGAGCTGCTGGAGCACGCCCTGCCCGGCGGCAGCCCCAACCTCGCCCTGTACCGCGAGATGCTGGTGACGGTGGTGCGCATGGCGCAGACCAATCCGGCGCGCTGGGACGCCAAGATCATGCTGCAGACCCTCAAGGAGCTGGAGCAGGCCTTTCGCACCCTGGAACGCTTCCGCCGCCGGCGCAAGGTCACGGTGTTCGGCTCGGCGCGTACCCGCATCGACCATGCCCTCTACGACCTCGCCCGCGACCTGGGCGCGGCCCTGGCGCGGCGGGACATGATGGTCATCACCGGTGGCGGCGCCGGCATCATGGGCGCGGCCCACGAGGGCGCCGGCCCCGAGGCCAGCCTGGGCTTCAACATCACCCTGCCCTTCGAGCAGCGGGCGAATCCGACCATCGAGGGCACGGATCACCTGCTGTCGTTCCACTTCTTCTATGTGCGCAAGCTGTTCTTTCTCAAGGAAGCGGACGCCCTGGTGCTCTGCCCCGGCGGCTTCGGCACCCTGGACGAGACCTTCGAGGTGCTCACCCTGATCCAGACCGGCAAGAGTCCGCTGGTCCCCCTGGTCTTGCTGGATACCCCCGATGGGCATTTCTGGGACGACGCCCTGGCCTATCTGGAGCGCAACCTGCTGGCGGAGGGTTACATCCTGCCCGCCGATCTCAAGCTGGTGCGCCTGGTACGCTCGGCCGAAGCGGCCGCCGCCGAGATCGAGCGCTTCTATGGCAACTATCACTCCACGCGGCGGCGCGACGGTCAGTTCCATATTCGCCTCAAGCATCCGCTGACGTCCGCCTGTCTGGAACGCCTGGCGGCGGACTTTGGCGACCTCTGCCGCACCCCCGGCTTCACCCAGCTGCGCCCGGGCGAAGGCCAGGCCGATGAAGCGGAATTCGCGCACCTCACCAGGCTCACCTTCGACTTCCACAGCCGCCACTACGGCCGGCTGCGCGAGCTGGTGGATGAACTCAACCGGCCGGAGCATTGGGCCGCTTGAGGAGGCCGTAGGTTGGCGTTGAGCGCAGCGAAGCCCAACGTGACCCCGTACACCGAGGATTTGTTGGGCTTCGACGGTGGAGCCGTCTCAACCCAACCTACGCCTGCCGGTAACCCCGTAGGTTGGTGCTGAGAGAAGCGAAGCCCAACGTGACCCCGTACACCGAGGATTTGTTGGGCTTCGACGGAGGAGCCGTCTCAACCCAACCTACGCCTGCCGGTAACCCCGTAGGTTGGCGCTGAGCACAGCGAAGCCCAACACGACCCCGCACGCCTAGAATGTGTTGGGCTTCGACGGTGGAGCCGTCTCAACCCAACCTACGGCTACTGGTGAGACCGTAGGTTGGCGCTGAGCGCAGCGAAGCCCAACACGACTCCGCACGCCGAGGATGTGTTGGGCTTCGACGGTGGAGCCGTCTCAACCCAACCTACGCCTGCCGGCAACCTCGTAGGTTGGCGCTGAGCGCAGCGAAGCCCGAGATGACCGGACCTGCGGCCGCTACCGCCGGCTCAATACCCGGTTGATCCCGTCCATGGCGTAGCCACGATAGGCCAGGAAGCGGCCTTGCTTGGCGCGCTCCTTGGCATCGACCGGAGGGGTGCCGAACTTCCTGCGCCAGACCTCTTCCAGCTGCGCCTGCCAGTCCACATCCGCCTCGCGCAGGGCGGCCTCGATCTGATCGCGCTTCAGGCCGCGCTGGCCGAGCTCTTCGCGAATGCGCAAGGGACCATAGCCGGCGCGGGCGCGGCTGGCGATGTAGCTGCCCAGGTAGCGGCTCTCGTCGAGCAGACCCTGCTCGGCCAGGCGGTCCAGCACGGGAGCGAGGAGACTGTCGTCGGCCCCGCGCCGACGCAGCTTGCGCGACAGCTCTTCGCGCCCGTGCTCGCGCCGTGCCAGCAGGTCCATGGCCGCCAGGCGGATAGCAGCGGGGGTATCCAGCGGATTGCCCAAGAAGGTTCCTCCTCATGCGAAAACCCCCGCACGGGGCGGGGGTCGTTTCGGCTGTGCGGTACGATCAGAAGTCGACGTTGGCGTCTTCTTCGGCAGCCACTTCGGCTTTCTGGTTGCTCGGCTGGCTCAGCAGCTTCTCGCGGATCGCCTTGTCGACGGCGGCCTTGACCTCGGGATTGTCCTCCAGGAACTTGGCGGCATTGCCCTTGCCCTGGCCGATTTTGCTGCCCTGGTAGCTGTACCAGGCACCGGACTTCTCGATCAGGCCCAGTTGCACGCCCAGGTCGATGATCTCGCCATTCAGGTAGATACCCTTGCCGTAGAGGATCTGGAACTCGGCCTGGCGGAACGGCGGCGCCACCTTGTTCTTGACCACCTTGACGCGGGTTTCGCTACCGATCACCTCGTCGCCTTCCTTCACCGCGCCGATCCGGCGGATGTCCAGGCGGACCGAGGAGTAGAACTTCAGGGCGTTACCACCGGTGGTGGTCTCGGGGTTGCCGAACATCACGCCGATCTTCATGCGGATCTGGTTGATGAAGATGACCAGGCAGTTGGCGTTCTTGATGTTGCCGGTGATCTTGCGCAGCGCCTGGGACATCAGGCGGGCCTGCAGACCCACGTGCATGTCACCCATCTCGCCCTCGATCTCGGCCTTGGGTACCAGGGCCGCCACGGAGTCGACGATGATGACGTCGACGGCGTTGGAGCGCACCAGCATGTCGGTGATTTCCAGGGCCTGCTCGCCGGTGTCCGGCTGGGAGACCAGCAGGTCGTCGACGTTGACGCCCAGCTTGCCGGCGTAGTCCGGGTCCAGCGCGTGTTCGGCGTCGACGAAGGCGCAGGTGGCGCCCTGCTTCTGGGCCTGGGCGATGACCGACAGGGTCAGGGTGGTCTTACCCGAGGATTCGGGACCGTAGATCTCGACGATCCGCCCCTTGGGCAGGCCACCGATGCCCAGGGCGATGTCCAGGCCCAGGGAGCCGGTGGAGATCGCCGGGATGGCCTGGCGGTCGTGATCGCCCATGCGCATCACGGTGCCCTTGCCGAATTGCTTTTCGATCTGTCCCAAGGCCGCGGCCAGGGCACGCTTTTTGTTGTCGTCCATTAGATTCCTCTCAGAGAAAGAAGGGCCAGACGGCCGTGGATACCTGTATAAGTGAACAGTATTAAACCATAGTCGCCCCCCGGTTGCTACACCCGCAGGGCTTTTTCCTCGTCCAGCAAGGCCAGCAAAACCTCCAGTGCCCGCACCTGGGTCTGCTGGCGTACCGCGGCGCGATCCCCGGGGAACACCTGCCGTTCGGTGCGCAGTCTTTCCCCGGCCAGCCAGGCCAGCCAGACCGTGCCCACCGGCTTGCCCGGCACGGCGCCACCCGGCCCGGCGATCCCGCTCACGGCTACCGCGAAGCGGGCGCCGGAGCGCTGCTGGGCGCCCCGCGCCATTGCCGTCACCACCTCCTCGCTGACCGCCCCGACCCGCTCGAACAGCACCTCGGGCACCTCGAGCTGGAGGGTCTTCTGGCGATTGGAATAGGTGACGAAGCCGGCCTCGAACCAGGCCGAGCTGCCGGCGACCCGGGTGATCACCTCGGCGATGCCACCACCGGTGCAGGATTCGGCGGTGGTGACCTGGGCACCTGCCGCCTGCAGGGCTTCGCCAAGGCGCCGGGCGAGATTGTCGAGGGAATCCATCGAGACCTTCCTATCCAAGGGAGACATAAAGGTGACCGCGGCGACTCTCTGCCTGCGGCGACCGCTGGTCGGCACGCACCTTAGACCGGCTTGCCCCGCCGTGGCAGAAAAGATTTACTGAAACCGGTTTCAGGCACCTACAAAATCCTAACAGCGGTATGCCATGAACGACGTCTTTCTTCCCGGTCCGCGCGCTTCCCGCGCGACCATCGCCGAAGTGGCCCTGGCCGCCGGCGTATCCAAGGCCAGCGTCTCGCGCTACATCAGCGGAGACCGCCGCCTGCTCTCCGACGCCCTCGCCGCGCGCATCGAGCAGGCCGTGGTGGCCCTCGATTTCCAGCCCAACCAGATGGCCCGCGGCCTCAAGCGTGGTCGCAGCCGCTTGATCGGCATGCTGGTGGCCGACCTGCTCAATCCCTACTCCACCGCGGTGATGCATGGCGTGGAAACGGCCTGCCGCCAGCAGGGCTATTCGCTGCTGATCTGCAACACCGACCAGGACGCCGACCAGGAGCGCCAGCAACTGGCCGCGCTGCAGTCCTACAGCATCGAAGGGCTGATCGTGAACACTTTCGGCCAGCACGCCGCCGACCTGCGCCAGCTGGGCAGCCGCCTGCCCCTGGTGCTGCTGGATCGCGAACTACCGGGCGTGGAAGCCGACCTGGTCGGCCTCGACAACCATCAAGCCATCGAGACCGGGGTGACCCACCTGCAACAGCAGGGCTATCGCGACCTCTTGCTGGTGAGCGAGCCGCTCGACGGCACCAGCTCCCGCCTCCAGCGCCTGAGCGCCTTCGAAGCGGTCCTGGCCGGGCACCCGGACTGCCGGGGCACGCATTGCGCCCAGGCCGACGATGCCCCGGGCCTGCAGCGGACCCTGGCCGCCTTCCTGGCCAGCGTCGGTCCCGGGCCCAAGGCGTTGCTCACTGCCAATGGCGTGGCGACCCTGGCGACGACCCTGGCCCTGCAGGCCCTGGGCGAGCCGCTGTTCGCGCGCATCGGCCTGCTGGCCCTGGACGATCTGGACTGGTTCCCCCTGGTCGGTGGTGGCATCAGCGCCCTGGCCCAACCCACTCACACCCTGGGCGTGGCCGCCTTCGAACGCCTGCAACGGCGTATCGATGGTGACCGCAGTGCGCCGGTGCGCCAGACCTTCGGCGCGGAATTGCGTGTCCGTCAGTCGACTGGTCGCCGCCCCTGAGGGCACCTTTGCCCGTTTTGCCCGTCTTTCGTTGAAACCGGTTTCAGGAGAATAACAATGCCACCGGAGCTCGCCATCACCACCTCGGCCTTTGGTGCCGACGCGGTCCGTGCCCGCGGCCAGGCCGCCTGGCTGGACCTCATCGCCGCGGCAGGCGCCAGCCATGTCGAGATCCGCGCGGAGCTGTTCGCCGCGCGTCCCGACCTGGGCGCCCTGCGCGCCGCCATCGCCAGCGCCGGTCTCGGCTGCGTCTATTCGGTGCCGCTGGAACTCTGGCCCGACGCGGACGGGACCCTGGCAGCCGGTCTGCCGGAGGCCCTGGCCGCAGCCAGGGCGCTGGGCGCCGATACGCTCAAGGTATCCCTCGGTCACTATCGCCCCGCAACCGACCTGCAGCCCCTCGCCCAGTTGCTGGTCGAGGGCGCCCCCCAGTTGCTGGTGGAAAACGACCAGACCGTCCAGGGCGGCCGGGTCGAGCCGCTGCGCGCCTTCATCCAGGCCGCCCGGGCGGCAGGGCTGCCTGTGGCGCTGACCTTCGATGTCGGCAACTGGCGCTGGCAGGACGAGGATCCAGTGCAGGCCGCGCGCCTGCTGGGGCGCGACGTGCGCTACCTGCATTGCAAGGCGGTTCGTCGGCGCGCCGGTGGCCTGCATGCCGTGCCACCGGAGGCCGCCGACCTGCTGGCCTGGCAAGGCCTGATGGCCTACTTCCCGGCCGGCGTACGCCGCGCCATCGAATTTCCCCTCCTGGGTGCGGACCTGCTCGGCGAGACCTGTCGCCAGGTCGCCGCCCTGCGCACCCTGGATGATTCTTCCCAAGAGGAGCGCCGTCATGGCTGAGTACGACATCCTCGCCTTCGGCGAAACCATGACCATGTTCGTCGCCGAGACGACTGGCGACCTGGCCACGGTCGGGCAATTCGGCAAGCGCATCGCCGGTGCCGACAACAACGTGGCGATCGGCCTGAGCCGGTTGGGTTTCAAGGTCGCCTGGCTGTCCCGGGTCGGCAACGATTCCTTCGGCCGTTTCGTGCGTGCCAGCCTCGAAGCCGAGGGGCTGGACTGCACCCGGCTCAAGGTCGATGCCCGCCACCCCACCGGCTTCCAGCTGAAGTCGCGAGTCGCCGACGGCAGCGATCCGGTGGTCGAGTACTTCCGCCGCGGCTCGGCCGCCAGTCACCTCAACATCGAGGAAGACTTCGACCCCAGCCTGCTGCAGGCGCGTCACCTGCACGCCACCGGCATCCCGCCGGCGCTGTCGCCCAGCGTCCGGGCCTTCAGCCGTCACCTCCTTGAGGCCATGCGCGGCGCCGGACGCAGCATCTCCTTCGATCCCAACCTGCGGCCGTCACTGTGGGACAGCGAGGCGCAGATGCGCCGTGAACTCAACGAACTCGCCGGCCTGGCCGATTGGGTACTGCCCGGGCTGGCCGAGGGCCGCCTGCTGACCGGCTACGACACCCCGGCCGACATCGCGGCCTTCTACCTCGATCGCGGCGCCCAGGCAGTGGCCATCAAGCTCGGCCCGGACGGCGGCTACTGGCGCACCGCCGAGGCCGAGGGCGAGGTTCCCGGCGTGCCCGTGTCCGAGGTGGTCGACACCGTCGGCGCCGGCGATGGCTTCGCCACCGGCTTCGTCAGCGCCCTGCTCGATGGCCTCGACGTCGCCGCCGCCGTCGCCCGCGGCAACTGGATCGGCGCCCGCGCCGTCCAGGTGGTTGGCGACATGGAAGGCTTGCCCTACCGCCACGAACTCCCGTGAGCCGCCGCTGAAATCCGACACCCGACAAGAACAATCAAGCAGGTGATCCCATGAACGCATCCTCTCTCGCTCCACGCCGCTGGTGGTATCTGATGCCGGTGGTCTTCATTACCTACAGCCTGGCCTATCTCGACCGGGCCAACTACGGCTTCGCCGCCGCCTCGGGCATGGCAACGGACCTGGGCATCACCCCGGCGATGTCGTCGCTGCTCGGCGCGCTGTTCTTCCTCGGTTACTTCTTCTTCCAGGTGCCCGGCGCCATCTATGCCGAGAAGCGCAGCGTCAAGCGGCTGATCTTCTGGAGCCTGATCGCCTGGGGCGGTCTCGCCACCCTGACCGGCATGGTGCCCAACGTCACCCTGCTGATCGCCATCCGTTTCCTGCTGGGCGTGGTCGAGGCGGCGGTGATGCCGGCGATGCTGGTCTATCTCTGCCACTGGTTCACCAAACGCGAGCGCTCGCGGGCCAACACCTTCCTGATCCTCGGCAATCCGGTAACCATCCTCTGGATGTCGGTGGTGTCCGGCTATCTGATCCATGCCCTGGACTGGCGCTGGATGTTCATCATCGAAGGCCTGCCGGCGGTGATCTGGGCCTTCATCTGGTGGCGCCTGGCCGCGGAGCGGCCGAAGGACGCCAAGTGGCTCGCCGCGGAGGAGAAGGACCGCCTGGAGGCCGCGCTGAAGGCCGAGCAGCAGGGCATGAAGCCGGTGAAGAACTACGCCGAAGCCTTCCGCTCGCCCAAGGTTATCCTGCTCTCGCTGCAGTACTTCTGCTGGAGCATCGGTGTCTATGGCTTCGTCCTCTGGCTGCCGTCGATCCTGCGCCAAGGCGCCCAGCTGGACATCGTCCAGGCCGGCTGGCTGTCGTCCCTGCCCTACCTGGCCGCCGTGCTGGCCATGGTCGGCGTGTCCTGGGCCTCGGATCGCCTGCAGAATCGCAAGCTGTTCGTCTGGCCGCCGCTACTGATCGCCGCCCTGGCCTTCCTCGGCTCCTTCGCCCTCGGCAGCAATCATTTCTGGTGGTCCTATGCGCTGCTGGTGGTCGCTGGCGCCTGCATGTACGCGCCCTATGGCCCCTTCTTCGCCATCGTGCCGGAAATCCTGCCGGGCAACGTCGCCGGCGGGGCCATGGCGCTGATCAACAGCATGGGGGCCCTGGGCTCCTTCGCCGGCTCCTACCTGGTGGGTTATCTCAATGGCGTGACCGGCGGTCCCGGCGCCTCCTTCGGCTTCATGGGCGGCGCCCTGCTGGTCGCCGTGGTGCTTACCCTGTTGCTGCGCCAGGAACCGGTCGCCCGCACCGCGGCGCTCAAGCCCGCCACCAGTCACTAAAGGAAGGCTTTCGCCATGAAAAAGAAGGTGATCCACTACAAGGCGCTGTCGCCGGCGCTGACCGCCCGGCTGAACGAGGCCTTCGACCTGGAATACGTCGACGTCAAGGCGCCGGGCGGTGAAGCCCGGCTGCGCGAGCGCCTCCCCGAGGCCCAGGGCCTGCTCGGCTCCAGCTTCAGGCTGACGCCCGAACTGCTGGACCTGGCGCCGAAGCTGGAGGCCATCGCCAGCGTCTCGGTCGGCTTCGACAGCTATGACCTGCCCTATCTGCAGGAGCGCGCCATCCTGCTCTGCAACACCCCGGATGTCCTGACCGAAAGTGTGGCCGACGCCGCCTTCGCGCTGCTGCTGGCCACCGCCCGGCGTATTGTCGAGCTGGCGGACTGGGTGCGGGCGGGGCACTGGCAGTCCAGCCTGGGCGAGGCGCACTTCGGCTGCGACGTCCATGGCAAGACCCTCGGCCTGGTCGGCATGGGGCGTATCGGCCAGGCCATCGCCCGGCGCGCCAGCCTCGGCTTCGGCATGCAGGTCAACTACACCGCCCATGCGGCCAAGCCGGAGGTGGACGAGCGCTACGCAGCGCGCTTCCTGCCCTTGCCCGAGCTGCTGGAGCGCTGCGACTTCCTCTGCGTCACCGTGCCGCTCAGTGACGAGACCCACCACCTGCTGGGCGCCGCCGAGCTGGCCCGGCTGCCTGCCCATGCCATCCTGGTCAACGTCTCGCGCGGCCCGGTGATCGACGAAGCCGCCCTGATCGCCGCCCTGCAGGAGGGTCGCCTGCGCGGTGCCGGCCTGGATGTCTTCGACCGCGAACCCGTGGCGCCGGACTCGCCGCTGCTGCGACTGCCCAACGTGGTACCCACGCCGCACCTGGGCTCGGCGACGCGGGAAACCCGCGAGGCCATGGCGCGCTGCGCGGTAGACAACCTGCTGGCCGCCCTCGCCGGCCAACGCCCGGCGAATCTGGTCAATCCGGAGGTCTGGACACGTCGTCAGTGAGTCTTGGCCGTCATTTGTGGTCAGACAGGTATCAGACCCCACGGAGAACGACCATGACCGCCTTCGACGATCCCCAGGCCTTCGTCAACCGCGTGCGCGAGCAGGCCGCCGATGCCGAGCGCAGCGGCGACATTCCGCGCCTGTTGCAACTGGTCGACGAACTTGCCAGCGCCTTCGAGCGCCAGGCGCGCAGCACCGCCCAGGACAACGCCGGGGTGGTGCGTGCCGTGGAGGAGTTCGAGCGGCACGAAGGGACCTGAGCGCGCCCTGGTGTCCGCCTGCCCGGCCATGCCGGCGGCGGGCTCCGTCCCTGACCCGTGTCCCGAGGTTCAGCTTCAGTGCCCATCGCTACCCACACCCTGCTCGCCCGGCTGCTGCGGCTGGTGCCAAGGGACGCCCCTGCACCCTTGCGCTACCTGGGTGCCGTCCTGTTCATCGGCATCGCCGCCGGGATCCGGTTGAGCCTCGGGATCGACAGCCTGCCCTACCTGCTGTTCATCCCCTTCATCATGGCCGCCGCCTTCTGGTTCGGCCTGGGCCCCGGCCTGCTGGCCACCCTGCTCTCGGTGTTGCTGGCGGAGACGCTGTTCGTCAAGGCCCCGGCCTACTTCGCCCTGTTTTCCGAGCGCTGGGTGTCCCATGCGCTGTTCGTGCTGGTCAACGTCATCATGGCGCTGGTCTGCGTCGCCCAGCGGCGCAGCCTGGAATCCCTCTATCGCTTCGCCGGTAACCTCGGCGAACAGGTGACCTTGCGCACCCGCCAGCGGGATCTCATCTGGCAGGCCAGTCCCGACCTACTCTGTACGGCGACCCCGGAAGGCCAGCTGCTGGATCTCAACCCGGCCTGGACCAGTACCCTGGGCTGGACCGAGGAACAGCTGCGCCACGAGCCCTTCATGGCTTTCGTCCACGTCGAGGATCGCGCCCGCACCGAGGCGGCCGTGGCGCGGCTGAAGGGCGGCGAGCCGGTGTTCGGCTTCGAGAACCGCTACCGCCATCGCGACGGGGGTTATCGCTGGCTGTCGTGGAATTCGGTCCTGCAGGACGGCCTCATCTACTCCGCGGTACGGGAGGTCACCGCCATCCGCGAGCAGCAGGAGGCCCTGCAACAGGCCGAGGAACAGCTGCGCCAGAGCCAGAAGATGGAAGCCGTGGGCCAACTCACCGGGGGCATCGCCCACGACTTCAACAACCTGCTCACCGGGGTGATCGGCAGCCTGGACATGCTCACCCTGCGCCTCGGCCAGGGCCGCGTCGCCGATCTCGAACGCTACGCCAGCGCCGCCAAGGGTGCCGCCGAGCGTGCCGCCGCCCTCACCCACCGGCTGCTGGCCTTTTCCCGTCGCCAGGCGCTGGATCCCAGCGCCACCCGCACCAACGATCTGGTGCTGGGGATGGAAGAGCTGATTCGCCGTTCGGTGGGCCCGCAGGTACAGATCCATATCGAGCTCGCCGAGACGCTGCACCTGACCCTGTGCGATCCCCACCAGTTGGAGAACGCCCTGCTCAACCTCTGCATCAACGCGCGCGATGCCATGCCCGAGGGTGGCGTACTGCGCATCGTCACCGGCAATCGCCGCCTGACCCGGGACCAGGCGACCGCCCTGGAACTGCCCCCCGGCGACTACGTCACCCTGGCGGTGCTGGATACCGGTTCCGGGATGCCACCCGAGGTACTGGCGCGGGCCTTCGATCCCTTCTTCACCACCAAGCCGGTGGGCATGGGGACGGGTCTGGGCCTGTCGATGATCTATGGTTTCGCCAAGCAGTCCGGCGGCGTCGCCCATATCGCCTCGGCCGAAGGCGTGGGGACCACCGTCACCCTCTATCTGCCACGCCTGGTGGAGGAGCCCTCGCCACGGGTGGAAACGCCGCGCGCAGGTTCGTCACGCTATCCCAGGGGCCTGACCGTGCTGGTGGTGGATGACGAGCCGATGGTGCGGACCCTGGTGGACGAGGCCCTGAGCGAACATCACATCCGCACCCTGGAGGCGACGGATGCCGCCACGGCGCTGCGGGTGCTGGAATCCGACACGCCGCTGGACCTGCTGATCGCCGACGTCGGCCTGCCGGGCGGCGTGAGCGGGTGCAAGCTCGCCGCCCTCGCCCGTGAACGCCGCCCTGGCCTGATGACCCTGCTGATCACCGGCTACGCCGATGCCGGCCTGCCCGGCGAATCGCTGCCGACACCGGGCGTTACCGTGCTGCCCAAGCCCTTCACCCTGGAGCGGCTCATGACCCAGATCGATCTGTTGCTGGACGGGCGCGAGTCACGGCCGGAGGCCTGAGGCCGCCCCGGTGAGCCGAGCGGGGCCGACAAACGCCGCGAGTTGGTGGACAATACGCGGCTAGCCCACCGCAACCGGATCGAAACACCCGCATGAGCGACCTCTCCGCGCACACGCCCATGATGCAGCAGTACCTCAAGATCAAGCATCAGCATCCCGAACAACTGCTGTTCTATCGCATGGGCGATTTCTACGAGTTGTTCTACGACGATGCCCGGCGCGCGGCCAAGTTGCTCGACATTACCCTGACCGCCCGCGGCGCCTCGGCCGGCAAATCCATCCCCATGGCCGGCATTCCCTTCCACTCCGCGGAAGGCTATCTGGCCAAGCTGGTCAAGCTCGGCGAGTCGGTGGTGATCTGCGAGCAGATCGGCGACCCGGCCACCAGCAAGGGCCCGGTGGAACGCCAGGTGGTACGCATCATCACCCCTGGTACCGTCAGCGACGAAGCCCTGCTCGACGAGCGCCGCGACAACCTGCTGACCGCCGTACTGGGCGACGAGCGCCTGTTCGGCCTGGCCGTGCTGGACATCGCCAGTGGCCGCTTCACCGTGCAGGAACTGGCCGGCTGGGAAACCCTGCTGGCGGAGCTGGAACGCCTCAACCCCGCCGAATTGCTGATCCCCGACGACTGGCCCGCCGGGCTGCCCGCCGAGAAGCGCCGCGGCGTGCGCCGCCGGGCGCCCTGGGACTTCGATTGCGATTCGGCGCTGAAGAGCCTCTGCCAGCAATTCGGCACCGGCGATCTCAAGGGCTTCGGTTGCGACAAGCTCGGCCTGGCCATCGGCGCCGCCGGCTGCCTGCTGGCCTATGCCAAGGAAACCCAGCGCACCGCCCTGCCGCACCTGCGCAGCCTCCGCCACGAGCGCCTGGACGACACCGTCATCCTCGACGGCGCCAGCCGCCGCAACCTGGAACTGGACGTCAACCTGGCCGGCGGCCGCGACAACACCCTGCAATCGGTGGTCGATCGTTGCCAGACCGCCATGGGCAGCCGCCTGCTGACCCGCTGGCTGAATCGCCCGCTGCGCAACCGCGCGGTGATCGAAGCGCGCCAGGACGCCATCACCTGCCTACTGGAAAGCTATCGCTTCGAGACGCTGCAGCCGCAACTCAAGGACATTGGCGACCTGGAGCGCATCCTCGCGCGCATCGGCCTGCGCAACGCCCGTCCGCGCGACCTCGCCCGGCTGCGCGATGCCCTGGCCGCGCTGCCGGCGCTGCAGGAAGGGCTGACGCAGATGATCGCTCCGCACCTGCTGGACCTGGCCAAGAGCATCCAGACCTATCCGGAGCTGGCCGCCACCCTGGCCCGCGCCATCATCGACAACCCGCCCGCGGTGATCCGCGACGGTGGCGTCATCAAGCGCGGCTACGACGCCGAGCTGGACGAGTTGCAGACCCTCAGCGAAAACGCCGGCCAGTTCCTCATGGACCTGGAGGCGCGCGAGAAGGCCCGCACCGGCCTGCAAGGCCTCAAGGTCGGCTACAACCGCGTCCACGGCTACTTCATCGAGATCCCCAGCAAGCAGGCCGAGTCGGCCCCGGCCGACTACATCCGGCGCCAGACCCTCAAGGGCGCCGAACGCTTCATCACCCCGGAACTCAAGGCCTTCGAAGACAAGGCGCTGTCCGCCCAGAGCCGCGCCCTGGCGCGGGAGAAGGCGCTCTACGAAACCCTGCTCGACGAACTCATCGGCCACCTGGCGCCGCTACAGGACAGCGCCGCCGCCCTGGCCGAGCTGGACGTCCTGGCCAACTTCGCCGAGCGCGCCCTCAACCTGGACCTGAACAAGCCGCGCTTCGTCGAGGAGCCCTGCCTGAAGATCGGCCAGGGGCGTCACCCGGTGGTGGAACAGGTGCTGGAAACGCCCTTCGTCGCCAACGACGTCACCCTCGACAACGACACCCGCATGCTGGTGATCACCGGTCCGAACATGGGCGGCAAATCCACCTACATGCGCCAGACCGCGCTGATCGTGCTCCTGGCCCATGTCGGCAGCTTCGTCCCGGCGGCCCGTTGCGAGCTGTCGCTGGTGGATCGCATCTTTACCCGCATCGGTTCCAGCGACGACCTGGCCGGCGGCCGTTCCACCTTCATGGTGGAGATGAGCGAGACCGCCAACATCCTGCACAACGCCAGCGAACACAGCCTGGTGCTGATGGACGAGGTCGGTCGCGGCACCAGCACCTTCGACGGCCTGTCGCTGGCCTGGGCCGCCGCCGAGCAACTGGCGCGACTGCGCGCCTGGACGCTGTTCGCCACCCACTACTTCGAGCTGACCGTGCTGCCGGACGGCCAGCCGAGCGTGGCCAACGTCCACCTCAACGCCACCGAGCACAATGACCGCATCGTCTTCCTGCACCATGTGCTGCCCGGCCCGGCCAGCCAGAGCTACGGCCTGGCCGTGGCGCAGTTGGCCGGCGTGCCGGAAGACGTCATCCTGCGCGCGCGCGAGCATCTCGCCCGCCTGGAAGCGGCCAGTTTCAACGGTGAGGTGGGTACGCCGCTGCCGGTGACCGCGCCAGCCAAGGACCGCCCGCTGCAGGCCGATCTGTTCGCCAGCGCCGCCCATCCTCTCATCGAGGAACTGGAACGCTTGCAGCCAGACGACATCACACCCAGAAGGGCGCTGGAGCTTATCTACGAATGGAAAAAGCGTATCTGAGTTAACGGATACGAGGGGCCTGGCAATGCTGCTAGAATCCGCCGCCTTAGCCTGAGGAGAACGAGCAGATGACCTTCGTCGTCACTGACAACTGCATCAAATGCAAATATACCGACTGCGTGGAAGTCTGCCCGGTGGACTGCTTCTACGAGGGCCCCAACTTCCTGGTGATCCACCCGGACGAGTGCATCGACTGCGCCCTGTGCGAGCCCGAATGCCCGGCCCAGGCGATCTTCTCGGAAGACGAGGTGCCCGCCGGCCAGGAAGCCTTCATCGAACTCAACAGTGAGTTGGCCAACATCTGGC
Source organism: Pseudomonas sp. No.117 (assembly GCF_054558395.1). Taxonomy (NCBI): domain Bacteria; kingdom Pseudomonadati; phylum Pseudomonadota; class Gammaproteobacteria; order Pseudomonadales; family Pseudomonadaceae; genus Pseudomonas; species Pseudomonas sp. No.117. Next base: position 326,124 of record NZ_BAAJNP010000002.1, read on the forward strand.
CGAACATCACCGAGAAGAAGGACGCCCTGCCCGACGCCGCCGAGTGGGACGGCAAGACCGGCAAGCTCGCCCAGCTCGAGCGCTAGGTCCTGCCGGCGCCAGCCGGCAATAAAAAAGGGGGCGGATAGCTCCGCCCCCTTCGTCCTTGTCCCTGATGTCCTGCCACCGTCCTGGTGGACCTCGTCCCGAGGTGTCCTGACCCGCATCCTGCCGATCCGTGTCGTCCCAGACACAGCGTCGATAGTACGCTTCTCCCGAAGGCTGGCAATCTGCCACCCTAAGCCCACCTCTCCCGTCTCGCGATCGCAGCTGAAAGACAAAAGCCTTTCTTGGCAGTGACTTACGCTGTTTCGAGTTGCTCCAGCGATGCTCGCTGGCAGCCTCGCGTGTCTTCTGCTTACGCGCGCTGTAAGCTCAGGCTTACAGCCACACGCAGAAAAAAGCCCGGAAAATTCCGGGCTCGTTTGGCGGCTGTTCAGTCAGGTCTCTTCAGAAGAGTGCGTCGCTGGACAGGCCGTTGCGCTCGAAGATCTCCCTCAGCCGCTTGAGGGCCTCGACCTGGATCTGCCGTACCCGCTCCCGGGTCAGGCCGATCTCCTGCCCGACCTCTTCCAGGGTGCTGGCTTCGTGCCCGCGCAGGCCGAAGCGGCGCACCACCACCTCGCGCTGTTTCTCCGGCAGCTCCAGTAGCCACTGGTCGATGCTTTGGTTGAGATCCGAATCCTGCAGCAGCTCGCAGGGATCGGTGGGACGGTCATCGGTCAGGGTGTCGAGCAGGGTCTTGTCCGAATCCGGCCCCAGGACCATGTCCACCGAGCTGATCCTTTCGTTCAGCCCCATCACCCGCTTGACGTCCGCCACCGGTTTTTCCAGCAGCGCAGCGATCTCCTCGGGGGATGGCTCGTGGTCGAGCTTCTGGGTCAGCTCCCGCGCGGCGCGCAGGTGCAGATTGAGCTCCTTGACCACGTGGATCGGCAGGCGGATGGTGCGGGTCTGATTCATGATCGCCCGCTCGATGGTCTGCCGGATCCACCAGGTGGCATAGGTGGAGAAGCGAAAACCACGCTCGGGATCGAATTTCTCCACGGCACGGATCAGCCCCAGGTTGCCCTCTTCGATCAGATCGAGCAGCGACAGGCCGCGGTTGATATAGCGCCGGGCGATCTTCACCACCAGGCGCAGGTTGCTTTCGATCATGCGCTTGCGACCCGCGGGGTCGCCGCGTTGCGCCAGACGCGCGAAGTGCACCTCTTCCGCCGGTGAGAGCAACGGCGAGAAGCCGATTTCGTTGAGATAGAGTTGAGTGGCGTCGAGTGCGCGGCTGTAGTCGGCCAGCTTGGCCCCACGGACGACCTGGTTGCCGCGCCCGGAGAGCGCCTTGGTCATCGCCGCATCGGCGGATTCCTCACCGAAGGGATTGGAATCGAGAAGCAGAACATCATCTCCGAGATCGAACTCGGCTTCTTGTTTAGTCTGGATCATCTTGAGTAACCCTTGCTCGTCTGAACTCCGAGCCAGGGCGTATCGATACGTTGCCGATGCGCCTTGACTCGCCCCCAAAGGACTGCGGGATCGAGTCGGCGCCTAGCGAATCAACGATTGGGCAGGAACTGCAAGGGATCCACCGGTTTGCCCTGACGGCGAATCTCGAAATGGAGCTTGACCCGGTCGGTGCCGGTCGAACCCATCTCGGCAATCGTCTGCCCTATCTTGACACGCTCACCTTCCCGAACCAGCAACCTACGGTTGTGACCGTAGGCACTGACGTAGGTTTCGCTGTGTTTGACGATAACCAGTTCACCATAACCCCGTAGACCATTTCCCGCATAGACCACGGTGCCGTCGGCGGCCGCCATCACGGGCTGTCCTTCCTGTCCGGCGATGTCTATTCCCTTGTTCAGGCTGCTGCTGGCGGAGAATCGACTGATGAGGGTACCTTTCGTCGGCCAAGCCCAACCGGCCGCTGATTGGGGCACGTCGCGGGTCGGCGTCTGGGCGGGGGTCACCGGGGTCGGCGGGGGCGCCACGGGCAGATTCGGCGTTACCACCGGGGTGGCGGCGGTCGGGTTGGAGGTGACCGGCGGCGGAATCGGCACCGGGGTCGCGACCGGGTTGCCCGGCGCCGGACCGGACGCCACGACCGCGGCCGGACGCCGAGTGATGCGACTGGAACTGCTGGCGGTCGCGGAGGAACCACTGCCGAAGCGGATCACCTGGCCGACATGGATCACATAGGGAGCGCTGAGGCCGTTCTGGGCCGCCAGGGCGCGCCACTCCCAGCCATTGCGGGAGGCGATGGAAAACAGGGTGTCGCCGCGTTTGACGCGATACTGCCCGGAGGTGACCTGGGGCACGCTGCTGCGACCGTCGCCGCGGTCCACCACCGGAGCTCGCGAACCATTGGTCGAGCACCCTGCCAGCAGCAGGGCCACGAGCACAGCCGCCAGCCAGCCTGAACGCCCTCGTCCTGGAAATCCTTGCGCTCGGGCCTTCACCCGTTCCTCCCGCAGTCTGATCATCTACCGTCCGGCCATCCCGCCGGCCTCAAGCGGCCACAGCCGCCTGGCTGGCTTGGAGCGCGGTACCGGGGTAACGTTCCCTGTCGCTCACTGGGCCAGGGGTCCGTTGAGCAGCGGCACGAAACGCACGGCATTGAGTTCGTGGCGCACGAAGCCGTCGTCCTCGCGCACGATCAGCAGCAGCTTCTGCTCCTCGTCGACGCCCACCGGGATCACCAGGCGGCCACCGGGCGCCAGCTGGTCGAGCAGTGCCTGGGGTACCTCCCGCGCGGCGGCGGTGACGATGATGCCGTTGTAGGGGGCCAGGGCCGGCCAGCCTTCCCAGCCATCGCCCCAGCGGAACACCACGTTGCGCAGATTGAGTTCGAGCAGGCGCTCCTTGGCGCGATCCTGCAGCGACTGGATCCGCTCGACGGAAAACACCCGCTCCACGGTCTGCGCCAGGATGGCGGTCTGGTAGCCGGAGCCGGTGCCGATCTCCATGACCTTGTCCAGCGGCCCGCCGGCGAGCAGCAGCTCGGTCATGCGCGCCACCATGAAGGGCTGGGAGATGGTCTGGTTATGGCCGATGGGCAGCGCGGTGTCTTCGTAGGCGCGATGGGCCAGGGCCTCGTCGACGAACAGGTGACGCGGCGTGCGGCGGATCACCTCCAGCACCTGGGCGTTGGACAGCCCCTCCTCGTAGAGGCGCTGGATGAGCCGCTCCCGGGTGCGCTGGGAAGTCATCCCGATGCCGTGTCTTTGCATATGCTCTTGCCCCTGAGTCATGCCAACAGCTCCGTCAGTGCCGACAGCCCGGCGAAGCCCTCGCGGAAGGTGCGATCGAACTGCAGCGGCGTCACTGAGACATAGCCTTCCAGCACGGCATGGAAGTCGGTACCCGGCCCGCCGTCCACCGCATCGCCCGAGACGGAGATCCAGTAGCCGGCCTTGCCGCGCGGGTTGACCTCGCGCACCGGCGGCTTGGCCTGGGCGCGGTGACCCAGGCGGGTCAGCTGCAGGCCCTTGATCTGCGCCAGCGGCAGATCGGGGATGTTGACGTTGAGCACGGTGCGCGGCGGCAGGTCGAGGCTCTCGTGCAGGGCGACGATGCGGGCGGCGATCTCCGCCGCCACCGCCATGTTGTCGGCGCTGCGCGAGACCAGCGAGAAGGCCAGCGCCGGGCGCTCGAGGAAGCGCCCTTCCATGGCCGCGGCCACGGTGCCGGAATAGAGGACGTCGTCACCCAGGTTGGCACCCAGGTTGATACCGGCCACCACCATGTCCGGGGTCTGCTCCAGCAGCCCGTTGAGGCCGAGATGGACGCAATCGGTGGGCGTGCCATTGACGCCCAGGAAGCCATTGGGCAGGCGCTGGGGGTGCAAGGGCCGGTCCAGCGTCAGGGCACTGCTCACGCCGCTCATGTCATAGAGCGGCGCGACCACCTGGCACTCGTAGTCCGCACGGGCGGCGAGCGCGGCATGCAGCGCGGCGATACCGGGGGCCAGCACCCCATCGTCGTTGGCGATCAGAAGTCGCATGGATGTTCCGTCTGCCCTGCCTCGCCGAGCGTTACCAGCTCGCGAACCACTGCGGTGGCGAAACAGCCGGCCGGCAGGACGAATTCGAGTTGCAGAATGTCAGGAGCGGGATAATGCCACGTCAGGCCGCCGATGGGGAGGCGCAGGATGCGCCGTTCATGCGAGAGGCCGGCACCGGCCAGCCAGGCCGGCAGCGCGCCGGCGTCGTTGGCGACGCCGGCCTCGAGGGCCGCGGCAGGGCCTTGCACGGGTGACTCGCCCTGGCCCCACAGGGGGCCAGTGGGATGTAGATCCAGCACCGCCAGGCGCGGATCGGCCAGATCGGCGGCGGTCGCCGGGAAGTGGCTGCGGCTGTCGGTGAAGGCCAGCAGGTCGCCTGCTTGCGCCCGATTCCAGGAACCGTCGGCGACACGCTGGGCCAGCACCTGGTTGAACAGCCAGCTGCGCGCCGCGGACAGGGTCCGCGAACGGCGATTGCGCTGCTCCGGCAGGCGCTGTTCGTGGGCGCACGCCTGGGCATCGGCCAGGTTGCCGCCCTGGTAGCCGAAGCGCTGCGGCCCGAAATAATTGGGCACGCCCTGGCTGGCGATGGCCTGCAGCCGGGCCTCGAGCGCCGCGGGATCGGCCTGGAGCCCGGTCAGGCGCAGGCGGAAGCCGTTGGCGGCGTGGGCGCCGCGCTGCAGCTTGCGACGATGGCGGCCCTGCTCGAGGATCACCAGCGTCTCGTCACAGGCGGCGGCCAGGTCCGGATCGGCCTTGCCGGGCAGGTGCAGGCTGAACCACTGGCGAGTCAGCGCCTGGCGATCCTTGAGACCGGCGTAGCTGATCGCCCGCTGCGGTACGCCCGCGGCGCGGGCCAGACGGCGCACGGCTTCTTCGGTATTGAGGCCGCGCTTCTCGACCCACAGCCAGAGGTGCTCGCCATCGCCACTGAGCGGGATGTCCAGTACCTCGTCCACCTGGAAGTCTTCGGCACTGGCCTTGAGGATCGCCTGGCCGCAGGGCTCGCCATGGGCGCGCGGCCCGAGCAGCTGGTCTTCGGTCATAGCGGCAGCAGCAGGGCCACGGCGTGCACGGCGATGCCTTCCTCGCGCCCGACGAAGCCCAGCCGCTCGGTGGTAGTGGCCTTGACGTTGACCTGGCCCAGCTGGACCTGCAGGTCCTCGGCGATGGCCTGGCGCATGGCCTCGATGTGCGGTGCCATCTTCGGCGCCTGGGCGGCGATGGTGCCGTCGACGTTGCTCACCTGCCAGCCCTGCTCCCGCACCAAGCCGACCACGTGACGCAGCAGCACCCGGCTGTCGGCGCCCTTGAAGCGCGGATCGGTATCGGGGAAATGCTTGCCGATGTCGCCCAGCGCTGCGGCGCCCAGCAGGGCATCGGCCAGGGCGTGCAGCAGCACGTCGCCATCGGAATGGGCGACCAGGCCGTGGTGGTGGGGAATACGAATGCCACCGAGGGTGATGAAGTCGCCCTCGCCAAAGGCGTGAACGTCGAAACCGTGACCTATGCGCATGAAGAGAGACGCCCTGGAAAATGACAGGGCGTCGATTCTACCGGCTGAGGACAGCTCCCGTCGCCTTCAAGGGGCAGACAGGGCCGCCGCGTGATGCCGCAGATGGTCGTCGATGAAGCTGGCGACAAAGAAATAGCTGTGGTCATAACCCGGCTGCAGACGCAGTTCCAGCGGATGACCCGCAGCTTCCGCCGCCCGCTGCAGCGCCTGGGGCTTGAGCTGCTCGGCGAGAAAGCTGTCCTGCTCCCCCTGGTCGACCAGCAGCGGCAGGCGCTCCTCGGCCTTTTCCAGCAGTGCACAGGCATCCCACTCCGCCCAGCTGCTGCGGTCTTCGCCCAGGTAGTTCGAGAAGGCCTTGTGCCCCCAGGGGCAATCCAGCGGATTGACGATGGGCGAGAAGGCCGACACCGAGCGATAACGCCCCGGATGCCGCAAGGCGCAGATCAGGGCGCCATGGCCGCCCATGGAGTGGCCGCTGACGCCACGGCGATCCGAGACCGGGAAGTTGGCTTCGATCAGCGCCGGCAGTTCTTCCACCACATAGTCGTGCATGCGGTAGTGCTTGGCCCAGGGCTGCTGGGTGGCATTGACGTAGAACCCGGCCCCCAGGCCGAAATCCCAGGCCTTCTCGGGATCGTCCGGTACGCCTTCGCCGCGCGGACTGGTGTCCGGCGCCACCAACACCAGGCCCAGCTCGGCGGCCAGGCGCTGGGCGCCGGCCTTCTGCATGAAGTTCTCGTCGGTACAGGTCAGGCCCGACAGCCAGTAGAGCACCGGCAGGTCGCTGCGCGCCTCCGCCTGGGGCGGCAGGTAGACGGCGAAGGTCATGTCGCAGTCGAGGCTGCGAGCACGATGGCGATAGCGCTTGTGCCAGCCGCCGAAACTCTTGTTGCTGGAGAGCAGTTCGAGACTCATGGTCATCTCCCGTGCAGAGGGCGCCGCCGGGGCGCCCTTCCGGCGATCAGTAGTGGACGACGGTGCGGATGCTCTTGCCTTCGTGCATCAGCTCGAAGGCTTCGTTGATCTGCTCCAGGCCCATGGTATGGGTGATGAAGGTGTCCAGCGGAATCTCGCCGCTCTGCGCCTTGCGTACGTAGCCCGGCAGCTCGCTGCGGCCCTTGACGCCACCGAAGGCGCTGCCGCGCCAGACGCGCCCGGTCACCAGCTGGAACGGCCGGGTGCTGATCTCCTGGCCGGCACCGGCCACACCGATGATCACCGACTCGCCCCAGCCCTTGTGGCAGCATTCCAGCGCGGCGCGCATCAGGTTGACGTTGCCGACGCACTCGAAGCTGTAGTCGACGCCGCCATCGGTCAGCTCGACGACGACTTCCTGGATCGGCTTCTGGTGATCCTTGGGGTTGATGAAGTCGGTGGCACCCAGTTCACGGGCGATGTCGAACTTGGACGGGTTGATGTCGATGGCGATGATGCGGCTGGCCTTGGCCATCTTGGCGCCGATGATGGCAGCCAGGCCGATGCCGCCCAGGCCGAAGACGGCGACGGTGGCGCCCTCTTCCACCTTGGCGGTGTTGAGCACGGCGCCGATGCCGGTGGTCACGCCGCAACCCAGCAGGCAGACCTCCTCCAGCGGCGCCTCCTGGGGGATCTTGGCCACCGAGACCTCCGGCAGCACCGTGTATTCGGAGAAGGTGGAGCAGCCCATGTAGTGGTAGATCGGCTCGCCGTTGTAGGAGAAACGGGTGGTGCCGTCGGGCATCAGGCCCTTGCCCTGGGTGGCGCGCACCGAGCTGCACAGATTGGTCTTGCCGGATTTGCAGAATTTGCACTGGCCGCATTCGGCGGTGTACAGCGGGATGACGTGATCGCCCACGGCGACCGAGGTCACGCCCTCGCCCACCGCCTCGACGATGCCACCGCCCTCGTGACCGAGGATGCAGGGAAAGACGCCTTCGGAATCCTGGCCGGACAGGGTGTAGGCATCAGTGTGGCAGACGCCGGTAGCGACGATGCGAATGAGCACTTCGCCGGCCTTGGGCGGCTCGACGTCCACCTCGACGATCTTCAGGGGCTCGTTGGGCGCGAAGGCTACGGCGGCGCGGGACTTGATCATGGTCGACTCCGACAGGACGAAAAAACGAAGGAAGCAGTTTAGACGCCTGAAATCCTGGAACAATCGGGCATACTGGAATTCATTTTTGCCACAGGGAAACAATCATGGGTTGGGAGGGGATCGACGAATTCGTCGCGGTGGCGAGCACCCTGCACTTCGGCCAGGCAGCCGACCGCCTGGGCACCTCGACCTCCCACGTCAGCCGCCAGGTGGCGCGTCTGGAAGAACGCCTGCAGGCGCGGCTGCTCTATCGCAGCACCCGCAGCGTGGCCCTCACCGAAGCCGGCCATACCTTCCTGCAACACTGCCGGCGCTTGCAGGAAGCCCGCGACGAAGCCCTGCGCGAGGTGAGCGATCTCTCCAGCCAACCCAAGGGGTTGATCCGCATGACCTGCGCCGTGACCTATGGCGAGCGTTTCGTGGTGCCGCTGGTCAACGACTTCCTCGCTCACCATCCCGAGGTGAGCCTGGAACTGGACCTGACCAATCGCACCGTCGACCTGCTGCACGAAGGCTACGACCTGGCGATCCGCCTGGGTCGCCTGGCCGACTCGCGGCTGGTGGCGACGCGGCTGGCGCCGCGGGAGCTCTATCTGTGCGCCGCGCCAAGCTATCTGGAGCGCTATGGCGCACCCCATACCCTCTCCGAACTGAGTCGCCACCGCTGCCTGGTCGGTACCAGCGACATCTGGAGCTTTCGCGAGAACGAACGCGAAGTCCTCCACCGGGTGCAGGGTTCCTGGCGCTGCAACAGCGGCCAGGCGGTGCTGGACGCCGCCTTGCGTGGCTTCGGCCTGTGCCAGTTACCGGACTACTACGTGCTGCCGCACCTGGCCCGTGGCGAGTTGCGCGCCCTGCTGGACAATCGCCAGCCGCCCAACAGCGCGGTCTGGGCCCTCTATCCACAGCGGCGCTTTCTCTCGCCGAAGATCCGCCTGCTGGTGGAGCACCTCAAGCAGGGGTTGAGCACGGCGCGGCCAGGTGGCCGCCACCCATCCGGAAGCTGAGCGCAGCGGAGGAACCGGGTCTTTCGGTCGCTCTTCGAAAGAGAGAACGATAGCCGCGAGGCCGCCCGCCCGGCGGCCTCGCGGCGTCTCTCGCAGCCGGAGGTCCCATGAACGACACCCTCGATCATCACGCACTCGCCACCTGGATGAAGGCGGCGGTCCCGCCCTGCCTATCGCTCTACCTGCCCACCGAGCGCGCCTTCCCGCAGCGCGAGCAGAACGTCATCCGCTTCAAGAACCTATTGCGCACCGTCGAAGCCGAGGTGCGCCAGCGCTTCCCCGAGGCCGATACCACCGCCCTGCTCGCCCCCTTGACCGCCCTGATCGACGACGCCGACTTCTGGAATCATCCACGCGGCGGCCTGATCATCCTGCGTGACCGCGATCATCTGCACCTGCTCAAGGTCGCCGGCGGCGTACCGGAGACGGCGATGGTCAATCATCACTTCCATCTGCAGCCGCTCCTGCAACTGGCCCAGGGCACCGGCAGGTACCAGGTGCTCTGCCTGTCCCGCGACCATGCCCGGCTGTTCGAAGGCAGCCGCGACAACCTGGTGGAGCTCGAATTGGCCGAAGGCGTGCCGCGCACCCTGGAAGAGGCCCTGGGCACCGATTTGACCGAGGGCAACCAGCGCGGCCTGCCCCAGGGCTTCGGCCGGGCCAGCGAGCGCGGCGACGCCATGCAGCACAATGCCGGCGGCATCAGCAAGCATGACGAGCAGAACGTCGATCGCGAACGCTATTTCCTCGCCCTGGATCGTGCCCTCACCCGCGAGCACTCGCAGCCGAGCAAGCTGCCCCTGCTACTCGCCGCCCTGCCGGAGCACCAGGCGGTCTTTCGCCGGATCAGCAACAACCCCCTGCTACTGGCCGAAGGACTCGCGGGCGATCCGGGTCCCCTCGACAATGAAACCCTGAGGCAGAAGGCCTGGGCGGTCATGGCGCCGCACCTGGATGGTCATCTGACCGAGTTGCTAGACACCTATGCCCAACGCCAGGGCCAGGGCCTGGCTTCGGATCGACTGGAAGAGATCGGTGGCGCCGTGCTGGATGCCCGGGTCGACACCCTGCTGGTGGAGGCCGAGCGGCGCATTCCCGGCCACCTGGACGTCGATCGCCGCCTGCTGGTGCCTTCCGACCCGGCCGGCGCGAACACCGAGGACCTCTTGGACGAACTCAGCCTGCAGACCCTGCAACAGGGTGGCCAGGTACTGGTACTGCCGCGCGAGCGGATGCCGGGGAAGACTGGCGCCGCAGCCATCTATAGATTCTAGGCTCTGCCTGAAAAGTGCCTGCGCTCGCCCATGCTGCGTTGAAAATCAGCTCGGAATGCTCATTTACCATTTGTAAACTCCGCTTCCTCGCTAATTTTCGCCTTGCCTGGCCTTCGCTCCGCGACTTTTCAAACAAGCCTAGGAGGCTGGCGTGTCCGCCAGGGCATCGAGCTGCCAGCTGCGGCGCAGCCATTCCAGGTCTTCCGGCCGGGTGATCTTGAGATTGTCCGGCCGGCCCTCCACCAGGCGCGGTGCCAGGCCCGCCCATTCCATGGCCGAGGCCTCGTCGGTCACGGCGACACCGGCTGCCAAGGCATCGGCCAGGGCCCGACTCAGCGGCCCCAGACGAAACATCTGCGGCGTATAGGCCTGCCAGACCAGGCTGCGATCCAGGGTCGCGGCGACCCGACCATCGGCACCAGCGCGCTTGAGAGTATCCCGCACCGGCACGGCGAGCAGGCCGCCTATGTCATCGTCCGCCAGGCAGGCCAGCAGGTGATCGATATCGCTGCGCTGCAGGTTGGGCCGCGCGGCATCGTGCACCAGCACCCAGGCGTCGTCCGCCACGCCTTGGGCGCTCAGCAGCAACAGCGCCGACAGTACCGAGCTGGCGCGTTCGGCGCCGCCTTCGGCGCAGCGAATGCGCGCGTCCTGGGCAAGGGGCAACTGGGGCCACCAGGGATCGTCGTTGGCCAGCGCCACCACGATACCCAGGGTACCGGGATGCTCGAGGAAAGCCGCCAGGGTGTGCTCAATGACGCTACGACCGGCCAATTCGAGGTACTGCTTGGGGCGATCCGCGCGCATGCGCGAACCAACGCCCGCGGCCGGCAGGACGGCCCAGAACGAGGGTGCAGGAGTCATCTATTTCGATTGCAGAAAGAGGGTTTCGCCCTGTTTGACCATGCCGAGTTCGTGGCGGGCACGCTCCTCGACGGTCTCCATGCCTTTCTTGAGCTCGACGACCTCGGCTTCGAGGATCTCGTTGCGCTCCAGCAGGCGCTTGTTCTCGCCATTCTGGTCGGCGATCTGCTGCTTGAGGTCGCGCACCTGGGCGAAGCTGCCATCACCGACCCACAGGCGATACTGGAGACCGCCGAGCAGCAGGAGCAGGAAGGGAAACAGCCAGTAGGGACTTCGCATGGGCGGTACGGATTCGCGGACGGCGGATGCCGCAAGGGACGGCGGCAAAAACGAAAACAGGATAGAAGCCCGGCTCTACGCTTGTAAACTGGGCATCTATCCTGTGTTTGGTCGGACGACTCAGGAGGCGGCGACCTGGATCGCCACCTCCGCGTTCGCGTAGCCCTTAGCTACGGAACTCGGCGCGACCGCGGTAAGGCGCCTTGGCACCCAGCTGCTCTTCGATGCGCAGCAGCTGGTTGTACTTGGAGACGCGGTCGGAACGGCACAGCGAACCGGTCTTGATCTGACCAGCGGCGGTACCCACGGCCAGGTCGGCGATGGTGGAGTCTTCGGTCTCGCCGCTGCGGTGGGAGATCACCGCGGTGTAGCCGGCGGCCTTGGCCATCTGGATGGCTTCCAGGGTCTCGGTCAGAGAGCCGATCTGGTTGAACTTGATCAGGATCGAGTTACCGATGCCCTTCTCGATGCCTTCCTTGAGGATCTTGGTGTTGGTGACGAACAGGTCGTCGCCCACCAGCTGCACCTTGCTGCCGATCTTGTCGGTCAGGGCCTTCCAGCCGGCCCAGTCGGACTCGTCCATGCCGTCTTCGATGGAGATGATCGGGAACTGCTCGGTCAGCCCGGCCAGGTAGTCGGCGAAACCGTTGGCGTCGAAGGCCTTGCCCTCGCCGGACAGGTCGTACTGACCATCCTTGTAGAACTCGCTGGAGGCGCAGTCCAGGGCCAGGGTGACATCGGTGCCCAGCTCGTAGCCGGCGTTCTTCACCGCTTCGGCGATGGCGGCCAGGGCGTCAGCATTGGACGCCAGGTTCGGGGCGAAGCCGCCTTCGTCACCCACGGAGGTGCTCAGGCCACGGGCCTTCAGCACGGCTTTCAGGTGATGGAAGATCTCGGCACCCACGCGCAGGGCATCGGCGAAGCTCTTGGCGCCAACCGGCTGGACCATGAATTCCTGGATGTCGACGTTGTTGTCGGCATGCTCGCCGCCGTTGATGATGTTCATCATCGGCACCGGCATGGAGTACTGGCCGGGGGTGCCGTTCAGGTTGGCGATGTGGGCGTAGAGCGGCAGGTCCTGGTCTTCGGCGGCGGCCTTGGCGGCGGCCAGGGACACGGCCAGGATGGCGTTGGCGCCCAGCTTGGCCTTGTTGTCGGTGCCGTCCAGCTCGATCATGGCGCGGTCCAGGGCCTTCTGGTCGGCAGGATCCTTGCCCAGCAGCAGGTCACGGATCGGACCGTTGATGTTGCCAACGGCCTTCAGCACGCCCTTGCCGAGGTAGCGGCTCTTGTCGCCGTCGCGCAGCTCCAGGGCCTCGCGCGAACCGGTGGACGCGCCGGACGGCGCGGTGGCGCGACCGACGATACCATTGTCCAGGATCACGTCCGCTTCAACGGTGGGGTTGCCGCGGGAATCCAGGACCTCACGTCCCTTGATGTCGACGATGTTAGCCATTTTTGTATCGATCTCCATGTTACCGGTCATTGACGGATCAGCCTTCGGCTGCGCCTGGGCCTTTTGGTTCAGCCGCCGCTTAGGCAGTTTCGATCGGCGTGAACGACTTCACCAGCTCGTCCAGCGCCTTGAGCTGGGCCAGGAAGGGCTCCAGCTTGTCCAGGCGCAGGGCACAGGGGCCGTCGCACTTGGCATGTTCGGGATCCGGATGGGCTTCGAGGAACAGGCCGGCCAGGCCCTGGCTCATGCCGGCCTTGGCCAGGTCGGTGACCTGGGCGCGGCGGCCGCCGGCGGAATCGGCACGCCCGCCCGGCATCTGCAGGGCATGGGTCACATCGAAGAACACCGGGTAGCCGAAGCTCTTCATGATGCCGAAGCCGAGCATGTCGACCACCAGGTTGTTGTAGCCGAAGGAGGAGCCCCGCTCGCAGAGGATCAGCTGGTCGTTACCGGCCTCTTCGCATTTGGCGAGAATGTGCTTCATCTCCTGGGGCGCGAGGAACTGCGCCTTCTTAATGTTGATCACGGCGTCGGTCTTGGCCATGGCCACCACCAGGTCGGTCTGCCGCGAGAGGAAGGCCGGCAGCTGGATGATGTCGCACACCGCCGCCACCGGCGCCGCCTGGTAGGGCTCGTGGACGTCGGTGATCACCGGCATGCCGAAGGTGGCCTTGAGTTCTTCGAAGATGCGCAGGCCGGCTTCCATGCCCGGACCGCGGTAGCTGGTCACCGAAGAGCGGTTGGCCTTGTCGAAGCTGGCCTTGAAAACATAGGGGATGCCCAGCTTCTCGGTCACCTTGACGTATTGCTCGCACACCTGCATGGCCAGGTCACGGGATTCCAGCACGTTCATGCCGCCGAACAGCACGAAGGGCTTGTCGTTGGCGATCTCGATGTTGCCGACGCGGACGATCTTCTGTGCGGTCATGGTCAATCCTTCTTGGCGTAGCGCAGGGCGGCATTGACGAAGCCACTGAACAGCGGGTGGCCGTCACGCGGGGTGGAGGTGAACTCCGGGTGGAACTGGCAGGCGACGAACCAGGGATGATCCGGGGCCTCCACCACTTCCACCAGGGCGCCGTCGCCCGAGCGACCGGAGATCTTCAGGCCGGCGGCCTCGATCTGCGGCAAGAGGTTGTTGTTGACCTCGTAGCGGTGACGATGACGCTCGACGATGACGTCCTGGCCGTAGCAGTCGTGCACCTGGGTGCCGCCGATCAGCTGGCACTCCTGGGCGCCCAGGCGCATGGTACCGCCCAGGTCGGAGCCTTCGGTGCGGATCTCGGTGGCGCCGGTGGAATCCTGCCATTCGGTGATCAGGCCGACCACCGGGTGGCCGCTGGCCTTGTCGAATTCGGTGGAGTTGGCGTCCTTCCAGCCCAGCACATTACGGGCGAATTCGATGACCGCCACCTGCATGCCCAGGCAGATGCCCAGGTAGGGGATCTTGTTCTCGCGAGCGTATTGCACGGTGGCGATCTTGCCTTCCACGCCACGCAGGCCGAAGCCGCCGGGAACCAGGATGGCATCGACGCCCTTGAGCAGGTGGGTGCCCTGCTGCTCGATGTGCTCGGAGTCGATGTAGCGCAGGTTGACCTTGGTGCGGCTCTGGATGCCGGCGTGGGTCATGGCCTCGATCAGCGACTTGTAGGCGTCGAGCAGCTCCATGTACTTGCCGACCATGGCGATGGTGACTTCGCGCTCGGGATTGAGCTTGGCGTCCACCACGCGGTCCCACTCGGACAGGTCGGCCGGCTTGCACTCCAGACCGAAGCGCTCGACGACGAATTCGTCCAGACCCTGGGCATGCAGCACGGAAGGAATGCGGTAGATGGTGTCGACGTCTTCCAGGGAGATGACCGCGCGCTCTTCGACGTTGGTGAAGAGGGCGATCTTGCGGCGCGAGGAGCTATCGACGGTGTGGTCGGAACGGCAGATCAGCACATCGGGCTGCAGGCCGATGGAACGCAGTTCCTTGACCGAATGCTGGGTCGGCTTGGTCTTGGTCTCGCCAGCGGTGGCGATGTAGGGCACCAGGGTCAGGTGCATCAGCATGGCGCGGCGGGCGCCGATCTCGACCCGCAGCTGGCGGATGGCTTCGAGGAAGGGCTGCGACTCGATGTCGCCGACGGTGCCGCCGATCTCCACCAGGGCCACGTCGGCATCGCCGGCGCCCTTGATGATGCGTCTCTTGATCTCGTCGGTGATGTGCGGGATCACCTGCACGGTGGCGCCCAGGTAGTCACCACGGCGCTCCTTGCGCAGGACATCCATGTAGATGCGGCCGGTGGTGAAGTTGTTGTTCTGGGTCACGGTGGTGCGGATGAAGCGCTCGTAGTGACCCAGGTCCAGGTCGGTCTCGGCGCCGTCATGGGTGACGAACACCTCGCCGTGCTGGAAGGGGCTCATGGTGCCGGGATCCACGTTGATGTACGGATCCAGCTTGAGCATGGTGACCTTCAGCCCTCTCGCTTCCAGAATGGCGCCCAGGGAGGCCGAGGCGATGCCTTTCCCCAAAGAAGAAACAACACCGCCCGTGACGAAAATAAAGCGCGTCATGAAAATTCCTAGAATCTGCGTTGAGGCGGAGAGCCGCCGATGAAAGCGAGAGCGGTCGGCCTGCTGCCGGACCAATGCACACCGTCCACTCGGAGCGAGCGGAAAATGCGGTACAAGACGGGAGCGTAGTCTAGCCTAAAGGTTATCCCAGCTCAAACCCGCCCATGCCGTCTGTGGGCAGCCATGCGAGCCGTCCTCCGCCGGGCAGCCCATCCAGGCCGGGCAGATTGGCCACCGCCAGCAGTTCGTCGCCACGCCAGAGCAGCGGCAAACGGCCGCGCAGGAACGGCGGTACCTTGCGCTCGTTGAGCAGGCGCTTCAGATCGCGAGTACCGCGACCGGGCACCACCAGGCGTTCGCCGCCCTGGCGATAGGCGATCCGCCAGCCAGATTCGGCGCCCTCCCCCGCAAAGACCAGTCGACCATTGCCAGGAAGCTCCAGGGTATTGGCGTGCGTGGTGACGACCGGGGGCGGCGGCTCCACCGACCACGTCGCGGGCACCCACCAGATACGCCCGGCGCCCCGGCGCACGCTGCCGCCTTCCAGTTGCCAGCGCGGATCGCTCGCTTCACCGCTATCGCGCAGTGCCTGCCAACCGGCCCAATGGGCGCTGTCCGGCTGGCGGGTCAAGGAAGCCAGCCAGGCGCGCAGGGCATTGCGCTGCCGGGCCTCGCTCAAAGCGCGCAAGGGCGCCAGGGCCAGGCTGGGTAGCGGCAGCCAGGCGAAGGGCTGCTCGCCCGCCTGGACCTGCTGCAGATCGAGGGTAGCCAACTCGCCGAGCAGTGCGTCGGCCTCGGCCAGATGAGCGGCACTGCGCGCCATGACCTGAGCGACACCCGGCCAGCGACTCTGTAACCGCGGCAACACCTCGTGCCTGAGGTAGTTGCGATCCAAATGGGTATCGGCATTGCTGGGATCTTCGATCCAGCTCAGCCCCGCGGCCTGGGCATAGGCCAACAGGGTGCTGCGCGGCTCGTCCAGCAAGGGTCGCCAGAGACGACCGACCGCAAAGGGCCGCTCGCCCGGCATGCCAGCCAGCCCCTTCACCCCGGCGCCGCGCACCAGGCGTAGCAGCAGGGTTTCCAGTTGATCGTCACGATGCTGGCCGAGCACCAGGCAGCCATCCACTGGAAGGACTTGGGCGAAGGCGGCATAGCGCGCCTCGCGGGCGGCGCGCTCGAGACTGGCCAGGTTATCGGTGCAGACGTGCAGGGTATCGAGGGATACCTGCAGCGCTTGGCAGACTTGGGCGCAATGGCTGACCCAGGCATCGGCGGCTGGCTGCAGCCCATGGTGCACATGGACCGCCTGCAGGTCGGCAAGCAGGCCGCGCTCACGCAACTGCGCGAAGAGCTGCAGCAGGACGGTGGAGTCCAGTCCGCCGGAGAAGCCCACCCGCCAGTGACGGGTAGGCGGCTGCCGCGCCAGGCGGGCCTGCAGCCGGTCCAGCAGACTCATGGGGGCGGGATCAGGAGATGCCGTAGCTCATCAGCCGCTCGTAGCGACGCTCCAGCAGCGCCGGCACGTCGTAGCCCTTGAGGTCATCGAGTTGTTGCAGCAGCGCGGTGCGCAGGCTGGCGGCCATGGCCTGGGGATCGCGGTGCGCGCCACCCAGGGGCTCGTCGATCACCTGGTCGACGATGTTCAGGCTCTTCAGACGCTCGGCGGTGATGCCCATGGCCTCGGCGGCATCGGGGGCCTTCTCGGCGGTCTTCCATAGGATGGAGGCACAGCCTTCCGGCGAGATCACCGAGTAGGTGGAGTGCTGCAGCATGTTCAGCTGGTCGCAGACACCGATGGCCAAGGCGCCACCGGAGCCACCCTCGCCGATCACGGTGGCGATGATGGGGGTCTTCAGCCGCGCCATGACGCGCAGGTTCCAGGCGATGGCTTCGCTCTGGCCACGCTCTTCGGCATCGATGCCCGGATAGGCGCCGGGGGTGTCGATGAAGGTCAGGATCGGCATCTTGAAGCGCTCGGCCATTTCCATCAGGCGGCAGGCCTTGCGATAGCCTTCCGGACGCGGCATGCCGAAGTTGCGGCGGACCTTCTCGCGGACCTCACGGCCCTTCTGGTGGCCGATGACCATCACCGGGCGACCGTCCAGGCGGGCGATGCCGCCAACGATGGCCGGGTCGTCGGCGAAGTGACGGTCACCATGCAGTTCCTCGAAGTCGCTGAACAGGTAGCCGATGTAGTCGAGGGTGTAGGGCCGCAGCGGATGCCGCGCCAGGCGGGCGACCTGCCAGCTGGAGAGGTCGCTGAAGATGCTCTTGGTGAGCGCCTGGCTCTTCTCCTGCAACCGGGCGATCTCGTCACTGATGTTCAGCGCATTGTCGTTACCGACCAGTCGAAGTTCTTCGATCTTGGCCTGGAGATCGGCGATAGGCTGTTCGAAATCGAGATAGTTCGGGTTCATGGGCATCCGTTAGTGCAATCTAGAGCCAAGGGCCGGGGCGCCTACCTTAAGGGATCGGACGGGACAGGTCGAGACTCCTGCCGCGTCACCGGCGCCCGCCGCTGGCGAGGGTTGGGACGGAGCGCACGAGGCGCTCGGACTTAACGATAGTTGAGAAAGACGTTCTCCCTGCCGAACTGGTCACGCAGGGTTTGAATCAGGCCGTCGGCGGGGTCGATCCGGTAGTTCTCGCCGAACTGCAGCAGGGCCCGCGCACTGGGGCCCTGGTAGTCGATGGTGACTGGACAGGCGCCGCGGTGACGACCGCACAATTCCCCCAGCCAGCGCAGCCGGTCGCCGGCCAGCGCCTCGCTGCGCACGGCGATCCTCAGGCTTTCCGCCAGGGCCGTGCGCGCCTCTTCCAGGCCCAGCACGCGCTTGGCGCGCAGGCGCAGGCCACCGGAGAAGTCGTCCTGGCTGACCTCGCCCTCGACGATCACCAGGGCATCGGTCTGCAGTAGCGCCTGGGCGGCGTTGAAGGCCTCGGCGAACAGCGAGGCCTCGATGCGCCCGGAGCGGTCGTCCAGGGTGACGAAGCCCATCTTGTCGCCGCGCTTGTTCTTCATCACCCGCAGGTTGACGATCAGCCCGGCCACCGTCTGGGTCTCGCGCGACGGCTTGAGGTCGACGATGCGCTGGCGCGCCAGGCGGCGCACCTCGCCTTCATATTCCTCGATGGGGTGACCGGTCAGGTACAGCCCCAGGGTTTCCTTCTCGCCACGCAGCCGTTCCTTGAGGTTAAGCTCCCGGGCGCGGCGGTGGTTGGCGTAGACGTCCGCCTCGGGCTCGGCGAAGACCCCGCCGAAGAGGTCGACGTGGCCGCTGTTGTGGCTGCGGGCGGTCTGCTCGGCCGAGGCGATGGCCTCCTCCATGGCCGCCAGCAGCACGGCGCGATTCTGGTCGATGGTGGCTTGGTAGGCCTTCAGCTCATCGTGATAGTGCGGCCCGAGACGATCCAGGGCGCCAGAGCGGATCAGTGCTTCCAGGGTGCGCTTGTTGATCCGCTTGAGGTCGACCCGGGCACAGAAATCGAACAGATCCTTGAACGGCCCCTCCGCCCGCGCCTCGACGATGGCCTCCACCGGCCCCTCGCCGACGCCCTTGATGGCGCCCAGGCCATAGACGATGCGCCCGCCGTCGTTGACGGTGAACTTGAACTCGGAGATGTTCACGTCCGGCGTATCGATGCGCAGCTTCATGTGGCGGCATTCCTCGATGAGGATCACCACCTTGTCGGTGTTGTGCATGTCCGCCGACAGTACCGCCGCCATAAAGGGCGCCGGATAGTGGGTCTTCAGCCAGGCGGTCTGGTAGGAGACCAGGCCATAGGCCGCGGAGTGCGACTTGTTAAAGCCGTAACCGGCGAATTTCTCTACCAGGTCGAAGATGTTGCCTGCCAGATCGCCATCGATGCCGTTGTTGGCGCAGCCCTCGATGAAGCCGCCGCGCTGCTTGGCCATCTCCTCGGGCTTCTTCTTGCCCATGGCGCGGCGCAGCATGTCCGCCTGGCCCAGGGTGTAGCCGCCCATGACCTGGGCGATCTGCATCACCTGTTCCTGGTAGAGGATGATGCCGTAGGTGGGCGCCAGCACCGGCTGCAGGCCGTCGTACTGGTAGTCCGGGTGCGGATAGGCCAGCTCGGCGCGGCCGTGCTTGCGGTTGATGAAGTCGTCCACCATGCCCGACTGCAATGGACCGGGACGGAACAGCGCCACCAGGGCGATGAGGTCTTCCAGGCAGTCCGGCTTGAGCTTTTTGATCAGCTCCTTCATGCCGCGGGATTCCAGCTGGAAGACCGCGGTGGTCTCGGCCTTCTGCAGCAGGGCGTAGGTCGGCTTGTCGTCCAGCGGGATGAAGTCGATGTTGAGCGGTTCGCGCCCTTCCGCCTCTTCCGTGCGGTTGATGGTCTCCAACGCCCACTTGATGATGGTCAGGGTACGCAGACCGAGGAAGTCGAACTTCACCAGGCCGGCCTGCTCGACGTCGTCCTTGTCGAACTGGGTCACCAGGCCATTGCCGTCCTCGTCGCAGGCGATGGGCGAGAAGTCGGTCAACTTGGTCGGCGCGATCACCACGCCCCCCGCGTGCTTGCCGGTACCCCGGGTGATGCCCTCGAGCTTCAGGGCCATGTCCCAGATTTCCTTGGCGTCCTCGTCGGTCGCCAGGAAGTCGCGCAGCGGCTCCTCCTGCTCATAGGCCTTCTGCAGGGTCATGCCCACTTCGAAGGGAATCATCTTCGACAGACGATCGGCCAGGCCATAGGACTTGCCCTGTACCCGCGCCACGTCGCGCACCACGGCCTTGGCCGCCATGGTGCCGAAGGTGATGATCTGGCTCACCGCCTCGCGACCGTACATGTCGGCCACGTACTCGATCACCCGGTCACGGCCGTCCATGCAGAAGTCGACGTCGAAGTCGGGCATGGAGATCCGTTCGGGATTAAGGAAGCGCTCGAACAGCAGGTCGTAGGCCAGCGGATCGAGGTCGGTGATCTTCAGCACATAGGCCACCAGGGAACCGGCACCCGAGCCCCGACCGGGGCCCACCGGCACGCCGTTGTTCTTCGCCCACTTGATGAAGTCCATCACGATGAGGAAGTAACCGGGGAAGCCCATCTGGATAATGATGTCGAGCTCGAAATTGAGCCGGTCGACGTACTCCTGGCGCTTCTCTTCGTAGTTGGGCGTGGTCTCGCGCGGCCAGAGCACCGCCAGGCGCTCCTCCAGGCCCTCGAAGGAGACATGGCGCAGGTAGTCGTTGATGGTCATCCCGTTGGGAATCGGGAAGTTGGGCAGGAAGTACTTGCCCAGCTGGATCTCGATGTTGCAGCGCTTGGCGATCTCGACGGTGTTTTCCAGCGCCTCGGGCAGGTCGCTGAACAGCTCGGCCATCTCGGCCGCCGACTTGAGGTACTGCTGGTCGCTGTACTTGCGCTCGCGGCGCGGATCGTCCAGCGGACGGCCTTCGCCGATGCAGACGCGGGTCTCGTGGGCCTCGAAGTCCTCGGGCTTGAGGAAGCGCACGTCGTTGGTGGCCACCAGGGCGCCGCCACAGCGGTCCGCCAGGGCCACGGCGGCATGCAGGTGCTCTTCGTCGCCCGCCCGCTCGGTACGCTGCACCTCCAGGTAGAAGCGCTCCTGGAAGACCTGCTGCCATTCCTCGAACAGCTGATCGGCCAGGGCCAGGTCGCCTTCGAGCAAGGCCAGGCCGATCTCGCCTTCCTTGGCGCCGGACAGGGCGATCAGCCCTTCGCTGGCGTCCTTCACCCAATCACGCTGGATGACGATCTGGCCGTCGCTCTGCCCTTCCTGGAAACCGCGGGACAGCAGCTCGGTCAGGTTGCGATAGCCCTTGGCATTCATCACCAGCAGGGTCAGCCGACTCAGGGGCGCGTCGCTGTCGCGCCCGGCGAGCCAGATGTCCGCCCCGGCGATGGGCTTGATCCCGGCGCCCATGGCCGCCTTGTAGAACTTCACCAGCGAGCAGAGGTTGCCCTGGTCGGTCACCGCCACCGCCGGCATCCCGGCGGCTTCGGCCGCCTTGACCAGCCCCTTCACCCGGACGATCCCGTCGACCAGGGAGTATTCCGTGTGCAGACGCAGGTGGACGAAGGATGCGGACATGGCAGAGACCCCTTGATGCATGAGGCGCGAGATTGTACCGGATAGTCGAAGCGGGGTCAGACCGCCGCGACGGCCGTCAGTAGGTCGCGACGATCTGGGTGGAGGCCTGGGTCTCGAGGGCGTGCCAGGCGTCGCGCACCGGCGCGAAGGAGCGCCGGTGGATGGGCGTGGGGCCCAGGCGCCTGAGCGCCTCCAGGTGCTCGGCGGTGGGATAGCCCTTGTGTCCGGCCAGGCCATAGCCGGGATAGAGCACGTCCAGCGCCTGCATCTCGCGGTCGCGGGTCACCTTGGCCAGGATCGAGGCGGCGGCGATCGCCGGTACCTGGCTATCGCCCTTCACCACCGGCGAACTGGGCACCGCCAGCTTGGGACAGCGATTGCCGTCGATCAGCGCCAGTCGCGGCTGCACCTTGAGCCCTTCGACGGCGCGCTGCATGGCCAGCATGGTGGCATGCAGGATGTTCAGCCGGTCGATCTCGGCGACCTCGGCGCGGGCCACGCACCAGGCCAGGGCCTTTTCCTGGATCTCCTCGAACAGGGCTTCGCGGCGCGTCAGCGACAGCTTCTTCGAATCGTTCAGGCCGAGGATGGGCCTGCCCGGATCGAGGATGACCGCGGCGGTCACCACGGCACCGCACAGCGGACCGCGGCCGACCTCGTCCACCCCGGCGACCAGCGCCTCGACCAGGTTGAAATCCAGTCCCAGCTGCATCAGCTACGCTCGCGCAGGAGATCCAACACGGCGCCAGCCGCCTGGACCGAGGCATCGCGCCTCAGGCTGTGGTGGATGGCTGCGAAACTGTCGGTCTGCTGCTCGGGGTGCTCCAGCAGCGGCAGCAACTCGGCCACCAACCGCTCCGGCGTCGCTTCGTGCTGGATCAGCTCGGGCACCAGCTTGCGCCCGGCCAGCAAATTGGGCAGCGAGATATAGGGACTCTTCACCAGCTGCTTGAGGATCAGGTAGGTCAGGGGCGCCACCCGGTAGGCCACCACCATGGGCCGCTTGAACAGCAGCGTTTCCAGGGTCGCGGTGCCCGAGGCGATGAGCACGCCATCACTGGCGGCCAGCACCTCGTGGGAACGGCCATCGGTCAATAGCAGCGGCAGCGGCGGCCGGCCTTCCAGCAACTGCTCCACCTGGGCGCGCCGCGCGGCGTTGGCGCAGGGCAGCACGAAACGCACTTCGGGACGCACGGCCAGCACCTGTTCGGCGGCATCCAGGAACAGTGCCCCCAGACGCCCTACTTCACCGCCACGGCTACCGGGCAAGAGGGCGATGACCGGCCCGTCCTGCGGCAGACCCAGGGCCTGGCGCGCGGCCAGGCGGTCGCTGTCGAGCGGGATGGTGTCGGCCAGCGGATGGCCGACGAAGCGCACCGGCACCTGCTGTTCTTCGTAGAAGCGTGCTTCGAAGGGAAACAGGGTCAGCATCAGGTCGCAGCCGTCGCGGATCTTCAGCACCCGCTTCTGCCGCCAGGCCCAGACCGAGGGACTGACGTAGTGCACCGCCGGGATGCCCGCGCGATGCAGTTGGGCCTCGATCTCCAGGACGAAATCGGGAGCATCGATGCCGATGAAGACGTCGGGGCGGGCCTCGAGCAACTGGGCGATCAGCGCCTTGCGCCGGCCCAGCAGTTCACGCAGGCGGCCGAGCACCTCGACCAGCCCCATGACCGCCAGGCGCTCCATGGGAAACGCAGAGACCAGGCCTTCGGCCTCCATCCGCGGACCGCCCACGCCCATGAAGGAGATGTTCGGGTGCTGTTCCCGCAGCGCCTGCATCAGGCCGGCGCCGAGCAGATCACCCGAAGCTTCTCCCGCCACCAGCGCCACGCGCAGCGGGCGCTGGGCGAACTCAGCGGGTGATGCCACGCGTGGCACTCAGGATGGAGTCACGGAATACCGCCACCTCGGGAAACTGCTGAGCCACCGGCTCCAGTTCCTTCATGGCCTCATCGACGGTCAGTCCCTGGCGGTAGACCACCTTGTAGGAACGACGCAGCGCCTGGATGGCTTCGGTGGAGAAGCCGCGACGGCGCATGCCTTCGAAATTCATGCTGCGGGCTTCGGCGGGGTTGCCGAACACTGTGACATAGGCCGGTACGTCCTTGCCGATCGCCGTGCCCATGCCGGAAAAACTGTGGGCGCCGATGCGGCAGAACTGGTGCACCAGGGTATAGCCGGAGAGGATCGCCCAGTCATCGACGTGCACATGGCCAGCCAGGGCCGTGTTGTTGACCAGGATGCAATGATTGCCGATCACGCTGTCATGACCGATGTGCACATAGGCCATCAACAGGTTGTGATCGCCGAGGGTGGTCTCTTCACGATCCTGCACAGTCCCGCGGTGGATGGTGACCCCTTCGCGGATGACGTTGTGGTCGCCGATGCGCAGGCGGGTCGGCTCACCCCGGTACTTGAGATCGGGCGTGTCCTCGCCAATCGACGAGAACTGGAAGATGCGGTTGTGACGACCGATGACGGTCGGGCCCTTGAGGATGACGTGGGGACCGATGACGGTACCCTCGCCAATCTCGACATCCGGCCCGATGATCGACCAGGGGCCGACCTGGACATCGGCGGCGAGCCGTGCCTGGGGGTCGACGATAGCCCTGGGGTCGATCAACGTCATAGCTTGCGTTCCGCGCAGATGATTTCGGCCGAGCAGACGGGCTTGTCGTCCACGCTGGCCTGGCATTCGAATTTCCAGATACCGCGCTTGGTACTGAGGAAGCGCGCCTCGAGGATCAGCTGGTCACCCGGGGTCACCGGCTGGCGAAAACGCAGCTTATCCGATCCGACGAAGTAGTACAGGGTGCCATCGGCGGGCGAGGAATTCATCATCTTGAAACCCAGCACGCCAGCGGCCTGCGCCATCGCCTCGACGATGAGCACGCCCGGCATGATCGGATGCTGGGGGAAATGGCCGGTGAAGAACGGCTCGTTGATGCTGACGTTCTTGTAGGCACGAATGCGTTTGGCTTCGATATCCAGCTCCGTCACGCGATCCACCAGCAGGAAGGGATAGCGATGCGGGAGATATTCACGGATCTCGTTGATGTCCATCATGGTCGGGGAAGGCCTGTTCAGAAAGGGGAAACATCCGATGCAGAATCAAGCATCAGAAGCAGCGTCATCCCGCGAGGTCACGGTAGCAACGATTTTTTCCAGATGTTGCAGACGGCGGGCCATGTCGTCGAGGTGACGAATCCGCGCGGCGCTCTTCTTCCACTCCCCGGCGGGCTGCATGGCCGTACCCGAGGAATAGGCGCCTGGCTCGGTAATCGAGCGGGTCACCATGGTCATACCGGTGACGAACACGTTGTCGCACAACTCGATATGACCGACCATGCCCACGCCGCCGGCGATGGTGCAGTGTTTGCCGATCTTGGTACTGCCAGAGATACCGACGCAGGCGGCCATGGCGGTGTGCTCACCGACCTGGACGTTGTGCGCGATCATGATCTGGTTGTCGAGCTTCACCCCATCGCTGATGACCGTGTTCGCCAGGGCGCCACGGTCGATGGTGGTGTTGGCGCCGATCTCGACGTCGTCGCCGATCAGCACGCCGCCCAGCTGGGCGATCTTCTGCCATTGGCCGCGTTCGTTGGCGAAACCGAAGCCCTCGGCACCGATCACGGCACCGGACTGCACGACCGCCCGCTCACCGATGATCACATCGTGATAGAGGGTGACGCGCGGGGCCAGCCAGCTGTCGGCGCCGATGACGCTGCGGGCACCCACCACGCAGTGGGCACCCAGGCTGACGCCTGCCCCTATGCGGGCCTGGGCCTCGATCACCACATAGGGCCCGATGGCCGCCGTCGGATCGACCTGGGCATCCGCCGCGACCAGCGCCGTCGGATGGATACCGGCCGCGCTGCGCGGCTTGCGATCGAACAGATGGGACAGCCGCGCATAGGCGAGGTATGGATTCGCCAGGATCAGGGCGTCGCCGGCATAGCCGTCGGCATCCCTGTCCGTCAACAGCACCGCGCCCGCCCGGGTATCGGCCAGGTAGCGGCGATACTGCGGATTGGCGAGGAAGCTCAACTGGTCCGGACCGGCCTCCGGCAAGGTGGCCAGGCCGGTTACCAGGCGCTCGGGCGAACCGCGCAACTCAACGGTCAGCTGGCGGCTTTCCAGCCACTGCGCCAGCTCGCCCAGCGTGAAGGTCTTCGAGCTCATCAACGACTCGCGTTCATGCGCTCGATCACCTGGCGGGTGATGTCGTATTGCGGCTTCACGTCGACCACGGCGCCGCGCTCGAGCACCAGGTCGTAGTCACCCTTCTTCAGCACCTCTTCCACCGCCTTGTCGAGGCGCGGCTTGAGCAGCTTCAGCATGTCACGATCCGATGCCGCCTTGGCGTCGTTGAGTTCCTTGGACTGGAACTGGAAGTCCCGGGCCTTCTGGCGGAAGTCGTTCTCCAGGCGGGTGCGCTCGGCTTGCGCCAGCTTGTCACCGCCCTTGTTCAGCTTGTCTTGGATGTCCTTGGCGGAGCTTTCCAGACCCTTCAGCTTGTTCAGCTGGGGACCGAACTTCTTCTCGGAATCCACCGCGTACTTCTTGGCGGCATCCGACTCCAGCAAGGCCATCTGGTAGTTCAGCACGGCGATCTTGGTATCGGCGAAAACCGGAGCGGCCACGAGAACGGCAGCGAACAGAGCGTAACGGGTGTACTTGTGCACAGTTGACTCCTGCATAGCGCGCAAAGGTGTAGCCTGGGTCAGAACGTCTGACCCAGCGAGAACTGGAAGATCTGCGGATCGGAGTTGCTCGGTTTCTTGACCGGCACCCCGAGACTGAAGCTCAACGGACCCAGGGCGGTGACCCAAGTCAAGCCGACGCCGACGGAGCTGGCCATGTTGGAGAAGCTGATATCGCCGCAGTTTTTGGTCGAGTTCAGGTAGCACTTGGTGCTGAACACGTTACCCACGTCCCAGAACAGTACGGTGCGCAGGGACTTCTGGTCCTTCACGAAGGGCAAGGGGAACAGGTATTCCATACCGCCGGTGATCAGGACGTTGCCACCGAAGGCCTCGTCATTCTCACTATCACGATAGCCCTGACCCTTGGCGCCATACTTTGTCCCTTTGGTGGGATCGTTATCAATATAGCTGGGCGGCGTAGTCCTCGGACCTAGGCTGCTGTCCTCGAAACCCCGTACCGAATTGAAGCCACCGGCGTAGTAGTTCTCGTAGAACGGCAGGCTGTCGGTGCTGCCGTAGCCGTCGCCGTAGCCCAGCTCGGTATGGAAGCGCAACGCGGTAGTGTCGGTCAGCGGGGTGAACAGCTGGCCGCGATAGTCCAGCTTGTAGAAGCTCAGGTCGCTACCGGGGATGGTGATCTGGCCGGTCAGGCTCTGGGACGCACCGCGGGTCGGCAGCACACCGCGGTTCAGCGTCGAACTCGACCAGCCGATGCTGGCCTTGAAGTTGGTGAAGTTGTCCCCTTCCCGCTCGACGAAGTCATAGATCTCGTCCGCGCTGTAGGTACCCGGATTGATCTCGTCGCGCTGCACGGAGAGGCCATAGGTCAGTCGCGAGGTCTCGCTGATCGGGTAGCCCAGGGTGACACCGGTACCCAGGCTGTTGATCGAGTAGTAGGAGACGTCACTGTCGTACAGTTTGCTGTAGTCGGTGCTGCGGTAGAAGATGTTGTAGCCTAGGCTCACGCCGTCCGGCGTGAAGTAGGGATCGGTGAAGCTGAAGTTGTAGCGGCTCTGGTACTGGGAGCGGGTCAGGCCGATGCTGACCTGGTTGCCGGTACCCAGGAAGTTGTTCTGGCTGATGGAGCCACCGAGGATCAGGCCCGCACTCTGGGCGAAACCGATGCTGGCGGTGATGGAGCCCGAGGGCTGCTCCTCGACGTTGTAGTTGACGTCGACCAAGTCATCGGTGCCGGGCACCTGGGGCGTCTCGACCTTGACTTCCTTGAAGTAGCCCAGGCGCTCGAGGCGGGTCTTGGACTGGTCGATGAGGTAGGTGGAGGCCCAGCCGCCTTCCATCTGGCGCATCTCGCGGCGCAGTACCTCGTCCGAGGTCTTGGTGTTGCCACGGAAGTTGATGCGATTGACGTAGGCCCGCTTGCCCGGATCGACCACGTAGGTCAGGGACACGCTGTGGTCGTCGTCATGGGGCTCGGGCAGGCCATTGACGTTGGCGAAGGTGTAGCCCTCGTTGCCCAGGCGCCGGGTGATCAGATCCGAGGTGCTGGTCATCACCTTGCGCGAGAATACCTGGCCCGGCTGGACCAGCATCAGCTTGCGCAGCTCTTCCTCCGGGACCTTGAGGTCACCGGACAGCTTGACGTCACGAACGGTGTACTTCTGCCCTTCGTTGACGTTGACCGTGATGTAGACGTGCTTCTTGTCGGGCGTGATGGACACCTGGGTCGAGGTGATGTCCATGTTGATATAGCCGCGATCAAGGTAGTAGGAGCGCAGTCGTTCCAGGTCACCCGACAGCTTTTCCCGGGAGTACTTGTCATCGTTGCGGAAGAACGACAACCAGTTGCTCGGCTTGAGCTCGAACAGCGAGGTCAGGTCGTCTTCGGGGAAGACCGTATTGCCCACCACGTTGACGTGGGAGATGGTCGCGACCTCGCCCTCGTTGATGGTGATCTTCAGCTGCACGCGGTTGCGCGGCTGGGGCACCACTTCGGTATCGATGCTTGCGGAGTAGCGGCCCTGGGCCACGTACTGGCGCAGCAGCTCATTACGCACGCCTTCCAGCGTCGCACGCTGGAAGATCTCGCCCTCGGCGAGACCGGCCTGCTTAAGACCCTTCATCAGATCGTCGGTGGAGATGGCCTTGTTGCCTTCCAGGGTGATGCTGGAAATGGACGGCCGCTCGACCACGTTCACCACCAGGACGTTACCGTCACGACCCAGCTGGATGTCCTGGAAGAATCCGGTACGGAAGAGCGAGCGGGAGGCCTCGGCCAGGCGATTGTCATCGACCGCCTCGCCCACGTTCAGCGGCAGGGCGCCGAAGACGCTGCCGGACGATACACGTTGCAGTCCGTTGACGCGGATATCGGAGATGGTGAAGGACTCGGCGTGTACCTCGCCGATCATCAGCGCGGCTATTACCGCAGGTAGCAGCAGGCGTTTCATGAGTCCCTTTTATTCCAACTGGCAAATAAAGAATCTGCCGCACTGGGCGGCAGATTCGGCAATCAGCAGAGTGTCAGAGGCGACCGAGGTCGTTGACCAAGGCCAGCAGCATCACACCCACGACGAGGCTAATACCGATCTGCATGCCCCATGTCTGCACACGCTCGGACAAGGGCCGCCCGCGAATCCACTCGACGAAGTAGAAGACCAGATGACCACCGTCGAGCACAGGGATAGGCAACAGATTCAGAACCCCCAGGCTTATGCTCAGGTACGCCAGGAAATTGAGGAAATCCCCCAGGCCTGACTGAGCCGAAGCGCCCGCCACTTTAGCAATGGTTATCGGCCCGCTCAAGTTTTTTACCGACAGCTCTCCCAGCAGCATCTTCTTCAGGGAAACCAGCGTCAGCACGCTCATCTGCCAGGTTCGGCCGATTCCTTCGCCAATGGCCGCCACCGGTCCATAGCTGATTTCGCGAACCATTTCCGCTGGCCACTTGACCGGCGCCACACCGGCGCCGAGATAACCCGCTTCGGTCGTCTCGACGCGCCGAGCCCCCAATTGCAGGGAGACCTCCTGCTGCTGGCCCTGGCGTTCGAAGGTCAGTTTGACCCGCTGATTGGGGTGAGCTCGCACCCAGTCCACGGCCTGTTGCCAGTCGCCGATGGTGGTATCGTTCAGGGCGACCAGGCGATCTCCCGCCTGCAGCCCGGCGGCCTGGGCAGGACCCGCCGGATCCAGTTCGGCGAACACCGCAGGGATATGTGGGCGCCAGGGCTTCAGGCCCAGGGCCTGGATCGGATCCGGATCTTCCGCGCCGCGCAGCCAGGCGTGCAGCTCGATGACGCTGCTCTGCTCCGCGGTGGTACCCGGCACCGTATAGCGGAGGCGCAGCGGACCGCTCTCACCCAGGCGGTCGACCAGGCGCAGGTTGACCGCCGACCAGCTGTCCACCGGGGCATCGTCCACGGCGGTCAGTTCCGCCCCTGGCGGAATGCCGGCCAGGGCGGCTGGAGTATCGGCGACTACGCCACCCACCACCGGGCGCGGCTGCTGGGAACCGAGCATGGCGAGCAGCCAGAAGAACAGGATGGCCAGCAGGAAATTGGCGATCGGACCCGCGGCGACGATGGCGATGCGCTGGCGAACGGTCTTGCGATTGAAGGCGGCATGCTGCTCTTCGGGCGCGACCGGCGCTTCGCGCTCGTCGAGCATCTTGACGTAGCCGCCGAGCGGGATGGCGGCCACCACGAACTCGGTACCCTGGCGATCATGCCAGCGCAACAGCGGCTTGCCGAAGCCCACGGAAAAGCGCAGGACCTTGACGCCGCAACGGCGCGCCGTCCAGAAATGGCCATACTCATGGATGGTCACCAATACGCCAAGGGCGATCAGGGTTCCCAGTATCGTGTACAGGATGGTCATTGGCTGCCTCCGCTACCTCAGTGTGCAGATTCTGCGGACTCGCGGGCCGGGTGTCGAGGCGCGACTTCAGCGGCGCGCCAACCACTCCCGCGCCCGCTGCCGAGCGGTAGTGTCGGCCAGGAAGACGGCCTCGAGGTCATTCGCCGGACCGGGCTCGGTGCCGTTCAGCACCGACTCGATCAGCAGTGGAATCTCGCTGAAGCCCAGTCGGCCGTCGAGGAAGGCCTCGACAGCGATCTCGTTGGCCGCATTGAGCGTCGCCGGCATGCAGCCACCGGCCTGGGCGGCCTCCCGGGCCAGGCGCAGGCAGGGGAAGCGCTCTTCGTCGGGCCGCTCGAAATCGAGTCGACCGATGGCGAACAGGTCCAGCGCCGAGACCCCGGACGCGATGCGCTCGGGCCAGGCCAGGGCATGCGCGATAGGGGTACGCATATCGGGATTGCCCAGCTGGGCCAGCACCGAGCCATCCACGTAGTCCACCAGGGAATGGATGACGCTCTGGTGATGGACGACCACCTCGACCTGCTCCGGCGCCGCCTCGAACAGCCAGCAGGCCTCGATCAGCTCCAGTCCCTTGTTCATCAGGGTCGCGGAATCAACGGAAATCTTGCGCCCCATGGACCACTTGGGATGGGCACAGGCCTGCGCGGGAGTGACATCGACCAGCTGTTCGGCCGGCGTCTCGCGGAACGGACCGCCCGAGGCGGTCAACAGGATCCGCCGTACCCCCTTGCGCGCCAGGCCTGGCGTCGCGGGATCGGCTAGGCACTGGAAGATGGCATTGTGTTCGCTGTCGATGGGCAGCAGGGTCGCGCCGCTGGTCCGCACCGCCTCGATGAAGAGGGCGCCGCTCATGACCAGGGCTTCCTTGTTGGCGAGCAGCACGCGCTTGCCGGCCTTGACCGCGGCCAGCGTCGGCCTCAATCCCGCCGCACCGACGATCGCCGCCATCACCGTATCGACCTGGGGATGGGCCGCGATAGCCGCCAACCCCTCCTCCCCCACCACAATCTCGGGAGCGGTCTCGGCACCGTGCAGCAAGGCGACCAACTGATCGGCCGACGCCTGATCGGGCACCGCGGCATAGCTCGGCTGGAAGCGCCGGCAGAGGTCCGCCAGTTCAGCCAGCCGTCGATGACCACTGAGGGCGAAGACCTGGTAACGATCGGGATGCTGCGCCACCACATCCAGGGTACTGGCACCGATGGAGCCGGTCGCACCCAGCACGCACAGTCGCTGGAGACTCACTGCACACCCCAGCCAGCCCACCAGAGCAGCAAGGCGAACAGCGGTACGGCCGCCGTCAGACTATCGATACGATCCAGCACGCCGCCATGGCCGGGCAGCAGCTGACTGCTGTCCTTGAGGCCGGCCTGGCGCTTGAACATGCTTTCGGTGAGATCGCCGACCACGGAAATGAGCACCACGCAGGCAGCACCGATCAGCGCCTGCAGCAGATCACCCAGCCCCCAGCCGCGAACCAGGCCGAGTACCAAAGTCGCGATCAGGGCCGCGGCCAGGCCGCCGTAGAGGCCTTCCCAGCTCTTGCCCGGACTCACCGCCGGCGCCAGCTTGCGCTTGCCGAAGGCCCGGCCGGAAAAATAGGCGAAGATGTCGGCCAACCACACCAGCATCATGACTTCGAGAATCAGCAGGTTGCCGCCAGGCGCGGCCTTCAGCAGCATCAGGCCCTGCCAGGCCGGGACCAGCACCACCAGGCCGATGAGCAGGCGTCGCCAGGAGGCCTGCCAGGCTTTGGCGCTGTCGGGATAGGTCAGCACCAGCACGGTCGCATAGAGCCACCAGGCCAGACTGATGAACAGCAGTCCATGGGCACCGGCAGGCAGCCACCAGCAGAGCAGCAGCGCCAGGGCCACCACGGCGGCATAGGCACAACGCAGTGGCTGGGCTTCCAGACCCGCTAGACGCGCCCATTCCCAGGCACCCAGGACTACCACCGCGCCGATGAACAGGGCGAAGGCCGCCCCTTCCAGCCAGAAAAATCCGGCCAGGGCGATGGGCAGGAGCACCATCGCCGTCAAGATTCGCTGCTTCAGCATTAGGCGCGTAGCTCCGCTTCCACCTGTTCGCAGGTCCGACCGAACCGCCGCTGGCGGGTGGCGAAGTCGGCCAGGGCCGCATTCATGGCCTCATGCTTGAAGTCCGGCCAGAACAGGTCGGAGAAGTACAGCTCGGCGTAGGCGATCTGCCAGAGCAGGAAGTTGCTGACCCGTCGCTCTCCACCCGTGCGGATGCACAGGTCGGGCAGCGGCAGGTCGGCGGTGGCCAGACAGCCTTGCAGCAGCTCAGGCGTGATATCGCCCGGCTGCAGCGCGCCTTGCTGGACCTGCGCCGCCAGTTGCTGGGCAGCCTGGGTAATATCCCACTGCCCCCCGTAGTTGGCGGCTATCTGCAGCACGAAACGGGTGTGATGGGCCGTGAGCGCCTCGACTTCCGCCATCGCCGCCTGCAGTTCCGGATGGAACAGCGAACGATCGCCGATGATGCGCAGCCGGATGCCATTCTGGTGCAGCTTCTTGGCCTCCCGCCGCAAGGCGGACAGGAAGAGCTCCATCAGGGCACCGACCTCGTCCGCTGGACGCCGCCAGTTCTCGCTGGAGAAGGCGAACAGCGTCAGCACCTCGACGCCGGCGTCGCCGCAGACCTCGATGACCGCGCGCACGGCGTCCACGCCGGCCTTGTGACCGGCGACGCCCGGCAGCAGCCGACGACGCGCCCAGCGATTATTCCCATCCATGATGATCGCCACGTGACGTGGCACCACCTTGCCTGGCTTGCTCATGCCCATGTTACGTCCCAACCGTTGTCAAACAGCCATCAAGTCGGTTTCCTTGGCCTCCAGTGCCTTGTCCACCTCGGCGACGTACTTGTCCGTCAGCTTCTGGACTTCGTCCTGGGCACGACGGTCCTCGTCTTCGCTGATTTCCTTTTCCTTCAGCAGGTCCTTGAGCTGGGCCAGGGCGTCGCGGCGGATGTTGCGCACGGAGACCCGCGCCTGCTCGGCCTCGGCCCGCGCCTGCTTGGTGAAGCCCTTGCGGGTCTCTTCGGTCAGCGCCGGCATCGGCACGCGAATGGTGGTGCCGGCGGTGGCCGGGTTGAGGCCCAGGTCGGACGTCATGATGGCCTTTTCCACGGCCTGGATCATGCTCTTGTCGAACACGCTCAGCGCCAGGGTCCGCGAATCTTCGACGGTGACGTTGGCGACCTGGCGCAGCGGGGTATCGCTACCGTAGTAGGACACCATGACGCTATCCAGGATGCTCGGATGAGCGCGTCCGGTACGGATCTTGGCAAAGGCGTGGCCCAGGGCTTCCAGGGTCTTGGTCATGCGCGCCTGCGCATCCTTCTTGATCTCGTCGATCATGCTGCTCCCTCCTCGATCAGGGTACCCTCGCCACCACCCACCACGATGTTGAGCAGGGCGCCGGGCTTGTTCATGTTGAAGACCCGCAGCGGCATGTTGTGGTCACGGCACAGGCAGATGGCCGTGAGATCCATGACACCCAGCTTGCGGTCAAGCACCTCGTCGTAGGTCAGGCGCTCGAATTTTTCGGCATTGGGATCCTTAAAGGGATCCGCCGTGTATACACCATCCACCTTGGTGGCCTTGAGCACCAGGTCGGCTTCCACTTCGATCGCGCGCAAGCAGGCGGCGGAATCGGTGGTGAAGAACGGATTGCCGGTACCGGCGGAGAAGATGACCACTTCGCCATCCTTCAGCTGGCGCAGGGCCTTGCGGCGATCGTACTGGTCGGTCACGCCGACCATGGAGATCGCGGACATCACCGTGGCGGGAATGTTGGAGCGCTCTAGGGCGTCACGCATGGCCAGGGCGTTCATCACGGTAGCCAGCATACCCATGTGGTCACCGGTCACCCGGTCCATGCCGACAGCGGACAGGGCCGCACCGCGGAACAGGTTGCCACCACCGATCACCAGACCGACCTGGACACCGATACCTACCAACTGGCCGATTTCCAGCGACATGCGGTCCAGCACCTTCGGATCGATCCCGAAGTCTTCACTTCCCATCAGGGCTTCGCCACTGAGCTTCAGCAGAATACGCTTGTAACGGGGTTGGCGACCACTCATCTGCTGTGCCATTCACTCTCTCCTGTGGCGATGAACATGTGCGGGGGATTTTGATCCAGCGATAGGAAAGCACAACCGCAGTTGCGTTCACTCCCATCGGCAAAAAACTGCTCGGAAGGCGAGAAACTAGACCTGCCTTCCAATTTGACAAAGAGGCCGCGCGCTCGAAGCGGGCGGCCTCCTGGTCAACGGCGGATGCCGGGCTTACTGCTTGCTGGCAGCCAGCTGGGCAGCCACTTCGGCAGCGAAGTCGACTTCGGCCTTCTCGATGCCCTCGCCCACTTCGTAACGTACGAAGGAGACGATCTCGGCACCGGCCTTCTTGGCCAGTTCGCCGACCTTGACTTCCGGGTCCTTGATGAAGGGCTGCTCAACCAGGCTGGCTTC
This sequence comes from Pseudomonas sp. No.117, assembly GCF_054558395.1. Lineage (NCBI taxonomy): Bacteria > Pseudomonadati > Pseudomonadota > Gammaproteobacteria > Pseudomonadales > Pseudomonadaceae > Pseudomonas > Pseudomonas sp. No.117. The sequence goes on from NZ_BAAJNP010000002.1 coordinate 360,320, forward strand.
GGCCAGGAACTTGTTGATACGACCCTTGACCATGTTCTCCACGATGTTTTCCGGCTTGCCGGCGATCTTGTCGGCATTCAGCGCCAGGAAGATTTCCTTTTCCTTGGCGACGGCTTCTTCGGAAACCTGGGAGGGATTCAGGAACTGCGGATTGCTCGCCGCGACGTGCATGGCGATTTCCTTGGCCAGCTCGGCGGTGCCACCCTGCAGGGTGACGACCACACCGATGCGGTGACCGTGCAGGTAGGCACCGACCACATCGCCTTCGACGCGGGTCAGGCGGCGGATGTTGACGTTCTCGCCGCACTTGGCGACCAGGGCTTCACGGGCGCCTTCCTGGGCGGCGATCAGCGGAGCGGCGTCGCTCATCTTCTCGCTGAAGGCCTTGTCCAGGCTGGCGGCGACGAAGCCCTTGAAGTCGTCCTGCAGAGCCAGGAAATCGGTCTGGGAGTTGACTTCGATGATGACGGCAGCCTTGTGGTCATCGGCGACCTTGACCGCGATGGAGCCTTCGGCAGCCACGTTACCGGCTTTCTTGGCGGCCTTGATGGCGCCCGCGGCACGCATGTCGTCGATGGCCTTCTCGATGTCGCCACCGGCAGCGGCCAGGGCCTTCTTGCAATCCATCATGCCTTGGCCGGTGCGCTCGCGCAGTTCTTTGACCAGGGCTGCAGTGATTTCTGCCATGTTTGAAATCCTCTTGAATCGGTTTCGAGGTCACTCCGCACGGTGGCGGAGCCAATGAAACGCCAGTAGGCAAAAAGGGGGCTAGGCCCCCTTCTCGCTCGTCGAACCGCTCGACCCTAGGGGTCGACTCGCTCAGCCCTCGACGGCTTCGGCAGCGGCTTCTTCGACGAATTGCTCGCCTGCACCACCGTTGTTGCCGCCACGGATCACGGCATCGGCAACGCTGCTGAGGTACAGCTGAACGGCACGGAAGGCGTCGTCGTTACCGGGGATGATGTAGTCCACACCTTCCGGGCTGCTGTTGGTATCGACCACGCCGATGACCGGGATGCCCAGCTTGTTGGCTTCGGTGATGGCGATGCGCTCGTGGTCGACGTCGACCACGAACAGCGCGTCCGGCAGGCCGCCCATGTCCTTGATACCACCCAGGCTGCGCTCGAGCTTCTCGAGGTCGCGGGTGCGCATCAGAGCTTCTTTCTTGGTCAGCTTGTCGAAAGTACCGTCCTGGGACTGGACTTCCAGATCGCGCAGACGCTTGATCGAGGCACGGATGGTCTTGTAGTTGGTCAGCATGCCGCCCAACCAGCGATGGTCGACGAAGGGCTGACCGCAACGAGCGGCTTCTTCACGAACGATCTTGCCGGCGGAACGCTTGGTGCCGACGAACAGGATCTTGTTCTTGCCGGAGGCCAGGCGCTCAACGAAGGTCAGGGCCTCGTTGAACATCGGCAGGGTCTTTTCGAGGTTGATGATGTGGATCTTGTTACGCGCGCCGAAGATGTACTTGCCCATCTTCGGGTTCCAGTAACGGGTTTGGTGGCCGAAATGCACGCCGGCTTTCAGCATGTCACGCATGGAGACTTGAGACATTTAGATGTTCCTCGTAGTCGGGTTGGGCCTCCACGCATCCCAATGACCAACTTCCCTCGGGAAGCACCCAGGTCATCGTGTCGATGCGTGTGTGGGGTTAGGAGCGCTAAAGGGCAGAGCCCCGAAAAAGCGCGCGACTTTATATCACGACTTCCCGGATACCACCAGCGACGATTGCCGGATACCGAAGGTCCGGGGTACCGCCGGCAGCCACAGCGCAGGCGCCAGCTCTGATAGAATAGCGGATCGAAAGCTAACGCCCGGCGTGATACCTAGAGATTTCCGATGACCGTCATCCTGAAGACCCCTGAAGACATCGCCAAGATGCGCATCGCCGGCCAGCTGGCCGCCGAGGTGCTCGAAATGCTGGACGAGCACGTGCGTCCCGGCATCACCACCGAAGAACTGGATCGGCTGGCCCACGACTACATTGTCAACGTGCAGCAGGCCATCCCTGCCCCGTTGAACTACAAGGGCTATCCGAAATCCATCTGCACCTCGCTGAACCACGTGGTCTGCCATGGCATTCCCAATGACAAGCCGCTCAAGGCCGGCGACATCATGAACGTGGACATCACCGTGATCAAAGACGGCTATCACGGCGACACCAGCAAGATGTACCTGGTGGGCGACGTCCCGGAGTGGGCCGACCGGCTCTGCCAGGTCACCCAGGAATGCCTCTACAAGGGCATCTCCCTGGTCCGCCCGGGTGCCCGCCTGGGCGACATCGGCGAGATCATCCAGAAGCACGCCGAGAAGAACGGCTTCTCGGTGGTTCGCGAGTACTGCGGCCATGGCATCGGCAAGGGCTTCCACGAGGAGCCGCAGGTGGTGCACTACGGCCGCGCCGGCACGGGCCTCGAGCTGCAGGCCGGGATGATCTTCACCATCGAGCCGATGATCAACCAGGGTCGCTACGAGACTCGCCTGCTGGGCGACGGCTGGACCGCCATCACCAAGGACCGCAAGCTGTCTGCGCAGTGGGAGCACACGGTGCTGGTCACCGACGAGGGTTACGAGATCCTGACCCTGAGAAAGGACGAAACCTTTCCCCGCGTTTCTGCGTGAGTGAGCGCCCATGCCCCAGGTCGATTCGGAGTTGTTCGACGCCGGCCAGTTCCAGGCTGAGCTTTCGCTGAAAGCCAGCCCTATCGCGGCCTTCAAGAAATTCATCCGGGCCGCGAACGCCACCCTCGACGCCCGCTTCCTGGCGGGACGCAGCGTGCGCCGGCTGGTCGAGGATCGCGCCTGGTTCATCGACCAGATGCTGGTCGCGGCCTGGAATCGCTTCGACTGGCCCGCCGACGGCATCGCCCTGCTCGCGGTGGGAGGCTATGGCCGCGGTGAATTGCACCCGCACTCGGACATCGACCTACTGATCCTGCTCGCCGAAGAGGAGCAGGAGCGCTTCCGCGAATCCATCGAGGGCTTCCTGACCCTGCTGTGGGACGTTGGCCTGGCCGTGGGGCAGAGCGTGAGATCCCTGCGCGAGTGCGCCACCGAGGCACTGGCCGACCTGACGGTGATCACCAACCTGATGGAAAGTCGCACCCTGGCCGGGCCCGAGCCGCTGCGCCAGGCGATGCTGGCGGCCACCAGCGTCGAGCACCTCTGGCCCGGACGCGCCTTCTATCTGGCCAAGCGCGCCGAGCAGAGCGCGCGCCATGCCAAGTACAACGATACCGAATACAACCTCGAGCCCAATGTGAAGGGCTCGCCAGGTGGCCTGCGCGATATCCAGACGCTGCTGTGGATTGCCCGGCGGCAGTTCGGCACCCTCAATCTGCAGGCCCTGGTAGGCCAGGGCTTCCTGACCGAAAGCGAATGCGGACTGCTGATCTCGGCGCAGGAATACCTGTGGAAGGTCCGCTACGCCCTGCACATGCTCGCCGGCCGTGCCGAGGATCGGCTGCTGTTCGACCACCAGCGGCGCATCGCCAACCTGCTGGGCTACGAGGACAACGACGCCAAGCTCGCGGTAGAGCGCTTCATGCAGAAGTACTACCGGGTGGTGATGGACGTCTCCCAGCTCAGCGACGTGGTGATGCAGCACTTCGAGGAAGTGAATCTGCGCGACGAGCAGGTACCGGCCGTGACCATCCCGCTCAACAACAGATTCCAGATCCGCAATGGCTACCTGGAGGTGGTGCACCCCCAGGTGTTCCTGCGCACCCCCTTCGCCCTGATGGAGCTGTTCGTCCTGCTGGCGCAGAATCCCGAGATCAAGGGCCCCAGTGCCGGCACCATCCGCCTGCTGCGCGACAGCCGCTCGCTGATCGACGACGCCTTCCGCCAGGACATTCGCAACACCAGCCTGTTCATCGAGCTGCTCAAGAGCGAATCCGGCATCCATCGCAACCTGCGCCGGATGAACCGCTACGGGCTGCTGGGTCTCTACCTGCCCGAATTCGGCCAGATCGTCGGCCAGATGCAGCACGACCTCTTCCACATCTATACGGTCGATGCCCACACCCTCAACCTCATCAAGCACCTGCGCAAGATGAGCTACGACGTCCTGGCCGAGAAGTATCCGCTGGCGACCCGGGTGATCCACAAGCTGCCCAAGCCGGAGCTGATCTACATCGCCGGGCTGTACCACGACATTGCCAAGGGCCGCGGTGGGGATCACTCGGAACTGGGCGCGGCAGACGTGGAAGCCTTCGGCCGGCGGCACCAGTTGCCGGACTGGGACACCCGCCTGGTCAGTTGGCTGGTACGCAACCACCTGGTGATGTCCACCACCGCCCAGCGCAAGGACCTTTCCGATCCGCAGGTGATCCACGACTTCGCCCTGACCGTGGGCGATCACACGCACCTGGACTACCTGTACGTGCTCACCGTGGCCGACATCACCGCGACCAATCCCTCGCTGTGGAACTCCTGGCGCGCGACCCTGCTTCGCCAGCTCTACACCGAGACCAAGCGCGCCCTGCGCCGCGGCCTGGAAAACCCGGTCAACCGCGAGGAGCAGATCCGCAGCACCCAGCAATCGGCGCTGGATACCCTGATGCGCCGCGGCGTGGATGCGGATGCCGCCGAGCAGCTGTGGTCGCAGCTGGGGGATGCCTATTTCCTGCGCCATACCGCGCTGGACGTGGCCTGGCATACCGAGGCCATCCTCGGCCATGCCGATACCGCCGAACCCCTGGTATTGATCCGCGAAACCACCCAGCGCGATTCCGAAGGCGGTACCCAGATCTTCATCTATGCCGCGGACCAGCACGACTTCTTCGCGGTGACCGTGGCGGTGATGGACCAGCTCAACCTGAACATTCAGGATGCGCGCATCATCACCTCCACCAGCCAGTTCACCCTGGACACCTACATCGTGCTGGATACCGATGGCGGCTCGATCGGCAACAACCCGGCGCGCATCGCCCAGATCCGCGCCGGCCTGATCGAAGCGCTCAAGCACCCGGAAGAGTACCCGAGCATCATCAACCGGCGGGTCACCCGGCAGCTCAAGCATTTCGCCTTCTCACCCCAGGTGAACATCTATACCGATACCGCGCGCTCGGCGAGCCTGATCGAGTTGACGGCGCCGGACCGCCCCGGCCTGCTGGCCCGGGTGGGACGGATCTTCCTCGACTTCGACCTGTCCGTGCTCAACGCCAAGATCGCCACTCTCGGCGAGCGCGTGGAGGACGTCTTCTACGTCACCGACGCCGACGGCCGCCCGCTGTCGGATCCCAGCCTGTGCGCCGCCGTCCAGCAAGCCCTGATCAAGCAGCTTGGCGAGCCGGACCGCCAGACACCGCTCACCCGTATCAGCATCTAGACCCTAGCGCCTCGAACGAAGGACCACCCGACGATGAATCCCACCCTCGACCTGCTGCACCCCTATCCGTTCGAGAAACTCCGCGCCCTGCTCGCTGGCGTCACCGCGCCGGCCGCGCTCAAGCCCATTCCACTGTCCATCGGTGAGCCCAAGCACCCGGCGCCCGCCTTCGTCGCCGAGGCCCTGGCCGCCAACCTGGATCAGCTGGCGGTCTATCCCACCACCCTGGGCATCGCCGACCTGCGCGAAGCCATCGCCGCCTGGGCCGGCCAGCGTTTCGCCGTGCCGGCGGGCTGGCTGGACCCGGCGCGCCACGTGCTGCCGGTCACCGGCACCCGGGAGGCCCTGTTCTCCTTTACCCAGGCGGTGGTGGAGCGCGACCAGGGCGGCCTGGTGCTGAGCCCCAACCCCTTCTATCAGATCTACGAGGGCGCGGCGCTACTGGCCGGGGCCGAGCCGCACTACCTGCCGTGCCTCGCCGACAACGGCTTCAACCCCGACTTCGACAGCGTGCCGGACGACGTCTGGCAGCGCTGCCAAATGCTGTTCCTTTGCTCGCCCGGCAACCCCACGGGGGCCCTGCTGCCGCTGGAGACGCAGAAGAAGCTCATCGAACTGGCCGACCGTCATGACTTCGTGATCGCCGCCGACGAGTGCTACAGCGAACTCTACTTCGACGAGGACAGCCCGCCGCCCGGCCTGCTCACCGCCTGCGCCGAGCTGGGTCGCAGCGACTTCGCCCGCTGCGTGGTCTTCCATAGCCTGTCCAAGCGTTCCAACCTGCCGGGCATGAGATCGGGCTTCGTCGCGGGCGACGCCGCCATCCTCAAGCGCTTCCTGCTCTACCGCACCTACCATGGCTGCGCCATGCCGGTGCAGGTGCAGAAGGCCAGCGCCGTGGCCTGGCGCGACGAAGCCCATGTGCGGGAGAACCGCGACCTCTACCGGCAGAAGTTCGCTGCCGTGCTGGATGTCCTGCAGGGCAGCCTCGACGTGTCGCTGCCCGATGGCGGCTTCTACCTCTGGGCGAAAACGCCGGGCGACGATGAGCAGTTCGCGCGCGAACTCTTCGCCACCGAGCATGTGACGGTGGTGCCCGGCTCCTACCTGTCCCGCGAGGTCGCGGGGATCAATCCCGGTGCCGGGCGAGTGCGCATGGCCTTGGTCGCACCGCTGGCGGAGTGCGTGGAGGCGGCGGAGCGCATCCGCCGCTTCTGCAGCCGCTAGCGATTACCCTGATCGCGCATCAGCGCGGTCTCCTGGATATCCAGTTCGCGCAGGAATTCGCTGACCACCAGGTCGTCGATCACCCCAGCGATGCGGAGTCGATAGAGTTCGCGGCGCTGGGCGCGGATGGCCAGCAGGCGCAGCTCGCCATCCAGGCTATCCCGCTGCCGGGCCAGGGTCCGCGCATCCTCGCTGTCGTCGGCGGAACTCAGCTCGTCGCGAAATTCCGCGATGATGCCGGCCTTGATCTCCGCCTGCAGCGCGGCCCGTGCCGGTTCGTCCGCCTCGCTCGAGGCCACGTCCTCCAGCGCGGCGATGGCCGCCCGGGCAGCGTTGATCCGCACCTCGCAGCGCTCGCGCTCCAGCAGGTCGTTGGACTGTTCCGGCAGCCGCGCCAGGAGCAACGGGATGCCGATGCTCGCCACCACCAGCGACAGCAGGATGACCCCGGCGGCGATGAACACCAGGACATCGCGCAGGGGAAAGGGCGTGCCATCCGCCAGCACCAGCGGCAGCGACAGGACGCCGGCCAGGGTCACCGCGCCGCGTACGCCGCTGAGCGAGGCGATGGCGGCGATGTAGCGCGGATCGCCAGCGACGGTGACGGGCCCTGCGCCAGGCTGGCTCAGGTGCCAGTAGCCGAGGATCACCCCGAAGCGGATGGCCATGATCACCGCATAGGCGCCCAGCACATAGAGCCCCAGCCAGCCCGCGGCCGGCCAGAGCGGCTGGGAGGCCGGCAGGGCCGCCGCCAGGATATCGGGAAGCTGCAGCCCCAGGATGAGGAACACCAGGCCGTTGAAGGCGAACTCCACCAGCCCCCAGACGCTGTGATTGAGCAGGCGGGTGGCGGTCTGCCGGGGCAGCATGTCGACGCGACTCTGCATCATGCCGGCGGCGACCGCCGAGAGGATGCCCGAGACGCCCAGCCGCTCCGCCAGCACGTAGGCGGCGAAGGGCAGCAACAGCATGAAGACGACATGGGGCGCGGCATCGCTCCAGCCCCGCTTGACCACCATCCAGGCCCGTGCCCGGCCGACCAGCCAGCTCAGTACCCCACCGACCAGCACGCCCCCCACCGCGACGATGACGAATTCCAGGCTGGCCTGGCTCAGCGAGAAGACGCCGGTCAGCGCCGCTGCCACGGCGAACTTGAAGGTCACCAGGCCGGAAGCATCGTTGAGCAGGGCCTCGCCCTGGATCACGTGCAGCAAGGCACTGGGCAGCCGGCCCCGGACGATGCTGGACACGGCCACGGCATCGGTGGGCGACAGCACGGCGGCCAGGGCGAAGGCCACCGCCCAGGGCAGCTTGAGCATCCAGTGCAGGAACCAGCCGGCCCCCAGCACCGTGAGGAACACCAGGCCGAAGGCCAGCACGAAGATGGGCCGTCGCAGCCGCCAGAACTCCCGCTTGGGCATGCGCCAGCCATCGGAGAACAGCAGCGCTGGGATGAACAGCAGCAGGAACAGCTCGGGATCCAGGGCGACGTGCAGCCCCAGGGTCGGCCAGGCGAGCAAGGCGCCGACCACCACCTGGATCAGGGGCAGCGGAATGGGGATGAGATGGGCGCTGAGACGGGTGGCACCCACCATCAGCAAGAGGATCAGAGCGGTATAGAGAATCTGCACGGCGGTCTCGTGGTCAGGGTACCGGTCGCGGTACCAGATACAGGAGATGCGTCCCACGGGCCTGGGGACACGTCGACCTCGAGTTGTTGGGACTGACCGCCGAGTATTTGGTTTACCCAAACTTTACCCCGCCCTATCTATTCGACTGACCGCCGTTGCGGTCTGATAGAGATGCCCGGTTTCATTACCCCGGGTCGCAGGAGAATCATCATGCTACGTCGCATCACTCAGGTTGTGGTGCTTGCCGGTTGCCTCGCCATCGCCGGTCAGGCGTCCGCCCACGGTCGTGGTCCCGGTCCGGCCTTTCTCGGTGCGGTGGTAGGCGCCGTGGTCGGCGGAGCCATCGTCTCCAACTCCTACGCACGGGAGCCGGTCTATGTGCAGGCACCGCCGCCTCCCCCGCCGCCGCCGGTGGTCTACTACCAGCCCGCGCCGGTGTACGAGTATCGGGTAGTGGAGCCGCGCCCTGCGTATTACGGCCCGCCGCCCGGTGCCTACTACTACGGTCCGCCGCGCTGGTAAGGACCCATGAAAAAACCCGCCGAAAGGCGGGTTTTTTCATGGGCGGACGGCCTAGATCACCTGCCGCCGACGCAGGACGTCGAGGATTTGCTGGACCCCCTCCTCCACCGACAGTTGCTCGGTATCCAGCACTAGATCCGCATCTTCTGGCGCATCGTAGGCGAAGGAGACGCCCGGGATGTTGTCGCCCCCGGCGGCGTAGAGCCCCTGGGGATCCCGCTCGGCGCAGGCCTTCGGCGACGCCTTGACGTGCACGGTCAGCAACCGCTCGGCCCCGATCAGCGCCTGGGCCTGGGCGCGGCCCTCGGCATCCGGGGCAACGAAGGCCGCCAAAGCGATCAGCCCCGCTTCGTTGAACTGGCGAGCCACCTGGGCGGCGCGCAACCAGTTCTCGCGGCGACCGGCACGATCCTGCGGCAGGCCCTTGTTCAGATCATGGCGCAGATTCTGGCCGTCCAGCACGAAGACCGCGCGACCAGCGTCGAACAGGCGGCGCTCCAGTGCGTAGGCCAGGGTGGTCTTGCCGGCACCGGACAGGCCGGTGAACAGCACAGTGCTGGGCTGCTGGCCGAAACGGGCCGCACGCTCGGCGGTACCCACGTGCAGCTGGTGCGCACCCTGGCCATGGCCGCCAGTGCCCACCGGCTCGGCGATGATCATGCCGGCGCCCACGGTGCCGTTGGTCAGGCGGTCAATGACGATGAAGGCGCCGGTGGTGCGGTTGACGCCGTAGCCATCCAGGGCAATGGACGCATCCAGGGCCACCTTGACCCGGGCGATCTCGTTGAGCTTCAGCTCGCTGGCGGCGCCGCGCTCCAGGGTATTGACGTCCACCGTGTGGACGATGCTCGGCAGCGAACCGGGCACGTAGCTGGTGGCGCGCTTGATGTCGTACTTCTTGCCCGGCCGCATGGGCTCCTCGGCCATCCACACCAGCATGGCTTCGAAGCTGTCGGTCACCTGGGGACGGTTGTCGGCATGCACCAGGACGTCGCCACGGGAGATGTCGATCTCGTCTTCCAGAGTCAGGGTCACGGCCTGGCCGGGACCGGCCTGCTCCAGCTCGCCGTCGTAGGTGACGATGGACTTGACCCGGCTGCCCTTGCCCGACGGCAGGACCACCACGGCATCACCCTTGGTGACCACGCCCGAGGCCAGGGTTCCGGCGAAGCCGCGGAAGTTGAGGTTGGGCCGGTTGACGTACTGCACCGGGAAGCGCAGGTCGTCCAAGTTGCGATCCGCGGCGATCTCCACGGTCTCGAGGATTTCCATCAGCGGCTTGCCGCTGTACCAGGGCGTCTGCTCGCTGCGATTCACCACGTTGTCGCCCTTGAGCGCCGACATGGGGACGAAGTGGATGTCCTTGGCGTTCAGGTCGATGCGCTGGGCGAAAGCCAGGTAGTCGTCCTTAATGCGTTCGAACACGGCTTCGTCGAAGCCCAGCAGGTCCATCTTGTTGATGGCCACCACGATGTGCTTGATGCCCAGCAGCGAGGCGATGTAGCTGTGCCGGCGGGTCTGGGTCTGGATGCCGTAGCGGGCGTCGACCAGGATGATCGCCAGGTCGCAGGTGGACGCCCCGGTGGCCATATTGCGGGTGTACTGCTCATGGCCGGGGGTATCGGCGATGATGAACTTGCGCTTGGCGGTGGAGAAGTAGCGGTAGGCCACGTCGATGGTGATGCCCTGCTCGCGCTCGGCCTGCAGGCCGTCCACCAGCAAGGCCAGGTCGACCTCCTCGCCGGTGGTGCCCACTTTCTTGGAGTCGCGGGTGATGGCTTCCAGGTGATCCTCATAGATCATCTTGGAGTCGTGCAGCAGGCGCCCGATCAGGGTGCTCTTGCCGTCGTCGACGTTGCCACAGGTGAGGAAGCGCAGCAGCTCCTTGCGTTCGTGCTGCGCGAGGTAGGCCAGGATGTCCTGGCCGATCAGATCGGATTGGTGCGACATCTTAGAAATACCCCTGACGTTTCTTCTCTTCCATGGATCCGGCGCCATCGTGGTCGATGACCCGGCCCTGGCGTTCGGAGGTGCGGGTGAGCAGCATCTCCTGGATGATGTCCGTCAGCGTGGTCGCCTGGGACTCCACCGCGCCGGTCAGGGGGTAGCAGCCGAGGGTACGGAAGCGCACCTGGCGCTTGTGGATGCGCGCCTTCTCCTCGGGCGAAAGGTGCTCGAGGATGCGGTCGTCGTCGATCATGAGCAGGGTGCCGTTCTTCTCGATCACTTCGCGCTCGGCGGCGAAGTACAGCGGCACGATCGGGATACCTTCGAGGTAGATGTACTGCCAGATGTCCAGCTCGGTCCAGTTGGACAGCGGGAACACCCGGATCGACTCGCCCTTGTTGGTCTTGCCGTTATAGATGTTCCACAGCTCGGGACGCTGGTTCTTCGGGTCCCAGCGGTGCTTGCTGTCACGGAAGGAGTAGACGCGCTCCTTGGCGCGGGACTTCTCTTCGTCGCGGCGGGCGCCGCCGAAGGCCGCGTCGAAGCCGTACTTGTCCAGCGCCTGCTTGAGGCCCTGGGTCTTCATGATGTCGGTGTGCTTGGCGCTGCCATGGGTGAAGGGATTGATGCCCTGGGCGACCCCTTCCGGATTCTTGTGCACCAGCAGGTCCAGGCCCATGTCCTGCACCATGCGGTCGCGGAATTCGTACATGGCCTGGAACTTCCAGCCGGTGTCCACGTGGAGTACCGGGAACGGCAGCTTGCCGGGGAAGAAGGCCTTGCGGGCCAGGTGCAGCATCACGGCCGAGTCTTTGCCAATGGAATACAGCATGACCGGATTATCGAACTCGGCGGCCACTTCACGGATGATGTGGATGCTTTCCGCCTCAAGCTGTTTGAGGTGCGTCTGTTTGTCGAGCATGGCTACTCACGATTGCAGAAAGGTGGCCTAGGAGATGTCCGTGGCGATGTCCAGTGGACTGGACACCCCGGACGGAGCGGGCCGTGGACGAAATTCCAATTTACCATAGGCGGCGGTTATGGCCCGCCAGGCGATTTAGAACCAGAAGTTCTATGCTTATGACCGTCAGGCGGGATTGTCGCAGTCGATGAACAGGTGCTCGATGCCCAGCTGCGCGGCCAGGTAGTCGCCCAGCGCCTGCACGCCATAGCGCTCCGTGGCATGGTGACCGGCGGCGAAGAAGCTCACCGCATTCTCGCGGGCGCTGTGCACCGTCTGCTCGGACACCTCGCCGGTGAGGTAGGCATCCACCCCGGCGGCGATGGCCTGGTCGATGTAACCCTGGGCACTCCCGGTGCACCAGGCCAGCCGGCGAATCGGCTGGCCGCCATCGACCACCAGCGGCTCGCGCTGCAGGTTCGCCGCCACCTGGCGGCCAAAGTCCGCGGCGGACAGCGGCTGCGCCAGCTCGCCCTGCCAGATCAGTCCCTTGGTATCGCCCGGCAGCGGCGCGATGTTCTGCAGGCCCAGGCGCCGGCCCAGCTGGACGTTGTTGCCCACCTCCGGATGGACATCGAGCGGTAGGTGGTAGGCCAGCAGGCTCAGATCATGGCTCAGCAAGGTCTTGAGGCGGCGCAGCTTCATGCCCACCAGGCGGGCGTCCTCGTTCTTCCAGAAGTAGCCGTGGTGCACCAGGATGGCATCGGCGCCTGCGGCGACGGCAGCATCCAGCAATTGCTGCGACGCCGTCACGCCGCTGACCAGCCGGCGGACCTGGCCGCGGCCCTGGACCTGCAGGCCGTTGGGGCAATAGTCCTGGATACGGGCGCTGTCCAGATAGCGGTCGGCGGTCATCACCAGTTCATCGAGAGACAGGGTCACGGTGGGATTACCTCCTCAGCGGGGCGCCACACCGTGTCTTCGGATGGCGCCGCTCCTTATAATGGCCGCCAGCTTATCCGTCGCGTCCCGGGCGGACAAATTCAAGGATGTGATCGATGTACAAGGCTTTGCGTTATCTCGGCTGGCCCGTGCTGTGCGGTCTGCTCGTTGCGGCCCTGATCATGCAGCGCTATCCGCAATGGCTCGGGCTGCCCGCCGGCCAACCGACCTTCGAGTCCGCCCAGCAGGCGTCGGGCTCGCGTCAGCAGGGCCCGGTGTCCTACGCCGATGCGGCCAGTCGCGCCGCGCCGGCGGTGGTCTCCCTGCGCTCGACCAAGGCGGTCAAGCCGGCCAAGAGCGGAGATGGCCCGACCGACCGCAAGGGTTCGGCCAAGCCAGCGGAAGAACTCAGCCTGGGCTCGGCGGTGCTGATGAGCCATGACGGCTATCTGCTGACCAACAACCATGTGACCCTCGACGCCGAATCCATCGTGGTGGCCCTGGCCGATGGACGCCAGACCCTGGCCAAGCTGATCGGCAACGACCCGGCCACCGACCTCGCCGTACTCAAGATCGACCTGCCGAACCTGCCGGCCATCTCGGTGGGTGACTCGACCGCCATCCGCATCGGCGACGTGGTGCTCGCCATCGGCAATCCCTTCGGCGTTGGCCAGACCGTGACCATGGGCATCATCAGCGCCACCGGACGTAACCAGCTGGGTCTCAACACCTACGAGGACTTCATCCAGACCGATGCGGCGATCAACCTGGGCAACTCGGGCGGCGCCCTGGTGGACGCCAACGGCAACCTGATCGGCATCAACACCGCCATTCTCTCCGGCGGCTCCCAGGGCATCGGCTTCGCCATTCCGATCAAGCTGGCGCTGGAGGTGATGAAATCGATCATCCAGCACGGCCAGGTGATTCGCGGCTGGCTGGGCGTGGCGGTGGAGGTCATCACCCCGGAGCTGATCAAGACCTACAGCCTCAAGGTCGACCAGGGCATCGTGGTGACGGACATAGATCCCGATGGCCCGGCCTACAAGGCGGGCCTGCGCTCGGGCGATGTCCTGGTGAAACTGGCGGGGCAACCGGTCAAGGACGGGCGCCTGTCGATGAACCAGATTGCCCGCAAGCAGCCCGGTGACAGCGTCGCCATCGAGGTGCTGCGCCAGGACAAGACCGTGCAGCTCAAGGCCAGCGTCGGCCTGCGCCCGCTGATGGAGAAGGCGCAGTAGCCGCCAGCGGCACTCAGAGCGTATCGAGGGCCGTGATGAGGGCCTGGTTCTGCTCCGGCGTGCCGATGGTGATGCGCAGGAAGTCGGCGATGCGCTCGGGGCGGCTGAAGTGACGCACGATGACGCCGTGCTCACGCAGACCGGCCGCCAGCGCCGCCCCACCCTTCTGTGCATGGCGGGCGAAGATAAAGTTGGCCGCCGAGGGCAGCACCTCGAAGCCGCGCTCCAGCAACTGGCCGACCAGGGCTTCGCGGCTGTCGATCACCTGCCGACAGGTCTCGTCGAAGTAGGCGCGATCCTCGAAGGCGGCGACCGCACCAGCCAGGGCCAGGCGATCCAGCGGATAGGAGTTGAAGCTGTTCTTGATCCGCTCCAGGGCTTCCATCAGCGGCGCCTGGCCCATGGCCAGACCGACGCGCAGCCCGGCCAGGGAGCGCGACTTGGACAGCGTCTGGGTCACCACCAGATTGGGATGGCGCGCGATCAGGGCGACGGCCGATTCCGCACCGAAGTCGACGTAGGCTTCGTCCACCACCACCACCGACTGCGGATTGCCGGCGACGATGCGCTCGATGGCATCCAGCGCCAGGGGGCTGCCGGTGGGCGCATTGGGATTGGGGAAGATGATGCCGCCGTTGGGCCTCAGGTAGTCCTCGGGGACGATCTGGAAGTCCTCGTCCAGCGTCGGGGTCTCGAAGGCGATGCCGTAGAGACCGCAGTAGACCGGATAGAAGCTGTAGCTGATATCGGGAAAGAGGATCGGCCGACCATGGCCGAACAGGCCTAGGAAGATGTGCGCCAGCACCTCGTCCGAGCCGTTGCCGACGAATACCTGGTCCCTCTCGATGCCGTAGTAGCCGGCCACCGCATCCTTGAGCGCCTGGCCATTGGGATCGGGATAGAGACGCAGGTCAGCCGTCGCAGCCGCACGAATGGCGTCGAGCGCCCGCGGCGAGGGACCGTAGGGATTCTCGTTGGTGTTGAGCTTGACCAGGTTGGTCAGCTTGGGCTGCTCGCCCGGCACATAGGGCACCAGGTTCTTGACGAAGGGACTCCAAAGTTCGCTCATGCCTACTGCTCCTCTTGAATGCGGTATTCGGCGCTACGGGCGTGGGCGGTCAGGGACTCGCCGCGCGCCAGTACCGAAGCGACCCGGCCCAGGGCCGAAGCACCGCTGGCCGAGCAGTGGATGATCGACGAGCGTTTCTGGAAGTCGTACACGCCCAGGGGCGAGGAAAAGCGCGCGGTACCCGAGGTCGGCAGGACGTGGTTCGGTCCGGCGCAATAGTCGCCCAGGGCCTCGGCGGTATAGCGCCCCATGAAGATGGCACCGGCATGGCGGATCTGCGGCAGCCACTGCTCGGGCTCGGCGACGGAGAGTTCCAGGTGCTCGGGAGCGATGCGGTTGGCCACCTCGATGGCCTGGGCCATGTCGGCGACCTGGATCAGGGCACCACGGCCTTCCAGGGATGCGCGGATGATGTCGGCGCGCTCCATTTCCGGCAGCAGGCGGGCGATGCTGGCCGCCACGGCGTCGAGGAAGGCGGCGTCCGGGCTGACCAGGATGGCCTGGGCGTCTTCGTCGTGCTCGGCCTGGGAGAACAGGTCCATGGCGATCCAGTCGGGATCGGTCTGGCCGTCGCAGACCACCAGGATCTCGGACGGGCCGGCGATCATGTCGATGCCGACCTTGCCGAACACGTGGCGCTTGGCGGTGGCGACGTAGATGTTGCCGGGGCCGACGATCTTGTCCACCGGCGGCACGCTCTCGGTGCCATAGGCCAGGGCCGCTACCGCCTGGGCACCGCCGATGGTGAAGACACGGTCGACGCCGGCCAGGGCCGCGGCCGCCAGCACCAGTTCGTTGACCTCGCCACGGGGGGTAGGCACCACCATGACCACCTCTTTCACCCCCGCGACCTTGGCCGGGATGGCGTTCATCAGCACCGAGGAGGGATAGGAGGCCTTGCCCCCCGGCACATAGAGACCGGCACGATCCAGCGGGGTGACCTGCTGGCCGAGCACGGTGCCATCGGCTTCCTGGTACTGCCAGGAGTCCTGGCGCTGCTTTTCGTGATAACGACGGACGCGCTCGGCGGCGGCTTCCAGCGCGGTGCGCTGCTCTGGCGTGATGCGGGTCAGGGCTTCTTCCAGACGCGCGCGCGGCAGGATGAGATCGCTCATGGCGGTCGCCTCGACGGCATCGAAGCGCCGGGTGTATTCGAGCAGCGCGGCGTCGCCCTGGTGGCGCACATCGGCAATGATCGCCAGGACCCGCTGGTTGATGTCGGCGTCCGACACCCCTTCCCAGCTCAGCAGATGATCCAGATGCTCGGCGAAATCCGGAGCGGCGGCAGCGAGTCGGCGGATGGCGAGCGGAGCGGTCATGGCGGGTCCTCTTCAGGATGAGCGAAAGGGGCGCCCGAGAGTAACAGCCGGCTCCGTGTGGGCGCCCGACAATTTGGCTATGGCACGGATAGGCGAAGCTGGAGGGATGGAAGCAGTCTGAGCCGGCATTCGGCATGCCGGCCAGGACTCAGGCGCCGCGCGCCTCGACGGCGTGACGCAGGGTCTCGATGAGCGCCTGGATACGACCATGCTGCATCTTCATCGAGGCCTTGTTGACGATCAAGCGCGAGCTGATATGGGCGATCAGCTCCTGCGGCTCGAGACCATTGGCCTTGAGGGTATTGCCGGTGTCGACCACATCGATGATCTTGTCGGCCAGGCCCACCAGCGGCGCCAGCTCCATGGAGCCGTACAGCTTGATGATGTCGACCTGGCGGCCCTGCTCGGCATAGTAGCGCTTGGCGACATTGACGAACTTGGTCGCCACCCGCAGCCGGCCACGCGGCGCCGGGGCGCCCACGGCGCCCGCGGTCATCAGCTTGCAACGGGCAATGCGCAGGTCCAGCGGCTCATAGAGACCATCGCCGCCGTATTCCATCAGCACGTCCTTGCCGGCCACGCCCAGGTCCGCGGCGCCATGTTCCACATAGGTGGGCACATCGGTGGCGCGGACGATGAGCAGCCGCACATCGTCCTGGGTGGTCGGGATGATGAGCTTGCGGCTCTTGTCCGGATTCTCGGTCGGCGCGATCCCCGCCGCCGCCAGCAGCGGCAGGGTGTCGTCGAGGATACGGCCCTTGGACAGGGCGATGGTCAGCATCGGAGGTCCTTACTTGGGCGTGCGACGGATCTTGGCGCCGAGCAGCTGGAATTTCTCCTCGATGCATTCGTAGCCGCGGTCGATGTGGTAGATGCGATCGATCAGGGTGTCGCCCTCGGCCACCAGGGCAGCGATGACCAGGCTCGCCGAGGCGCGCAGGTCGGTCGCCATGACCGGGGCGGCCTTGAGGCTCTGGACGCCGGTGACGATGGCGGCATTGCCTTCGATGGCGATGTTGGCGCCCATGCGTACCATCTCGTGAACGTGCATGAAGCGGTTCTCGAAGATGGTCTCGACCACGGTACCGGTGCCTTCGGCGACGGCGTTCATGGAGATGAACTGGGCCTGCATGTCGGTGGGGAACGCCGGATAGGGCGCCGTGCGGATGTTGACCGCACGCGGGCGATTGCCCTTCATGTCCAGCTCGATCCAGTTGCTGCCGGTGGCGATGTGGGCACCCGCCTCCTCCAGCTTGGCCAGCACGGCCTCGAGGATGGTCGGATCGGTGTCCTTGAGCTTGACACGGCCGCGGGTGGCGGCGGCGGCGACCAGGTAGCTGCCGGTCTCGATACGGTCGGGCAGCACCGAATAGGTGGCGCCACCCAGGCGCTCGACGCCTTCCACGGTGATGGTGTCGGTACCGGCGCCCTGGATGTTGGCACCCATGGCGATCAGACAGTTGGCCAGGTCGACGACCTCGGGCTCACGGGCGGCGTTCTGGATGACGCTACGGCCCTTGGCCAGGGTGGCGGCCATCAGCACGTTCTCGGTACCGGTCACGCTGACGGTATCGAAATAGTAGTGGGCGCCGCGCAGGCCGCCGGCCGGGGCCTTGGCCTTGATGTAGCCGCCTTCGACGGTGATCTTGGCGCCCATGGCCTCCAGACCGCGCAGGTGCAGGTCGACCGGACGCGAACCGATGGCGCAGCCACCGGGCAGGGCGACTTCCGCCTCGCCGAAGCGGGCGACCATGGGGCCCAGCACCAGGATGGAGGCGCGCATGGTCTTGACCAGCTCGTAGGGCGCGACGAGGGTCTTGATGCTGGAAGCATCCACCTCGACGTTGAGCTTCTCGCCGATGATGGGCTGCACGCCCATGCGACCGAACAGCTCGATCATGGTGGTGATGTCGTGCAGGTGCGGCAGGTTGGCGATGGTCACCGGGGTATCGGCGAGCAGGGTCGCAGCCAGGATCGGCAGGGCGGAATTCTTGGCCCCGGAAATGCGAATTTCACCGTTCAGGCTATTGCCGCCGGTAATGATCAGTTTGTCCATAGCGAGTTCTCGGCGCTGCGATTCAGGCGCGTTCGGCCCAGGCAGCACGGGTGAAGAATTTCATGGTGACAGCATGGATGCTGCCATCGGCGATCTGCGGCTGGAGATGGGAGTAGACCTGCTGCTGACGCTTGACCGGGCTGAGTGCCTGGAGCTCGTCGCTGATCAGGTAGAGCTGGAAGTTGCAGCCCTCGCCTTCCACTTCGACCTGGGTATCGGCCAGTTTTGCCTCCAGGAGGCTTTTGACTTCTTGGGCCTGCATGGCGGCACCTCGGCAATCTAGTACAGCCGGCGATCATACAAAAAAACCGGCGGTACGGCGACTGCGATGACCATCAGGGCTCATCTGCAAAGTCACCGAGCGAAGGCCGGGCGAGGTTACGTCGGGGCGGAGGCGGCGTTCACGAGTGCTAACCGAACATGGCGACGGCGCCGCCCAGGCCGGGCTGGCGACCCCGCTGGTCTTCGACGTCGCCTGGCCGAGCGCAGGGGCTTGCGGACGCCGCCTAGGCCTGGGCCTGGTCCGCGAGGGGCAGCAGCGCCAGGGCATCCGATACGTCGGCAATCTGCCGCAGCTCGGAAGGCAGGTGGGCGATGCTGAGCGGGCGACCAGCGGCCTGGGCATCACGCAGCCAGGCCAGCAACAGCGCCAGGCCGGCACTGTTGGAGTGCTCTACCCCAACACAGTCCAGCACCAGCGGACCGCTGCCCTGGCCGATCAACGCCCGGCCCTGCTCGCGCAGGGTCGGCACGCTGGCGTGGTCGAGCACGCCAGACAGTTGCAGTCGGGCACCCTCGGCGGTGATGGCGGCGCGACTCACGAACCGACCTTGGCCTTCTGGGCCTCGGGAGAATCCTTGGCCTTGGCCACGGTGCCCGCCCAGTTGTTGATGGTCTTGTCCAGGTCGTTGCCGTTGTCCTGCATCGCCTGGGCGAACTGGTCGCGGAACAGCTTGCCGAGGTTCAGGCCATTGATGATGACGTTACGCACCTTCCACTCATCGCCCTGCTTGACCATGCTGTACTGCACCGGATACACGGCGCCGTTGTTACCCTTGACCTCCATGCCCACGCTGGTGCGGTCGGGGCCGTCGGCCGGACCTTCGGGCAGCACGCGGATACCCTGGTTGTTGTATTCCAGCAGGGCGTTGCCATAGAACTGCATCAGGCTGCGCTTGAAGTTCTCCTGGAAGCGCGCCATCTGCTCCGGGGTGGCGCTACGGCTGTAGCGCACGGTCATGATGCTGCGCGAGATGCCCTCGGCGTCCACCACCGGCCCGAGGATGGTGTTCAGCGACTCGTAGAAGGCTTCCGGGCTGCTGCGGTACTTGTCGCGGTTGGCCTCGAGATCGGAGAGCAGCGTCGTGGTGGTCTGCTGGATCACGTCATGGGCCGAGGGCGCCGCCTGGGACACCAGCGGCAACAGGGCCAGGATCGCGATGACTCCGTGACGAATTAGCTTGAGCATGAAGAAGCCTCTCATCATTTGTTGGCGGAAGAGTCTTTATTGACCGAGTTGAGCAGGAATTTGCCGATCAGATCCTCGAGAACCAGCGACGATTGTGTATCGCGAATGGTCGAGCCCTCCTTGAGCACCTGTTCGTCGCCGCCCACGCTGATGCCGATGTACTTCTCGCCGAGCAGGCCGGCGGTCAGGATCGAGGCGATGGAGTCCGTCGGCAGGTTGTCCACCTGCTGGTCGATCTGCATGGTGACCCGGCCGCGGTAGCTGTTGCGGTCGAGGTCGATGGCGGTCACCTTGCCGATGGTCACGCCCGACAGGGTCACCCGCGATCTCACGGTGAGACCGGCGATGTTGTCGAAGTAGGCGTAGACCTTGTAGGTATCGCGATGGTCGCTCATCGTCAGACCGCTTACCCGCAGCGCCAGCAACAGCAGCGCGAGCACGCCGGCCAGCAGGAAGAGTCCGACACCGATTTCCTGGGTGCGGGTTTGCATCAGAGATCTCCAAACATCAGGGCGGTAAGAATGAAGTCGAGGCCGAGCACGGCGAGCGACGCATAGACGACGGTACGGGTGGTGGCGCGACCGATGCCTTCGGAGGTCGGTTCGCAGTCATACCCCTGGAAGACGGCCACCCAGGTCACCACGAAGGCGAACACCAGGCTCTTCACCACGCCATTGAGCACGTCGCTGAGCATCACGCTGTTCTGCATGGTGGCCCAGAAGGAGCCGTCGTAGACGCCGAGCCAGTCGATGGCGACCATGGCCGCGCCCCAGATGCCCACCACGTTGAACAGGGCGGCCAGCAGGGGCATGGAAATGAAGCCGGCCCAGAAGCGTGGCGCGACGATGTACTTGAGCGGGTCCACGCCGATCATTTCCAGGCTGGACAGCTGCTCGGTGGATTTCATGTTGCCGATCTCGGCGGTCAGGGCGGAGCCTGCCCGGCCGGCGAACAGCAGGGCGGTCACCACCGGGCCGAGCTCTCGCAGCAGGGTCAGGGCGACCATCTGCCCCACGGCCTGCTCCGAGCCGTACTTGACCAGGATGTTGTAGCCCTGCAGGGCGATCACCATGCCGATGAAGAAACCCGACACCACGATGATCGGCAGCGACAGCACGCCGACCGCATAGAGTTGCTTGCCCAGCAGCTGCAGGCCACTGCCCGCGCCCCCGCGACCGAAGACCGCGAGCAGCAGGACAATCACCGAGCGACCGATGGCCGCCACGACATCCAGCCCGGCACGGCCCAGCCGACGAATCCGCTCCACGGCGGAGACCTTACGCATCAGTGTTTCCCCAGCAAGGCATCGCGCAGATCCGGCGCGGCGAAGTGGAAGGGTACCGGGCCATCGGGGATGCCCTGCATGAACTGGCGAACCCGCGGATCCGGCGACTCGCGCAGTTCCTTCGGCGTGCCCTGCCCCAGCACCTTGGTGTCGCCGACCACATAGAGGTAGTCGGCGATGCTGGCGGTCTCGGCCAGGTCGTGGGAGACCACGATGCTGGTCAGGCCCAGCGCCTGGTTGAGCAGGCGGATCAGCCGTACCAGCACGCCCATGGCGATGGGATCCTGGCCGACGAAGGGCTCGTCGTACATGAGGATCTGCGGATCCAGGGCGATGGCTCGCGCCAGGGCGACCCGCCGCTTCATGCCGCCGGACAGTTCGTCCGGCATCAGCTCCACGGCGCCGCGCAGGCCCACGGCCTGCAGCTTGAGCAGGACGATATCGCGGATCATCTCCTCGGGCAGCTTGGTGTGCACCCGCAGCGGGAAGGCCACGTTCTCGAAGACATCGAGATCGGTGAACAGCGCGCCACTCTGGAACAGCACGCCCATCTGCCGCCGCATGTCGAACAGTTCGCCGCGGGACAGCTGGGGCAGGTTGGCACCATTGACCCAGATCTCGCCACTGCTCGGCCGTAGCTGGGCGGCGATGAGACGCAACAGGGTGGTCTTGCCACTGCCGGACGGCCCCATGATGCCGGTGACCTTGCCCCGCGGGATGCGGATATCGACCCGGTCGTAGATGAGGCGCGTGCCGCGCTTGAAGGAAACGCCCTTTAGCTCCACGGCGTACGGGCTATCGACGGTCATCGAGACTCCTAAGGTTCAACTCTGTGCAGGGAGACGTCGCTCCGCCGCGTCAGGGCACGCGACGCGCGCATTCGGCGGTCCCGGCAAAAGGGCGGCACTATAGCATTCGTTGCCGATGAGACCGCCGACCTGCGGGCGACGTTGCTGAGGGTCGCGGCTTTGCGCATATAATTTCCGATTGTCCCGTCACCTGCCTTCTGACCCATGCCCGACTCAATAGATTTCATTAGTTCCGCCAAGCGCACCATCGATGTAGAGCGAGCGGCGGTGGCCGCCCTGGGCGCACGCATCGACGAAAGCTTCGCCCAGGCCTGCCGCCTGCTGCTGGCCTGCCGCGGCCGCATCGTCGTGCTGGGCATGGGCAAATCCGGCCATGTCGGCAACAAGATCGCTGCCACCCTGGCCAGCACCGGCAGCCCGGCCTTCTTCGTCCACCCGGCCGAAGCCAGCCACGGCGACATGGGCATGATCACCCGGGATGACGTCATCATCGCCATCTCCCAGTCGGGCACCTCGAGCGAGATCCTCACCCTGCTGCCGCTGATCAAGCGCCTCGGGGTGCCGCTGATCACCTTCGCCGGCAATGCCGCCTCGCCGCTCGCAAGAGTGGCGGACGTCCAGCTGGACACCAGCGTCGAAACCGAGGCCTGCCCACTCAACCTGGCGCCCACCTCCTCCACCACCGTCGCCCTGGTGCTGGGCGATGCCCTGGCCATCGCCCTGCTGGAAGCCCGCGGCTTCACCGCCGAGGACTTCGCCTTCTCCCATCCGGGCGGCGCCCTGGGGCGGCGGCTGTTGCTCAAGGTGGAGAACGTCATGCACGCCGGCGCCGGCCTGCCGCAGGTGAGCGAGGATACCCTGGTGTCCGATGCGCTGCTGGAGATGTCGCGCAAGGGCTTGGGCTTGACTACCGTGGTCGACACCGATGGCCAGCTCGCCGGCATCTTCACCGACGGCGACCTGCGCCGGGCGCTGGATCGCGGCATCGACGTGCGGACCACGCCCATCGCAACCGTGATGACCCGTGGGGGTCGAACGGCGAAGGCCCAGATGCTCGCCGCCGAGGCGCTGAAGATCATGGAAGAGCACAAGATCAATGCCCTGGTGGTGATAGACGACGCCAAGCGACCGATCGGCGCCCTCAACATGGGTGACCTGCTACGCGCCGGGGTGCTGTAGGCCGGGTTATACTGACTGGCTATTACGCCGAAAACGTACGTTCAACCCGCCGCCCTTGGTGCGGCCCATCACAGGTACCCTCATGTTTCGCAGCTTGCGCCGCCCCGTGCTGTTGGTCCTGATCGCCGCCGCGCTCATCGCGATCGGCTACTGGAACATCCTGCCGCAGCGCTTCGTCGACGCGCCGGCGTCGTCGACCCCGCAAGACAGCGCCATCGACGGCTACGCGCTCAACACCCGCACCATTCAGTATCGGCTGGACGGCAAGGTCCAGTACGAACTCAAGGCCGAACGCAGTGAACACGTCAAGGCCACCGACATCACCCTGGTGACCCGGCCCGACATGCTGGCCTTTCGCGGCACCGACTTCCCCTGGCATGTTCGCAGTGCCCGTGCCGAAGTCGCCCCTGGTGGCAGTCAGGCGGAGCTGATCGACGACGTCCGCGTGGAGCGTACCGATGCGAGAGGCCGCCCGGTGGTGTTGACCACCACCCGCATGACCGTCTTTCCTGACAAACAATATGCGCAAACCGAGCAAGCCGTTAGAATCGAGGCCGCCAATGGGGTGACCACGGCCAATGGCATGAAAGCGTATCTAGAAGACGGCAGAATGCTCCTGCTGTCCAACGTAAGAGGCCAGCATGAGGTTCGTTAAAACCCTCCCCTTCCTGTTCACCCTTGGCGCCACCTTTGGCAGTGCCGCGGCTTGGGCCCTGCCGACCGATCGCACCCAGCCGATCCGCGTGCAGGCCGACAGCGCCGAGCTCGATGACAAGCAGGGCGTGGCCGTGTACCGCGGCGACGTGGTCATCACCCAGGGCAGCATGAAGATCACCGGCAACACCGTGACCCTGACCCAGGACAACCAGGGCAACATCAAGGTCGCGACCTCGGTAGGCAAACCGGCCTATTACGAGCAGAAGCCGTCGGCGGACAAGGACCTGGTCAAGGCCTACGCCCTGACCATCCAGTACTTCGCCCAGGAAAACCGCATCATCCTGATCGACCAGGCCAAGGTGATCCAGCAGGGCAACACCTTCGAAGGCGAGAAGATCGTCTACGACACCCAGCGCCAGATCGTCAACGCCGGGCGGGCCAACGGCAGCAAGGTCACCACGCCGCGGCCGCGGATCGACATGGTCATCCAGCCCAAGGATCAGCAGCAGTCGGGGCAGGGACAATGACGGTTACGCTCAAAGCCCAGCATCTGGCCAAGAGCTACAAGGGTCGTCAGGTCGTCCGCGACGTCAGCGTCAGCATCGACAGCGGCCAGATCGTCGGCCTGCTCGGCCCGAACGGTGCCGGCAAGACCACCTGCTTCTACATGATTGTCGGCCTGGTCAAGGCCGATCAGGGCCGGGTGCTGATCGACGACCAGGATGTCACCGCCCTGCCCATGCACGGTCGCGCCCGCGCCGGGATCGGCTACCTGCCCCAGGAAGCCTCGATCTTCCGCAAGCTGACCGTGGCCGACAACATCCTCGGCATCCTGGAAACCCGCAAGGACCTGGACAAGGCCGGCCGCCTGCGCGAGCTGGAAAGCCTGCTGCAGGAGTTCCACATCACCCACATCCGCGACAACCGCGGCATGAGCCTGTCCGGCGGTGAGCGGCGCCGCGTCGAGATCGCCCGCGCCCTGGCCACCGCGCCCAAGTTCATCCTGCTGGACGAACCCTTCGCCGGCGTGGATCCCATTTCGGTGGGCGACATCAAGCAGATCATCCGCCACCTCAAGGCCAAGGGCATCGGTGTGCTCATCACCGACCACAATGTCCGGGAAACCCTGACCATCTGCGAAACGGCCTATATCGTCAACGATGGCCAGCTGATCGCCGAAGGCACCGCCGAGGAAGTCCTCGCCAACGACCTGGTGAAGGAAGTCTACCTGGGCCACGAATTCCGCCTCTAGGCAAACCCAGGGAAACAAGGCATATAATTTGCTAACGCTCGCAGGGTTCGCGAGGTTCGGTGGCGCTGTTCGCGTCGGTAGACAAGGTGTAATTCCGCAGCCATGAAACCATCGCTAGTCCTCAAGATGGGCCAGCAGCTGACGATGACGCCGCAGCTGCAACAAGCCATTCGTCTGCTCCAGCTGTCGACGCTCGATTTGCAGCAGGAAATCCAGGAAGCCCTGGAATCCAATCCGATGCTGGAACGCCAGGAAGAAGGGGAAGACTTCGACCAGAGCGACTCTGCAGGCGACAGCGATGAGGCGGCGAACCCGGGCAACCTGGAAACCACCTTCAAGGAAACCTCGGTCGCCACCAACGAGATGGCCGACGAATCCGAATGGAGCGAGCGCATCCCCAGCGAGCTGCCGGTCGACACCGCCTGGGAAGACATCTACCAGACCAGCGCCAGCAGTCTGCCCAGCAACGACGATGACGAGTGGGACTTCACCACCCGCACCTCGGCCGGCGAGAGCCTGCAGACGCACCTGCTCTGGCAGCTCAACCTGGCGCCCATGTCGGACCTGGACCGCCTGATCGCCCTGGCGATCATCGACGGCATCGACACCGACGGCTATCTGCAGGAAAGCCTGGAGGACATCCACGCCTCCCTCGACCCGGAGCTGGAAGTCGATCTCGACGAGGTCGAGGTGGTGCTCAGACGCGTCCAGCAATTCGAACCGGCCGGCGTCGCCGCGCGCAACCTGCGCGAGTGCCTGCTGATCCAGCTGGCGCAGCTGCCTGCCACCCTGCCCCTGCTCGGCGAGGCCAAGCGCCTGGTCGGCGACTACTTGGATCTGCTCGGCAGCCGCGACTATGCCCAGCTGATGCGGCGCATGAAGATCAAGGAAGACGAGCTCAAGCCGATCATCGAGCTGATCCAGACCCTGCATCCGCGGCCGGGCTCGCAGATCGAATCCAGCGAAGCCGAATACGTGGTGCCGGACGTCATCGTGCGCAAGCACAACGAACGCTGGTTGGTGGAGCTCAACCAGGAAGCCGTGCCGCGCCTGCGGGTGAATCCGCAATACGCCGGCTTCGTCAAGCGCGCCGACAGCAGCGCCGACAACACCTACATGCGCAACCAGCTGCAGGAGGCGCGCTGGTTCATCAAGAGCCTGCAGAGCCGCAACGAGACCCTGATGAAGGTGGCGACCCAGATCGTCGAGCACCAGCGCGGTTTTCTCGAATACGGCGAAGAGGCCATGAAGCCGCTGGTCCTGCACGACATCGCCGAGGCGGTGGGCATGCACGAATCGACCATCTCGCGGGTGACCACCCAGAAATTCATGCACACCCCGCGTGGCATCTACGAACTCAAGTACTTCTTCTCCAGCCACGTCAGTACCGCCGAGGGTGGCGAATGCTCCTCCACCGCGATCCGCGCGATCATCAAGAAATTGGTGGCGGCGGAAAACGCGAAAAAGCCGTTGAGTGACAGCAAGATCGCTGGTTTACTGGAATCGCAAGGTATACAAGTCGCTCGACGCACGGTGGCTAAGTATCGGGAATCCCTGGGTATCGCTCCGTCCAGCGAACGCAAGCGTCTCCTCTGACGCGTCCTGATGTGACCGTGCCTCGATCGACTCTTGTCACGTCGGCGAGCAGCTTCGCCGATCGCAGCCCGGCAATAAGGAGAAGCGGTATGCAAGTCAACATCAGTGGCCATCAGCTCGAAGTAACAGAAGCCCTGCGTGACTACATCGGCGAGAAACTCGCCCGCCTCGAACGGCACTTCGACCGTATTACCAACGTCCAGGTCATCCTCGAAGTGGACAAGCTCAAGCAAAAGGCCGAAGCCACCCTGCACGTCGCCGGCGCCGCGGTGGTCGCCAACTCCGAGCACGACGACATGTATGCCGCCATCGATCTCCTGGCCGACAAGCTCGACCGCCAACTGATTAAACACAAGGAAAAATCGATCGAACGCCAGCAGGGCGTCGGCGTCCGCTGAGGTTTCGATCGCCGCTTTATGATCAGACTCGAAAACATCCTGACCCCCGGCCGCACCCAAACGGGTGCGCCGGGTGGCAGCAAAGCCGCCGTACTGGAACGCATCGCCGAACTGGCCGCGCAGGAATTGCCCGGCCACGACGCGGCGCATATCTACGAATGCCTGATGGCGCGCGAGCGCCTGGGCTCCACCGGCTTCGGCAACGGCATCGCCATCCCCCACTGCCGCCTGGCGGGCCTGCAACAGCCGCTGTGCGTGCTCTTCCACCTGCAACACCCGGTGGACTTCGATTCCCTGGACGGAGCGCCAGTGGACCTGGTGTTCGTCCTGCTGGTCCCCGAGGCCGCCACCGAACAGCACCTCACCCTGCTGCGCCAGATCGCCGGCATCCTGGACCGGGCCGATATCCGCGAGCGGCTGCGCAAGGCCGGGGACAGCCAGGCGCTCTATCAGATCGTCGTCGAGGCTCAGAGCGGACACTGACATGCACCTCATCATCGTGAGCGGACGTTCCGGGTCGGGCAAGAGTACGGCGCTCAACGTGCTTGAGGACAATGGCTTCTATTGCATCGACAACCTGCCGGCCAGCCTGCTGCCCGACCTGGCCCAGCATGCCCTGACCGACATGGAGCGGCCCCAGCCCAAGGTCGCCCTGTCCATCGATGCGCGCAACCTGCCCAGCCAGCTGCAGCGCTTTCCTGAATTGCTCGAACAGGTGCGTAGCCGCAACATCCGTTGCGACATCCTCTACCTGGACGCCGATGACCAGACGCTGCTCAAGCGCTTTTCCGAGACGCGCCGCCGGCATCCGCTGTCCAACCAGGAAAGATCCCTGGCGGAGGCCATCCACGACGAACAGGTGCTGCTGTCGCCCATCGCCGACCTGTCCGACCTGAAGATCGACACCACCCACCTGAATCTCTATCAGCTGCGCGACATCCTCAAGCTGCGCCTGCTGAACGCGCCCGAGCCCGGTACCGCCTACCTGGTGGAATCCTTCGGCTTCAAGCGGGGCCTGCCGGTGGATGCCGACATGGTATTCGACGTGCGTTTCCTGCCCAATCCCTACTGGAAACCGGAACTGCGCGACTTTTCCGGCCTCGATGCCCAGGTGCGGGAGTATCTCGAGCAACAGCCCGAGGTAGAGACCCTGTACAATGACATCCGCGCTTACCTGGTGAAGTGGCTGCCGCGCTTCGCGGCCAACAACAGGTCCTATGTGACCGTGGCCATCGGCTGTACCGGTGGTCATCACCGCTCGGTCTACCTGGCCGATCGCCTGGGTCGCGAACTCAAAGACCTGCTCAAGAACGTCCAGATCCGCCACCGCGATCTCTGACGCCCGTTTTGTTTCGACAAGGACAGACTCAATGCCTGCCCAACAGATCACCATCATCAACAAGCTGGGCCTGCACGCCCGCGCGGCGGCCAAGTTCGTCGGCGTGGCCGGGCGCTTTCCCGCCAGTGTCCGCGTGGGTCGCAGTGGCGAGCCACCGGTGGACGGCAAGAGCATCATGGCGGTCATGATGCTGGCCGCCGGCAAGGGCACCGTCCTGCAACTGGAAACCGAAGGCGAACAGAGTGACGAGGCCATGCGCGCCCTGGTCGAGCTGATCAACAACTACTTCGACGAGGGCGAGTGACCGGCGTCCTGCCCCGCCGGCCGGCCCCGAGCAGCCCGCCGCCCCCATAGAAAAAGCCGCCCGAGGGCGGCTTTTTCTATGGCACGTCGACTCAGGCGTTCAGCGCCGCTTCGTAGCGACGGGACACTTCCGGCCAGTTGATGACGTTGAAGAAGGCACCGATGTACTCGGGACGACGGTTCTGGTAGCGCAGGTAGTAGGCGTGCTCCCAGACGTCCAGGCCGAGGATCGGGGTGTTGCCGGTCATCAGCGGGCTGTCCTGGTTACCGGTGCTTTCGACTACCAGCTTCTTCGTAGGGGTCACGCTCAGCCAGGCCCAGCCGCTGCCGAAACGGGTCAGGGCAGCCTTGGTGAAGGCGTCCTTGAAGGCGTCGAAGCCGCCCAGCTGGGACTCGATGGCCTCGGCCAGGGCGCCTTCGGGCTTGCCGCCGGCGTTGGGCGCCATCACGGTCCAGAACAGGCTGTGGTTGGCGTGGCCACCACCGTTGTTCTGCACGGCGCCGCGCTTGTCCTGGGGCAGCTTGTCCAGCTGACGAACCACTTCCTCGGCCGGCAGGGCGGCGAACTCGGTGCCTTCCAGCGCAGCGTTCAGGTTGTTGATGTAGGTCTGGTGGTGCTTGGTGTGGTGGATTTCCATGGTCTGGGCATCGACGTGCGGTTCCAGCGCGTCGTAGGCGTAGGGCAGCTGAGGCAGAGTGTGCGACATGCGGATTGTCTCCATGGTGGCTTTGGTGTGGACCCGCCACGGCGAGGCGGCGGGAAGTACGGCTGGAGCGCGGTAACGCCCCGACTGACCGTAAGCCCGTTCGGTCGAGGGATCCGACCGCGCAGGCGATGTCCTAGTGCATTGCTAGGATACTAACGAGTAACGGGGTGAGCTGTCTCGAATTCGACCGGATTTTCTCGCGACGGCTCCCCCGGTGTCGTTTTCAGCTCCCGGCGAGGGTCATGCCCTCGATCAGCACCGAGCCGGTACGCAGGCTGCCGCGGTGTTCGACGTCACTGCCCACCGCCACGATCTGGCGGAACATGTCGCCCAGCCGACCGGCGATGGTGACCTCCTGGACCGGAAACTGGATTTCGCCATTCTCGACCCAGAAACCGCCAGCGCCGCGGGAATAGTCGCCCGTCACCAGGTTGGTGCCCTGCCCCATCATTTCCGTGACCAGGAAGCCCGTGCCCATCTGCCGGATCAGCTCGGCCTGGTCGGCCGTGCCGTGGCTGACATGCAGGTTGTGCACGCCGCCGGCATTGCCGGTGCTCTTGAGTCCCAGCTTGCGCGCGGAATAGCTGCCGAGCACATAGGACACCAGCCGGCCGCTCTCGACGAAAGGCTTGGCGTAGGTGGCCAGGCCTTCGCCATCGAAGGCGGCGCTGCCCAGCGCGCGCGGCAGGTGCGGCCGCTCGTCGAGGGTCAGCCAGTCGGGAAACACCTGCTGGCCCAGGGCGCCTTCGAGGAAGGACGACTTGCGATAGAGGTTGCCGCCGGAAATGGCGGCGAGAAAGGTACCGAACAAGCCGGCGGCCATTTCCGCAGAAAAGAGTACCGGGACCTTGGCGGTCGGCACGGGACGCGCCCCCAGGCGACTCACGGCGCGCTCGGCGGCGCGGCGACCGATCTCCTCGGCGCTCATCAGCTCGTGGCCGATCCGATTGACGTCGTAGTAGTAGTCACGCTGCATGGCCTCGCCGCTCCCGGCGATCATCACGCAGCTGAGGCTGTGACGGGTGCTGGCGTAGCCACCGACGAAGCCGTGGCTGTTGCCGTAGACCCGGCAGCTCTGGTGGGTATTGAGGGTGGTGCCGTCGGCATTGCCGATGCGGCTGTCGGCGGCGTAGGCCGCCGCCTCGCAGGCCAGGGCCTGCTCGATGGCCTGCTCCGGGGTGATGTCCCAGGGATGGTAGAGGTCGAGATCGGGTAGCTCGCCGCGCGCCATCAGCTCGGCATCCGCGAGGCCCGCGCAGGGATCCTCGGAGGTGTGCTTGGCGATGGCCAGGGCTGCCGCCACGGTCTCACGGATCGCCTCCGGGCCGGTGGCAGAGGTGCTGGCCGAGCCCTTGCGCTGGCCGGCGTAGAGGGTGATGCCGAAGCCCTGGTCACGATTGAACTCGACCGTCTCCACCTCGCCCTTGCGCACCGAGGTCGACAAGCCCTGGTCGACCGAGACGGCCACTTCACCGGCACTGGCCCCCTGGCGCCGGGCCTCGGCGAGGATGGCTTCGACCTGTTCGCGCAATTCGGGTAGCGCAGCGGGACCCACGGCGGCGTTGCGATTCATGACGTTCTCCTTACGGACGGCGCCGGCCAGGCCGGACAACCGTGCGGCAACTCGTTATGATGGCGCCCATTCTTAGCTGGACCCCATAGTTCATGGTTGATTCTTACGACGACGACGCGCCGCTGGGCGAAAAGAGCAAGACGCAGGTCAAGCGCGAGCTGCATGCGCTGCAGGAACTGGGCGAACGCCTGGCCGGCCTGCCGGCCGAGCAGCTGGACCGCCTGCCGCTGACCGATCCGCTGCGCAAGGCGCTGGCGGAGGCGCCCAAGCACAAGACGCACATCGCGCGCAAACGGCATATCCAATACCTGGGCAAGCTGATGCGCGACCAGGACCTGGACGCCATCCTGGCGCTGGTCGACCAGATGGACAGCTCCACCCGGCAGTACAACGAGCGGTTCCATGCCCTGGAGCGCTGGCGTGACCGTCTGATCGCCGAAGGCGATGCGGCGCTGGAAGCCTTCGTGGCGCTGTACCCGGAAACCGACCGCCAGCATCTGCGCGGCCTGGTGCGCCATGCCCAGCATGAGGCGGCGCACAACAAGCCGCCGGCGGCGGCGCGCAAGGTCTTCAAGTACATCCGCACCCTCGACGAGACCCAGCGCGGCCTGCGCTAGGTTTCCGTCGGTCATGGCCACGACCGGCAGCCGCATCAGGCGCCGGTGCCGCCCACGGTGATGGCGTCGATCTTCAGCGTCGGCTGACCGACGCCCACCGGCAGCGACTGGCCGTCCTTGCCGCAGGTCCCTACCCCGGCATCCAGGGCCAGGTCGTTGCCGACCATGGATACCCGGTTCATCACCTCGGGGCCGTTGCCGATCAGGGTGGCGCCCTTCACCGGACGGCCGAGCTTGCCGTTCTCGATCAGGTAGGCCTCGTTGGTGGTGAAGACGAACTTGCCGCTGGTGATGTCCACCTGGCCACCGCCCAGGCTGGCGCAATAGATGCCCTTCTCCACCGAGGCGATGATCTCGGCCGGATCGCTCTGGCCGGCGAGCATGTAGGTATTAGTCATGCGCGGCATCGGCAGGTGGGCGTAGGATTCGCGCCGGCCATTGCCGGTGGGCGCCACGCCCATCAGCCGGGCATTGAGCTTGTCCTGCATGTAGCCCTTGAGAATGCCGTTCTCGATCAGCACGTTGTAGCCGCTGGGGGTGCCTTCGTCGTCGATGGACAGCGAACCCCGGCGATCCGGCAGGGTGCCATCGTCGACGATGGTGCACAGCGAGGACGCCACCTGGCGACCGAGCTGGCCGCTGTAGTTGGAGCTGCCCTTGCGGTTGAAGTCGCCCTCCAGGCCATGGCCGACCGCCTCATGCAGCAATACACCGGACCAGCCGGCGCCCAACACCACCGGCAGGGTACCGGCCGGCGCCGCGCTGGCCTCGAGATTGACCAGCGCCTGGCGCACCGCTTCGCGGGCATAGCCCAGGGCGCGGTCGTCGCTCTGGAAGTAGCGGTAGTCGCAGCGACCGCCACCACCGCTGTTGCCTCTTTCACGACGGCCGTTCTGCTCGACGATGACGCTGACGCCCAGCCTTACCAGCGGGCGGACATCGGCCGCCAGGGTGCCGTCGACCGCGGCCACCAGGGTGCGCTCCCAGACGCCGGCCAGGCTGATGGTGACCTGCTGGATGCGTGGATCCAGGGCGCGGGTGGCCTCGTCCAGCTGCTGTAGGAAGGTAACCTTGGTGGCGCGATCCAGCACATCCAGGGGATTGTCCTGGCCATAGAGGCGTTGCGCCGGCTCCACCGCGCGAAACGCCTGGACCCGACCCTCGGTGCCGCTGCGGGAGATGGAGCGCGCCGCCTGGGCGGCCAGGTCCAGTGCCTCGCCGGTGATGGCGTTGCTGTAGGCGAAGCCGGTCTTCTCGCCGGACAGCGCCCGCACTCCGACCCCCTGGTCGAGGTGAAAGCCGCCTTCCTTAACGATGCCGTCTTCCAGCAGCCAGGACTCGGAGACGACGCTCTGGAAGTACAGGTCGGCGGCATCGATGCCGGGACCAGCCAAGCGCTGCAGGACCGGTTGCAGGTCATCCACCGCCAGCCCGCCGGGTGCCAGCAGGGCCGCGCCGACGCTATTCAGGTAATCACTCATGGAAACTCCAGACGACGCCAGCCAGGGCGTCGGAACGATGAAAGGGTCGCGAGCTGGCCTCTAGCCTACTCGCGGAAGTCTCGGGTCCCTGATGGAAATGACCAATGGCCGTCATTGCCGTTCGGC
The DNA here is from genome assembly GCF_054558395.1 of Pseudomonas sp. No.117. Lineage (NCBI taxonomy): Bacteria > Pseudomonadati > Pseudomonadota > Gammaproteobacteria > Pseudomonadales > Pseudomonadaceae > Pseudomonas > Pseudomonas sp. No.117. Next base: position 393,297 of record NZ_BAAJNP010000002.1, read on the forward strand.
CTCTAGTGACCGGCCAGGCGCGCGGGCGCGAAGCGGCGGTGCTGCTGCACCGGCATCCGCCGCCGCAACTCGGCCTGACGCTCGGCATTGCGCTCGATGAGCAGGACGCCCTCACCACTGGCCTGCACGGCGAGCACCTCGCCCCAGGGATCGACCGCCATGGCATGACCCCAGGTGCTGCGCCCATTGGCATGGACCCCGCCCTGAGCAGCGCCCAGCAGATAGCTCTGGGTCTCCACCGCGCGGGCGCGGAGCAGCAGCTCCCAATGGGCTTGGCCGGTGGGCACGGTGAAGGCCGAGGGCGCGCTGATCAGCTCCGCCCCCGCGGCGCGCAGGGCGCCGTAGAGTTCGGGAAAGCGCAGGTCGTAGCACACCGTCAGGCCCAGGCGACCGACCGGGGTATCCACCACCGTAAGGGTCTCGCCGGCGGCATAGTGATCGGACTCGCGATAGCTGCCGTGGCTGTCGCTGACGTCGGCGTCGAACAGGTGCAGCTTGTCGTAGCGAGCGACCCGGCGGCCCTGGTCGTCGAACAGCAGCGAACAGGCGCAGGGCTTGCCCTCGGTGGCGCCTTCGGGCAACAGCGGCAGGGTACCGGCCAGCAGCCAGAGGCCGAGGTCGCGGGCCGTGCGGGACAGCCAGGGCAGGATCTCGCCCTGGCCGAGCGCCTCCGCCCGCGCCAGCTCGGCGGGTGCGGGATGGCCGATGGCGACGAAGTTCTCCGGCAGCACAGCCAGGCGCGCACCGCCGCCGGCGGCGCGTTCCAGCAGCCCCTCGGCGGCGCCCAGGTTGGCCGCCACCGCGGGGCCGCTGACCATCTGCAGAATGGCTATGGACATGCGGGCACTCCAGACAGGATCGCCCATGCTAAGCAGCGGTGCGGCCGCAGGGCAATGCTCAATCGCGCTTGCCGGTGGTCATGGTCGGATTCTGCCAGGGTCCTTCGATGTGATAGTTGATGCTGGCCATGCGGGTGATGCGGTCGCCGATCAGCCGGTCGACGATGAACAGTGCGCCGCCGATGGCGGGGGCCCCGGCGATCAAGGCCGCCAGCGGCAGGGAGTTGCTGACCGGCAACCCGACCTTGAGATTGGCATCGACGCGGTTGCTGGCCATGTCCAGCAGCCCCTGCAGGCTCATCTCCGCCCCCGGCCCGCTCAGGCTGATGGGCTTGCGGGTGCGGAAGGCGCCCTGGTCGGCGTCGAGCAGGCCGGTGATGCTGTCGTAGCTCAGGCCCTTGCCGAACAGATCGGAGAAATCCAGCCGCAGCCGGCGGCGGATGGATTCGAAATTGAGCAGGCCGAAGATGCGCAGCGCCGAGGCCGTGCCCTCCACCTGGCGCAGCTGGCCGTCGTTCAAGCGCGCATCGAGGCTGCCGTTGAGTCGCGCCAGGGCGACGTAGGCGGGCGAGCCGGGCCAGTCGACCCGGGCGTCCAGGCGGAAATCGCGGCTGGTCACGCTGGAGGCGAAGTTCCAGCCCAGCAGGATGTCGGCGACGTTGCCGCCCGACAGGCGCCCCTGGTAGTAGCTGTGGGTCGCGCCCGGTGCGCCTTCCCAGCGCAGGGCGCCCTGGACCTTGAGACCTCGCAGGTCGAGATCCAGGGCATTGAAATTGGCACCGGCGGGCGACGGCCTCAGCTGCAGGCGCTGGGCGCCGACCAGCCGGCCACCCAGCTCGAAACGATCGATGGCCAGGTTGAGCGCCGGCAACTTGCGCGGATCCACATCGGCCAGGGGGTCGGGACGCGGGGCGTCGCTTTCCACCGAGGGATCGGCCGGCGTCTGGGGGATACGCAGGTGCTGCAGGTTGATGTCGATCGGCTGCCCGGTCTGCCGCGGTATGCGCACCTGTCCGGCAATGGTCTGGCTGGCCAGCCCCAGTTGCCAGGCGCTGTCCTGGGGCTCGTAGGTGAGCCGCAGGTTGTCGATCTGCTGGCCGAACGCCAGGAAGCGCCCGAAGCTCAGATCGCCGCGCCCGAGGCTGGAGACGTCCGGCAGGTTGCGACCGCCCTGCCCTGCGCCACCACTGCCGCCGGGGCTGCCGGCGACATAGCGCTGGTAGACGTCCTGCCAGGCAGCCAGGTCGAATTCCTCCAGCTGGCCCCGCAGGTCGTAGCCGGGGCTGGCCGGCAGGTTGGCGGTGCCGCCGCCCAGCACGATCTCGCCACGGCCCTTGGCGATGGCGGCGGGATCGAGCAGCAGCACGGCATCGGCGACCCCCTTGTAGGTCGCCTCCACCCGCCGTTCGCCGTCATCCAGGCCCAGGCTGAAGAAGCCTTCGCGGCTGTCGTCGGCCTTCTTGCCGAAGGGCGCCGGCAGGTCGATGGTCACCCCGCGCAGATCCGAGGTGACCGCCAGCTCGCTATGGTCGGCCAGGGTCAGGCCGAGGCGATAGCCCAGCAGGCCACGCGCCGGCAGGGGGCGTCCTTCACTGCCCAGCCAGCGCGCCAGCTGGTCCACGTCGACGCGGCCGTCCACCACCAGGCGGGTACGGGGCTGGTCGGCCTTGCCCTCGGCCAGGGCCTGGCCGCGGATGGGCTGGTCGAAGGCACGGGCCTGGATGTCCGGGGCGCTCAGGCCGCTGCGGGTATCGTAGCGAAAGGTGCCGCGCAGGTCGGTCAGGAGCAGCTTGGGATCCGCCAATTCCAGGCGGGCCTTGTCCGGGGTCAGGTCGACCACCACCACCGGTGGCTGGCCCTTGGCGAGGGGAATATCCAGGCTCAGGCCGCTGTTGGGGAGGGCGCCCTCGCCCTTCCAGCCGGCGAAGACCTTGGCGGTCGGTAGCGGCGTTTCCTGGAGGATCTTCAAACCATCGCGCAGGCTACTGTCGAGCCGCGCGGCGAGGCGCAGGTGCGGTACGCTGCCATCGTGCAACAAGGGGATGCGGGCCTCGACGTCGCGTACCCGGGTATCGAGGATGCGCCCCTCCGGCACCTGGACCTTGACCCCGTCGCTTTCGATGAAGACGTCGCCGCGGGCTTCACGCAGGGCGGGCCAGCCAGGTTGATAGGCCAGCTGGGCGTCGTGGACCCGGAAGAACAAGCTCATGGTGCGCGAATGCGCCGGCGAGCCGTGGCGCAGGGAACCCTGGTACTGGTAGATGCCTTCGTCGATCCGCCCACCGACGATGGCGGTGCTCAGCCACTGGGCGAGCTCCGGGCTGAAATCCGTCGCCGGCAGCTTGGTCGGCAGGTACTTGCGGGTATAGCTGGCATCGCCGTCCTTGAGGCCGACGCGCAGGTCCATGTAGCTGTCCGCCTCCGGGTGCAGGCCCAGCTGGATGTGCATGTCGCCGCTGGCCGCGCCTTCCGGCCCGGTGACCTGCATCAGGGCACTGCCGAGGGTGAAGCGCTGGTCGTCGAGGCTCCAGGTCAGGAGCGCCTTGGCGGTGCGATAGCGCCAGGGCTCGGGAAAGAGGTCGCTGAGGTGCAGCAGGAAGTCGGTGGTGTCGAGGCGCAGTTCGCCGCCGCCGAGACTGCCGCTCAGGCTGCCGGTGACGCCGTCGGCAGCCGGCGCGCCGCGATAGGCGGCGAAGCCTACCCGCTCCAGGTTGGTCGCGTAGGTGAGGCGCTCACGCAGGGGCTTCTGCGGATAGAGGTCGGCATTGAGGTTACGTAGCTGGCCATGGGGCGCCAGGGCCTGGAGCGCCTGGGCCACCGGCGCCGGCAAGGGGGCGAGATCCCGCACCAGCCGTCCGGCCTGCCGGAGATCGAGCTGGTCGCCGCGCAGCTGCAGGTGCTGGGCATTGCTGTCGTAGGCCAGGGCATAGCGGCCTGCCAGGGGCTGGCCATCGAGTTGCGCCTGCAGCGCCAGCGCGCCCTGGTAGCGACCGGCGTCGGCCGCCTGTTGGGCAGCGTCCAGCGTCACTGCCGCCAGCCGTACCTCCGGGTGGTCGGCATAGGCAAGCGCAAGTTCCTTGGCCTTCAGCCGCAGATGGGACCGCTGCAGGCGGCCTTCCGCCCAGGCGAACCAGAGTTCGCCTTCGGCCTGGGCGCGCCGCAGTTGCCACTGCCGGGTCAGGTCCGCCGGCACCCAGCGGGACCAATCACTGGCAGGCAGGCTGACGTAGCCCTCCAGCGCACTGGCCCGCCAATCGTCCGGCCGTGGCTTGGCGCTGAAGCGGGCGGCCACCGTGCCGCCATCGGGCAGTCGGAAGCGACTCGCCAGCAGCAGAGCGCCGTCCAGCTGCCGGGACAGGCTGGCCTCGACGTACCTGAGGGTAACCGGCGACCCCTGCCGGGGAATCAGGCTGAGCTGGGTATCCAACAGGCTGGCATGGTCCAGGCGCGCCAGGGTCTCGAGCAACGGCCCCACATCGAAGGGCTTGGCCGCCGCGGCACGCGGCGGCAGGCCGCGCAACTGCCATTGCCCCTGGGCATCTTCCTGCAACACCAGGTGGACGCCGTCGAGCTGTAGCGACTTGAGCCGCAGCTGGCGATGCCAGAGGCTGCCGAGCACATCGGGCACCACCTTGAGGTGATCGAGCTGCACGGTTCGCTCGCCCTGCCCCAGCGTGAGGTCACGCAGGATCAGCACCGGATTCCACAGCGCCCAGCGCCCTTCGAGGCGCCCCAGCCGCACCGGCTCGCCCAGCGCGCTGGCGGCACGCGCCTCGACCTCGTTGCGGTATTCGCCGACCCAGGGCATGAGCAGCCGGCCCAGTCCCAGGTAGAGGGTCACCAGGGCGAGCAGCGACAGGCCTAGGATCAGGACGCCGCGCTTGAACACAGCCATCAACGGCGGAACCTAGAGCAGCACGACATCGTACTGCTCCTGGGAATACATGGTTTCCACCTGGAACTTGACGGTACGGCCGATGAAGGCTTCGAGGTCGGCGACGTTGCCCGACTCCTCGTCCAGCAGCCGATCCACCACCTTCTGGTTGGCCAGCACCAGGTAGGAGTTGGCCTGATAGGCCCGCGCCTCGCGGAGGATCTCGCGGAAGATCTCGTAGCAGATGGTCTCGGCGGTACGCAGGATGCCGCGGCCCTGGCAGTTGGCGCAGGGCTCGCAGAGCACCTGGGACAGGCTCTCGCGGGTGCGCTTGCGGGTCATCTGCAACAGGCCCAGCTCGGTGATGCCGATGATGTTGGTCTTGGCGTGGTCGCGTTCGAGCTGCTTTTCCAGGGTACGGATCACCTGGCGCTGGTGCTCCTCGTCTTCCATGTCGATGAAGTCGATGATGATGATGCCGCCCAGGTTGCGCAGCCGCAGCTGGCGGGCGATGGCGGTGGCCGCCTCCAGGTTGGTCTTGAAGATGGTCTCTTCCAGGTTGCGATGGCCGACGAAGGCGCCGGTGTTGACGTCGATGGTGGTCATGGCCTCGGTGGGGTCGATCACCAGATAGCCGCCGGACTTGAGCAGCACCTTGCGCTCCAGGGCCTTCTGGATCTCGTCTTCCACGCCATAGAGGTCGAAGATCGGCCGCTCGCCGGGATAGTGCTCCAGGCGCGCCGCCACCTCGGGCATCAGTTCCTCGACGAACTGGCCGATGCGCTGGAAATTCTCGCGGCTGTCGACGCGGATCTTCTCCGTGCGCGGCCCGACCAGGTCGCGCAAGGCGCGTAGCGCCAGGGTCAGGTCTTCGTAGATGGGCACCGGCGTCGGCCCCTGCAGGTTGCCGGAGATCTGCTGCCAGAGGCGGCGCAGGTAGCGGATGTCGGCGAGGATGTCCTCTTCCCGGGCCGCCTCGGCGGCGGTGCGCAGGATGAAGCCGCCCTCGTGCTCGATGCCCTCGCTCTCCACGCAGCGCGTCATGATGCCCTTGAGGCGTTCGCGCTCGGCTTCGTCCTCGATCTTCAGCGAGATGCCGACGTGGGAGGTGCGCGGCATGTAGACCAGGTAGCGCGAGGGGATCGACAGGTGGGTGGTGAGGCGCGCGCCCTTGGTGCCGATGGGATCCTTGGTGACCTGGACCACCAGGGTCTGCCCCTCGCGCACCAGGGCATTGATGCTTTCCACCGCGGCGCCTTCGCGCTGGGAGATCTCGGCGGCGTGGATGAAGGCCGCGCGGGCCAGGCCGATGTCGACGAAGGCCGCCTGCATGCCCGGCAGCACCCGCACCACCCGGCCGCGGTAGATGTTGCCGACGATGCCGCGTCTCAGCGTCCGCTCGACGTGTACTTCCTGCAGTACGCCGTTTTCCACGACCGCGACGCGGGACTCCATGGGAGTGATGTTGATGAGGATCTCTTCGCTCATGGAGGACTCTTGGACGTCGTGGAAGGGCGGAAGGAGGACCGAGGCGCCAGGCGCCTCAGGGCTGGGCGGCTGGCAGTCCGACAGACCGCCAACAAGGGATGGCGAAAGCGCTCAGCAGTTCCGCGGTTTCGCACAGCGGCAGCCCTACGACGGCGCTATAGCTGCCGTGCAGGCTACGCACGAAAACCGCGCCGGCACCCTGGATGGCATAGCTGCCCGCCTTGTCCGCCGGCTCGCCGGTGTCCCAGTAGCGCTCGGCCTCACCGGGCGCCAGGGGGCGGAATTCCACCTCGGCGGACACCACGCGACTCAGGCAGCGCTCGCCATCGGCGACGGCGACGCCGGTCACCACCCGATGGCGGCGCCCGCCCAGCGCGGCGAGCATGGCCAGGGCGTCGGCGCGATCCCGGGGTTTGCCGAGCAGCTGGTCGTCGAGCACCACGCAGGTATCGGCGCCGAGCACGCAACCATCGGCGGCGCCGGCCAGGACCTGCCAGCCCATGGCCGCCTTGGCGCGGGCCAGTCGCTCGACGTAGGCGTCCGCCGCCTCACCGGGATGGGAGGTCTCATCGACCGTCGCGGCGACTTTCTGGAAGGCGACGCCGATCTGTTCGAGCAGTTCGGCACGGCGTGGCGAAGCGGAGGCAAGGTAGAGCTGGGGCATCGACAACGACCGGACGACAAGGGAATGACGGGAGCATGCCAGCCCAACGCCGGTGAAACCAGCTTGACGCGGGGGAAAGCCGGTCAGTTGACACCGAATCTGAGGCGCAGCCCGCGGAGCAGCAGGTAGATCCACGGCCAGAGCAGGGCGCTGACCAGCGAGGGCGTGAGAAAGACCAGGGTCGGCGGGCGGCTGCCGGCCAGGGCGTTGAGCCACAGCGCCAGCAGCTGGGCGATGCCGTAGACCACCAGCAGCACGAAGCTCTGCTGCCAGATGGGAAAGGCGCGCAGACGCGGCGCCAGGGAGCGGACCAGGAACACCACCAGGCTCAGCACCAGGGCGGTCTGGCCCAGCAGGCTGCCGTAGAGCACGTCCTCGGCGATGCCCATCACCCAGGCGGTGAACAGGCCGACGCGGTGCGGCAGGGTCAGGGTCCAGAAGGTCAGCAGCATGGCCAGCCACAGCGGCCGGCCGATCTCCATGAACTCCGGCATGGGCACGACGGACAGCAGCAACCCGACCAACAGAGTGAGCCAGATCACCCACCCGTTGTGGCCGATGCGCAGCGCCATCAACGATCGCCCTCGTCCGGCAGCTCAGGCGCCGGATGCTGGGCCGCGGCCGGGAGTGGCGGCAGCTTCTTCTGCGGCGGCGTGGCGGTCGCGGCCGGTTGGCCGGTCGCCGGGGCGGCGCCATGGGCCGGCGGCTTGGCCGCTGTTGTGGCATGGCCCCCCGCGTTACCCTGGCTGGCCGGCGGCTTGGTCGGCGCGGCCTGGCGACTGCCAGTGGCGGCGCCCTGCGCCGGGGTCGCCGGGGCGGCGGCCGGCTGGGCCGCGGAAGCACCGGCCGGAGCCGGATTGGCCGGGGCGGCCGGGCGCTGCGCGGCATGCCGATCCGCCGCTTCCTGGGCCTCGGCGGCATCGTTGGCGCGCTGCTCCGGGGTGCGGGTGTCGCTGAACACCAGCAGCATGTAGCGACTGCGATTGAGCTTGGCCGTGGGGATGGCGCGCACCACCGCGAAAGGCTGGCCCGAGTCGTGGATCACCTTGGACACCGTGGCCACCGGGTAGCCCGCCGGGAAGCGCTGTCCCAGGCCGGAGCTCACCAGCAGGTCGCCTTCCTTGATGTCGGCGGTGTCGGCGACATAGCGCAATTCCAGGCGCTCGGGGTTGCCGGTGCCGGCAGCGATGGCGCGCAGGCCGTTGCGGTTGACCTGCACCGGAATGCTGTGGGTCACGTCGGTGAGCAGCAGCACCCGGGCCGAATAGGGCATCACCTCGACCACCTGCCCCATCAGGCCGCTGGCGTCGAGCACTGGCTGGCCGACGAAGACGCCGTCCTTCGCGCCCTTGTCGATGATGATGCGATGGGTATAGGGATTGGGATCGACGCCGATCAGCTCGCCGACCAATACCTTGTCATCCACCAGGGCGGCGGAATTGAGCAGTTCGCGCAGGCGGACGTTCTGTTCGGTGAGGGCGGCGAGCTTCTGCAGGCGCCGCTGCAGCAGCAACTGCTCGGCCTTGAGGCGCTCGTTTTCCGCCATCAGCTCGGTGCGGCTGGAAAACTGGTCGCTGACACCTTCCCAGGCGCGCAGCGGAAAGCCCGCCACCTCGTAGAGGGGCGAGAGAACCAGCGCCATTTCGCTGCGCACCGGTTTCAGATAGTCGAAACGGGCGTCGGTGACCATGACACCCACCGAAATGGCGGCCAGGATCAGCAGACGAATGCCCAGCGCCGGGCTTTTGCTGAAAATCGGCTTGATGGTGAGTTCCTCGCAGAACGCGCCCGACGACCCGACCGCCAGCGGCGACCGGATCGGGGCCTGTAGCCTGGAACTGCCTTATTCGGTGGACAGCAGGTCCATGGCGTGGCGATCCATCATGTCCAGCGCCTTGCCGCCGCCACGGGCCACGCAGGTCAGCGGGTCCTCGGCGACGATCACCGGCAGACCGGTTTCCAGCGACAACAGCTTGTCCAGGTCACGCAGCAGAGCGCCACCACCGGTCAGCACCAGGCCGCGCTCGGCGATGTCGGAGGCCAGCTCCGGCGGCGACTGCTCCAGGCAGCTCTTCACCGCCTGGACGATGGTCGCCAGGGATTCCTGCATGGCTTCGAGCACCTCGTTGGAATTGAGGGTGAAGCTGCGCGGTACGCCTTCGGCCAGGTTGCGGCCACGCACGTCGATCTCGCGGACCTCGCCACCCGGGTAGGCGGTGCCGATTTCCTGCTTGATGCGCTCGGCGGTGGATTCGCCGATCAGGCTGCCATAGTTGCGACGCACGTAGGTGACGATGGCTTCGTCGAAGCGATCACCGCCGACCCGGACGGATTCGGCATAGACCACACCGTTCAACGAGATCAGCGCGATCTCGGTGGTACCGCCACCGATATCGACGACCATGGAGCCATGGGCTTCCTCGACCGGCAGGCCGGCGCCGATGGCCGCGGCCATCGGCTCCTCGATCAGGAACACCTCGCGGGCCCCGGCGCCCAGCGCGGATTCGCGGATGGCGCGGCGCTCGACCTGGGTCGACTTGCAAGGCACGCAGATCAGGACCCGCGGGCTGGGCTGCAGGAAGCTGTTCTCGTGCACCTTGTTGATGAAGTATTGCAGCATCTTTTCGCAGACGCTGAAGTCGGCGATGACGCCGTCCTTCATCGGGCGAATGGCGGAGATGTTGCCCGGCGTCCGACCGAGCATGCGCTTGGCGTCGGTACCGACGGCGACGACGCTCTTCTGGTTGCCATGGGTACGGATGGCGACGACCGACGGCTCGTTGAGCACGATGCCACGCTCGCGGACATAAATGAGGGTGTTGGCGGTTCCCAGGTCGATCGACAGATCGCTGGAGAACATGCCACGCAATTTCTTGAACATGAGGTGACCCTAGGCGGTGACAAGCAGGCACGCGACAGGACAAACGTGCGGGTAAAAAAGTGCGGCAGACTCTAACAATCGCAGGGATTTAGGGCAAGGCGCCGATATGCTAGATTGAGAGCTTTTCCGGGCCGTTAAGCCCCCGTTCAACGCGGCGCCCGACTCGCCCAGCCCGTCTCCTGCATACGCGGCCGCCAACCGGGTCACGCCGCCTTCCTGCTGGAGAAGCCGATGGCGCTCGAACGCACCGACGTCGAAAAGATCGCTCACCTGGCCCGCCTGGGTCTCGACGAAGCGGATCTCGCCGCTACCACCGCCACCCTCAACGACATCCTCGGCCTCGTCGATCGCATGCAGGCCGTCGATACCACGAACATCGCCCCCCTCGCCCACCCGCTGGAGGCCACCCAGCGCCTGCGGCCCGACCAGGCCACCGAAGGCGACCGGCGCGCGGCCTACCAGGCCATCGCCCCGGCCGTGGAAGCCGGACTGTACCTGGTCCCCAAGGTGATCGAGTGAGACACGACATGCATCAGCTGACCCTGACCGAGATCGCCGCCGCCCTGGCCGCGAAGGAATTTTCCGCCGAGGAACTGACCCGCGGCCTGTTGCAGCGGATCGAGCAGCTCGACCCGCAGCTCAACACCTTCATCACCGTGACCGCCGAACAGGCCGTGGCCCAGGCACGGGCCGCCGATGCCCGCCGCGCTGCCGGCGAGAACGGCGCCCTACTCGGCGCCCCGCTCGCCCACAAGGACCTGTTCTGCACCCAGGGCGTGCTCACCAGCTGTGGCTCGAAGATCCTCACCGGCTTCAAGGCGCCCTATGACGCCACCGTGGTGGAGAAGCTGGCCGCGGCCGGCGCCGTGACCCTCGGCAAGCTGAACATGGACGAATTCGCCATGGGCTCGGCCAACGAATCCAGCCACTATGGCCCGGTGAAGAATCCCTGGGACCTCACCCGGGTGCCGGGCGGCTCCTCCGGTGGCTCCGCCGCGGCGGTGGCGGCGCGCCTCTTGCCCGCCGCCACCGGCACCGACACCGGCGGCTCGATCCGCCAGCCGGCGGCCCTGACCAACCTCACCGGCATCAAGCCCACCTACGGCCGCGTTTCGCGCTGGGGCATGATCGCCTACGCCTCCAGCCTCGATCAGGGCGGCCCGCTGGCGCGCACCGCCGAGGATTGCGCCCTGCTGCTGCAGGCCATGGCCGGCTTCGATCCCAAGGACTCCACCAGCGTCGACCAGCCGGTGGACGACTACCGCGCCGCCCTGCAACAGCCGCTGACCGGCCTGCGCATCGGCCTGCCGCGGGAATACTTCGGCGCCGGCCTCGATGCCCGCATCGGGGAGAAGGTGCTGGCCGTGGTGGAGGAGCTGAAGAAGCTCGGCGCCACGGTCAAGGACATCTCGCTGCCGAACCTGGAACACGCCATCCCGGCCTACTACGTCATCGCCCCGGCCGAGGCCAGCTCCAACCTGTCGCGCTTCGACGGCGTGCGCTTCGGCTATCGCTGCGAGAATCCGGTCAACCTGGAAGATCTCTACAAGAGATCCCGCGGCGAAGGCTTCGGCGCGGAAGTGAAGCGCCGCATCATGGTCGGCACCTATGCCCTGTCGGCCGGCTACTACGACGCCTACTACCTCAAGGCGCAGCGCATCCGCCGGCTGATCAAGAACGACTTCGTCGCGGCCTTCGCCGAGGTCGACGTCATCCTCGGCCCGACCACGCCGAACCTGGCGTGGAAAATCGGCGAGAAAGGCGATGACCCGGTCTCCGCCTATCTCGAGGACCTCTACACCATCGCCGCCAACCTTGCCGGCATCCCCGGCCTGTCGATGCCGGCCGGCTTCGTCGACGGCCTGCCGGTGGGCGTGCAACTGCTCGGCAACTATTTCCAGGAAGGCCGTCTGCTCAACGTCGCCCACCAGTACCAGCAAGTCAGCGACTGGCATCGCCAGGCGCCGAGCGGCTTCTGAGGAAGGATAGAGACATGCAATGGGAAACCGTGATCGGGCTTGAGATCCATGCTCAGCTCAGCACCCAATCGAAGATTTTCTCGGCCAGCGCCACCAGCTTCGGCGCCGAGCCCAATGCCCACGCCAGCCTGGTCGACCTCGGCATGCCCGGCACCCTGCCGGTGCTCAACGCCGAGGCCGTGCGCATGGCCTGCAAGTTCGGCCTCGCTATCGATGCCGAGATCGCCGAGCGCAACGTCTTCGCGCGCAAGAACTACTTCTACCCGGACCTGCCCAAGGGCTACCAGACCAGCCAGATGGATCACCCCATCGTCGGCAAGGGCCACCTGGACATCACCCTGGAAGACGGCACCGTCAAGCGCATCGGCATCACCCGCGCGCACCTGGAAGAGGATGCCGGCAAGAGCCTGCACGAAGACTTCCACGGCATGAGCGGCATCGACCTGAACCGCGCCGGCACCCCGCTGCTGGAGATCGTCTCCGAGCCGGACATCCGCAGCGCCAAGGAAGCCGTGGCCTATGTGAAGGCCATCCACGCCCTGGTGCGCTACCTGGGCATCTGCGACGGCAACATGGCCGAGGGCTCGCTGCGCTGCGACTGCAACGTCTCGGTGCGCCCCAAGGGCCAGGCTACCTTCGGCACCCGCGCCGAGATCAAGAACGTCAACTCCTTCCGCTTCATCGAGAAGGCCATCAACCACGAGGTCCAGCGCCAGATCGAACTCATCGAGGACGGCGGCACCGTCGTGCAGGAGACCCGCCTGTACGATCCGAACAAGGACGAGACCCGCTCCATGCGTAGCAAGGAGGAAGCCAACGACTACCGTTACTTCCCCTGCCCCGACCTGCTGCCGGTGGTGATCGAGCCGGCCTTCCTCGCCGAGGTGCGCAGCCAGCTGCCCGAGCTGCCGACCGAAAAGCGCGACCGCTTCCAGCGCGAATTCGGCCTGTCGGTCTACGACGCCAGCGTGCTGTCCGCCAGCCGCGAACTGGCCGACTACTTCGAGGAAGTCCAGCGGGTGAGCGGCGATGCCAAGCTGGCCGCCAACTGGGTGATGGGCGACCTGTCCAGCCTGCTCAACAAGCAGGACCTGGAGATCGGCCAGTCGCCGGTGAGCGCGGCCCAGCTGGGCGGCCTGATCCTGCGCCTCAAGGACGAGACCATCAGCGGCAAGCTCGCCAAGATGGTCTTCGAAGCCCTGGCTGCCGGCGAAGGTGAGAGCGCCGATGCCGTCATCGAAGCCAAGGGGCTCAAGCAGGTCACCGATAGCGGCGCCATCGAAGCCATGCTGGACGAAGTCCTGGCCGCCAACGCCGCCCAGGTCGAGCAATACCGCGCCAGCGACGAAGCCAAGCGCGGCAAGATGTTCGGCTTCTTCGTCGGCCAGGCGATGAAGGCCTCCAAGGGCAAGGCCAACCCCGGCCAGGTCAACCAGCTGCTCAAGCAGAAACTGGAAGGCTGACGGCGGTCGCACGGCTCTGTACGAAAAGTCGCCGAGCGAAGGTCAGGCGAGGCGAAAAGCGCTGAGGAAGCGGACCGGGCTCGCGCTCGAGTTTACGAGCGGTAAATGAGCATTCCGACCGGGCTGGCGATCCAGGCGCTTTTCAACGAAGCATCACCGAGCGCAGGCACTTTTCGTACAGAACCTAGGGGTTACGGAGCGGGGCTGACAGCTCTGCTCCGACCCCTTAAGCTGCTGCCGGTCGTTTTGCCAGGAGGCATCGAGATGCATCGGATTCACCGCGCCGGACTGCTGTCGCTGGTCCTGCTGTTCGCCGGTTGCGCCAGTCACGAAGACTTTCCCGCCACGCTGTCCCCGGTCGCTGCCCACGACTACCAGGACACTGGCCTGGCTTCCTTCTATTCCAAGTGGCACGCCGGCCGGCGCACCGCCAGCGGCGAGAAATACGATCCCGACGCCCTCACCGCCGCCCACCGCACCCTGCCCTTCGGCACCCGGGTCCAAGTCACCAACCTGAGCAATGGCCGCAGCGTGGTGGTGCGCATCAACGATCGGGGGCCGACGGTACGGCGGCGCGTGATCGACCTGTCGCGCAGCGCGGCCGACCGTCTCGACATGGTGGCCGACGGCACCTCCAAGGTCAGCATTCGCAGCCTCGACTGACCCTCGCCGCGCAATCGGCGCCGCGCCCGCTAGCCCTGACAGGCCGGGGCATAGGCCCACAGCATCCGTGGTGGTGCGGTGGCGAGGTGCCGGGCGATCGCCACATAGCGCGGGTCGAGCAGACTGGCCGACCAGTAGAGCACCCGGGCGTTGCGCGGATCCCAGACACCCGCGTAGCCCAGCAGGCCGGCGGCGGCACGCTGGGCATCGAAGGCTACCCGCGACCCGCGGAATTCCTCATGACTGCGCTGGCCCTGGGCATAGGGCAGCAGCCAGTCGAGGGCCTGGGCCAGGGTCTGGCCCTGGCGACCGGGTAGCCGCAGCCAGTCCTCACCCCACCCCTGGGCCACGGCCGCTGCCAGCACCAGGGGTTCGAGGTCGTAGACGACATAGTGCAAGGCATCGCGCTGGGAAAAATCCAGTACCTCGCCATCGAGCTTGAGGTTCGCCGACAGCTGCGCCTGGAAGGCCGCCCGCGCCCGAGCGAACAGCGCCGGGTCGTCCAGGGCGCTGGCCGCCAGGGTCACCAGCTTGACCCTGTGACTCTGCCAGTTGTTGCTCCAGACGCCGCGGCTGTCGTCGCGATGGGCCTCCATCCGCTCCAGGTAGCCCCGCGCCAGCCGCTCGATGAAGGCGCGGGTGGCCTGCGCCGTCGCGGCCGGGAGGTCTACCGCGGTCAGCCGGTAGGCGGCGATGAGATTGCCGAGCGGGGTTTCGTCGATGGGATCGAAGCGGGGCCGATAGACCTGCATCCAGGCATCGAGATAGCGCCCCAGCTGGGCCAGGGCCGCCGAGTCCCGGGTATCCCGCCAGGCCAGGGCGAGATCCAGCATGTAGCTGAAATCCCGGACCGCCGCAGCGGACTGATCGTGGAGTCCCACATGGGGCAAGGTGCCCTCGGTATGAATGACCGGCAGCGCCTGGGGCACCGGCGCGGGCGGGTTGGCGACCGCCCGCGTCAGGACCGTGGCCGCGGGCGGCGTCGCGGCCAGGCAGGTGGTGGTGCCGGAGGTCGCGGCGAGGGCGAGATACAGCAGGGCAGCGGGCATGGCGAGCATCCTTGGCCGGGATGACGAGGGTTTGGCTTTCCGGCGCCGTGGTCGCCCGGCAGCAGCGCGCGCCGTCGTCGGGCCAGCACGGCGAGTGCCGAGTCTGCTCATGCAGGCTTAGGGCAGCATTAAGCCTGGCGCCCTTCCCTACCTCGCAGCCGCTGCCCGCTGTACCCGAGGTAGACAGCAAAAAGCCCGCTGAGCGCGGGCTTTTTGCCAGGCGGAGAGACCAGTCGGCCGCCTCCGGCGAACGACCTTACTGCGGACCGAGCTTGTCCATCAGGGCGGCGAGCTTTTCGTACTCGTCCTGCTTGAGATCGGTCAGCGGCGTCCGCACCGGACCCGCGTCGTAGCCGGCGATGCGCGCACCCGCCTTGACGATGCTCACGGCGTAGCCGGCGCAGCGGTTGCGGATTTCCAGGTACGGCAGGAAGAAATCGTCGATCAGCTTGCCGACGGTGGCGTGGTCGTCACGGGCAATGGCTTCATAGAACTGCACGGCGGTCTTGGGAATGAAGTTGAACACGGCCGAGGAATAGACCGGCACGCCCAGCGCCTTGTAGGCGGCGGCATAGACTTCCGCGGTGGGCAGGCCGCCCAGGTAGCTGAAGCGATCACCCAGGCGGCGGCGGATGGCGACCATGAGTTCGATGTCGCCCAGGCCGTCCTTGTAGCCGATCAGGTTCGGGCAGCGCTCGGCCAGTTGCTCCAGGTGCTGGGGCTGCAGACGGCAGACGTTGCGGTTGTAGACCACCACGCCGATCTTGACCGCCTTGCAGACGGCTTCGACATGGGCGGCCACGCCGTCCTGGCTGGCTTCGGTCAGGTAGTGCGGCAGCAGCAGCAGGCCCTTGGCACCCAGGCGCTCGGCTTCTTGGGCATAGGCGATGGCCTGGCGGGTGGAGCCACCGACACCGGCAAGGATAGGTACGCTGCCCTGGCAGGTGTCCACCGCGGTCTTGATGATGCCGCTGTATTCGCTGGCTTCCAGCGAGAAGAATTCACCGGTGCCGCCAGCGGCGAACAGCGCGGTCGCGCCGTAGGGGGCCAGCCACTCCAGGCGCTTGGCATAGGTGTCGGGACGGAAGTCGCCGTTGGCATCGAAGTCGGTCAGCGGGAAGGACAGCAGACCGGAAGAGAGGACGTCTTTGAGTTCTTGTGGAGTCATCTGGGGTGCCTCGGCGTAGGTTGGACTAAGGTGCGGCAACCCGCTACCTGTTGTAAGTCATCGTACAACCTCTATCATGGAAGGGGCAAGCCCCTCCCGGAAAAATCCCCCGCGCGAGCGGCGAGGCCTGGAGTCAGGCCTCTTCCGCTTGCCGTTCAATCTCTTCGTGGGCCCGGCGCAGGCGCTCGCGGCTGTTGCTCAGGTGCAGGCGCATCGCCGAACGGGCCGCCTCCACATTGCCATCCTCGATGGCCTGGACGATGGCCTCGTGCTCGGCGTCCAGGCGACTCTGGTAGCGCTGCTGGTCGTCATGGGCGAGGTAGGCGGAATTGAGCCGGGTACGGGGAATCAGGACGCTGCCTAGGTACCCCATGATGTCGCTGAAATAACGGTTGCCGGTGGAGGTGGCGATCAGCAGGTGCAGCTCCAGGTCGGCGCTCACCGCGTGATCGGGCTGCTCGGCCCCGCCACGCATGCTGTCCAGCAGGGTCCGCATGGCCTGCAGCTGCTCGCTCGAACGGCGCTGGGCGGCGAGACCGGCGGCCTCCACTTCCAGGCTGATGCGCAACTCGAGCATCGCCAGCACGTCCTTGAGGGTAGTGATGGTGGCCGGGTCGATCAGGAAGGACTCCGGACGCCGCTCCAGTACGAAGGTGCCGATGCCGTGCCGGGTTTCCACGTAGCCACCGGCCTGCAGGCGGGAGATGGCCTCGCGCACCACGGTGCGACTCACCCCCTGCGCCTGCATGATGGCCGATTCCGTGGGGAGCTTGTCGCCGGGCTGGAATTGGCCATCGCCGATCTGCTGGATCAGCACCGCAACGACCTCTTCTGCCAGGCTACGGGGTCTTTTGCGGGGGCGGGACAGGGTGGGTGCTGACATGGATTTTCGTACCAAATTAAAGGGCTAGCGAAATCATAGCACCCACCCTCTGAAGAACGCCCGATCTAGACCGCCCAGTCCATATCAGGATGCGTCGCCCACGGCTCTAGGCCGCAACTCTTGACCTTCCAGCAGGAGATGGCGGTGGTGGTAGGCACGCAGACTTGGACGATGGCCGACGCTGATCAGCGTGAGGCCGGGATTCTCGGCGAGCAGCCGCTCGTAGAGGGCGCGCTCGTCCGCCTCGCTCAGCGCCGAGCTGGCTTCGTCGAGGAACAGCCAGTCGGGGGCGTAGAGCAGTGCCCGCGCCAGGGCCACGCGCTGCTGCTCACCCGGTGACAGGGTGCGTTCCCAGTGGCGGCACTCGTCCAGCTGCTCGCGCAGGTGGTCGAGCCGGCACAGGTGCAGCACCTCGGCCAGGCGCTCGTCGGGATAGGCCTCCAGCGGTTGCGGATAGGACAGCGCCTCGCGCAGGGTGCCGATGGGCAGGTAGGGCTGTTGCGGCAGGAACAGCTGGCGTCCGGGGGGCACGGCGATACCGCCCTGCCCTTGCCGCCAGAGTCCGGCCAGGGCCCGCAACAGGGTGCTCTTGCCGCTGCCCGAGGCGCCCTCGACCAGCAGGTGCTCGCCACGGGCGATGCGCAGGTCGGTCGGCTGCAGCAGCAGGCGGCCGGCGGCGCTCAGGGTCAGGCCCTCCAGCAGCAGGTCGGTGTCGCCCGTGCGCGGTTCCAGGATGTCGGATTCCTGGCTCAGCTCGGCCATGGCCTCGCGGAAGGTGAGCAGGCGGTCGGAGACGGCGCGCCAGCCGGCCAGGCTGACATAGGCATCGACGAACCAGCTGAGGCTTTCCTGGACGTTGCCGAACGCCGAGTTGATCTGCATCAGGTCGCCAAGCTGGATCTTGCCCGAGAAATAGCGCGGCGCTGCCAGCACGAAGCCGGCGATGATGGCGATCTGGCTGTAGCCGGCGGTGAAGAAGGTCAGCCGCTTGGTGTAGTTCATCAGCAGGTGGTAGTTGCCCCAGACGTAGCCGAAGCGGTCCAGTAGCCGGCGATGCTCGTTGGCCTCGCCGCGGAACAGCGCCACGCTCTCGGCCTTCTCGCGGACGCGGATCAGGCCGAAGCGCAGGTCGGCTTCGTAGCGCTGCTGCTGGTTGTACAGGCCGATCAGTCGGCGGCCGATCAGGTGGGTCAGCCAGGTGCCGATGGCGGCATAGATCAGCGCGGCCCAGAACATGTAGGCCGGGATGGTGATGCCGAACAGGGTGATGTCGCCGGAAATGCCGAACAGGATGACGCTGAAGGACACCAGGCTGACCACGGTGCGGATGAAACCCAGCCCCAGGCTCAGGGTGGTCTCGGCGAAGTCGCGGATGTCTTCGGTCAGGCGCTGGTCGGGGTTGTCGGCGCCGCCTTCACGTTCGAGGTGGTAGTAGTTGCGCTCCGAAAGCCAGAGGCCGAAGTGCTTTTCGGTCAGCCAGCGCCGCCAGTTGATGGTCAGCGCCTGGGTCAGGTACAGCCGGTACACGGCCAGCAGGATGGCACTGGCCGCCAGTCCGCAGAAGTACAGCATCAGCCGGATGAAGGCGGCGAGATCGCGGTTCTGCAGGGCGTCATAGAAGTAGCGATACCAGGTGTTCAGGGCGACCGACAGGCCGACCCCGGCCAGGGACAAGGCGATGACCACGCAGAGCAGCAGCCAGGCCTTGCCCTTCTCTTCACTGCGCCAGTAGGGGGTGATCAGGGTCCAGACACGGGCGAGGAAATGACCGCGGGAAGCCCCATAGACGGAAGGCACGGGTACGGCGGATTCGGACATGCTCGGACTCTCAAAGACTGCTCAACGAGACGCTTGCACAGCCTATGCCGGAATGCCTGAACGAATTCTGACTGAAACAATGTAACAGTCGTCGCCCCTGGGCCGGGGCGCCGAAGAGAAGGCGGAGTCCGTGCGACGTCGCACGCGCTAGACCTAGCCAAGGCGCAACGGCCATGGGGAGTAACAGCCTAGGGTCGGCCCGAGCACTGGGGACTCGCCAATCCCAGGCCTGAGAAAGCGGATCGAACCCGTGCGCGGGTTTACCGGCGGTGACTGAGCCTTGCGACAGGGCCGTCCACGCGGGGCTGGCGACCCAGGGTCCGTACAAGACTGGTTGGCCGACGCGCAGCCGGCCTCGACTGGGCGCTCAGCGGCGGACCGGGCGTTTCTGCAGCTTGCGTTGCAGGGTCCGACGGTGCATGCCAAGGGCCCGGGCGGTCGCCGAGATATTGCCTTCGTGCTCGGCCAGCACCCGCTGGATGTGCTCCCACTGCAGGCGATCCACCGACATGGGGTTGTCCGGTACCAGGGTATCGAGGTCGGCGTGCTGGGCCAGCAAGGCGGCCAGGACGTCGTCGGCATCGGCCGGCTTGCACAGGTAGTTGGTGGCGCCGCGCTTGATGGCTTCCACCGCGGTGGCGATGCTGGAATAGCCGGTCAGCAGCACCACGCGCATCTCCGGATGCAGCTCCAGCAGCTTGGGCAGCAGCACCAGGCCGGAGTCGCCCTCCATCTTCAGGTCGAGCACGGCGTAGTCCGGCAGGTCGTCCTTGGCCAGTTGCAGGCCTTCTTCGGCGCTGTCGGCGATGGAGACGCGCAGGCCACGGCGATCCATGGCGCGGGCCATGACCCGGGTGAAGGTGGGATCATCGTCGACCAGCAGGATGTGGGGCTGGTCGTCGAAACCGCTGTTGAGGTCGTCAGTCATAGGATTCTCCAGGCATTCACGCCAGGGCGTAGTGCCGCGGCAGGCGCAATTCGGTCAGGGTGCCGCCTTCTTCGTGATTGTAGAGCTTCACCGTGCCACCGGCGCGGGTAACGCTGGCCTGGCTGAGGAACAGGCCCAGACCGAAGCCCTTGCCCTTGGTGGTGAAAAAGGGTTTGCCGAGCTGCTCGGCGATGGCCAGGGGCACGCCGGCGCCGTGATCGCGGATCGACAGGCACAGCTCGCGGGCGTCCCAGTGCAGCCGGATGGCCAGGTTTTCCGGACAGGCATCGGCGGCGTTGTTGAGTAGATTCAGCAGCGCCTGGGTAAGTTCGACCGGCGGCGTGAGGCGTGGCGGCGCGCCGAGGCTGACCACCTCGAAGCGATAGGTGGCCTCCGGCCGCATCAGGTGCCAGCGATCCATGGTCGCCTCCAGCCACTCCACGGCGGTCTGCTCCTGTACCGTCTGGCGCCGGTCGGCTTCGGCCGCCCGCACCAGCTGCTGCAGGGTCTGCTTGCACTGGCCGACCTGGGCCTGCAGCAGCGCCAGGTCTTCGCTCAGGGTCGGCTGGCCGGCATGTTCCTGCTGCAGCTCCTTGAGCAACACGCTCATGGTGGACAGCGGCGTACCCAGCTCGTGGGCGGCGCCGGCGGCCTGGGTGGCCACGGCCAGCAACTGCTGGTCACGCATGGCCTGCTCGCGGCGCTGGGCCTGCAGATTCTCCTGCTCGCGCAGGGCGGTGGCCATCCGGGCGACGAACAGGGTGATGACCGCGGCGGACAGCGCGAAGCTCAGCCACATGCCGTAGCTCAGCACCGCGCCATCGTTGGCCACCAGCAGGTGCAGCGGCTCGTAGGACAGCAGCATCAGCGAGAAGACCACCAGGGTCAGGGCTGCCAGCACCAGGGTATAGAGCCAGGGCAGCGTGGCGGCGGCGATGGTCAGGGGCACCAGGTAATAGGAGGCGAAGGGGTTGGTCGGGCCGCCGGCGAAATACAGCAGGGCGCTGTGGATGGCCAGGTCGCAACCCAGGTGCGCCGCGTACTCCTGCTCGGTGACCGGCCAGGAACGGGTCAAGCGCAGGGCGGCGAACAGGCAGAGCACCGCCGAGACGCCGAGGGTGATGGCCAGCGCCGTCCAGGGCAGCTGGACGATGCCCGACAACCGGGCGATGCCCACCGAGCCGGCCTGGGCGGCCAGCACCAGCACGCGGATGAGAACCAGGCGGCCGAGATTCTGGCGATTGGCGGACAACCATTGAACGGGCAAGGAGAACATGCGAGGTTCCAGGCGCAAGAAGCGATCGAGACGGCAGGCCCATAGGGGCATGCCCGTCGGAGCAGACCCGGCATTATAGCGAGAGCCGTTCGCCCTCCGCCGCCGACGCGGCAAAGCGACGCACCATCCGCCGGGTCCGCTGTCCCAAGGCTTTCGTACTGCCAACCAGGAGAACACCATGACCTTTTCCCTACGCCCGCTCGTACTGGGTGCCGCTCTCTTCAGCGCCGCCCTCGCCACCGGCGCCCAGGCCGACGAGCCGCGCTACAACCAGATCAGCCTGAGGGCCGAGGTCAGCCGCGAAGTGCCGCGGGATCGGATGCAGGTCATGCTCTATACCGAGAGCCAGGGCCAGGACCCGGCCGCCCTCGCCAGCGAGACCACCAAGACCCTAAACGCCGCCCTGGAGCAGGCGCGCAAGGTGTCCGGGGTGACCGTCTCCCTGGGCAACCGCAACACCTATCCGGTCTACGAAGATCAGGGCCGCGCCATCAATGCCTGGCGCGAGCGCGGCGAGCTGCGCCTGGAAAGTGCCGACTTCCCCGCCCTGTCCAAGCTGACCGGCGAGCTGCTGGGCAACCTGAAGATGGGCAATCTGCAGTTCAGCATCGCCGATGGCACGCGCAAGCAGCAGGAGGACGCCCTGTTCAAGGACGCCGTGGCCGCCTTCAAGGCGCGCGCCCAATTGGCCACCGAGGCCCTGGGTGGCTCGGGCTATCGCATCGTCAACCTGGACCTCGGCACCAGTGGCGTACCCCAGCCCCTGCCCATGCTGCGCATGTCTGCCATGAAGGCCGCCAGCGACGCCGTGACCCCGGACGTCGCCCCGGGTACCACCACGGTCGAAGTCACCGCGGGCGGTACCATCGAGGTACAGATGCCCTGATCCGGTGCAGAAAAGTAACAACGCTGTCCCGCTGCGCACTTTTGGTGCGCTCGGGTCGCAGCCGCGGGTAACTCGTCTTATATCTTTGCGACATCTGTTTTTTGTTTGGGTCTCTTCGCGTCAATAGCTCGCCTGGGCTATGGACATGGGCACAGGCTGTGCATGTGGGCTCATCTGTCCACAAGACATCGGCATTCTGTTTCGCATCGCCACAGCGCGGTGCGTCGTCCCCGACATGAGGTCTCCATGCACAAGAACGTACTCGCTGCCCTCTTCGCTTCCGGTCTGCTGGCCGGTGCGCCCCTGGCCCAGGCGGCCAACCTGGTGTTCTGCTCCGAAGGCAGCCCCGCCGGTTTCGACCCGGCGCAATACACCACGGGGACCGACTTCGATGCCTCAGCGGAAACCGTCTTCAATCGCCTGACCCAGTTCGAGCGGGGCGGTACCAAGGTCATTCCCGGCCTGGCCGAGAGCTGGGACATCAGCGCGGATGGCAAGACCTATACCTTCCACCTGCGCCAGGGCGTGAAGTTCCATACCACGGACTACTTCAAGCCGACCCGCGACCTCAATGCCGATGACGTGCTCTTCACCTTCCAGCGCATGCTGGACAAGGACCAGCCGTTCCGGAAGGCCTACCCGACCGAATTCCCCTACTTCACCGACATGGGCCTCGACCAGAACATCGCCAAGGTGGAAAAGGTCGATGACCATACCGTACGCATGACACTCAACGAGGTGGATGCGGCCTTCCTGCAGAACCTGGCCATGAGCTTCGGCTCCATCCAGTCGGCCCAGTACGCCGACCAGTTGCTCAAGGCCGGCAAGCCCGCCGAGATCAACCAGAAGCCCATCGGTACCGGTCCCTTCGTCTTCAGCCGCTACCAGAAGGATGCGGTGATCCGCTACAAGGCCAACCCGGACTACTGGGACAAGGCCGAGGGTGCCAAGGTCGACAACCTGATCTTCTCCATCAACACCGATGCCTCGGTGCGGATGCAGAAGCTCAAGGCCGGCGAATGCCAGATCACCGTCTATCCACGCCCGGCGGACCTGGACGGGCTGAAGAAGGACCCGAATCTGAAGATGCCGTCGCAGCCCGGCTTCAACGACGGCTATATCGCCTACAACACCGAGCATGGCGATCTGGGCAAGCTCAAGGTGCGCCAGGCGCTGGACATGGCGGTCAACAAGAAGGCCATCGTCGACGCCGTCTACCAGGGTGCCGGCCAGGTGGCCGTCAACGGCATGCCGCCGACCCAGTGGTCCTATGACAAGTCCCTCAAGGACGCGCCCTACGATCCGGAGAAGGCCAAGGCCCTGCTCAAGGAAGCCGGCTTCAAGGACGGTACCGAGTTCACCCTCTGGGCCATGCCGGTGCAGCGTCCCTACAACCCCAATGCGCGCCTGATGGCGGAGATGCTGCAGCAGGACTGGAGCAAGATCGGCGTCAAGACCAAGATCGTCAGCTACGAATGGGGCGAGTACAACAAGCGCGCCAAGGCCGGCGAGCACGACATCATGCTGATCGGCTGGAGCGGCGACAACGGCGACCCGGACAACTGGCTGGCGACCCTCTACGGCTGCAAGTCCATCGGCGGCAACAACTACTCCCGCTGGTGCTACAAGCCCTACGACGACCTGGTCGTGTCCGCCAAGCGCACCACCGATCAGGCCGAGCGCACCAAGCTCTACGAGCAGGCCCAGCAGATCCTCAAGCAGCAGGTACCGATCACGCCGATCGCGCACTCGACGGTCTATCAGCCGATGCGCAAGGAAGTCCAGGACTACAAGATCAGCCCCTTCGGGTTGAACGAGTTCTACGGCGTCAGCGTCAGCAAGTGAAGCCTGTTGGCCAGGGTCGGGCGCCAGACGCCCGGCCCTGGCCGTTCATTTGACTGATGGAGTGAATCCCATGCGCCTTCCCTACGCCTACTCCTTGCTGGCGGCGAGCCTGCTCGCCTGTGCTCCACTCGCCCAGGCGGCGAGCAACCTCGTCTACTGCTCGGAAGCCAGCCCGGCCGGTTTCGATCCGGCGCAATACACCTCGGGCACCGAATTCGATGCCTCGGCCGAAACCGTCTTCAACCGCCTGGTGCAGTTCCAGCGTGGCGGCACCACCCTCGAACCCGGACTGGCTACGAAGTGGGACGTGAGCGCGGATGGCAAGACCTATACCTTCCACCTGCGCCAGGGCGTGAAATTCCACACCACCGACTACTTCAAGCCCACGCGCGGCTTCACTGCCGACGACGTGGTCTTCACCTTCCAGCGCATGCTCGACAAGGAGCAGCCGTTCCGTAAGGCCTATCCCACGGAATTCCCCTATTTCACCGACATGGGGTTGGACCAGAACATCGCCAAGGTGGCCAAGACCGACGACCATACCGTGGTCTTCACCCTGAACCAGGTCGATGCCGCCTTTGCCGCCGACCTGGCCATGAGCTTCGCCTCGATTCAATCGGCCGAGTACGCCGACCAGTTGCTCAAGCAGGGCAAGCCGGAGCTGCTCAACCAGCAGCCCATCGGCACCGGTCCCTTCGTCTTCAGCCGCTATCAGAAGGATGCGGTGATCCGCTTCAAGGGCAACCGCGATTACTGGAAACCCGAGGACGTCAAGCTCGACAACCTGATCTTCGCCATCACCCCCGATGCCGCCACCCGCCTGCAGAAGCTCAAGGCCGACGAATGCCAGGTCAGCGGCTATGCGCGTCCGGCGGACCTGGTGGAGATGAAGCAGGATCCGCACCTGAAGGTGCTGCAGCAGCCGGGTTTCAACGTCGGCTTCCTCGCCTACAACGTCCAGCATCCGCCGCTGGACAAGCCCGAGGTGCGGCGCGCCCTGGACATGGCCATCAACAAGCAGGCCATCGTCGACACGGTGTTCCAGGGTGCTGGCCAGGTGGCGCAGAACGTCATTCCGCCGAACCAGTGGTCCTACGACAAAACCATCAAGAGCGCCCCCTACGATCCGGAAAAGGCCAAGGCCCTGCTCAAGCAGGCCGGGGTCAAGGACGGTACCGAGATCGCCCTCTGGGCCATGACGGTGCAGCGCGCCTCCAACCCCAACGCCCGCCAGTCGGCGCAGATGATTCAGCAGGATTGGGCCAAGGTCGGCATCAAGGCCAAGATCGTCAGCTACGAATGGGGCGAGTACATCAAGAGAGCCAAGGCCGGCGAACACGATGTGCTGACCTATGGCTGGACCGGCGACAACGGCGATCCGGACAACTGGCTGGGCGTGCTCTACGGCTGCAGCGCCATCGGCGGCAGCAACTATGCGCGCTGGTGCGACAAGGACTACGACGCCCTCATCCAGCAGGCCAAGACCAGCAACGACCGCGCCGAGCGCACCCGGCTCTACGAGCAGGCGCAACAGATCATTCGCCAGCAGATGCCGGTGAGCCCCATGGCCCACTCGGTGGTGTCCCAGCCCATGCGCAAAGAGGTGCAGGGCTTCAAGATCAATCCCTTCGGCGTCACCGGTTTCTATGGCGTAAGCCTCGACCGCTAAACCCTGTCCGGCCCGCCCGGCGGGCCTTTCACGAGGAACCTTTCGTGTCCAAGCCGCTATTCTCGCTGTCCCTCGCCGCCCTGCTCTGCCTCAGCGCCACGGCCGCCCTGGCCCGGCCGCTGGTGGTCTGCACCGAGGCCAATCCGGAAGGCTTCGATCCGGGCCGCTACACCTCCGGCTACACCTTCAACGCCTCGGCGACGCCGCTGTACAACCGCCTGGTGGAATTCAAGCAGGGCACCGCCGAGCTGGAGCCGGGCCTGGCCGAAAGCTGGGAGGTCTCCCCCGATGGCCTGCAGTACACCTTCGCCCTCCGCAAAGGAGTGAAATTCCACACCACGGAATACTTCAAGCCCACCCGCGACTTCAACGCCGACGACGTGGTGTTCAGCTTCGAGCGCATGCTGGACAAGAACAACCCCTGGTACAACCTCTCCCCCAGCGGCTATCCCTATGCGGCCGCCATGGAGATGGGCACCCTGATCAAGTCCATCGACAAGGTGGACGACAGCCACGTACGCTTCACCCTCAACCAGCCCGAGGCGCCCTTCCTCGCCGACCTGGCTATGGCCTTCGGCTCCATCCTGTCCAAGGAATACGCCGACAGCCTGTTGGCCAGCAAGAAGACCGACGACATCAACCAGAAGCCCATCGGCACCGGTCCCTTCGTCTTCCAGCGTTATGCCAAGGATTCCAACACCCGCTACAAGGTCAATCCGGACTACTTCGGCAAGAAGCCGCAGATGGACGGCCTGGTGCTGGCGGTGACCCTGGATCCCAACGTGCGCATCCAGCGGGTGCGCAACAATGAGTGCCAGATCGCCCTCACCGCCAAGCCCCAGGACCTGCCGATGCTCAAGCAGGACAAGAACCTCAAGCTGGCCCAGGTGGAAAGCCAGACCACCTCTTTCCTGGCGATGAACACCAAGCACAAGCCGCTGAGCGACGTGCGGGTGCGCCAGGCCATCGCCATGGCCTTCGACCAGCAGAACTACCTGAAGACGGTGTTCGGCGAAGGCGCCGCCAAGGCGGCCATCAACCCCTATCCCTCCTCGCTGCTGGGCTATGCCAAGGACATCAAGGCCTGGCCCCATGACCTGGAAAAGGCCAAGGCGCTGCTCAAGGAAGCCGGCTACCCCGACGGCTTCACCCTCAAGTACTACATCAGTACCGGCAGCGGTCCGGGCGGCAGTCCGGCGCTGGTGGCCCAGCTGATCCAGGGCGACCTGGCCAAGATCGGCATCAAGGCCGAGATCACCCAGTTCGAATGGGGTGAATTCCAGAAGCGTACCAAGGCAGGCGAACACGACCTGCTGATGATGAGCTGGACCGGCGACAATGGCGATCCGGACAACTTCCTCACCAACAACCTCAGCTGCGCGGCGGCGGAAAGCGGCGAGAACCGCGCCTTCTGGTGCGACAAGGCCTTCAACGACGCCATCGAGCAGGCCAAGCGCATCAACGATCCGGCCCAGCGCGCCGCCCTCTACGAGCAGGCCCAGCAGATCTTCCACCAGCAGATGCCCTGGCTGCCGCTGGCCCACCCGCTGTTCACCGATGTCCTGCAGCCCAAGGTGCAGGGTTATGTGCAGAGTCCGCTGGGCATCTACGACTTCTCCACGGTAACCCTCGACTGATCGGCGCCTGACGCCGCGACCGAACCGGGCCCGGGCGGCCCGACCCACGACCTTTCCCGCCTCGCGCCGTCTTTCGGCGTGACGGGATCGGTCGTGCCGAAAACGCCCAAAAAAACAGAAAAACGACCGCTTTGGAGCACAGCCAATGACCAACGTCCACCGTGGGGGCCTCGCCCTTTCCCTGCTCACCCTGGCCTTGGCCGCCCATGCCCAGTCGCCGGCGCCCGAGGATCCGAGCTATGCCAACGAAGTCCAGACCCTGCCCAACGTGCAGAAGCCGGTGAAGGGCCAGGAAGGCGCCAAGGGCTTTTTCGCCGATGACAGCCTGACCCTGACCACGCGCAACTTCTTCGCCCGGGAAACCAGCTCGGATCCCATCTTCAGCTACACCAAGAATGGCACCCGGGTGCGCACCCACTCGCGCAACACCTGGGTCCAGGCCACGGCGCTCAAGTACAGCTCCGGCTACACCCAGGGCCCGGTGGGCTTCGGCATCGACGTGGCCGGCTACCAGGCCACCAACCTGGAACGCGGCAAGGGCCGGATCGGTGGCGGCGGCAACCGCACCCTGGCCAACGCCGAGGGCGAGGGCCAGGCCGAGTGGTCCAAGCTGGGCATCGCCGATGCGCGCTTCCGCGTCTCCAACACCGAGCTCAAGGTCGGCCGCTTCATGCTCGACACCCCGGTGATCAGCTACAACGACAACCGGCCCTTCCCCTCCGGCTTCGACGGCTTCGCCGTGACCAGCGACGAATGGGACAACCTCTCGCTGCAGGGTGGCAGCTTCACCCGCGTCAGCCCGCGGACCGGCGCCGGCGACGAGAAGTGGACCACCGAGTACGGCACCCGCGAAATCACCGCCGACCGCCTGAGCTTCCTCGGTGGCAACTACAAGCTGCCCCAGGGTTGGGAAGTCAGCGTCTATGGCGCCAACTTCGAAGACGTCTGGAACCAGTATTTCCTCAGCATCACCCAGGCCAGCGGTAACCTCGACACCTTCGCTTGGAAGGCCGTGGCCAACGCCTATCGCACCGTCGACGCCGGCAGCGCCAAGGCCGGCGACATCGACAACACCGCCTGGAGCCTGGCGTTCACCGGCAGCCACCAAGCCCACAGCCTGACCCTGGCCTACCAGCAGATCGACGGCAACGAATACTTCGACTACGCCCACGAGACCGCCGCCATCTACCTGGCCAACTCGCTGGTCTCGGACTACAACGGCCCCAACGAGAAGTCGCTGCAGATCCGCTACGAGACCGACTGGAGCTATTTCGGCGTGCCCGGCCTGAGCACCGGTCTCTGGTACGCCAAAGGTTGGGACATCGACGGCACCCACTACGACGCTGGCGCCGGCAAGTACGCCAACTATGCCGAGGTGCTGCAGCAGGATGGCGAGAAGCACCACGAGATCGGCCTGGTCACCACCTACAAGGTGCAACAGGGCACGCTCAAGGACAGTCGCTTCCGCCTGCTGCTGACCGACCATCGCGCCAGCCAGAACCAGGTCGACGGCAACGTCAAGGAGCTGCGCCTGGTCTCCACCCTACCGTTCAACCTGCTGTGACGGCGAAACCCGGCAGGCTGGGCGGCGTGACCGGCATCTCGCCGGGATCGCGTCGCGAACACCGGCGAAGCCCTGGCGATGTCGAGGATTTCGGCACCCGTGGCAACGTGGTAGTCTGCCGGGTTTGGAGCGCCGGTCCAGAGCGCTCTTCGAACCTTCTCGTAGGACCGAACGACCCTGCCTCGCACCAGGGTCGTTCGTCGCGGACCAGGACGGTCCCGCCAGGGACGAATCCAGACCCACAAGGTCTGAAGCAAAAACGCGGCCGGGCACGTACTCGCGCCGTCTTGATCAGCCTCAAGAGGAGATACCCCCTCCGATGCTCGCCTTCATCGCCCGTCGCTTCGGGCTGCTGATACCGACGTTCTTCGGCGTCACCCTGCTGACCTTCGCCCTGATCCGCCTCATCCCTGGCGATCCGGTGGAAGTCATGATGGGCGAACGCCGCGTCGATCCGCAGATGCACGCCGAAGCCATGCACCGCCTGGGCCTCGACAAGCCCCTGTACCAGCAGTATTTCGACTATGTCGGCAACCTCGCCCAGGGCAACCTCGGCGAATCCCTGCGCAGCCGCGTCGGCGTCTGGGACGAATTCCTGACCCTGTTCCCGGCCACCCTGGAACTCTCGGTGGCGGCCATGCTGTTCGCCACCGTGTTCGGCGTGCTGGCCGGCATCCTCGCCGCCCTCCGGCGCGGCTCCACGGTGGACCACGGGGTGATGGGCCTGGCCCTGACCGGCTATTCCATGCCGATCTTCTGGTGGGGCCTGCTGCTGATCATGCTGTTCTCGGTGCAGCTCGGCTGGACCCCGGTCTCGGGGCGCCTGGACCTGCTGTACGACATCCCCCCGCGCACCGGCTTCATGCTCATCGACACCCTGCTCTCCGACGAGCCCGGCGCCTTCGTCGACGCCCTCAAGCACCTGATCCTGCCGGCCATCGTGGTGGGCACCATCCCCCTAGCGGTGATCGCCCGCATGACCCGCTCGGCCATGCTCGAGGTCTTGCGCGAGGACTACGTGCGCACCGCCCGGGCCAAGGGCCTGTCGCCGGCGCGGGTGGTCTTCGTCCATGCCCTGCGCAACGCCCTGATCCCGGTGCTGACCGTGCTCGGCCTGCAGGTGGGCAGCCTGCTCTCCGGGGCGGTGCTCACCGAGACCATCTTTTCCTGGCCCGGCATCGGCAAGTGGCTGATCGAGGCCATCGGCGCCCGGGATTACCCGGTGGTGCAGAACGGCATCCTGCTGATCGCCACCCTGGTCATCCTGGTCAATTTCGTCGTGGACATCCTCTACGGCCTGGTCAACCCGCGCATCCGCCACCAGCGTTGATGCGCCCGCACGGACAGAGCCTATGACAACGGTAAACACCCCGGCCGCTCAAGACCCGAGCGCCCTCTACCCCTCTCCTTTCAAGGAGTTCTGGCATGCCTTCGCCCGCAACAAGGGCGCCCTTGGCGGGCTGATCTTCATGGTCATCGTGGTGTTCTGCGCGCTCTTCGCGCCCTGGGTCGCGCCCCATGCGCCCAGCGAGCAGTTCCGCGACTTCATGCTCACCCCGCCGCTGTGGCTGGACGGCGGCCAGAGCCAGTTCCCCCTGGGCACCGACGAGCTGGGCCGCGACATCCTCAGCCGGCTGATCCATGGCGCCCGGCTGTCGCTGCTGATCGGCCTCGCCTCGGTGGTCTTCTCGCTGATCCCGGGCATCCTGCTCGGCCTGGTCGCCGGCTTCTCGCCCAACCGCGCCGGTCCGGTGATCATGCGCCTGATGGACATCATGCTGGCGCTGCCCTCGCTGCTGCTGGCCGTGGCCATCGTCGCCATCCTCGGCCCAGGCCTGATCAACACCGTGGTGGCCATCGCCATCGTCTCGCTGCCGTCCTACGTGCGCCTGACCCGCGCCGCGGTGATGGGCGAACTGCACCGCGACTACGTCACCGCCTCGCGGCTGGCCGGTGCCGGCACCCTGCGGCTGATGTTCGTCAGCGTGCTGCCCAACTGCATGGCGCCGCTGATCGTCCAGGCTACCCTGAGCTTTTCCTCGGCGATCCTGGATGCCGCCGCCCTGGGCTTCCTCGGCCTCGGCGTGCAGCCGCCGACTCCCGAGTGGGGCACCATGCTGGCTTCGGCCCGCGACTACATCGAGCGCGCCTGGTGGGTGGTGACCCTGCCGGGTCTCGCCATCCTCTTCACCGTGCTGGCCATCAACCTGATGGGCGACGGCCTGCGCGATGCCCTCGATCCGCGTCTGAAGGTGCAGTCATGAGCCTCCTCGAAATCCAGAACCTCTCGGTGCGCTTCGGCGGCACCGACGCCCCGCCGGTGGTGGAAGGCCTCGATCTCACGGTGGATCAGGGCGAGATCGTCGCCATCGTCGGCGAATCCGGCTCCGGCAAGTCGGTGACCATGATGGCCGTGATGGGCCTGATCGATCACCCCGGCCGCATCACCGCCGACCGCCTGGCCTTCGACGGCCAGGACCTGCTCAGCCTCAAGGGCCGCCGCCGGCGGCACCTGATCGGCAAGGAGCTGTCGATGGTCTTCCAGGACCCAATGACGGCGCTCAATCCCAGCTACACCGTGGGCTTCCAGTTGGAAGAGGTGATCCGCCAGCACCTCGGCCTCAAGGGTGGCAAGGCCCGCCAGCGCGCCCTGGAATTGCTGGAAAAGGTCGAGATCCCGGCCGCCGCCAGCCGGCTAAATGCCTATCCGCACCAACTCTCCGGGGGCATGAGCCAGCGCGTCGCCATTGCCATGGCCATCGCCGCCGAGCCGCGCCTGCTGATCGCCGACGAACCCACCACCGCCCTGGATGTGACCATCCAGGCGCAGATCATGGAGCTGCTGGTCAATCTGCAGCGCGATGAAGGCATGGGCCTGATCCTCATCACCCACGACCTCGCCGTGGTGGCCGAGACCGCCCAGCGGGTGGTGGTGATGTACGCCGGCCAGGCGGTGGAGAAAGGCGTGGTGCCGACGCTGTTCGATGCCCCCGCCCACCCCTACACCGAAGCCCTGCTGGCGGCCATTCCCGAGCACAGCCAGACGGATCGCCTGCACACCCTGCCGGGCATCGTGCCCGGTCGCTACGACCGTCCCGCCGGTTGCCTGCTCAGCCCGCGCTGCCCCTATGTGCAGCCGCGCTGCCAGGAGCGCCCGGCGCTGGAACCCTACGACCGCGGTGCGGTGCGCTGCTTCTTCCCGCGCAACGTCGCCCCGGGCGAGGTGCCCGAGGTGCTGCCCGAACATCAACGTCCCAGCCAGTTGCCGGAGGATCGCCATGGCGCCGTCTGAAGCCACCGTCCTCGCCCGCTCCACCACTCCGGAGCAGGCGCCCGAGCACCTCGTGCTCGAAGCCAAGGGCCTGACCCAGCACTACCAAGTCTCCCGCGGGCTGTTCAAGGACAGCGCCACGGTCAAGGCGCTCAATGGCGTCTCCTTCGACCTCCAGGCCGGGCGTACCCTGGCCGTGGTGGGTGAATCCGGCTGTGGCAAGTCCACCCTGGCCCGCGCCCTGACGCTGATCGAACAGCCCACCGCCGGCAGCCTGATCATCGGTGGCCAGGACGTCGCCCAGGCCGACGCCGCGCGGCGCAAGGAGCTGCGCCGCGACGTGCAGATGGTGTTCCAGAATCCCTACGCCTCGCTCAACCCGCGGCGCAAGATCGGCGACCAGTTGGCCGAGCCGCTGCAGATCAACACCAGCCTCTCCCGCACCGAACGACGCGAGAAGGTGCAGGCGATGATGCAGCAGGTGGGCTTGCGACCCGAGCACTATCAGCGCTATCCGCACATGTTCTCCGGCGGTCAGCGCCAGCGCATCGCCGTGGCCCGCGCCATGATGCTGCAGCCCAAGGTGCTGGTGGCGGACGAGCCGACCTCGGCGCTGGACGTGTCGATCCAGGCGCAGGTGCTCAACCTGTTCATGGACCTGCAGCAGCAGTACCGCACGGCCTATGTGTTCATCTCCCACAACCTCTCGGTGGTGCGCCACATCGCCGACGAGGTGATGGTGATGTACCTCGGCTGCATCGTCGAGAAGACCAGTCGCGATCGGCTGTTCGAGCGGCCGCTGCATCCCTACACCCAGATGCTGCTGTCGGCCACCCCGAGCCTGCACCCGGACCCGAGCAAGCCGCGTATCCGCATCCAGGGTGAGCTGCCCAACCCGCTGGATCCGCCACCCGGCTGCGTTTTCCACCGTCGTTGCCCCTATGCGACGGAGAAGTGCAAGACCGAGGTCCCGGCCCTGCGCAACGTGGAGGCTCGCCAGGTGGCTTGCCACTATGCGGAGAACTTCCTCTAGGCCAACGGCGCCGTTGGGCTTCGCTGGCGATCAATCCAACCTGCGGAAGTCCTGTAGGTTGGGTTGAGACGGCTCCAGCGTCGAAGCCCAACATCTTTGGCTTGGTGCGGTAATGTTGGGCTTCGCTGGTGCTCAACCCACCTACGTAAGTCCCGTAGGTGGGTTGAGATGGCTCCGTCGTCGAAGCCCAACATCTTTGGCTTGGTGCTATGGTGTTGGGCTTCGCTAACGCTCAACCCCACCTACGAAAGTCCCGTAGGTTGGGTTGTGATGGCTCCAGCGCGAAGCCCAACACACTCCTGCCTCGCTACAGGCTGCCTCCCATGCACATCCGCCCTTTCCAGCTCGCCGACACCGAGGCCGTGGTCGACCTCTGGCAGGCCTGCGGTCTGATCCGCCCCTGGAACGATCCCTACCGCGACATCCAGCGCAAGCTGGCCGAGCAACCGGAGCTGTTCCTGGTGGGCGAGGTGGACGGCACCCTCATGGCCAGCGCCATGATCGGCAATGACGGCCATCGCGGCTGGCTCTATTACCTGGCAGTGGCACCGGAGTACCAACGCCAGGGCCACGCCCGCCGCCTGGTGGAAACTGCCGAACGCCTGCTGATCGAACGGGGCTGCCCCAAGCTGCAGCTGATGGTGCGCCGGGATAACGCGGCGATCATCGGTTTCTATGCGGCCCTGGGTTATGTGGAAGCCGAGGTCGTCACCCTGGGCAAGCGGCTGATCGCCGACGATTAGCGGCTTCCTGCTTGGCAATGTTGGGCTTCGCTGGCGCTCAACCCAACCTACGGACGTCTTGTAGGTTGGGTTGAGACGGCTCCATCGTCGAAGCCCAACATTACCCGGCACCCCCATGTGCCCTAGCGCGGCAGCAATTCGGCCAAGGGCCCTGGATGCTTGCGCACCTCGGCGTAGGGGATGAGGGTGCCGCCGGGTTCGTCGCAGTGGCGGGCGGCGCGGTAGAAGGTCGGGCCCAGATAGAGGCCCTTGGGCGTCAGGTACCAGGGCGCGAATTGCCAGACGTCGGCGCTGCGGTAGTTGCAGCCGTCGCCCTTGGTCGGCGCCCGCAGCAGCCGGGGATACAGGCGGGTGAACAGCCGGACCACCCAGGGTGCCAGGGTCTTCTCCCGATAATCCGCCAGCGCCTGGGAATAGCGGTCGTCCGCGGCCGGGCGAATCGGCTGGCCACGGCCGAGCCAGAGCAGGTCTTCCAACGCCAGCTCGCGCCCGCTCTGGAGGTCCAGGGTCAGGGGCGCACTGCCGAAATCCGGGTGGGCGGCGCCGCTGCAGCTGTATTCGCTGAACAGGTTGACGCTGAGCAGCCGCTCGGTGATCAGCTGGGGCGTCACCTTCAGGCGGTGGTCGCCGTCGCTGCCGATACAGCTCAGGTGCGCGGCCACCTCCTGCCAGAGACGCTCGCGCAGCTTGGCATTGGCCGCCTCGCTGGCGCCCTCCACGGTGAACAGGCGCATGCCGGAAACGGGCTCGCGCCACCAGCGCAGGCCGCGGCCCATGAAGGTCTGGCGTTCGCCCTGCGCCAGGGTCAAGCCCTGGAGACGCCGGAATTCGTAGGGATCGTCCTGGCGCAGCCTGCGCTGATAGGGGCTGGTGGCAGCGGCGTCTACCAGCTGCAGCGGCGCCAGGTTCAGCGGCAAGGTCTTGCCGTCGCCGCTCCAGGTACCGGTCCAGTGGCCATCCGCGCCTCGCGTCAGGGTCCAATGCGCCTTGGGCCCGTCCTGCCAGGGTGCGCCCTCCTCCAGCCTCAGCCGATCACCCGCTTGCGCCGGACCGCTCAGGCGCAGGTCGCGGCGATAGCGGTCATAGAAGTAGCGGCCATAGGCTTCGTCGTTGGCGGTGGGATCGACCTCGACCACCACGGCAGCCTGGCCCAGGGTGCCTTCCAGCAGCAGCTTTTCGGCGTGGGCGACGCCCGTGAACACGACCAGGGTCAGCAACAGCCCGGAACGGCGGAAAATCATCAGGTCTCCGGCAAGCAGCGTCCGAGTGGAACTCCAAGGGTAGAGCAGCGGAGCAAGGCTGTCGCCCGTCTCCGCCCGGCATGGGACAATGACATTTTGTCGAACGCCCGGACGCCCATGGACCTCCCCGCCCTGCTCACCCGCCTGCATGCCATCCGCGATGCCAACGCCTGGCGGCGCTATCACAACCCCAAGAACCTGGCGCTGGCCGCCAGCGTCGAGATGGCCGAGCTGGTGGAGATCTTCCAGTGGAAGAGCGATGCCGAAGCCCGTGCCTTGAGCCCGGCCGAGCGCGAACACGCCGGCCAGGAGATCGCTGACGTCCTGCTCTATCTGCTGCAACTGGGCAGCGAGCTGGAGCTGGACGTGGAACAGGCGGTGCTGGCCAAGCTGGCCGACAACGAGCGGCGCTTCCTGCCATGAGCGATACCTTCTTCGACGACCGCGCGACCCGTTTCGCCGCCAACATCTATGGCGGCACCAAGGGTGCCATCCGCCTGGCAGTGTTGCAGGCCGATCTCAGCGAGGTGTTGCCGCCACGCCCGCTACGGGTACTGGACATCGGCGCCGGGCTCGGCCACATGAGTCTCTGGCTGGCCCAGCAGGGCCATGCCGTGACCCTGGCCGAGCCCTCGGCGCCCATGCTTGCCGGTGCCCAGGAGGCCTTCGCCGCCGCCGGACTCGCGGCCGACTGGCTGCCCCTGCCCTGGCAGGAGCTGCCCCTCTTCGCCGAACCCTTCGACCTGGTGCTGTGCCATGCGGTGCTGGAATGGCTGGAGACGCCCACGGCCATCCTGCCGACGCTGCAGCGCAACCTGGCCGCCGATGGCTGGCTGTCGCTGGCCTTCTACAACCGCGACGCCCTGATCTACCGCAACCTGCTCAAGGGCCATTTCCGCAAGCTCAGGCGCGGCCATTACGCTGGCGAGGGCCGTGGCCTCACGCCGCAGCAGCCCCTCGATCCGCGCGAGGTGGAACGCTGGCTGGCGCCCCACTGGCAGATCCAGGCGCGCAGCGGCGTACGGGTGTTCCACGACTACATGCCCCCCGACTTCCAGGCCCGCGCCGACGGCGAGGAACTGGTGGCCATGGAACTGGCGCATCGTCGCCATCCCGCCTTCGCCGGCCTGGGGCGCTATCTGCACTGGCTCTGCCAGGCTAAGGCAGGATAGCGCCGGGCACGGTATGCTCTGGCCCAGGCATTCCTTCGAGGAGCTGGTCATGCGTCGCCCCCTGCTGTGCCTGTCGCTCACGCTGCTCGCCCTGGCCGGTTGCCAGAGCCCCAATCCCTATGTCGCCAGCAGCCTGCCCGAGGCGGCGGTGCCGGTTCTGCCGCAGCAGGACCCGGCCGCCTATCCGGCTGCGCCCCTGGACTGGAGTCGCTATCGGACCTGGGCCTGGGCACCCGGCGCGGCGGTGGTCAGCGGCGCCCTGGATGGCCAGACCGTCCAACAGGCCGTGGCCGATGGCCTCGACCAGCGCGGCCTGCGCCCGGCCCTGGGCGGCACCCGCGCCGATCTGCAGGTGCGCGCGCGCTTCACCCAGCAACAGCGCACCGAGCAGTACACCGACTACTACGACACCAACTATGGCTATGGCGGCTATGGCCCCTATGGCTACGGCCCCGGCTATGGCGCCACCGTCGGCCAGGCGCGGACCCGCACCCGGACTTTCCTGGTGGATGTCCTGGACGTGGAACTGCTGGATCCCGCCAGCGGGCGCGTGCTCTGGCACTCGGCCGCCGAGCAGGCCGCCGGCGGCAGCACCGGCGAACGTGCCCGCGCCCTGCGCGACACCACCCGCCGCGTGCTGGCCAACTATCCGCCGAGTTGAGGGGATAAGTCGACCTTAAGCCAGTCCAAGCAGACTGGCCCCCTCACCCAGAGGATTACCCATGAAACGCTGTCTCCTGCTGCTTTCGATCCTGCTGCTGGCGGCCTGTGCCGAGCAGGGACCCCGCAATCTGGACTACGATGCCAGCCGCGACTTCGCGGCCTATCGTAGCTGGGGCTGGGTGGACCCGGCCATCGAGTACCGCCCCAACGACCCGCGTATCCGCAGCGACCTCACCGAGCAGCGCCTGCGCGAGGCGGTCAGCGGCGGCCTCGACCAGCGCGGCCTGCGGCCGGCGGCTGGCGGTACCCGCGCGGACCTGAAGGTCAAGCTGTACGTGATCCTCGACCAGCGCCAGCAGAGCTTCAGCTACAGCGATCCCTACTGGGGCGGTGGCTGGGGCGGCCCCTGGGGCCCCGGCTGGGGACCGGGTCCCTGGGGGCCTGGCTACGTCCGTACCCAGACCGTGACCTACCCGGTGATGACCGTCCAGCTCGACCTACTCGACGGCCGCGACGGCAAGCTGGTCTGGCGCGCCAGCGAGGAACGGCTGATGGACGACCAGGGCGCAACCCCGGCGCAGCGCAGCGCCGCCTTCGGCCGGCTGATCAACGAACTGCTGACCCGCTACCCGCCGCGTCCCTGAGCGGTCGACCGTCCGGGCGGCTCGCAGCCGCCCCCGGTCCGATGGCGTAAAGACGTCAACCCGACGTTGCGGATAATGGCCCCGGGCCAGGTCGCACCGCGCCGAGCTTGACCAGGGTGCACGCGCCGGCCGTTCGTCCAGCCTCGTTCAGGTTCGCCATGTCGTCAGCCCCCATCGCCACCCGCCGCAGTCACCAGCTGTTGCTCCGGC
This sequence comes from Pseudomonas sp. No.117, assembly GCF_054558395.1. Lineage (NCBI taxonomy): Bacteria > Pseudomonadati > Pseudomonadota > Gammaproteobacteria > Pseudomonadales > Pseudomonadaceae > Pseudomonas > Pseudomonas sp. No.117. The sequence goes on from NZ_BAAJNP010000002.1 coordinate 430,848, forward strand.
TGTTCCCGGTCATCTGTGCCCTGCCGATCCTGCTCGGCCTCGGCTGCTACCTGCTGGTCAAGACCGCCACCAGCCAGGACGCCGATGTGCAGCAGCGCGCGCAGAAATACATCGCCCGCACCCTGGGTCAGGTGCAATACGAGATCGCCCACAACATCATCAATTACGCCAAGTGGGGCGAGGCCTACAAGAACCTGCACCTGAAGGTCGACCTGTTCTGGGCCAACGATGAGCGCAACGTCGGCGATATTCCCTACGAGCTGTATGGCTACAACGGCGTTTTCGTCCTGAATGCCCAGGATCGCACCGTCTACGCCGTCATCAACGGCCTGCCCTCGGCAGCGCCCATCGGGCAATGGCTGGACGGCGATCTGACCGAATTGCTGGCGGCCGCACGCGGCCATCCCGGGGAAAGCGAAAGCCTGGTGCGCCTGTTCAGCGTAGGCGGCATACCGGCCCTGGTCGCCGCCGCGACCATCACCACCGGCAATGCCTACAGCGTGGCACCGATACCCGGTACCCCATCGGTGATGCTGTTCGTCAACGTGCTCGACCAGGCCAAGCTGGACCATCTCAGCGAAACCTACGGCCTGCCGGACCTGCAGCCGTCCCACGAGCCACTGGCCGGCTTCGAATCCATGCGGATGCTGAATTCTTCCTGGCTGCTGAACTGGCATCCGCCTCAGCCCGGCGCCCACCTGCTGCACCAGACCCTGCCCCTGTTCCTCGCTGGGGCGCTGACGCTGGCCTTGGTGCTGGCCCTGCTGATTCGCCACGCCTTGAGTTCGGCCCGCCAGCTGGATGAGCAATTCGATGTGCTGGTGGCCAACGAGGCGGAGCTGACCCGTAGCGAACAGCGATTCCGCGATCTGGCCGAGGCGGCGTCCGATTGGCTCTGGGAGGTCGACGCCGAGGGCCGCCTTTCCTATCTCTCCGAGCGCTTCGCCCGGATCACCGGCAATACGCCGCATAGCTGGCTCGGCCGCTCTCTCGCCGAACTGTTCAGCCCGGAGACCACGACCCTGGCCGCCTGGCTGGCCGCCAGCGCCGACCGCCTGGATGAGCGTGAGGTACTGAGGTGTCATTATCGCGACCGCCTGGGCCAGCCACGCGTCTGCGAGATCACCGCGCGGCCCCTGCCAAAGGGAGCAGGCTATCGTGGCACCGCCAGCGACATCACCGCCGCCTTCACCGCCCAGGCCGAGATCGAGCACCTGTCTCAGCATGACAGCCTGACCGGCTTGTCGAATCGCCTGCACCTACAGCAATTCCTCGCCAACCATCTGGCAGGCAAGCCCGCCGACCTGACCCTGCTCAGCCTGGACCTGGACCGCTTCAAACCGATCAATGACAGCCTCGGTCATGCCGCCGGCGATCGCGTGCTGCAGGAGGTCGCCCAGCGCCTGCAGGCCAGTCTGAGACCCGGCGGGCTGGTGGCCCGGGTGGGCGGCGATGAATTCATCGTGGTGCTGGTAGGGGCGCTGGACAAGATCATGATCGAGCAGATCTGCGTCCGCCTGGTGGCCACGTTGAACCGCCCCATCGTGCTGGAAGAGCAGATCGTCAGCGTCGGCACCAGTATCGGCGTCGCCCGGGCGCCCAGCCAGGCTACCCAGCCCGACGCGCTGCTACGCCTGGCCGACATCGCGCTGTATCAGGCCAAGGCCGCCGGGCGTAACCGCTGGTGCTTCTATGCTCGAGAAATGGACGCCCAGCTCAGCCAAAGACGCCAGCTGGAGCAGGAGCTGCGCCAGGCACTGCCCCTCGAACAACTGCGCCTCTACTTCCTGCCCCGCTTCGCCCCGGAGACCAGCAGCCTGTGCGGCTTCGAAGCTCAGCTGCGCTGGGCGCATCCGGCGCAGGGGCTATTGCTGCCGGATGCCTTTCTCCCGCTGGCCGAGGAAAGCGGGCTCAGTCTTTCCTTGGGGCTCTGGCTACTCCAGGCCGCCTGTGAGGAGGCAGCCGGTTGGCCTGCTTCCCTCAAGGTCGCCGTGCCCTTGAACGCCCGCCAATTCTCTGGACGCACGCCACTGGTGGAGGTCGTCGCCCAGGCCCTGGAACGCAGCGGCCTGGCGCCCAACCGGCTGGAGCTGCAGTTCAGCGAAGCCCTGCTGGAAGGCAGCGCTGGCGAGCTAACGGCGCAGTTGAGCGCGCTCAAAGCGTTGGGCGTACGGCTCAGTCTGATCGACTTCGGCAGCGGCTCGGCCGCGCTCGAACTCCTGAGTCACCGGCTGCTGGACGGGATCCGCCTCGATCGACGCTTCCTCTTCCAGCACGAGCGCCGAGCGCTCGACCCGGCCATCGTCCAGGCACTGATAACCTTCGGCCGATCGCTGGGCCTGACGGTAGCCGCAGAGGGCGTCGACAGCGCAGCGCAACTGGAATGGCTGCGCCTCCAGCGGTGCGCCGAGGCTCAGGGCGACTACCTGGGCAGCGGCTTGGCGGCGGCCCAGTTGGCCCCCCTGCTCGCCACGGTGGCAGCGCCAGGCTGATCGCGCCTAGAGCCGCTCCAGCCATCCCAGGTCACCCCCGCGAGCCGGCACCGGATAACAACCATAGGGCGCATAGCCGTGGGTACAGACCGGATCGGCGCGCAAGGCCGGTTCCAGCACCGGCTGCGTCCGCCACCCTTCCAGCAGCGCCACCGTGGCCAGCACCAGCAGCAAGGCGATGAACAGCGCGGAGCGAATTGTTCTTGTCGTGCGCATGAAGACCTCCTGCGGGGCGAACGCGAGGATGGCGCGGACAGCGCCCCGCTCCTTGAGTATCGACCCATAGCGGCCCTTTTGCCGCCCTGGGCGAGCACGGATCGCACAATGCTGCACTGCCCGGAGTGCAACAGTCGGACGGCAGGAGCCAGGACCAGGCGGCCACCTTGTCCGGGCTACAGGCGCCAGGGTCTTGCTCACGCCCAAGAGCCCCCTCTCCCTTGGGGAGAGGGCCAACCAAACCTGTTCAGTTTGGTCCTGGACAAGGCTGCGCCGTTGTCCAGGCTACAGGCGCCAGGGGCACGCTCAACTTGCTACGGCCCCTTTCCCCGCAGGAGAGGGCTGGGGTGAGGGCCGAGCACCCTGTTCGGCTCGGTCTTGGAAAGGGCTGCGCCGTTGTCCAGGCTACAGGTGCCCGGGTCTCGCTCAACTCGCTACGAGCCCCCTCTCCCTCGGGGAGAGGGTTGGGGTGAGGGCAAAGCCGTCTCAGGCGATCTCCACCCGGTCCCCGTTCAGTCGCACCGCCCAGGTGGGCAAGGTCTGCTCGGGGTATTCCAAACAGCCGCCATCGCTCAGGCGGAAATGCTGCTTGTACAGCGGCGAGGCGATCACCAACTCACCGCCGAGGTGGCCGACGATGCCGCGGCCGATGACGTTGGCGCCGGACTTGGGATCGCGGTTGCCCACGGCGAAGACCTTCTGCTCGGTGTCCGGCAGGTAGAACAGCGCTACCTGCTCCCCCTCGTGCAAGGCGACCACGCCGGACTGAGGCACCAGATCGGCCAGGCTGCACAGGGGTTGCCAGGCGGGTTGCAGGGCGCGTGCGGTATTGGTCTGGGTCATGGTCAGGCCTCCTCGGTGACGGCGATGAGCTGGAGTTCGTCCTGGCGCGCCGGCCGGCGTTGGCCGCGCTCCTTAACGAAGTGGATGTCCGGATCGCTACCGCGCTGGTTGACGAAGGTGCGGAAGCGCTTGAGCTTGTCGGGATCGCTCAGGGCGTTGGCCCATTCGCACTCGTAGCGATCCACCACCAGTTGCATCTGGGCTTCCAGCTCGGCGGCCAGGCCCAAGCTGTCCTCGATGATCACCTGCTTGAGGTAGTCCAGCCCGCCCTCTAGCGACTCGCGCCACACCGAGGTGCGCTGCAGGCGGTCGGCGGTGCGGATGTAGAACATCAGCAGGCGGTCGATGTAGCGGATCAGCGTCTCGTCGTCGAGGTCGGTGGCGAACAGCTCGGCGTGGCGCGGGCGCATGCCGCCGTTGCCGCAGACATAGAGGTTCCAGCCGTTCTCGGTGGCGATCACGCCGATGTCCTTGCTCTGCGCCTCGGCGCATTCGCGGGTGCAGCCGCTGACGGCGAACTTGAGCTTGTGCGGGGCGCGCAGGCCCTTGTAGCGGTGCTCGATGTCCAGCGCCATCTTGACGCTGTCCTGCACCCCGTAGCGGCACCAGGTGCTACCCACGCAGCTCTTCACCGTGCGGGTCGACTTGCCGTAGGCATGGCCGGTCTCGAAGCCGGCGGCGATCAGTTCGCCCCAGATATCCGGCAACTCGTGCAACTGGGCGCCGAACAGGTCGATGCGCTGCCCGCCGGTGATCTTGGTGTAGAGGTCGTATTTCTTCGCCACCTGGCCGATGGCGATCAGGCCTTCCGGGCTGATCTCGCCACCCGGGATGCGCGGCACCACCGAGTAGGTGCCGTTCTTCTGCATGTTGGCCATGAAGGTGTCGTTGGTGTCCTGCAAAGGCACCAGGTGCGGATCAGTGATGGAGCCGTTCCAGCAGGAGGCCAGGATGGAGGCCACCGCCGGCTTGCAGATGTCGCAGCCATGGTGACCACGGCCATGCCGCGCCAGCAGCTCCTCGAAGCTCTCGATGCCTTCGACGCGGACCAGGTGGTAGAGCTCCTGGCGGGTATGGGCGAAGTGCTCGCAGAGGCTCTTGTCGACTTCCACGCCGCGCGCCAGCAGCTCGTGCTCGAACACCTGTTTGACCAGCGCCGCGCAACCGCCGCAGCCGGTAGCGGCCTTGGTGCAGCTCTTGATACCAGCCAGGTCGGTGCAGCCGGCGTCGATGGCGGCGCAGACGGCGCCCTTGGTGACGTTGTGGCAGGAGCAGAGGGTGGCGGTGGCCGGCAAGGCATCGGCGCCCAGGGTCGGGGCGCCCTCGCCCACCGGCATGATCAGGCTGGCCGGGTCCTGGGGCAGCGGGATGCCGTTCTGGGCATATTGCAGCAGGGTGTCGTAGTAGCTGTTGTCACCCACCAGCACGGCGCCCAGCACCTGCTTGCCATCGGCGGAGACCACCAGGCGGCGATAGCTGGCGCTGGCCTCATCGATGTAGCGATAGCTGCGCGCACCCGGGGTGGCGCCGTGGGCATCACCGATGGAGCCCACGTCCACGCCGAGCAGCTTGAGCTTGGTGGACATGTCGGCACCGGTGAAGGGGCTGCTCTGGCCGTGGCAGAGTTCGGCGGAGACCAGGCGCGCCATCTGGTAGCCGGGAGCGACCAGGCCGAAGATGCTGCCGTTCCAGGCGGCGCACTCGCCGATGGCGTAGATGACGGGGTCGCTGGTCAGGCAGAGATTGTCCACCGCCACCCCGCCGCGCGGGCCGATTTCCAGGCCGCAGCCACGGGCCAGGGCATCCTGGGGGCGGATACCGGCGGAGAACAGCACCAGGTCGGTCTCGAGGAAATCCTCGCCGGCGAAGTTCATGCGGTAGCGGTACTCGCTGCCGGCGGTAATGTTCTGGGTGGCCTTGGACAGGTGCACGCCCACACCCAGGTCTTCGATGCGCTGCCGGAGCGCAGCGCCGCCCAGGTCGTCCAGTTGCACCGGCATCAGCCGTGGGGCGAATTCCACTACGTGGGCTTCCAGCCCCAGGGATTTCAGGGCGTTGGCCGCTTCCAGGCCCAGCAGGCCGCCGCCCACCACCACGCCACGGCGGGCCTTGGCGGCGGCCAGGCGGATGGTGTCCAGGTCATCCAGGGTGCGGTACACCAGGCGCGAATCACCCTCGGCGCCCTCGATGGGCGGCACGAAGGGATAGGAGCCGGTGGCCAGCACCAGGCGGTCGTAACCGAAGGCGCCGGCGGCGGTCAGCACCTCGCGCTGCGCGCGGTCGATGGCGGTCACCGCGCAGCCCAGGTGTAGCACCAGGCCGGTTACCGCATAGAGGCCGGCTTCGCTCATGGCCAGGGATTCGGCGTCGCGACCGGCGAAGTATTCGGAGAGGTGCACCCGGTCGTAGGCGCGCTGGCGCTCTTCGCCGAAGACGTGGATCTCGTAGTGATCCAGGGCGCCGGCGGCCAGCAGTTGCTCGACGAGGTGGTGACCGACCATGCCGTTGCCGACGACGATCAGGCGTTCTTTGCGGGTCACGATGCTGTTCATGGAGGCTATCCCCCGGCCGAGGCCAATCAGGTTGATTCGCGGCAATAAAAAAGGCGCCTGAAACCTTGCGGTCTCAGGCGCCTTTGCCTGTTCTCTGTGCGGAAGAGCCCTTGGCTCTGTTCCGTGCCCGTCGCCTGCAGTGGCAGTCGATCGCCGTTGATCGACCGGGCGACCCGAATTGGCGGGTCTGCCAAGACTTTTGCATCGGCTGTGCCAGTTTCGCATCCGCGTCGGAAAAACCAGGTCCGGCGCGGCTTGCAGCCGCCGATAGCGAGTTTTCGCCCTGGGCCAGGCGGTCGCCCACGGGAACCACAACGGTGCAGGACCGCCCATGCCTGCCCCGTCGCGGCGCATCCGCACGGCAGCCAGGGCGAGTCCTGCCGACCAGGTCCAGCCGGCGCCAGGCCAGTCTTCATGCCCCTCACACGATCAGGAGGGGCAAGCTGGCGCGGGCCTTGCTAAACCCTGGCTACCGGGAGCGGTCAACGCCGATCGCCTCCTTCACGACAAAGGCGCCGTGTTCGCTTCCCCTCGGGGACAGCGACCGGCGCCTTTTTGCTTTCCGTCTTGCAGGGATCCTCGCCATGGCCACTACCCACATCAAGAGCGTCTGCCCCTACTGCGGCGTCGGCTGCGGGATCGTCATGCAGGTGGAAGACGGCCGGGTGACCAAGGTCAGTGGTGATCGCGACCATCCGGCCAATCGTGGCCGCCTCTGCACCAAGGGCAGCACCAGCCACCAGGCGCTGGTGGACAGCGGCCGCATGGAATACGCCTACAGTAGAAGCGACCGCTCCCACCAACCGGTACAGACCGGGATGGACCAGGCCATCACCGCCACCGCCGAGCGGCTGCGCGCCATCCTCGAACGCGACGGGCCGGACGCCATCGCCTTCTATGTCTCCGGCCAGCTGTCGCTGGAAGCCCAGTATCTGGTCAGCAAGCTGGCGCGCGGCTTCATCGGCACCAACCAGCTCGAATCCAATTCCCGGCTGTGCATGGCCAGCGCCGGTACCGGCTACAAGCTATCCCTGGGTGCCGACGCCCCGCCCGGCTCCTACGACGACCTCGACCGCGCCGACCTCTTCCTGGTCAGCGGCGCCAACATGGCCGACTGTCATCCCATCCTCTTCCTGCGCCTGCTGGACCAGGTCAAGCGCGGCGCCAAGCTGATCGTCATCGATCCGCGGCGCACCGCTACTGCCGAGAAGGCCGATCTGTTCCTGCAACTGCGGGCGGGCACCGACCTGCTGCTGCTCAATGGCCTGCTGCACCTGCTGCACGCCGAGGGCTATCTCGACGAAGCCTTCATCGCCGCCCATACCGCAGGCTGGGACGCCATGCCGGCCTTTCTCGCCGACTACACCCCGGAACGCGTCGCCGCCGGGACCGGCCTGGCCGAGGCGGACATCCGCACCGCCGCGCGCTGGATCGGCGAGGCCGGCGAATGGACCAGCCTCTGGACCATGGGCCTGAACCAGAGCACCCATGGCACCTGGAGCACCAATGCCCTGTGCAACCTGCACCTGGCCACCGGCAAGCTCTGCCGACCGGGCAGCGGCCCATTCTCCCTCACCGGCCAGCCCAACGCCATGGGCGGGCGCGAGATGGGCTACATGGGCCCCGGCCTGCCCGGCCAGCGCAGCCTGCTGTCCGCCGCCGACCGCGCCTTCGTCGAGCAGGCCTGGGGCGTGCCGGCGGGCACCCTGCACACCCGCCTGGGCAAGGGCACCATCGCCCTGTTCGAGGAGATGGCCGCCGGCAGCGTCAAGGCCTGCTGGATCATCTGCACCAATCCGGTCGCCAGCGTGGCCAATCGCGCCACCGTCATCCAGGGCCTCCAGGCCGCCGAACTGGTGATCACCCAGGACGCGTTCCTCGACACCGAGACCAACGGCTACGCCGACATCCTGCTGCCCGGCGCGCTCTGGGCCGAGGCCGACGGGGTGCAGATCAATTCCGAGCGCAACCTGACCCTGGCGCAACAGGCCGTCAGCCCGCCCGGCGAGGCCCGGGCCGATTGGCGGATCGTCGCCGACGTGGCCTGCGCGATGGGCTATGGCGAGCACTTCGCCTACGCCTCGGCCGCCGAGGTGTTCGCGGAGATCACCCACTTCCACAATCCCCAGACCGGCTACGACCTGCGCGGCGCCAGCCATGCGCGCCTGCGCGAGACGCCGCTGCAATGGCCCTGCGCCAACGCGGAAAGCGCCCCGCGCCAGCCGATCCGCTATCTGAACGACGGCCTCAGCCAGACCCTGCGCCTGGACGCGTCGGGCGAGCCGACCGCACTCAACTTCGCCACCCCCAACGGCAAGGCGCAGTTCTTCGCCCGGCCGCACCTGGACCCGGCGGAACTGCCCGATGACGACTACCCCTTCGTGCTCAACACCGGCCGGCTGCAGCACCAGTGGCACACCCTGACCAAGACCGGCAAGATCGCCGCCCTCAACCGCCTAAACCCGGCGCCCTTCGTCGAGGTGCATCCCCAGGACGCCCAGGCGCTGGAGCTCAAGGCCGGCGACCGCCTGGAAATCACCTCCCGCCGTGGGCGCGCCGTCTTGCCGGTGACTATCAGCGACCGGGTCCAGCCCGGCAACTGCTTCGCCCCCTTCCACTGGGCCGACGTGCACGGAGCGGACCTGGCCATCAACGCCGTCACCAGCGATGCCATCGACCCGCTCTCCCAGCAGCCGGAACTCAAGGTCTGCGCCGTGCGCCTGACCCGCGTCGCCACCATAGACCACCGCCAGTTGCCGGCCGACGAACCCGCGCTGGACCACGCCCACCGGCCCGCCCTGGAGCGCCTGGCCGAACTCACCGGCGTCGCGACCGCTGTGCGCCCGCAGCTCAGCGCCGCCGAGCGCACCTACCTGGGCGGTTTCCTCGACGGCCTGCGCGATGGGGGTATCCAGGGCGTGCCCTGCCTGCCGGTCCAGGCACCGCTGGCCGCCGATACCCGCCTCTGGCTCGACGGCCTGCTCGCCGGGCTGTACAGCCGCCTGCCCGCCAGCCAGAGCACCAGTCTGGCCCCGGCCCCCACGGCTCCGGCCGACCTGGTGGTGCTCTGGGCCTCCCAGACCGGTAGCGCCGAAGCCCTGGCCGAGCACTGCGCCAGCCGGCTACGGGAAGCGGGGCTGGCGGTGGAGTTGCACGACATGGCCGGCTACGCGGTGGAGCGCCTGAGCGGTGCCCGGCGCGCCCTGCTGGTCAGCAGCACCTTCGGCGACGGCGACGCCCCGGACAACGGCCAGGCCTTCTGGCAAGGGCTCAGTCGCCTCGACACCTCGCTCGCCGAGCTGGACTACGCGGTGCTGGCCCTGGGCGACTCCACCTACGACCAGTTCTGCGGCCACGGCCAGCGCCTCGATACCCGCCTGGCCGAACTCGGCGCCCGTCGTCTCTGCGCGCGGCTCGACTGCGATGCCGACGGTCACGACCGCGCCGACGCCTGGCTGGCCGGGCTGCAAAAGCTACTGGCGCCTGCCGCCAGCAGCGCCCCGGTCGCCAGTGCAACCTCTACGAAGCGTCCCACCCCGGTGCCGGCACGCCTGGTCATCAACCAGCGCCTCAACGGCGCCGGCTCCAACAAGGAGGTCCGGCTGTTCGGCTTCGAAAGCGAGCAGTCCCTGGATTACCAAGCCGGTGATGCCCTCAGCGTCCGGGCGCGCAACTGTCCCGCGCTGGTGGACGAGATCCTGAGCCTGGCCGGGCTCGACGGTGAACAGCCGGTCAGGGTGCCCAAGGTCGGCGAGCTGGCCCTGCGCCAGGCACTGGCCGAGCACTACGAGGTCGCCCGCCCCAGCAACGAAACCCTGGCCCTGGTGGCCGAACGCAGCGGCCATGCCGACTGCCATGCCCTGCTGGCGTCCCGCGACGAACTGAAAAGCTGGCTGTGGGGCCGGCAACTGGCCGATGTCCTCGCCAGCTTTCCCGCGCGCCTCGCCGCCGAGGAGTTGCTCGGCAGCCTCAAGCGCCTGCAGCCGCGCCTCTACTCCATCGCCTCCAGCCCCCTGGCCCACGCCGGCCAGGTGCACCTCACCGTCTCGGCGGTCCGCTACGGCACGCGCAAGGGCGTGGCCTCCACCTTCCTCGCCGATCGCCTGCAAGACGCCACCACCGAGGTCCACATCCAGCCCGCGCGCCATTTCCGCCTGCCGGAGCAAGGCGACGTACCGCTGATCATGATCGGCCCCGGCACCGGCATCGCGCCCTTCCGCGGCTTTCTCCACGAGCGCCGTGCCCGGGGCGATAGCGGCCGCAACTGGCTGTTCTTCGGCGAACAGCACGCCGCCCACGACTTCTACTATCGCGACGAACTGGCCGCCTTCCAGCGCGACGGCACCCTGAGCGAACTCAGCCTGGCCTTCTCCCGCGACCAGGCCGAGAAGATCTATGTGCAGGATCGCCTGAGGGAACGCGGCGCCGAGGTCTGGCGTTGGCTGCAGGACGGCGCCCGCGTCTACGTCTGCGGCGACGCCAGCCGCATGGCCAAGGACGTCGACCAGGCCCTGCGCCAGGTGGTAGCCCGCCACGGCCGCCTCAGCGACGAGGCCGCCGCCGACTATGTGCGCGGGATAAGCGAACAGAAGAGATATCTGAAGGATGTATATTAAATTAAAAAGCGCTTTAAATAAAATTATTGAAATTTTTTACATACAAATTTAGCTAATTATTTTCTTCGTCACCTTGTCCTCCAGACACATCTGGAGGCGACTCCACCGAGAGAGAACATTTATATAATTCCTCAATAAGCTCATCTATATCTTTTATCAATAGCGTGAGCTCCGTCGCTGTAAATGGTCGCCCTCCCTCATGCACAATAATATTCCTTATCTTTTGCAACTGCCTTATCTTATTGTACACCGCGGCCGTGATAAGCCCTCTCTGTATCAAATTATTAAACACCGAATAGGTACTTACAACACCTTTAATATATGCTTTGGATGGCATAACCCCGACTTTCTTCAAGATATCTATCGAAACCCCTTCTACCATTCTCCATTTATGAATAAACGTTGCATACCCAGAGCTTACATGGACGGCCACACTTTCAGCCAACTCTTCTCTATCATCTTCTGGCACAGAGATAGCATCAAGCGACTCAATTGCTTTCAGAAGTTTCTCTTTGACCTCATTAGCAAGCTTTTCAGTTTGCTCATATTCCGACTTATTAAAGGAATTATTATGAGCAATCTTGCACCTCAGCTCATATAGCTTTTGCCATCTTGACTGCAGGTACCCGGCATCGCAATCTACATAAGGCTCAAAATATCTCTTCCAATTTGATTTAGGGATAAAATCAGAAATCTCTCTAACACTAATGGTATCTGTCCCTATCTCTGATATAACTTTGACCAAAGCATTCAAATCCAAGGTTCTGTATTCATTAAACAGAAAATCAGACAGCTGAATAAAATCAACTTCATACAGATAGTTATTGTTACCATCCGCCAAACCAGCTCTAGAACTTTTTTTTACCTCCTCAGGAATTGTTTCCTTCGCCCAACCAAGCCCGACATTGGTTAGCATAAATTTAGTTATCAGCTTCCTCATGAGATTCTCAATCTCATGTATTAGCGGATAGCTATTATTGGAATAATGAAAACTTATATCATCCCAGAGAACCTGCACACTTACACCCGAGGCCAATCCCAATACTTTTTTTATAGCCCTCCCTAATCTTGCAAATTCTTCAACTGATTCAGATGCCGCTTTTAATCGGATATGAAAAAAGCGGTGCTTTTTTTCCTCATTGAAACCCTCCTGCAGCTCAAAATCCACATTAAAAGACTTATAAATTATCTTTTTCCCTTGAATTTTTATTTCTGAATCAGACTGCAACAAACTTTTAAAAGCGTTACTGTTTTGACAAAAAGAGCTATCTGAAGAAATAATTGCCAAGTATTCCAATTTCATTGAATTCAATCCATAAAAACCCAAACCAGATAGATCCGCATTTACGTGAGATCTTTATACAAGCAAATAACCGCAGAAGTACACAGTATATGACCGAATAAATCATCATAAACACAAATCAAAAAAGATCAACTACACTCATACACATTTCGACTACTTTTTCATATCAAAAGTTAGCAATAAACGAACTCAACGTTTAGAACTTCAGCGAAAGTGCCTGAACTCAAACCAAAAATGGCGGAAGGCAGTGGGAGTCGAACCCACCCGGGAACGGCTGCCGTCCCCAACCGGGTTTGAAGCCCGGCCACGCCACCGGGCGTGATTGCCTTCCTCTGTTGCGCTAGCCCTCGGCCGCGCGGGCCCAGGCGCTGTCCGGGCGGACCCGGCGCTCGTCGCCGAAGCGACGGGTGAAACCGATGCGATCCAGGCATTCGAGGATCTGGATGCTGCGCTTGCGGCCGATGCCGAGGGCATCGCGGAAGGCCGCGGCGCGAATGATCCCGGCTTCGAGCTCCAGGCGCAAGGCCTCGCGCGCGGCGGCTTCCAGGCTCGCCTGGGGATAGAAGAGATCCTTGACCACCTGGGTCAGTTCCCCCAGCCGGGCCAGTTTGCGCAGCAAGAGCCGGACCTCGGCCTCCGGCTGGCCGAGGGCCTTGGCCAGGTCGCGGGTCCAGGGCGGGTCGAAGCGCTGGGCTTCCAGCAGCGGCCAGAGCCGGGCCTTGAGCCCCTCCTCCGCCGCGGTGAGTCGCACCCGGTGATCGGGCAGGTGCAGCCAGGGACCGCTGCTCTGCAGCCGTCCCTCGGCCAGGGCCGTCTCCAGCAGGGCCAGATAGACGGCGCGTTCCAGCTCCGGCGTGGCGATGCGGCGCAGGCGATCGCGATCCGGACCCAGTTCGTCGGGTTGCTCGAGGTGGAAGGTGGCGAGGGTCTCGCTCAACCGGAGCAGGGCCGCCTGCCACAGTGGCAAGGCGAACAGCCGGGGACCGACTCGCGTCTCCACCCTCAGGCTATCCGCCGGCAGCTGCCAGTCGCCCTCGGGCCGGTTGAACTGACGGGCCAGCAGGCGCGGATCGAGGCCGCCGTCGGCCTGGGCCAGCAGCTCGGGCAAGGCTTCCTCCAGGCCGCCCTGGCGCAGCGCCTGGAGTTGCGCCAGGCGCTGGGGCGTACGCCGGTGGCGCGCCGGGGCAAAGGGATCGAGCAACCGGGCGCCGCCCAGGGTGCGCTGGGCGGACTGGTCGCGCAGCACCAGGCGATCGCCATGCACCCCGTGCAGCGGTGCATTGAGCACCAGTTGCACCAGGGCCCTGGCGCCCGGCGCCAGGCTGTCGCCCTCCAGCAGGGCGACGCGACCGGTGAGATCCTGGGCGCCGAGGTGCACGTGCACCGGCGTCCAGTGGGCCAGGTTGCGTGCCTCGCCAGGCAGCAGCCGGAGTTCGACGTCGATGCGCGTGGTCGGCGCATGCAGCGCCTCGGCCACCAGCCAGTCGCCACGGGCGATGCTGTCGGTGCTCAGGCGCTCGCCGGCCAGATTGAGGGAAACGCGCTGGCCGGCATGGGCCGTCTCAGCGGCACGATTCTGCGCATGCAGGCCACGCACCCGCAGCCGCTGGCCGCGTGGGGTGAGGATGAGTTCGTCGCCCACCGCCACCTGGCCGGCAAAGGCGGTGCCGGTGACCACCACCCCGGCCCCGGCGACGCTGAATACCCGGTCCACCGCCAGGCGGAAGCCACCCCGGGTATTGCGTTCGCGCTCCTGGTCCAGGGCCGCGAGCAGGGCGGCGCGCAGCGCGGGGATCCCCGCGCCGCTGGGGCTGGCCACCGGATACAGGGTCGCTTCGGCGAAGGGACCGCCGGCGAGCAGCGCGCTGACCTCCTGCCGCACCGCCGCGAGACGCTCCGCGCCTACCCGGTCGGCCTTGGTCAGGGCGACCAGGGCCCGGGGGATACCGAGCAGCTCGAGGATCGCCAGGTGCTCGCGGGTCTGCGGCATGACCCCATCGTCGGCGGCCACCACCAGCAAGGCCAGGTCCAGGCCACTGGCCCCGGCCAGCATGTTGTGCACGAAGCGCTCGTGGCCGGGCACGTCGATGAAGCCGGTGAGCTGGCCATCGCCCAGGTCGGCATAGACGTAGCCCAGGTCGATGGTGATGCCGCGCGCCTGCTCTTCGCGGCGCCGATCCCCGGCGATGCCGGTCAGGGCCTGGATCAGCGCGGTCTTGCCGTGGTCGATGTGGCCGGCGGTGCCGATGATCATGAGGGTCGTACCTGCGGGCGGGAAAACGCGAACGTCATGGGGACTCCAGACGACAGACAAGCCCCCAGGGTAACGGCGCCCGGCACCCTCGCCTAGCCGTGACGCTCACGCAGAAAGGCGACGAAGGCGCGTAGCGGCGCTGGCAGGTGGCGGCGATCCGCATAGTAGAGGCGTGGACCGGGGAAAGGGCTGGACCAGTCCGCCAGCACCTCCACCAGGCGACCGTCCGCCAGGGGCTCGGCCAGGTAGTCGGCGAAGGAGCAGATCAGGCCGATGCCCTCCAGGGCGCCCTGCAGTTCCAGGTCCAGGGTGGATGCCAGCAGCCGCTGCCCGGGCTGGATCTGCACACGCTCGCTGCCGCGCTCGAAGCTCCAGGGCGCCACCAGGCCGCTGGCGAAACGATGCCCGATGCAGGAGTGGCCCTGGAGATCGGCCGGATGCCGCGGTACGCCATGGCGCGCCAGGTAGGCCGGCGCGGCGGCCACGGCGAATCTCTGGCTGGCCGGACCCAAGGGCACGGTGATCATGTCGCCCTCCAGGTGCTCGTCATAGCGCACCCCGGCGTCGTAGCCGGCCGCCAGCACATCGATGAGGCGATCGTCCGCCACCACCTCCAGGCGGATACCGGGATAGGCCGCCAGAAAGGGCCCCAGCAGTGGCGGTAGCAAGACCCGGGCGACGATGGTGGGCACATTGAGCCTCAGGCTGCCCACCGGACTCGCGCCCTCGGCATTGATGGCGTCCAGCGCTTCGTGCACTTCGCGCAGGGCCGGGGCCAGGCGCTCCAGCAGGCGCTGGCCGGCATCGGTGGGCGTCACGCTACGGGTAGTGCGATGCAGCAGCCGCACCTCCAACTCGCGTTCCAGGCGGCGGACTGCATCGCTCAGCGACGAGGCCGCCACCCCGCGCCGATAGGCCGCTCCGCGAAAGCTGCGCGCCTCGGCCACGGCGGCGAAGGCGGCCAGATCATCCAGGTTCATCGAATCCCCACTGTACGGCCAGGCGAACAGGTTGTTGTGTCGAGACCGGATTATCGCACAGCGTGCTCATGGCTAGAGTGAAGGCTCATCCCTTCACGAGGTATCCCTCATGCAACAGCGTCGCTTGGGCCGCCAGGGCCCGTCGGTATCCACCCTCGGTCTGGGCTGCATGGGCATGTCCGATCTCTATGGCAACGCCGACCGCGGCGAGGCCATCGCCACCGTCCACGCCGCCCTGGAGCGCGGCATCACCCTGTTCGACACTGGTGACTTCTATGGCATGGGCCACAACGAACTGCTCTTGGGCGAAGCCCTGCGCGGTCGGCGGGAGCAGGCGCTGATCAGCGTCAAGTTCGGCGCCCTGCGCGGTCCCGGCGGCGAGTGGCTGGGCTACGACACCCGGCCGGCGGCGATCAAGAATTTCGTCGCCTACAGCCTCAAGCGTCTGGGCGTGGACCATATCGACATCTATCGGCCGGCGCGCCTGGATCGCCAGGTACCCATCGAAGACACCATGGGCGCCCTCGCCGAGCTGGTGCAGGCCGGCTACATCCGCCACATCGGCCTCTCAGAAGTGGGCCCGCAGACCCTACGGCGGGCCGCCGCGGTGCATCCGGTCTGCGACCTGCAGATCGAGTACTCGCTGGTCTCGCGCGGCATCGAGGCCGAGATCCTGCCGACCTGTCGCGAACTGGGCATCGGCATCACCGCCTATGGCGTGCTCTCCCGTGGCCTGCTCAGCGGTCACTGGAAGGCGCCCAAGGGCCAGGGCGACTTCCGTGCCCACAGCCCGCGCTTCCAGCCGGGCAACGTGGAGCGCAACCTGGCACTGGTGGCAGGCCTGCAGCGGTTCGCCGAACAGCGGGGCACCACCCCGGCCCGGCTGGCAGTCGCCTGGGTCGCCGCCCAGGGCGAGGACATCGTGCCGCTGATCGGCGCCCGGCGCCGCGACCAGCTGGACGAATCCCTCGGTGCCCTGGACCTGACCCTGAGCGCTGCGGATCGCGCCGAACTGGAACGACTGCTGCCGCCCGGCGCGGTGGCGGGTGACCGCTACGGCGAACACCAGCTGCGCGATCTCGACAGCGAACGCTGAGCGTCAGCGTCCAGCCAAGGGCCCGCCTGACGCGGGCCCTTGGCGTTTCAGTCCGCCGCGCGCTCGGCCGGACGCTCCTGCATCAGCACCCAGGGCGCCACCACCACCGCCCACAGCGCCACCTCCGGCGCCTCCAGCCGACGCCGCGCCCGGGCTTCGTCGACCTTGGCCAGGTGCCCCTGCTGCAGCCATAGCCCGACCCGGGCAGCGTCGTCCTCGGTCACGGCGATGGCTGCTTCGATGAGGTCCAGTTCCGGCGCCACTTCCAGCAGCACGCCCCGCGCAAAATGCGGTTGCAATTCTTCCCAGCCGATGGCGGCGGTCTGCCCGAGCAGGGTGGCGTAACGCGTTGCGTGATCGGTCATGGTGCGGGCCTCGCGAAAAGGGCGGATTCTACCGCCAGCCCCCTCGCTTGCCGAGCGCCCGGATGGGCGGCAGACAGATCCGACAAGTTGTCGTCGCCAGCTTTCCAAGACGAACAGACGGTGATTAAACTGCGCTGCGCGTCATACAGAACAAAATCGGCACACTTTCGCGTCCAACTGCCTCATTAATAAAGCATTCCGAGTGGAGCACTCATGAACAAGGCAACCCTGCGTTTCTCCCGCCTGGTCGCGGCCCTGGCACTGGCCGGCATGGCCAGCCACAGCCTGGCAGCCGACACCCTGAAGATCGGCCTGGCCGGTCCCAAGACCGGTCCGGTCGCCCAGTACGGCGACATGGAGTTCATCGGTGCCCAGATGGCCATCGAGCAGATCAACAAGGCCGGCGGCGTCAAGGGCAAGCAGCTCGAGGGCGTGATCTACGACGACGCCTGCGATCCCAAGCAAGCCGTAGCGGTTGCCAACAAGATCGTCAACGATGGCGTCAAGTTCGTCGTCGGCCACCTGTGC
This sequence comes from Pseudomonas sp. No.117, assembly GCF_054558395.1. Lineage (NCBI taxonomy): Bacteria > Pseudomonadati > Pseudomonadota > Gammaproteobacteria > Pseudomonadales > Pseudomonadaceae > Pseudomonas > Pseudomonas sp. No.117. The sequence goes on from NZ_BAAJNP010000002.1 coordinate 448,093, forward strand.
TCCAGCTCTACCCAGCCCGCCTCCGACATCTATGAGGACGAAGGCATCCTGATGGTGACCCCGGCGGCGACCAGCCCCGACATCACCAACCGTGGCTACAAGCTGATCTTCCGTACCATCGGCCTGGACAACATGCAGGGCCCGACCGCCGGCAAGTTCATCGTCGAGCACGTCAAGCCGAAGGTGGTCGCGGTCATCCACGACAAGCAGCAGTACGGTGAAGGCATCGCCACCGCGGTCAAGCAGACCCTGGACAAGGCCGGCATCAAGGTCGCCGTGTTCGAAGGCATCAACTCTGGCGACAAGGACTTCTCCTCGCTGATCGCCAAGCTCAAGCAGGCCAACGTCGACTTCGTCTACTACGGCGGCTACCACCCCGAGCTGGGCCTGATCCTGCGTCAGGCCGCCGAGAAAGGCCTGACCGCCAAGTTCATGGGTCCGGAAGGCGTGGGCAACAGCTCCATCTCCGCCATCGCCGGCAAGGCCTCCGAAGGCCTGCTGGTCACCCTGCCGCGCTCCTTCGACCAGGATCCCAAGAACCAGGCGCTGGTCCAGGCGTTCAAGGACAAGAAGCAGGATCCGAGCGGTCCCTTCGTGTTCCCCTCCTACGCCGCCGTGCAGGTCATCGCCGAAGGCATCCAGAAGGCCGGCGACGAGAAGCCCGAGGACGTGGCCAAGGCCCTGCGCGCCAACACCTTCAACACCCCCACCGGTGAGCTGGCGTTCGACGACAAGGGCGACCTGAAGAACTTCGAGTTCGTGGTCTACGAGTGGCACGCCGACGGCACCAAGACCGAAGCCAAGTAAGCCCTGCCCGTAACACCGAAGCCCACTGCCATTCGGCAGTGGGCTTCGTTTATCCGCCTCCATCCGAGGCCTGGGACCCGCACCAGAAGTGCGCAGAGGTCCCCTGGAGACACCCATGCCCGAGTTCTACCACTACCTGCAACAGCTGGTGAACGGCCTCACGGTCGGCAGCACCTATGCCCTGATCGCCATCGGCTACACCATGGTCTACGGCATCATCGGCATGATCAACTTCGCCCATGGCGAGGTGTACATGATCGGCTCCTACGTGGCCTTCATCGCCATCGCCGGCCTCGCCATGCTGGGCATCCACAGCCTGCCCATCGTCATGCTCGCCGCCTTCGCCGCCAGCATCGTCATCGCGAGTGCCTATGGCTACAGCATCGAACGCATCGCCTATCGCCCACTGCGCGGCGGTAACCGCCTGATCCCGCTGATCTCGGCGATCGGCATGTCGATCTTCCTGCAGAACTGGGTGCTGCTGGCCCAGGATTCCAAGGACAAGTCGATCCCCAACCTGCTGCCGGGCAACTTCATCATCGGCACCGACGCCATGAACGGCGTGGTGATTTCCTACGTCCAGGTGCTGATCTTCATCGTCACCCTGCTCACCATGCTCGGCCTGACCTGGTTCATCTCCCGCTCCCGCCTGGGCCGCGCCTGCCGCGCCTGCGCCGAGGACATCAAGATGGCCAACCTGCTGGGCATCAACACCAACGGCATCATCGCCCTGACCTTCGTCATCGGCGCCACCCTGGCGGCCGTGGCGGCGGTGCTGCTGGGCATCCAGTACGGCGTTATCAATCCCAGCCTGGGCTTCCTCGCCGGCATCAAGGCCTTCACCGCGGCGGTGCTGGGCGGCATCGGCAGCATCCCCGGCGCCATGCTCGGCGGCCTGGTGCTCGGTGTGGCCGAAGCCTTCGGCGCCGATGTCTTCGGCGATCAGTACAAGGACGTGGTGGCCTTCAGCCTGCTGGTGCTGGTGCTGCTGTTCCGTCCCACCGGCATCCTCGGCCGTCCCGAGGTGGAAAAAGTATGAGTGCCCGTCTGAGAACCGCCTTCTTCAGCGCCCTGCTGGTGCTGGCCGTCGCCTATCCCATCCTCGGACTCAAGCTGGAGACGGTCGGCGTCAACCTGGAAGTGCACGGTGCCACGCCGCGCACCCTCTGGACCGTGGCCATGGCCGCGGTGCTGATGTTCGTCTGGCAACTGGTGCGTGACCCGCTCACCGCCGGCTGGCGCCGCAGCGGCGGCCTGCAGCTGCCGCAGACCGGCCTGGGCAGCAGGCTCACCGAGCCCAAGACCCAGCGCTGGGTGATCCTGGCGCTGATCCTGGTCGCCCTGGTATGGCCCTTCTACGGCTCGCGGGGGGCGGTGGACATCGCCACCCTGATCCTGATCTACGTGATGCTCGGCCTCGGCCTGAACATCGTGGTGGGCCTGGCCGGCCTGCTGGACCTGGGCTACGTCGGCTTCTACGCCGTCGGCGCCTACACCTACGCCATGCTCTCGCACTACTACGGCCTGGGCTTCTGGGTCTGCCTGCCGCTGGCCGGCCTGATGGCCGCGCTGTTCGGCTTCCTGCTCGGGTTCCCGGTGCTGCGCCTGCGCGGCGACTATCTGGCCATCGTCACCCTGGGCTTCGGCGAGATCATCCGCATCCTCCTGCGCAACCTCACCGAATGGACCGGCGGCCCCAACGGCATCAGCGGCATCGAGAAGCCGACCCTGTTCGGTCTGACCTTCGAGCGGCGCGCGCCGGAGGGCATGACGCCCTTCCACGAGTACTTCAACATCCCCTACAACTCCGAATACAAGGTGGTCTTCCTCTACCTGATCGCCCTGTTGCTGGTGCTGCTGACCCTGTTCGTCATCAACCGCCTCTTGCGCATGCCCATTGGCCGCGCCTGGGAAGCCCTGCGCGAAGACGAGATCGCCTGCCGCGCCCTGGGGCTGAACCCGACGCTGATCAAGCTCTCGGCCTTCACCCTGGGCGCCTGCTTCGCCGGGTTCGCCGGCAGCTTCTTCGCCGCCCGCCAGGGCCTGGTGTCGCCGGAATCCTTCACCTTCATCGAGTCGGCCATCATCCTGGCCATCGTGGTGCTGGGCGGCATGGGCTCCCAGCTCGGCGTGATCCTCGCGGCCATCGTGATGATCCTGTTGCCGGAGCTGATGCGTGAGTTCAGCGAATACCGCATGTTGATGTTCGGCCTGCTGATGGTCGTGATGATGATCTGGCGTCCGCAAGGCCTGCTCCCGATGCAACGCCCGCACCTGGAGTTGCGCAAATGAGCCAAGCCCTTCTCGATGTCACCGGCCTGTCCATGAGGTTCGGCGGCCTGCTGGCCGTCAACGGCGTCAACATCCGCGTGGAGCAGGGCCAGGTGGTCTCCCTGATCGGCCCCAACGGCGCCGGCAAGACCACGGTGTTCAACTGCCTGACCGGCTTCTACCGCCCCAGCGGCGGCGAGATCCTGCTGCGCGGCGAGGCCATCCAGGGCCTGCCCGGGCACAAGATCGCCCGCAAGGGCGTGGTGCGCACCTTCCAGAACGTCCGCCTGTTCAAGGAAATGACCGCGGTGGAGAACCTGCTGGTCGCCCAGCACCGCCACCTCAACACCGGCTTCCTGGCCGGCCTGTTCAAGACCCCGGCCTTCCGCAAGAGCGAGGCCGAGGCCATGGACTACGCGCGTTTCTGGCTGGAACAGGTCAACCTCACCGAGTTCGCCAATCGCAACGCCGGCAACCTCGCCTACGGCCAGCAGCGCCGCTTGGAAATCGCCCGTTGCATGATGACCCGCCCGCAGATCCTCATGCTCGACGAGCCGGCCGCCGGCCTCAACCCGCGCGAGACCGAGGACCTCAAGGCGCTCATCGCCCTGCTGCGCGCCGAACATGGCGTCACCGTGCTGCTGATCGAGCACGACATGCACCTGGTGATGAGCATTTCCGACCACATCGTGGTGATCAACCAGGGCACCCCCCTGGCCGACGGGACGCCGGAGCAGATCCGCAACAATCCCGACGTGATCAAGGCCTACCTGGGCGAATCCTGATGGACACCTCCATGCTGCAGTTCGACAACGTCTCAACCTTCTACGGCAAGATCCAGGCCCTGCACGGCGTCAGCGTGCAGGTGAACCGGGGCGAGATCGTCACCCTGATCGGCGCCAACGGCGCCGGCAAGTCCACCCTGCTGATGACCCTCTGCGGCACCCCGCGCGCCCACAGCGGCAGCATCCGCTACGAAGGCGAGGAACTGGTCGGCCAGGACACCGCGCAGATCATGCGCAAGGGCATCGCCGTGGTCCCGGAAGGCCGCCGGGTGTTCGCCCGCCTGACGGTGGAAGAGAACCTGGCCATGGGCGGCTTCTTCACCGAGAAGGAGGCCTACGACCGCCAGCTGGACAAGGTCCTCGGCCTCTTCCCGCGGCTCAAGGAACGCTATGCGCAACGCGCCGGCACCATGTCCGGCGGCGAACAGCAGATGCTCGCCATCGGCCGCGCCATGATGAGCCAGCCGCGCCTGCTGCTGCTCGACGAACCCTCGCTGGGGCTGGCCCCCATCATCATCCAGCAGATCTTCGAGATCATCGAACAGCTGCGCCAGGATGGGGTGACGGTGTTCCTCGTCGAGCAGAACGCCAACCAGGCGCTCAAGCTCGCCGACCGTGGCTACGTGCTGGAAAACGGCCGCATCGTCATGCAAGACAGCGGCGCCGAGCTGCTGGCCAACCCGGACGTACGCAAGGCCTATCTGGGCGGTTGAGTCACGCCGTCGCCACCCCACACGCCTAATCTCGGCGCTGTTGGGCTTCGCTACGCTCAACCCAACCTACGGCGGATCGACCGTAGGTTGGGTTGAGACAGCTCCATCGTCGAAGCCCAACAGCACCGTAGCGTGGAAAACGGCGCAGCCTTTTCCACTGGGGGCTTGGCGGCGAAGCGCACCCTCACCCCAGCCCTCTCCCACAGGCAGAGGGGGCTTTCAGCGCGTAGGTTGGGTCGAGACAGCTCCATCGTCGAAGCCCAACAGAACCGTAGCGTGGAAAACGGCGCAGCCTTTTCCACTGGGGGCTTCGCGGCGAAGCGCACCCTCACCCCAGCCCTCTACCACAGGGAGAGGGGGCTTTCAGCACGCAGGTTGGGTCGAGAAGGCTCCACCGTCGAAGCCCAACAGAACCGTAGCGTGGAAAACGGCGCAGCCTTTTCCACTGGGGGCTTCGCGGCGAAACGCGCTTTCACCCCACCCCTCTCCCGCGGGAAGAGGGGGCTTTCAGCGCGTAGGTTGGGCTGAGACGGCTCCACTGTCGAAGCCCAACATTTCCGCCCAGAACCGCAGCTCCGTTGGGCTTCGCTGCGCTCAGCCAAACCTGCCAAAGCTCAGGCGCGGCCCTGGTGCTGGCTAATCCAAGGCCTCCAAGCGCTGGCGACTGCGCTCGAACCACTCGCTCAGGGCGTCCGCCACTACCCGAGTGCGCTTGGGCAATCCACCCTGGTAGGGGTGCACCAGGAACAGCGGCACACTGGGTGTGCGCCATTCCCGCAGCAGCCAGACCAACGCGCCGGAGGCCAATTCCTCGTGCACCATGAAGGACGGCAGCCGGGCGATGCCGTGTCCGGCCAGGGCCGCCTGCTTGAGCAGGCTGTAATGATTGCAGGCCAGGCTGGGCGCCACCGCTACCCGGCTGAGTCGATGCTCGCGGTGATAGAGCCAGACCTCGCCCTCGGCATAATGGTTGTTCACCAGGCAGCGGTGCTCGAGCAGATCCTCGGGACGCTCCGGTAGCGGGCGTTCCCCCAGGTACCCGGGGGCGGCGCAGGTCACCTCCTGCATGGCGAACAGCGGCCGTGCCACCAGGCGCTCATCCGGCTCCACCCGCGCCCGAATCGCCAGGTCGAAGCCCTCGGCCACCAGGTCGCGATAGCCATTGTCCAGCACCAGGTCCAGCTGGATGGCGGGATGGGCGGTACGGCAGGCCAGCAGCACCTCGAAGAAGGTGTAGCCGAGGGACACCGGAACGGTGAGCCGCACCTGGCCCACGGCTGCTTCACGCAGGCGCGCCACACTCTGCAAGGCCCGCTCGCGCTGCTGCAGCAAGGCCTGGGCCTCGGGCAGCAGTACCCGGCCAGCCGGGGTGGGCGCGAGGCGCCGGGTGGTGCGGTGCAGCAGCTGGGTCTCCAGCCGCGCCTCCAGGGCGCGGATGCGCTTCGACAGCTGGCCCTTGCTGCAGCTGAGGCGCTCCGCCGCGCGGGTAAAGCTGCCACTGGCGCATAGCACCGCGAAGGCGGCGAGATCAGCGAAATCGTCCTGCATCGTTTCCTCCTGGAAACACTGGATTGCCAGTCGGGCGATTTATCCAGGCAATCCCTCATTCTAGGCTGAAGACTCCTATCCCTTCACGGAGTCACACCATGAAAGTCATCCTCGTCGGAGCCAGCGGTACCCTGGGCAGTGCCATCGCCGAACGCCTGGGCCGCCGCCACGAGCTGGTCCGCGTCGGCCGCCAGTCGGGCGACCTGCAGGTCGATATCACCCAACCGGATTCCATCCGCGCCCTGTTCGCCAAGGTCGGGCGCTTCGACGCCCTGGTCAGCGCGGTGGGCTCGGTGACCTTCGCCCCGCTCCTCGACATGACCCCGGAGGCCTACCAAAAGGGGCTGCAGGACAAGCTCATGGGCCAGGTCAACCTGGTCCTGCTCGGCCAGGCCCAGGCCGCCGAGGGCGCCTCCTTCACCCTGACCACCGGCATCCTCAGCGAGCAGCCCATCGTCCAGGGCAGCTCCGCGGCGATGGTCAATGCCGCCCTGGAAGGCTTCGTCCGCGGCGCGGCCATCGAGCTGCCCCATGGGCAGCGACTCAACGCCGTGAGTCCCACGGTGCTGGCGGAGTCCCTGCCGCACTACGGTGACTTCTTCCGCGGTTTCAAGGCGGTTGCCGCTGCCGATGCGGCCCTGGCCTATGAGCGCAGCCTGGAAGGCGCAGAAACCGGCAAGGTTTATCGCGCCTGGTAAGTCCTTGAGCTCCCGGCGCTGTCTGAGTAACGTGTGCCCACCTCAGTCGGGAGTCCCGCGATGCCAGCGCCGCGTTCCATCTTTCCCCTTGCCCTGCTCGGCCTCCTTGGCGGCTGCAGTCTGTTCCAGAGCGACGATACCCCCCAGGCGCCGGGCGGCGAGCGGTTGCAGGGCGATCTGCGCTGGAGCGGCGAGCAGCTGCTGTTCCGTCCCTGCCGCGAGCAGCGTTTCTTCGATGTCACCGACGCCAACAACACGGCCATCCTGCGCGATGCCCATGAATTGGCCGCCGACAGCGGTGCCGCCTCCCTGTTCGCCGATCTACGCGGCAAGCTGAAGTCCGGCGGACGCGATGGTGCCCAGGGGGTGTTCGCCGTCACCGACGTCTATCGCGTGCAGTACAGCGGACCGGGTTGCAGCGATCCCAACTTCAAGCGCACCGCCATGAGCGCGGGAGGCCACGGACCGGACTGGAGCGTCCAGGTGAGCAACCAGGGCATGCTGGTCAGCACCGCCGGCCAGCAGCGCCGCGCCCTGCCCTTCGTGCAGGAAGAGCTGCCAGGCGGCATGCGCGCCCTGTCCACCGAGGCCAATGGCGAGAAGGTCGAGCTGTGGATCAATCCGCGGCGCTGTGTGGACGGCCGTACCGGTACCGTGCAATCGTTGCAGGCCGAGTTGCGGATCAACGGCGAGACCTGGCAAGGCTGCGCCTTCTATGGCGGCGCGGGAAATCCCACCTAGAACGGGGCTTCGCGGGTTACTTAGCGCGATCCCCTTGGCATCTTCCACTTTACCTTCAGCGCCGTGCCCCGCCAGGGGCTAGTCTAGCGGCGTCACCTCGCTACCCGCTTCGCCCGGGCGCCTTCGGGCGTCACCGGTGACGAAGGCACAGGAACGCTCAATCAGCCAGGGTCCCGGCATGCCATCATCTCCAGAGTCACGCAGCGCGCCCCCGCGGCGGCGGGGCCACACCATCATCCTGCGGCTGTTCCCGGCGCTCTGCGTGCTACTCCTGGGGCTCATCGGCCTGGGCTGCTACCTGCTGGTCGACAACGCCGTGCGCCAGGATGCCACGGTCGCCCAGCACACCGAGCGCGCCGTCGGCCGGACCTTCACCCGCCTCGACGAAGAAGTGGCGCGCAACCTCATCGACTACAGCAAATGGGACGAGGCCTATCGTCGCCTGCACCAGACGCTGGACAGCGACTGGGCCTTCGAACAGGGCAATCTGGGCGAATCCCTGTTCCAGGTCTATGGCTACGAAGGAGTGCTGGTGTTCGACGGCCAGGACCGGCTGCGCTATCGCCTGCTCGACGGTCAGCTCGCCGATCCCGCCGCATCCTGGCTGCAGGGCGACATCGCCGGCCTGCTGGCCGCTGCGCGGAGCGCGGATGCCCGCGCCGGTAGCGTGTCCGGCGTGCTCAACGTCGGCGGCACGCCGGCCCTGGTGGCCGCCGCCGCCATCACCCCTGGCGACCATCCCGGCGTCCGCCCCTTGGATCCCCCGGCGTCGGTACTGGTCTTCGTCAACGTGCTGAGCCCCGCGCGGCTGGCGGCCCTGAGCGAAGCCAACAACCTGCCACCCCTGAGCATCACCCGTGACCCCAGCGGTAGCCGCGCCAGCTGGCAACTGCCGGGTTCCGGCTATCAGCTGACCTGGCGCCCGCCGCGCCCCGGGCTGTGGCTCATGCAGCAGACCCTGCCGCTGTTCGGCGGAGGCGTGCTGATCCTGCTGCTGGGGCTGATCTGGTTGTTTCGCCAGGCGCTGGTCTCGATGCGCCAGCTGGACGCCCAATACGACGACCTGCTGGCCAGCCGCAGCGAGCTGGCCATCGGCGAGCGCCGCTTCCGCGACATCGCCGAGGCCACCTCGGACTGGCTCTGGGAGGTCGATGCCGGCCTACGCCTGGTCTATGTCTCGGATCGCTTCGCCGAGGTCACCGGAGAAGCCGCCGAGCGCTGGCTGGGTCGTCCGCTCAACGAGCTGCTGACGCCCCATGCCGACACCCTGGCGCACTGGCTCGCCGGCCACCAGCATGACCGCAAGGCCCGCCCGCCGTTGGTCTGCCACTACCTGGACGGCAGCGGCCGCGAGCGCACCTGCCGGGTGGCGGCCCGGGCCATCCCCGAAGGCGGCTATCGGGGCACCGTGACCGACCTCACCGACGAGATCGAGGCCCTGGCCCAGGTCCAGCACCTGTCCTGGCACGATCCCTTGACCGGCCTGCCCAACCGGCATCGCCTGCATCAGTTCCTGGCGACGCACCTGGAAGGACCGGAGCCCCGTCCGCTGGCCCTGCTCAGCCTCGACCTCGACCGCTTCAAGACGGTCAACGACGCCCTCGGCCATGCGGCGGGCGACCAGGTGCTCCAGGAAGCGGCCCAGCGCCTGCGGCAGAACGTGACCGCCACAGACCTGGTGGCCCGGCTGGGCGGCGACGAATTCTGCGTGGTGCTCATCGGTGAACGGGAAGCGGGCACCATCGCCGATCTCTGTCGGCGGCTGGTGGAGCAGCTGCGCCAGCCGTTCCGCCTCGGCGAGCAGCGGGTGTTCATCGGCAGCAGCATCGGCGTGACCTTGGCGCCGCGCGATACCGGCATCCCCGCCGAACTGCTGCGCCTGGCCGACATCGCCCTCTACCAGGCCAAGGCCGCCGGCCGCGGCACCTGGCGCTTCCACGAACCGGCCATGAACGAACAGGTGCTCAAGCGCCGGCAACTGGAACAGGAGCTGCGCCAGGCCCTGCGCGACGACCGCCTCAGCCTCTACTACCAGCCCCGGCGCAGCCTGGTCGATGGCGCCCTGCGCGGCTTCGAGGCGCTGGTGCGCTGGGAGCACCCGACCCAGGGGCTGCTGGAGCCGCTGGACTTCCTCGCCCTGGCCGAAGACGCCGGACTCGCCCAGCGCCTGGGGCGCTGGGTACTGGAAACCGCCTGCCACGACGCCCAAGGCTGGCCGGAACAGCTGTCGGTGTCGGTGAATCTGTCGCCGCAGCAGTTCCATGCCAACGAAGACCCGGTGCAACTGGTGGCCGAGGTGCTCTATCGCAGTGGTCTGGCCGCGCCGCGCCTGGAGCTGGAGCTGACCGAGCGCACCCTGCTGGACCCCGCAGCGGATGTGGCCAATACCCTGGGTGCGCTCAAGGGGCTGGGGGTCCGCCTGTGCCTCGACGATTTCGGCTCCGGTCTCTGCTCCCTGGCCTACCTGCAACGCTATCCGCTCGACGGCATCCGCCTCGACCGCAGCCTGATCAGCCGGCGCGACCACGCTCCGGAAGACTGTGCCCTGGTCCGGGCCCTGATCGACCTGGGTCGCTCGCTGGGGCTGACGGTGACCCTGAAGGGCGTGGAAGACGCCGACCACCTGCGCCAATTGCAGCGTCTGCCGGCGGACGAGATCCAGGGCTTCCATTGCGGTGCCCCGCTACCGGCCGACCAGCTGAGCGCCTGGCTGCACGAGGCGACCGCGGAACCGCTGAGCTGAAGAGAGGTGGCGAGCGCCTAGCGCTCGGCCACCATGCTGCCCTCGCCCGCCGCGCCGCGCCGCTGGTTGCGGTCGTCCCGGGGGGTGACGCCGAAGAAGTTGCGGTAGGCGCTGGAAAAGTGCGGTCCCGAGGAAAAACCACAGGACAGCCCGATCTGGATGATGGACTTGCTGGTCTGGGTGAGCATCTTGCGCGCCCGGTTCAGCCGCAACTCCAGGTAGTACTGGCTGGGGACCCGCGCCAGGTATTGCTTGAAGATCCGCTCCAGCTGCCGGCGGGACACGCAGACGTGCTGGGCGATCTCGTCGGTGGTGAGGGGCTCCTCGATGTTGGCCTCCATCAGCATCACCGCCTGGGTCAGCTTGGGATGGCTCGAACCCAGGCGATTCTTCAGCGGGATCCGCTGGCGCTCGCTGCCCTCGCGCAGGCGCTCGACGATCAGCTCCTCGGCGATGGTACCCGCCTGCTCCGCATCACGATCACGGCCGATCATGGCCAGCAGGAGATCGAGGATGGCCAGGCCGCCGCAGGCGGTCAGGCGGTCGCGGTCCCATTCGTAGAGATGGTGGGTGGCGATGACCTTGGGAAATTGCTCGCTGAATTCCTCCAGCCAGCGCCAGTGCACAGCGGCGCGATGACCATCGAGCAGGCCGAGCTGGGCCAGCACCTGAACGCCGGCGGAAAAGCCACCCATGACCACTCCGGCCCGGGCGCTCTGCCGCAGGGCGGCCGCCAGTGGCGGTGGCACCGTACGCGGCGGCTCGTCGGCCAGCACGAACAGCCGGTCCAGACGTTCCAGCTGGCCTTCCCAGTACCCGCCGGGCAGGCGCGGCTGGAGCTCGCTGCAGGCTTGCAGGAAGCGCACCTCGTAGGGCGTGTCGCTCGCGTGGCGGGCGGCGAGTTCCAACGCTTCCTCGACCAGGCCCACGGTCAGCGGACGGACGTCGGGCCAAAGCAGAAAGGCGATGCGGGTGGTCATCTAACGTCTGGCTTCCTGTCGAGAGCGGCGGGTACGGCCGATCCTGGGACCGCGCGCCGAGAAACCCTTGTGGGGTTGGCACGCATGGTACGCCGGAGCGGTGCCCCTGTCCCAGCCTTTGCCACGGGTAACGGACCGGTGTGCCCTCCGGTCCGCCGGCTGGCGCGATTCTAGCCCTGGCCAGGCGGCGGTGGCTTTTACCCTGGCGACAAGTCCTTATAGGCCCCCAAAAAACAAGCCGCCCGCTACCGGTAGGTAGCGGGCGGCTCGGGAGCGCGCCGGCTCAGGCGACGGCCTGGCTCATCTGCTGGTGGGTGCCGACCAGATGCTGGACCACGCCGGGATCGGCCAAGGTGGAGATGTCGCCGAGCGAATCGTATTCACCCACGGCGATCTTGCGCAGGATGCGTCTCATGATCTTGCCGGAGCGGGTCTTGGGCAGACCGGGCGCCCACTGGATGACATCGGGGGTGGCGATGGGACCGATCTCCTTGCGGACCCACTGCTTGAGTTCCTGGCGCAGCGCCTCGTTGCCTTCCTCGCCCTGGTTGAGGGTGACGTAGACATAGATGCCCTGGCCCTTGAGGTCATGGGGCATGCCCACCACCGCGGCCTCGGCGACCTTGGCATGGGCCACCAGGGCGCTCTCGATCTCGGCGGTGCCCATGCGGTGGCCGGACACGTTGAGCACGTCGTCGACGCGACCGGTGATCCAGTAGTAGCCGTCCTCGTCGCGACGGGCGCCGTCGCCGGTGAAGTACATGCCCTTGAAGGTCTTGAAGTAGGTGTCGACGAAGCGGTCGTGGTCGCCATAGATGGAGCGCGACTGGCCCGGCCAGGAATCGAGGATCACCAGGTTGCCTTCCACGGCGCCGTCGAGCAGGTTGCCCTCGTTGTCCACCAGCGCCGGCTGGACGCCGAAGAACGGCCGGGTGGCCGATCCGGGCTTCTGGCCGATGGCGCCGGGCAGCGGGCTGATGAGGATGCCGCCGGTCTCGGTCTGCCACCAGGTGTCGACGATGGGGCAGCGCTCCTGGCCCACGGTCTTGTAGTACCAGTGCCAGGCCTCAGGGTTGATGGGTTCGCCCACCGACCCCAGCAGGCGCAGGCTGCTGCCATCGATGCCGCGCATGGCGGCGTCACCCTGGGCCATCATGGCGCGGATGGCGGTGGGAGCGGTGTAGAGGATGTTGACCTGGTGCTTGTCCACCACCTGGCCCATGCGGGTCACGTCCGGGTAGTTGGGCACGCCCTCGAACAGCAGGGTGGTGGCGCCATTGGCCAGGGGGCCGTAGACGATGTAGCTGTGGCCGGTGATCCAGCCGACGTCGGCGGTGCACCAGTAGACCTCGCCGGGGCGGTAGTCGAAGACCCGCTCGTGGGTCAGGGCGGCGTAGGTCAGGTAGCCACCGGTGGTGTGCAGGATGCCCTTGGGCTTGCCGGTGGAACCGGAGGTATAGAGGATAAAGAGCGGCGCCTCGGCCGACATCTCCTTGGGCTCGCAGTGCTCCGGGGCCACCGAGGTGATGTCTTCGTACCAGACGTCGCGGTGGCGGTGCCAGGCGATGTCGGCACCGGTGCGCTTGCAGACGATCACCTTGCGCACCGAATAGGTGGCCGGGTTGGTCAGGGCCTCGTCGACGTTGGCCTTGAGCGGGATCTTGCGCCCGCCGCGTACCCCTTCGTCGGCGGTGATCACCAGCTTGGACTGGCAGTCGCTGATGCGGCCAGCCAGGGATTCGGGGGAGAAGCCGCCGAACACCACCGAGTGCACCGCGCCGATGCGGGCACAGGCCAGCATGGCCACCACCGCCTCGGGGATCATCGGCATGTAGATGGTCACCACGTCGCCGCGGTGGATGTCCTGGCCGCGCAGGGCGTTGGCCAACTGGCAGACCTCGCGATGCAGCTCGCGGTAGGTGATGTGGCGGCTGTCGGCCGGATCGTCGCCTTCCCAGATGATGGCGGTCTGGTCGCCACGGGTTTCCAGGTGGCGATCCAGGCAGTTGTAGGAGGCGTTCAGGGTACCGTCGGCGAACCACTGGATATCGACGCGATGATCGTCGAAGGAGGTCTGCTTGACCCGGCTGAAGGGCTTGATCCAGTCCAGGCGCTGGGCCTGCTCGCGCCAGAAGCCATCGGGATTGAGGATGGATTGCTGGTACAGGCGACGGTAGGTGACCTCGTCGGTCAGGGTCCGGGAAGCGACTTCCGCGCGGACCGGGTAGAAGGCGGCACTCATGGGGCGATCTCCTCGGCGGGAAACTGTTGTTCTTGTTGTCTTCCGTTGTACGGCGCGCACCGGCTTCGGGCCATTCGACCATGGTCGGACGGGCTGCCGGAGACTGACCGGCGGGTCTGTTACCCTTGCTCCATCGCGATTTTGCTTTTCTACGGAGTCCCCATGGCCGATCTCGCCCACTCCCACTGCGTCCCCTGCCGCTCCAGCGAGCCGGCCTTGAGCGAGGCCGCCAGCACCGAACTGCTCAAGGCCGTCCCCGGCTGGACGCTGGTGGAGCGCGAAGGCATTCCGCGGCTGGAACGTCGCTATGCCTTCGGCAACTTCCTGGAGGCGCTGGATTTCACCAACCGCGTGGGTCGCGAGGCGCAGGACGAGGATCACCATCCGGCCCTGCTCACCGAATGGGGCGCGGTGACGGTGAGCTGGTGGACGCACAACATCGGCGGCCTGCACCGCAACGATTTCATCATGGCCGCCCGTACCGACGCGGTGGCCCTGGCGGCCAACGTCTAGCCAGCGGCGCTCCGCTGCGGGCGGCCCACTAGTCGCAGGCGGCCGCCAGACCCTCGGCATGGACGAAGCACAGCTTGTTGCCTTCCGGATCACGGCAGTAGGCCGCATAGAAGTCCGGGCCATAGCCCGGCCGCACCCCGGGCGCGCCTTCGTCGCTGCCGCCCAGTTGCAGCGCCCGGTGCCAGGCCGCCTCCACCGCCAGCACCGAGGGCGCGGCGAAGCTCACCTGCACGCCATTGCCCCAGGACGCCGGCAGGCCGTTGAATGGCAGCTGCACATAGAACTGTGGCCACTCCCGGCCCGGTCGTTGCCAGCCGCAACCGGGCGGGCCGCCATCGTCCTCGGGCGGCATGCGGACCAGGCCGAGTTCGCGCAACACCTCGTCGTAAAAAGCGATCAGGCGCTCCAGGTCACGGGCGCCCACCTGTACATGGCTGAACATGGCTCTCCTCCCGGCTGCCCAGGCAGCCTCACCTCAAGGTAGCCCAGCCCGGACCGGCTGCCTATCGGCTCGACAAGCCCTGCCCGGGCGGTTAGCGTGGCGGGCTTTGAATACGACGATGTGCCCATGAACCTGCGCAACCTCCCCCGCCTGACCAAGGTCGGGCTGATCTTCTTCATCCTCGGCCTGCTCGGCGTCGCCTTCGCCCTCTACGGCCTCTACCAGGGGCCGCGTCCCGCCGAGCCCGGCGCGATGCGCAGCCTGATCTTCGCCGTGGGCCTGCAACTGACCGGCTACGTACTGCTCAACCGCAATCGCTTCCGTTTCATGGCCGGCCGGCGCAAGGACTGAAGATGACGATCCACTGGACCTGCCGCGCCGCGTCGACGCTGACCGCCGCTGAACTCTATGCTGCCCTGGTGCTCCGCGCCCGGGTCTTCGTGGTGGAGCAGCAGTGCATCTATCCCGATCCCGATGGCCAGGACCTGGCGGCAGACGTCTGGCACCTGTTCGGCTGGCAGGACGACGAGCTGCACGCCTACCTGCGCCTGCTCGGCGGGGTACGCGAGGACATGGTGATTGGCCGGGTGATCGTCGCCCCCGAGGCACGCGGTAGCGGACTCGGGCATCGCCTGCTGGAGGAGGCGCTGCGCGAATGTGCCGAACGCTGGCCAGGGCGCCCGCTGTTCCTTGCCGCCCAGGCCCATCTGCAGGCCTACTACGGACGCTATGGCTTCACGCCCTGCTCAGAGGTCTATGACGAGGACGGGATTCCCCATATCGACATGCGCCGGGCCGGTGCCTAGCGCCGCCGCAGGGGTTCCAGCAGCGGCTTGAGGCCGTTGTGGTCGATCTCCTGCATCAGGGCCAGCAGACGGCCCAGCTCCCCCGCCGGAAAGCCGCTGCGGGCGAACCAGTTGAGGTAGTGGCCGGGCAGATCGGCCAGCAGGCGGCCGGCGTACTTGCCATAGGGCATGGTCCAGGTCACCAGGGCTTCCAGATCCGCGGGTTGCATCTCTTGTCTCCTCCGAGGGGCCTGGCGATTATGCCATGCCGGCCCGGGTTATCCGTCGGCCCCGGGGAGCGCCAGGCGCGCCCAAGGATCCCAGCTACCACAGGTCTGCAGAGGATTTCAGCATGAACAACGTCACCCGGCCGCTGGCCGCCGTCACCGGCGCCTCCAGCGGCATCGGCTTCGAACTGGCCAAGCAGCTGGCCCGCCATGGCCATGATCTGCTGCTGGTGTCCCGCGGCGACGGACTCGACGCCGCCGAACGCGAATTGCGCGCCCTGGGCGTCAAGGTCTGGAGCCATGCGGCCGACCTGCGCACCCCCATCGGGGTGGAAGAAACCTATAGATTCCTGCGCCGCCAGGGGCGCCCGCTGGACGTACTGGTGCTCAACGCCGGCGTCGGCCTGGGCGGTGCCTTCGTCGGCCAGACGCGCCTGGAAGACGAGCTGGCGCTGATCCAGCTCAACGTGATGTCGACCGTGCACCTGGCCAAGCTGGTGCTGCCGGAGATGGTGGCCGCCGGCCGGGGCCGGGTGCTCTTCACCTCGTCCATCTCGGCCACGGCGCCGATTCCCTTCGAGGCCGTCTATGGCGCCTCCAAGGCCTTCATCAACTCCTTCGCCTTCGCCGTGCGCAACGAACTCAAGGACAGTGGCGTGACCCTCACGGTGCTGATGCCTGGCCAGACCGATACCAACTTCTTCCATCGCGCCGGCGAGGACGACACCAGCGTTGGTGCCGGTCCGAAGAACGATCCGGTGCAGGTGGCCGCCCAGGGCTACGCGGCCCTGATGCAGGGGCTCGACTACGTCTATGGCGGTGGACCGGAGGTTGCGCACGAGGGCGAGGTGCTCAACCGCATAGAGAGCGAAGCCGAGAAGGCCGAGCGCCATCGCGCCTGGTCGGAGCCGGGATCGGCGCAGCAGGATTAGCCAGGCCGCGCCACGGTGGGGTGCGTGCAAAGGACCCTAGCCGATGACGCCTCGTGGGTTTTGTAGGCAAATCTTTACGCTGCGCGCGGCATGACCGGCTGAACCCTTTTTCAAACGGCTGTCTGAATACATCCCAACAGCAGCCGCACGAGAGAGTAGTCATGAGCGCCAGCGCCCCCTGCCAGGTCGACGTCACCCCCCAGAATCTCCCCTGCCTGGAAGACGAGCTGGCCGCCCGCAAGCGCCGGCTCACCCGTACCCGCGACGAATTGCAGGTGCAATTCCTGGCCTACGCCAACGAACTCGATTGCGTGGAAGCCCTGGAGCGCGCCCTGCGTTCCGCCAAGCCGGTGCGCTGAGACGCCTCCCGACATCCGCAGCGCACCGCTGTCGCGCTGACTTGAGGCGCAGGGGTGCCAGTCCGGAGATCACGCCAGGTGCCTGACCTTCGGACGGCTCAAGCTAGGCCTAGTTGATCGCCTTGGCTCCTGGCGTGCCGCACTTGGCGAACTTGCCTTGGGCATTCTTGCATTGCACGGCCTTGGTCTTGGCCGCTTCGCACTTGACGAATTTGCCCTGGGCGTCCCGACAGGGCGCCGCCTGGACACTGGCGGACGCGAAGAAGATCAGGGCTACCGCGGTGAACAGCGCTTTCAGCATGACGATCACCTCCAAGGCCGGGAGTGGCCTGTTGGAGCGTAGCGCGAGACGAACGGCTCTGCCATGAGCGTTGACCCTCTTGCCGATTTATCCCTCCGCCCACTGTCCGACGCCGCCAAGCCCCCACTGTACTGCTCGAACTGAAGCCCACTGCCCCTCACCAAGTGCCTCGATAAGCGCCAGGATGATCGATCGCGCATCATCATGAGAAACACCCATGCGCACCCTGGGCCTGTTGGGCGGCATGAGCTGGGAGAGTTCGGCTCACTACTATCGCATCATCAACGAGGAAGTCCGCCGGCGGCTGGGCGGCAGTCATTCCGCAGCCTGCCTGTTGCTGTCGGTGGATTTCGCCGAGATCGCTGCCCTGCAGCATGCGGGCGACTGGGCGGCGCTGGGCGGACGGCTGCAGGACCACGCGCGGCAACTGGCGGCGGGGGGTGCCGAGGGGCTGGTGCTCTGTACCAACACCATGCATTGCCTGGCGGCTGAGCTGGAGGCGGCCACGCCCCTGCCGCTGTTGCATATCGCCGATCCCACCGGCGCGGCGATCCGTGCCCAGGGCCTGCAGAACGTGGGGCTGCTGGGTACGGCCTTCACCATGGAGCAGGCCTTCTATCGCCAGCGGCTGACCGAGACATTCGGCCTGCAGGTCCTGGTGCCCGCGCCGGCGCGACGTCAGACCGTGCACCGCATCATCTACGAGGAACTGGTCCGCGGCGAGATCCGCGCGGACTCGCGCGAGGCCTACCGCGGGATCATCGCCGAGCTGGTGGCCCAGGGCGCCGAGGCCATCGTGCTCGGCTGCACCGAGATCATGCTGCTGGTGGACCAGAGCGACAGCGCGGTGCCGCTGTTCGACACCACCCGGCTGCACGCCCTGGCCGCCGTGGACTGGGCGCTGGCCTAGCCCCGCAGGCGCTGCGCCACCTCGGCGAGCAGCGGGCGCGCATCGAGGGCGCCCTGCTGGCATTCCTCGGCCAGGGCCGTGAGCGCCGGATCGGCCGGTTCGCTGCACCGCGCCAGCCACTCCTCCAGCAGGATACCGAAGGCGCGACTCTCGAAGCGCTGCAGCCGCGCGGCCTGGCGGGCATCCTCGGGCAACAGGGAGGCACCGCCGAAATCACCGAGCAGGCAGCGCGCGCCACCGTCCCAGAGGATGTTGTGGGCATAGAAGTCGCCATGGACCAGGCCCCGCTCGTGCAGGTGGGCCAGGGCGCTGGCCATGCCGCCGGCCATCTCGCGCACGGCGGCGGCCGTGAAGCGGGTGTCGTCGGGATAGACGTCCCGGCTGCAGGTGGTGAAGCTGGGCGGGCCGGCCAGGTTGCCGAAGGCCGGCTCCACCAGCTCCAGCACCAGCCCGCTGCGCTGCTCGGGATGTTCGGCCAGATCACCGAGCGCGCCGATCAGCCAGGGATGGGTGCCGGCACTGAGGCTGGCGGCGCTTTCGCTTTCCGGGGTGCCGTCACTGGTCATGCTGCCCTTGAAGAGCTTCACCGCGACGTCCCGCGGGCCGCTGGGCGACTGCCAGCGCGCCTGGTGGATGATGCCGGAGGCGCCCTCCCCCAGGCGTTCACCGAGCGTCAGATCGCGCCAGGCGATGCGCTGCTGGCGCGCCGCCTGGGCGCGTACCGCGCGTTCGCGCGCAGCGCCCAGCGGGTTGTCGCCATAGGCCAGCCAGGTCAGCCGTGGCAGGTCCAGCACCGCCGGCGGCAAGGTCGCGAAGCGATTCGCCGACAGCCGCAGGAGTTCCAGTTGGTGCAGCTCGGCCATGGACGCCGGCAGGGTCTGCAACTGGTTGCCGGCCAGCATCAACTTTTGCAGGGCCGGTCGCTCACCCAGGGCGGCGGGCACCTCGGCGATGCGGTTGTCGGTCAGGATCAACCAGCGCAGGCGCGGCGGCAGGGCGGCGGCGCTCACCCGCTCGAGCTGGCAGGCCTTGAAGCCGATCATCTCCAGGTTGGGCAGCGTCCCCAGCACCTCGGGCAATTCGCTGAAGGGGTTGCCCGAGCAGAAGAGGATGCGCAACCGGTGCAGCCGCCCCAGGTCGGCGGGCAGCCGGGTCAGCCGATTGCCGGAGAGGTCGAGGATCTCCAGGCTGTCGGCCAGGGCGTAGATTTCTTCGGGGAATTCGGTCAGGTCGGCGCGCAGGGTCAGGCGCGTGGCTCCGGCCAACTCGCCGGCGCGCAGCCGGGCTAGGGTATCCGTCATGGGAAGGCGACTCTCACTGTCTGGGAAAACCGGGCACCATGCCCGTCGACTGCGCGGACGTTAGCACGCCGGGCCGCTAGCGGCGGCCCTCGTGCGCCAGAATGCGCGCCACTGCCTCTTGCAGATCCCCGGCGGTCACCTGCGGCGGCGCCAGGGGATAGGCCACCTGCTCGGGCCGCCGCTGCACCAGGGCGCCCTTGAGCCCTGCCGCCTGGGCACCGGCGATGTCCCAGCCATGGACGGCGATCAGCCACAGGGTCTCGGCCGGTTGCGCCAGGTTGGTGGCAGCCTGGCGGTAGGTGGCCGTGGCGGGCTTGGAGGCGCCGGCATCCTCGGCCGAGAGGATGTCGGCGAAGGCATCGCGGAGGCCGGCATGTTCGAGTTGCGCCTCGGTGGCGGCGCGGGCGTTGTTGGAGAAGGCGATGCAACGCACGCCCTGCGCGCGGGCGAAGTCGAGCCCCGGCCGGACGTCCGGGTGGGCAGGCAGGCGCTTGAGCGCCGTGGCCACGCGCTGCTTGTCGGCGGCGCTCGGCGCTCGCCCGAGTCGCGCACCGAGCATGTCCAGCGCGGCCTGGCCCTGGGCTTCGAAGGGCGCATGGCGGCCACAGAGGTCGGCGGTCATGGCGTTCTGCAGCGTCTGGGCAAACCAGCGTTCGCGGCTGCGCGGGTCGCCGAACAACTCGGCGAAGAGGCCGTCCAAGGCGGAGAGATCGAGCACGGTCTCGTTGATGTCGAACAGGCAGGTGAGGGTCATGACAGGCACTCCAGTGCAGGATGGCTTTTCGACCCGCACTCGCCTCCGAGGTGCGCCCGCGTTAAGGTTCGAGTTCGGACAAGCGAGACGGCAGGACTAAAGTCTGACCTTACGCAGCCGATAGCCTCGGTCAGCCTGCCTCTCGTTTGCCGCCCCGCCTGCCCCGAGTGGCAACAGCACCGCGCCCAGGCGCTCGTTGCTGGTACCAGGCGCAGCGACCCACCCGAGAGAGTCCGATGGCCGACCCCCTACAGCACGAAGATGACCGCCTCAACGCCCTGCACGCGCTGGAGCTACTCGACTCGGCGCCAGCGGAGGAATTCGATCGCCTCTGCGAACTGGTGGCCAGCAGCTTCGCTGTGCCCACCGCCCTGATCAGCCTGGTGGATCGCGACCGCCAGTGGTTCAAGGCGCGCGTCGGTTTCGACCAAGCGCAGATGCCGGTGGAAGACGCCTTCTGTGCCCATACCATCCAGACCGAAGACGGCTGGATGGAGATCAACGATGCCCGCTGCGACGCCCGTTTCAGCCACAACCCGCTGGTGGTCCGCGCGCCGCACGTGCGGTTCTATGCCGGCTCCGCCCTGGTCACCGAGGGCGGCTATGCCATCGGCAGCCTCTGCATCCTCGATAACCAGCCACGGGAACTGAGCGCGGCGGAGCGCAAGCGCCTGGATGACTTCGCCGCCCAAGTGATGCGCCTGATCGCCCTGCGCCAGCACCTGCGGCGACGGGATGCGGTCAGCGGCCTGCCCAATCGCCAGCAGTTCCAAGCCGACGTCGCCCAGCTGGCCGAGCTGCACCCAGGCGAACTGCGCCTGCTGGTGCTGGTGGATCCGCTGGAAACCCTGTGGAAGGAACAACTGGTCCTGGCCCAGGGCATGTGGCCCTTCGAGACCTTCCTGCGTTGCCTGGCCCTGCGGCTCTGCGATGCCCTGGTCGAGAAGGCCAAGGTCTATCACGTGGACACCAAGAGATTCGCCTTCCTGCTGCCAGCGGAGTGCGACTACCCGCCCCTGCTCGACAGCCTGATCACCCAGTTGCGCGCCCCGGTCCAGGCCGACCGCATCCCCATAGATCCGCCGGTGAAAGCCGGGGTAGTGCCCTTCCAGCTGACCCCCGGCAACGTGCGCGACCTGTTGCGCAAGGGCATGGTCGCGGTCGACCAGGCGGTCCTCGGCGCGCGGCACTGGGGGCTCTACCAGCGCCCGCAGGACGAGGCCTTCCAGCGGATCTTCCAGCTGGTCCGGCAAATTCCCGAAGCCCTCGAACGCGGTGACTTCAGCCTGGCGTTCCAGCCGCGCCTCGGCCTGCCCGGTCGGGCCCTGTGCAGTGCCGAGGCGCTGCTGCGCTGGACCCACCCGGAACTCGGCCCCATCGCCCCGGGTGATTTCATCCCGGCGATCGAGAAGACCGCGCTGATCCACAGCGTGACCCGCTGGGTGATCCGCACCGCCGTCAGCCAGCTGGCGCAGTGGGACAATCGCTACCAGGGGCGGCTGTCGCTCAATCTCTCGCCCCGGGACTTCGACGAAGGCGACCTGGTCGAGCTGCTGCGCGAGACCTGTGAGCGCCAGGGCGTCGACCCGCGGCGGCTGGAGGTGGAGATCACCGAAGGCGAATGGCTGCGCCGCAATCCTGTGGCCATCGCGCAGTTGCACGCCCTGCGCGCCCTGGGCCTAGAGATCGCCATCGATGACTTCGGCAGTGGCTACAGCAACTTCGCCTATCTGTACGAACTGCCGGTCACCAGCGTCAAGCTTGACCGTTCGCTGGTCCACGACCTGCCCACCGATCCGCGCAAGCAGGAAGTGGTCCGCGCCCTGCTGCCGCTGATTGGCAAGCTCGGTTACCGCAGCGTCGCCGAGGGGATAGAGACGACCGAGGTCCTGGACTTCCTGCAGGACGCCGGTTGCGACGAGGTGCAGGGCTATCTGCTGGCCCGGCCGATGCCTCTGCCGGCGTTCGAAGCCTGGTACGCCGAGCACGGTCGTCCCGCTGATTGAGGTCATTTGACTGACAAATTCACTTCAGCCTCTACATTGGATCAGGTCGTAGTTTCCCGGGAGTGAGGACATGAGGGAATCGAGTACCGAGTTGTTGGACGTGGTCGGCCTGGATACCGGCGACCTTAGCAGCAAGGGCTGTATCGACAAGGTGCTGCATGCGCTGCGCATTCACCTGGACATGGACGTGGCCTTCCTGGCCGAGTTTCGCCAGCAGGATCGCGTCTTCCGCAACGTGGACGCCGAACCCGATGCGCCGCTCAAGGCCGGTGACGCCCTGCCGCTCAGCCAGGGTTATTGCCAGCAGGTGGTCACCGGCCATTTGCCGGAACTCATCCCCGATACCCGCGCCGTGGGCAACGCCCGCCTGATCCCGGAAACCCGCAGCGTCCCCATCGGCGCCCACCTGAGCGTGCCGGTGCGCCTCAGCGATGGCGAACTCTATGGCACCTTCTGCTGCTTCAAGTACCAACCCGATCCGACCCTGAGCCCGCGCGACCTGGAACTGGTACGGACCTTCGCGGAGCTGGTGGCCGATCGCCTCAGCCTGGACGCCTCCAGCCGGCGCGGCCAGGTGGAGATGCGCCAGCGCATCCAGGGGGCGGTCGCCGCCCACCAGCCCAGCATCGTCTACCAGCCCATCTACCATCTCGCCGACCTGCGCATCGCCGGCTGGGAATCCCTGTCGCGCTTCCACTGCCCACCCCAGCGCAGCCCCGACCTCTGGTTTTCCGAGGCCAGCAGCATCGGCCTGGGCGACGAACTCGAAGAAAGCGCCATGAGATTCGCGCTGCAGGGTCTGGAAAGCCTGCCGGACGACACCTACCTGACCATGAACTGCTCGCCGCAGACCATCCTCGCGGGCCGGCTGCCGGCGCTGCTGGCCAGCAACGCGCCCGGTCGCCTGGTGCTGGAGATCACCGAGCACGCCGAGGTGAGCGACTACGACGCCCTGCACCTGCAGCTGCAGCCCCTCCGGGCCCAGGGCGTGCGCCTGGCGATCGACGATGCCGGCGCCGGCTACGCGAGCCTGAGGCACATCCTGCGGCTGCGTCCGGACATGATCAAGCTGGACATGAGCCTGGTCCGCGACATCGACCGCGATGCCGAGCGCCGGGCGCTGGCCTCGGCGATCATCGCCTTCGCCCGCGAGACCCACAAGGAGGTCATTGCCGAAGGCGTGGAAACCCTCGCCGAACTGGAGACCCTCAAGGCCCTGCAGGTGGACAAGGTGCAGGGCAACCTGTTGGGCCGCCCCCTGCCCAGGGACGAAGCCTTGCGCCTGCCACGCCAGCGGCGACTGGAGAATTCGATACCGCGCTGAAGCCAGATCAGCGATCATTCAAGTCGCTGACCAAGCGGTCGATAAGCTGGCGCGACCCGGGGTTTCAGTCGACCCCGGACGGACGTCCAGCCGATCATTGCCCTGCAGGAGTTACCGGTGCGCTCCATCCTGGTCATCGAAGACAGCCCCATGGTACTCAAGATCCTGGCGCACCTCTTCCGTCAGCAGCGGGAGTTCGAGCCGGTGTTCTGCGCCACCCTGGGCGAAGCCGAGGTGATGCTGGAGACCTCGGCGCAGCTGTTCTTCGCCGCCCTGGTGGATCTCAACCTGCCCGACGCTCCCGATGGCCAGAGCGTCGACCTGGTGCTGCGCTATCGCCTGCCCTGCATCGTCCTCAGCGGCTCCTACGACGAGCGCCGGCGCGACGACCTGCTGACCAAGGGCGTGGTCGACTACGTGCTCAAGGAGAGCCAGTACTCCTATGAATTCGCCTTTCGCCTGCTGCGGCGGCTGGACAGCAACGCCGGCATCAAGATCCTCATCGCCGAGGACTCGGACGCCACCCGCAACTACATCCGCCACGTCCTGACGCCCCATCGCTACCAGCTGCTAAATGCCCGCGACGGCAACGAAGCCCTGCGGCTGCTCCAGGAGCAGCCGGACATCGACCTGCTGGTGGTGGACCACAGCATGCCGGGGCTGAGCGGCTTCGAACTGGTGCAACTGCTGCGGCAGAAACTGCGTCGCCATGACCTCATCATCATCGGCCTGTCGGCCGACGAGAAGGGCTCGCTCAGCGCCAAGTTCATCAAGCAGGGCGCCGACGACTTCCTGCGCAAGCCCTTCTGCCCGGAAGAGCTCAATTGCCGGGTGGTCTCGACCCTGGAGCGCCGGGAGCTGATGCGCGCCCTGACCCACGCCGCCCAGTACGACTCCCTCACCGGGCTGCGCAACCGCCGCGCCTTCCACGACCAGGCCCAGGAGTGGTTCCGCCAGGCCGAACGCGAAGGCCGGTCGCTGAGCGTGGCCATGCTCGACCTGGATCACTTCAAGCACATCAACGACGACCACGGTCATGCCAGCGGCGACAGCGCCCTGGTGGTGTTCGCCCAGGCCCTGGCCCGTACCCTGCCCCAGGACCTGACCGGCCGCCTGGGCGGCGAGGAATTCGCCCTGGTCAGCCGGATGCCGCCGGAGCAGCTGCTGCAGGCCCTGGACCTGCTGCGTCGCTACTGCCACGCCCAGACCTATGCCCCGGGCGCGCCACCGCTCTCGTTCAGCGCGGGCATCCATGCCGGTCTCGCCGACGATCTCGAAGGCTTCCTGCACGAAGCTGATCGCCGGCTCTACCAGGCCAAGCGCCAGGGCCGTGGGCGGACCTGCCTGGTGCTGGACGCCGACTAGGCCGAGACCAGGCTAGTCTAGCCATATCACAAGACATATGATGTCATACGATTTCATCGATCGCGGCTGATACCCTGCTGCGACGGCGGGATCCGCATCGCCTCGTCTCAACAATAACAATTAAGGACCTGCACCATGTCTGACTCCTCTTCGGGTCGCCCCCGGGCGCTGTCGCGTCGCCGGCTGCTCCAGGGCGGCCTCCTCTGCAGTGCGGCGCTCGCCCTGCCCAGCCTGGCCCGCGCCACCGCCGAACCCCTCAGCCAACGCTATCCCGATCCGCTCATCGAGATCCTCGACGACCGCTTCCTGGAATTGCGCCTGTTCAACGCCAGCGTCGAGCGCCTGGCCACCGGTCTGCGCTGGGCCGAGGGCCCAGTGTGGATCGGCGACGGCAACTACCTGCTGTTGAGCGACATCCCCAACAACCGGATCGTCCGCTGGGACGAGCTCAGCGGCCGGCTGGATACCTTCCGGGCGCCGTCGAACTTCGCCAACGGCCTGGCCCGCGACCGCCAGGGCCGGCTGATCGCCTGCGAGGGTTCCACCACCCATGGCCAGGGCCGGCGGATCACCCGCACCGAGCACGATGGCCGCCTCACGGTGCTGGCCGACAACTTCGAGGGCAAGCCCTTCAACTCGCCCAACGACCTGGTGGTCAAGCGCGATGGCTCGATCTGGTTCAGCGATCCGCCCTTCCAGGCGAACAGCGACTACGAGGGCCACCGGGTCAAGACCGAGCAACCGGATGGGGTCTATCGCCTCGACGGCGAGAGCCTGGCGGTGACCCGGGTGATCGGCGATCTCAACGGCCCCAACGGCCTGGCCTTCTCACCGGACGAGAAGCTGCTCTATGTGGTCGAGGGCCGTGCCAAGCCCAATCGCCTGGTGTGGGCCTATACCGTCAAGGACGACGGCAGCCTGGGCGAGCGGCGCAAGCTGATCGAGGCGCTGGAATACGGCGCCCTGGATGGCCTCAAGTGCGACGTGGCGGGCAATCTCTGGTGCGGCTGGGGCAGCAGCGGCGCGCCGGCGGCCAAGCCCGAGGCGCTCGATGGCGTACGGGTGTTCGATCCCAGCGGCAAGGCACTGGGCCATATCCACCTGCCGGAGCGTTGTCCCAACCTGTGCTTTGGCGGAGCGCAGGGCAACCGGCTGTTCATGGCCGGCTCCCACTCGCTCTACAGCCTCTACGTCAATGTCCGCGGCGCGGGGCTCTAGCGCCTTGCAGCGCTAGCGGGACTCGGGCGGCGACTGCTCGGCCAGCTGGGTCAGGGAGTCGAGCACGCTGTCCAGCGCATAGGCCGCTTCGAAGCGCGCCAGATTCTGGGTGAGGTCGGCCAGGCTGGTGGTGACTCCCAGCCAGTTGCCCAGGCCGATCTGCCGCGCCGCCTCGGGCAGCGAGCAACCGCCATCGCGCCGTTCCAGCCAGGCCAGCACCAGTTCGGGCGGGGTATCGGCCTCCAGGCCGAGGGTACGCAGCAGTCGCAGCGCCTTGGCCTGTTCGCGGGGCGGCAGGCGATGGCGCGCCGTAGGGGTGGGCTGGTCGACGATCAGCGTCAACCGGGAGCCGGAGGGGGTATCGGTCATCTGGACCTCGAGGGACTACACCAGAACCGCACGGCGCAAAGCCGTTTCTTCTCGTTATGGTAGGCGAATAGTCTGGCCAATTGCCATCCCTCGGGCCGACCCTCATCCGCCGGACAGCACCGTTCGGCCGCTGCCCGCCTCGCTCAGCGCGGCGCGCGACCCAGGCAGCGCTGCCAGCGCTCCTCGACCCGCTGGGCGAACCAGGCGGTGGTCAGGGTGCGGGTGATCTTCGGGCTTTCCAAGGTGATGCCCGGCAGGACGGCACGCGGCAGGCTGCGCCCGGCCTTGCGCTCGGCCAGGGCATAGACCTTGGCGTAGAGATCGGTGTTGGCGAACTCCGCCGAGTCGCCGGCTTCCAGATCATGGCGGATGGCGATGTCGCTCATGCCCAAGGCCGGGGCCAGGCGATTCACCGCCCGCTCGGTCTCACCCTGGGTCCGCGAGCCGGGAACCACCAGATCGCCGTCCAGCGCCAGCTTCACCCCCGCAGCGCGACTCACCGCACTCTGGAAGGCGGCGTTGCGGCTGGCGTACCAGCCGGCGTTGAAATCGGCGAAGCGATACAGCGGCGTGCTGTAGTCCGCCGGATAGCCCAGCAGGTGCGCGGTACCGAAATAGAGGCCGCCGCGGCGGCTGAACACCTCGTGGCGGATGGAGCCCTCGCGCTCATAGGGATAGTCCCGGGCGTGCGCCTCGGCGAAGTCGATGCTCACCTGCATGGGGCCGCCGGTACGCACCGGATTGAAACGCCCGAACAACTGGCCGCCCAGGGGCACCATGGCGGTGAAATCCTCGAAGATCAGGCTGAGTTCACGCTCGGTGCGGGCGGCGTCCAGCCGCTCGGCGTAGGTCTTGCCGGTAGGCGACCTGAGACCGAGCGCCGTGCGCACCAGCAACTGGGGCACATAGGCCCGCGCGGCGCGCCGGTCGATTTCCTCGCGGGCGATGCGGCCCAGCCCCGGCACCGGCGGATCGACCCGGTACGTCGATTCCTGCTCCGCCACCGCCAGCACGGCGCAGAGGTTCTCCGTGGTGGGGTCGAGGTGCTGGGCGCTGAAGGCGGTCTGGATGTCGCTGGCCCATCCCTGGCGGTCCGCCACGCTGGCCGGCAGCAGCCGCACGAGTTCGGCGCGAACCTCGGCCGGCGAACGCGCCGGCTCCTTGGAGGTGGGCGTCAGGCTGCAACCGGCGAGGACCACGCCGCCGAGGACAGCGGTCCAGCAGCGCAAACGGGACAGCAACGGCACGGATGCAGCGGGCAGGCACAGGACAGGGGACACGGCGACTCCAGGCAGTGATCGTGGCCGCTTTGACCGCAGCGCGAGGCAAATGACCGGCACCGCCCCTGGATAACCTTCAGCTATATCGATATGACGTTTTTATTGAACCCCTTGCCAGAAGTGGCTTGGGCTTGAGGCGCAAGTCCGACTAAAATAGTCGGACTTTAGTTCGAAGCTACCGGAACCATCATGCACACCTCCACGCTTTCTTCCCCACGGCTGCCCTGGACCGCTCTCTGGGCCGGACTCCTACTCGCCCTGGGCGCGGTCTTTGTCGGCCAGGCCGTCGGAACCCGCCAGGCCCTCCTGCTGCTGCTCGGCGGCGCCCTGGGACTGACGCTCTACCACGCCGCCTTCGGCTTCACCTCGGCCTGGCGGGTATTCATCCGCGACCGTCGCGGCGCCGGCCTGCGCGCCCAGATGGTGATGCTGGCCCTGGCGGTGCTGCTGTTCTTCCCGGCCCTGGGCGCTGGCAGCCTGTTTGGCGAGGCGGTACGTGGCAATGTCTCGCCACTGTCCACCTCGGTGGTGATCGGCGCCTTCCTGTTCGGTATCGGCATGCAGCTGGGCGGTGGCTGCGCCTCCGGCACCCTCTTCACCGTGGGTGGCGGCAATGCGCGGATGCTGGTGACCCTGCTGTTCTTCATCGTCGGCTCGGTGGTTGCCACCCACCACCTGGGCTGGTGGTTCGCCCTGCCCAGCCTGCCGCCGACCTCCCTGGTGACCAGCCTGGGCGTGCTCCCCGGCATCCTGGTCAGCCTGGCGCTGTTCGCCCTGATCGCCGGGACAACCGTCGTGCTGGAGCGCCGTCGTCATGGCCAGCTGGAACGCACGGTACCCGGTGAACATCAGGGCGCGGCGCGCCTGCTGCGCGGCCACTGGCCGCTGGTGTGGGGCGCCATCGCCCTGGCGCTGCTCAACTTCATCACCCTGGCGCTGGCCGGTCGGCCCTGGGGCATCACCTCGGCCTTCGCCCTCTGGGGTGCCAAGGGCGCCGGGCTGCTCGGGCTGGACGTCTCCGGCTGGGCCTTCTGGCAGCAACCGGCGAATGCCCGGGCGCTGGCCGAGCCGCTGTGGTTCGACGTCACCAGTGTGATGAACCTGGGCATCATGCTCGGCGCCCTGGCCGCGGCCGGCCTGGCGGGCCGCTTCGCCCCCAGCCTGCGCATCCCCGCGCGGTCCCTGGTGGCGGCCGTGCTCGGCGGCCTGCTGCTGGGTTATGGCGCGCGACTGGCCTATGGCTGCAACATCGGCGCCTACTTCAGTGGCATCGCCTCCGGCAGCCTGCACGGCTGGCTATGGCTGGTCGCCGCCTTCGTCGGCAACGGCGTCGGCGTGCGCCTGCGCCCGGTCTTCTTCCCCGACGAGCGCCGGGTGGAACGGCTGACCGGCTGCTAGACCGGCAACGCCTGGCGACCGGGCGGCAGGACCCCCGGTCGCTCCGGCATGCTCACCATGCCGTACTGGGGGGCGCCGTGGTAGGTCTTGAGCGCCTGCATGACGAAGAGCAAGGCGGCGGTGCCCTGGTATTCGAACAGGCCCTGCAGCGGCCAGATGATCATGAAGGACAGGAACACCGCCAGGGTGAACTCCAGGTCCCGGCTCAGCTTGCGCGCCACCAGGTAGTGGACGGCGAGGCCGATGGGAATCACCAGGATCGACAGGAAGCCGAAGCGGAACACGGTGCCGAAGATGCCGACGTCGGAGAGGAAGAAGTAGTCGCCGAAGATCGGCTTGAAGCCATCGTTCCACATCAGGCTGAGGCTGCCGCTGGGCAGGCCGTTGTACAGCTGCAGGTGGTTGATGATCTGCGAAATGGTGGTTTCCCGCACGTTGTCGGTAGGCCCTTCCTGCACCGAGCGCGCATAGAAGTCCAGGTTGAAGCCCAGGACCTCCAGGAGGTGGGGATAGAGGATCAGCGGCGAGATGACGAGGCCGCCGAACAGTGCCGGTCCGATCAGGCGTGCCCGCAGCGCGAGGATGGTGAAGACCATGCAGACCACGATCAGCTGGCGGGTCTGCAGCACCACCACGATGGTGGCGAGGAAGAACAGCGCCAGCACGCCATTGCGCAACTTGGGCCGCAGCTGGCCATCGATGAAGGAGCGGCCGCGCCCGGCGAAGTAGATGCAGATGAAATAGCCGAAGAAGATGGCCACCGCCCCGGTGGAGGCCCGGCCCGGACGGCTGAGGTCCTTCACCTCTTCGCGCAGGTCCGGCAGCATCTTGAAGTAGGACAGCCAGCACAGCAGCGCCGAGAGCAGCCCGACCAGGATGATCAGGTTCTCGAACTGGGCGGCGGTCAGGCGCTTGGCCAGGTAGAGCACCAGGAAGGCGCTGAAGCAATAGAGCACCCGCCGTTCCTCGATAATGCCGTAGATCAGCGGCTGGCCCCAGAACAGCTGGGCGAACAGCGCCACCAGGACGACGAACACCACCGACGAGAACAGGCAGAAGGCCATCAGCAGGCGATAGTCGCGCTGCGGTCGATGCCAGGTGCTCAGCGTGAACAGCGCGAAGAATCCCAGGCAGATCGCCAGGTACAGCTCGCCCACGTAGCGGATGCCCACCGGATTGGTCGGGCTCTGCTCGAACACGCCGAATTGCAGGACCATCAGGCCGCCCAGGGCCAGAAAACTCAGTCGATTGATCAGCGTACCCGGCATTACCGGTCTCCTCGTGGCCTGGTCATGGATAAAGAATTCATTGCGCGCGCCAGTCGCCACCGACCTTGGCGTAGGTCAGCTGGCGACCATCCGCCAGACTCAGGCGGGCGCGAGTGTATTCGGGGAGGTCGACGCGGAAATCCCGGCCTTCCAGATAGAGGCCGCCACAGGATCCGGACTCGCCGCGATAGTCCAGTGGCTGGCGCTGCAACTCGTGGATGCTGCGGTGGAACAGCAGGTTGGCGTAGCCGCGCACCGTCATGTCGGTGGAAATCAGGGTGCAGCTCAGATCGACCTGGCCCCGGACCAGCGTCGCCAGCGCCTGGTTCTGCCGGTCGATGACGCCCCAGCCGGCATAGCCGGCGAGGTCGCTGCGGTAGGTCTGGGCGTTCTGCCACACGGCGATCCCCAGCAGCATGGCAAGGACCGCGCGTCCCTTGAGGCCCAGGCTGATGAAGGCCAGGCCGAGCAGCAGCGCGGCGGGGAAGATGAACTTGAGACGGTCGAAGGAGAACTGGGTGGCGTGCTGCAGCAGCAGCAGGTTTTCCAGCAGCGGCAGGCTGGCGGCCAGCAGCAACAGCACGGTGCTGCGCGGCCAGTGCAGCGTCCGCCGCTGCCAGACCAGCACGCCGAGGGCCAGGGCCACTGCGGCCAGGAAGAGGCCGAACGACAGGCCGTAGCCGGCGAAGAAGTCCACCAGGTGGGCGTTGTTCGGGCTGCGCGCGAGAAAGCGTCGGGCGAAGGCCTTGAGCGTGGGCAACAGGCCCGCCGCCAGGCTGTAGTGCAGCAGCACCAGCACGCCGGCCAGCGCGGTGGCGAACGCCAGGCGCCAAGCCATCCGCTGCCCATCCGGCAGGTGCCGACGCTGCAGCCAGAACAGCGCGACCAGGCCGCCCCCGAAGACGTAGCCGGTCCACTCGGTCAGGGCGCCAAAGCAGACCAGCCCGGCCAGCACCCAGCCCAGGCGGGTGCGCAGCGGGCCTGCCGGCGCCTGGAGGTAGTGGAAGAAGGTCAGCAGGCTGGCCAGCAGCAGCACCTGGTAGAAGCTTTGCACCCAGTACAGCAACCCCTGGGACAGCAGGGCCTCGCGGCTGAACACCGCGACCAGGCAGGCCAGCACCGCCGCGCCGGCGGCCAGCCCGCGGCTGGCGCCGTTGCTGCGCAGCACCAAGTAGAGCAAGCGGAACAGCAGCAGTGCCGTCAGGGCGCCGAGGGCGGCGTTGAACAGCGCGAGATTGTGCAGCGAAGGCGGCAGGCCGGCGGCCTTGAGACCAAGGTAGGGAGCAAGAAAGCCATAGCTGCTGAAGCTGGTGTAGACGTAGTCGCCGCTGCGGGTGGGGATGGTGGCGCCCCAGGAGACCTGCTTGTCATGGCTGCCACCCAGGGTGATGGTCGGCAGCCACCAATGGCGCGCCACCCCGGATTCGTCCAGCGCATTCAGGCTGAGCAGCACGTGATAGCTGGCTTCGAGATTCTGCGCCCCGGTCCCGTCGCGAAAATCCGGCAGGCGCCAGAGCAACGCGAGCAGCAGCAAGAGGCCGACGGCCAGACCGCCCAGCCAGAAGGGCCGTCGTCCAGCCCGGACCCCGGAATGGGTGACACCGGATACCACGCTCATCGCTTGTCTCCTGACAGCCGTGCAGTCGAGTACGCCGTCCAGGGCAATGAAGAACCAGGTCACCGCCATCCGCGGGCCTGGTACAACCGGTGCAAGACCACCCGCGCTGGCCACGAGGCCGCACGGATGGGTAACCGGGCTTCAACCGCTGACTACATTCAAGAAGCCGTCAGGAACACACCGTCGCCCAGGGGCCACGGTGTCTGTAGTGAACCTTGCCGCTCCCCACCGGCCAGGCCAGCGAAGGAGCAGTCGGGCACCGCCAGCGGATGCCGGCGCGCCAGGCAGCCGACTCCAGCAGGGGTCGCGAAGAAGACTGCCTTAGCACCTTGACGCTGCCAAGCGGGCATCCGTCGCGTTCTGCATGGAGTGTCACATTTTTGGCTTTTGCTTTCGCTTAGAGTCGACGCAGCACTCCAGCCGACGAGGTGCGGATCCCGATCCAGCGCCTGGCGTTTCCCGCTGTGCCCTGCCGGGTGCCACGGCTTCACCCCCGGTTCACCGACCGCTGACGCTCGCCCGCGAGGGTGTTCCGCGACGGATGTCCTCACCGTACCTGCCCAAGGCCCGCTCCTGCATGGACATGTCGCATCAGACTCTACCCGCCGCCGCCTCGGCCGCGGACATCGGTTTCGCCCGCTACTGCGCCGCCCTCTGGCGGCATCGCCGCGGCCTGCTCGCGTGCGTGGCGGGCTGCACCCTGCTGGGCGTGGCCTATGCCCAGCTGGCGGCGCCGCGCTACCAGGCGGTGGCGACGCTGCAGATCGAATACCAGCGCGGCATCGTAAGGCTAGACGACGCCGATAATGGCCGCCCCCTGCCGCCGCCGGAAGCCATCACCGAGATGCAGCTGCTCACCTCGCGCCGGGTGGTCGGCGAGGTGGTGGATGCCCAGGGCCTCGACCTGAGTGTCACGCCGCGGCGCCTGCCGCTGCTGGGCGACTGGCTGGCGCGCCGCCATGAGGCGAGCCATGGCGACATCGCCCCGGCGCGCTTCGGCCTCACCCAGTACGGCTGGGGTGGCGAACGCCTGGTCATCCGCCACCTCGAGCTGCCCGACGCCCTCTATGGGCAGCCGCTGACCCTCACCGCCGCGGCGCCGGATCGCTTCGTGCTCAGCGACGCCCAGGGCACGCGCCTGCTGGAGGGCCAATTGGGCCAGCCGGCCAGCGCCGGCGCCCTGCAGCTGGACATCGCCCAGTTGCGCGCCTACCCGGGCACCCAGTTCATCCTGGTCAAGCAGCGCCGGGGGGTGGCCATCCAGGCCCTGCAGGAACGCCTCAACGTCAGCGAGCGTGGCAAGCGTTCGGGCATCCTCTCGATCCAGTTGCAGGACCAGGATCCGCAGCGGGCCCAGCGCATCCTGCAGGGCATCAGCGAGGCCTACGTCCGCCAGGACGTGACCCGCAACGCCGACCAGTCCAGCCAGCAACTGGCCTTCCTGCGCCAGGAACTGCCGCAGGTGAACCAACGCCTGGGTGCAGGCCGCCAGGCCCTGGACAGCTACCAGCGCCGGCAGGGCTCCATCGCCATCGGCGAAGAGGGCCGCAGCCTGCTGCGCCAGGCGGTGGAGCTCGATGCCCAGCTGTCGGCCCTGGAGGTGGAGCGCCTGGGCCTGGCGCTGCGCTTCACGCCCACCCATCCGCTGTACCAGACCCTGCTGGCGCGCCGCCAGGTGCTCAACGGCGAACGCCAGGCCCTGCAACGGCGCCTGGGCAAGTTGCCCCAGACCCAGCAGGAGGTGTTGCGCCTGCAGCGCGAGGTCGAGGCGGCGGACAAGCTCTATGCGCTGATGAGCAAGCGTATCCAGGAGCTGTCGGTGGTGCGCGCCGGCACGGTGAGCGATGTGCGCATCATTGACAATGCCTACGCCCAGGTGGCACCGGTCTATCCGAAGAAGCCCCTGCTGATGCTCAGCGCCCTGCTGTTCGGCTGCCTGGCCGGCGGCGCCTGGGTGTACCTGCGCGCCAGCCTGGAGCGTGGCATCGAGGACGCCGATGGCCTGGAGCGCCTCGGCCTGCCGGTGCTGGCCCAGTTGCCCCTGGCGGCCGGACGCCAGCTCAACGGTTCGCTGCAGGCGCCCCTCGACACCGGCTACGCCGAGGCCCTGCGCACTCTGCGCACCAGCCTGGCCTTCGCCCGTACCGAGGCGCGCAACGACCTGCTGCTGATCACCAGTGCCAGCCCCGCCGCCGGCAAGTCGTCGGTCGCCGTGCAACTGGCGCGGGTCCTGGCCGAAGGCGGCACGCGGGTGCTGCTGGTGGATGCCGACCTGCGCCGCGGCCGCCTGCACCGGCGCCTGCAGGTGGCGCGCCGCCCGGGTCTGGCCGAGGTGCTGGGCGGCCTGGCGACGCCCGAGCAGGCGATCCAGGCCACCGGCCTGCCCGGTCTGGATTGCCTGGTGGGCGGGATCCGCCCGCCCAATCCGGCCGAGCTGCTGATGAGTCCGCGTTGCACCGAGCTGCTGCGCCAGCTGCAGCACGACTACGACCTGGTCATCCTCGATACGCCGCCGGTGCTGGCGGTGACCGATGCGGTGGAACTCGCCGCCCAGGCCGGCACCTGCCTGCTGGTCTCGCGCCATGGCTGCAACACCGCCAAGGAGATCGAGGCCACCCAGCGCCAATTCGCCCACAGCGGCCTGACGCTGCAGGGCGCCGTGCTCAATGCCGTCCCGCCGCAACCCTTCGCCCGGGGCAGCCTGGGGGTGCTGACGGGCTGATCCGCCCGGCCAGCCAGGCGCCCGCCATGCTGGCGCCTGGCCAGCGGTTGTCATCAAAGCTCAACACGGAGCCCCTAGGCTGCAGCGACCTTTCGAGAACGGATTCGTCACGATGTCGTCCGCTCCCCTGCCCTCCCTGCGCCCCTCCGCCCGCCCCGGCCAAGGCTGCGCCCTCGATCTCTGTACCGCCTGGCCCGCCGTCGAGGCCGAGCACACCAATGCCCAGGTCATGGCCCTGTTCAACGAGCGCCGCGAGATCACCAGCCTGGCGGTGATCGAGCAGCAGCGGCCGATCGGCCTCATCAACCGCGATATCTTCCTTTCGCAGATGAGCAAGCCGTATCACCGGGAAGTCTACGACCGCAAGAGCTGCATCGCCTTCATGGACAAGGAGCCCCTGGTAGTGGACGCCGGGCTGTCCATCGAGGAAGTGACCCGGCGCACCGTCGAGGTCGGCGAGAAGGCCTTGGCCGACGGCTTCATCGTCACCCGGGAAGGACTCTTCGTCGGACTCGGCCTGGGCGTGCAATTGATGCGCCGGGTCGCCGACCTGCAGGCCGAGAAGAACCGGCAGATCATGCACAGCATCGAGTACGCCAGCGTCATCCAGCGCGCCATGCTGCGCAGCTCCCGCGACGCCCTGGCGGTGATGGAGCAGGACGCCACCCTGGTCTGGCAGCCGCGCGACGTGGTCGGCGGCGACTTCTATCACTTCGCCCAGTACGAGGACGGCTGGTTCGGCGCCATCGCCGACTGCACCGGCCATGGCGTACCCGGCGCCTTCATGACCCTGATCGCCTCGGCCTCGCTCACCCAGGCGCTGCAGCAGCAGGGGCCGCGCGATCCGTCCGCGCTGCTGACGGCGATCAACCTCGGCGTCAAGGCGATGCTCGGGCAGTCGGGTGATCTCTCGGAGTCCAACGACGGCCTGGACCTGGCCTGCTTCTGGGTGGATCGCCGCAGCCACCGCCTGACCTATGCCGGGGCCCGCCTGCCGCTGCAGGTGCTGGCGCCCGATGCCGCGGAGGTCCTGACCCTGGCGCCCCTGCGCCTGGGCGTCGGTTATCCCGACAGCCCCGCCGAGCAGCGCTGGCCGGCCACCACCGTGCCGCTGCAGCCGGGCAGCCTGCTGTTCGCCACCACCGACGGCCTGACCGACCAGATCGGCGGCCCGCGGCGCACCTCCTTCGGCAAGAAGCGCGCCCTGGCGCGACTGCTGGAAGCACGCGCGGCGCCCACCGCGGTGATCTGCCAGCACCTGCGCGACGATCTCGCCGCCTGGCAAGGCGACGAGCAGCGCCGTGACGACCTCACCTTCCTCTGCATACGCGTGGCCTGACGACATGCTGACTTCCTTCGCCGAGAACGGGGCCTTCCTGGAGATCGCCCGGCAGCAGCACGTGATCTTCTACCACCATGGCTATTTCTCCCACGGCATCGTCGCCGCCATGGCCGAGGTGGTGAAGCTGCAACTGGAATTCGCCGGGGTCAGCGGCGCCACCCGGCGCAAGCTGTTTTCCGCCTTCATCGAGCTGTCCCAGAACGTGTTGCATTACTCCGCCGACGCCCTGCCCAGCGACCCGCCCGAGCGCGCCCAGCTCGGCCACGGCTCGGTCTGTATCACCCGCCTCGACGGCCACTACCAGATGCTCTGCGCCAACCCCATCGCCAGTGCCAAGGTGGAAGCCCTGCGCGAGCGTCTGCAGCCGCTCTGCAGCATGTCGCTCGAACAGATCAAGCAGGCCTATCGCGAGTCGCTGCGCGCCGAGACCCCGGCCGACAGCAAGGGCGCTGGCCTGGGCTTCCTGACCATGGCCCGCGAGGCCAGCGCCCCGCTGGAATTCGCCTTCCATCCCTCCACGCAGCACCCGGGCACCGCCCTGTTCTGCCTGAAAGCCATCATCTGACCAGGGCCCTCATCGTATGGACCAGTTGTTCATCGCCCCCACGCCGACGTCGCCCGAGGTGGACTTCCGTTTCGCCGAGGACGTCCTCTGGCTCAGGGGAGAATCCTTTCCGGAAAACGCCGCCGCCTTCTACCTGCCGGTGATCGAGCGGCTGCGCGCCTATCTCGACCAGCGCCAGGGCACCGCGCTGCAGGTCCATGTCGCCCTCGCCTACTTCAACAGCTCCAGCACCAAGATGCTGTTCTCGCTGTTCGACGCCCTCGACCAGGCGGCCCAGGCCGGCAACGGCGTCGAGCTGCACTGGTACTACGATGCCGAGGACGAAACCATCCAGGAATTCGGCGAGGAGCTGCGGCTGGATTTCCAGGCGCTGACCTTCGTCGAGCATCCCGAGCTGCCGGCATGACCGCCAGCGTCAGGCGTTGCAGCCCGGTCGAGCCGGGCCCCGACCTGTTCGAGCAGGAGACGGCGGTGCTGCAGACGGCCCGCGCGCTGTACGCGGTCGACCAGGCCGCCCCCGAGGCCTACCGCGCCGCGCTGGGCGAGCTGGCCCTGCACTTCGAGCGGCTGATGCGCGAGACGCGCCGGCTGATCGCCCGCAGCGACCGCGCCGAGCGCGAGATGAACACCCTCAACCAGCAGTTGCAGACCCTCACCCAGCAGCTGGAGTACCGTGCCACCCACGATGCCCTCACCGGGGTGCTCAACCGCGGCGCGGTGATCGACCTGGCCGGCCAGGCCCTGCAGCGCAGCGGTGGCGCCATGATCGTGCTGGACATCGATCACTTCAAACGCATCAACGACGACTTCGGTCACCCGGCGGGCGACGGGGTGATCCAGACCATCGCCCGCTGCCTGCAGGAGATCGTCCAGCCGCCGGCCATCGTCGGTCGGGTGGGTGGCGAGGAATTCACCGTGCTGCTGCCGGCCGCGGCAGCCGCCGAGGCCCTGGCCGTGACCGAGCGACTGCGCCAGCGCATCGCCCAGGACGCGACCGGTCCCGCCCCGGTGACCGCCAGCTTCGGTCTCAGCCTGAATGCGCTGGGTACCGACTTCGCCCTCGCCTACGGTCGCGCCGACGCCGCCCTCTATCGGGCCAAGCGGGGCGGTCGCAACCAGGTGGTGCTGGCCGACTAGCCTCGGCGGCCGGCGCCCGCACAGGCCACGCCGGGCATGAAAAAGCCGCTGCACCCGGCGAGGCGCAGCGGCTTTTACCGGCCGGGGGTCAGGACTGCTTCCAGTCCGGATAGCGGCGCTGGTCGGCCGCCGGCGGGAAGTACTGGTACAGCCAGGTCTCGC
This sequence comes from Pseudomonas sp. No.117, assembly GCF_054558395.1. Taxonomy (NCBI): domain Bacteria; kingdom Pseudomonadati; phylum Pseudomonadota; class Gammaproteobacteria; order Pseudomonadales; family Pseudomonadaceae; genus Pseudomonas; species Pseudomonas sp. No.117. The sequence continues at coordinate 485,919 of NZ_BAAJNP010000002.1, forward strand.
TCAGGGCGCGATCCTGGGTCCGGATGAAGGCGCGCATCTGCACGGGATCGGCCTTGTCGCTGGTGGGGTACCAGTCGAAGATCACCCGGTAGCCGCCGATCTCGTCGATCTTGAGCACGTGGAAATCTTGCACCTTGCCGTCGGTGACGGTGACCACCGGCTCGATGCCGGTGCCCTCGGGCAGGAACGACAGGCCGCCGCCGTTGAAATCGATGGCGAAGCGCCGTGCCCAGACCTTGGGCCAGTGTTCACCCGGCGCCCAGCCTTCGGGGAAGCCGCCGATGCCGGACCGGGTGGCATAGACCCGTGCCAGCGGCGTGCTAACCGGCGGCAGCGCACTCCAGTGCAGCTTGTAGCCATAGTGCAGCGACTTGCCGGCGGTGATGGTCTCGGCCGGTGCCCAGAAGGCCACGATGTTGTCCAGGGTCTCGCCGGTGGTGGGGATCTCCAGCAACTGGATGGCGCCCTCGCCCCAGGCGGAGGTGGGCTCGACCCAGAGGCTCGGCCGGCGGTCGTAGCGGACCATGACGTCCTGGTAGCTCTCGAATTCGTGGTCGGTCTGCACCAGGCCGAAGCCCTTGGGACTGTCGTCCTTGAAGGCGTTGAACTGCAGCTTGGGCGGATTGTTCAGCGGCCGGCAGATCCACTCGCCGTTGCCCTTCCACATGGCCAAGCGATCCGAGTCATGGATCTGCGGGTGGTAGGTGTTGCAGGTCTGGCGCTCGTGGGTACCGCAGCCGAACATGCTGGTCATGGGCGCGATGCCCAGTTGCTTGATGTCGCGGCGGGCATTGACGTTGGCGTCCACATCCATCACCACCCGGTCGTTCAGGCAGTCGATGTCAAAACGGTAGGCGCCGGTGGCGCTGGGCGAGTCCAGCAGCGCATAGACCACGAAGCGGGTGCTGTTCTTGCTCGGGGTGACGAACCAGAACTTGGTGAAGTCGGGGAACTCCTCGGGCCGATCGGCGTAGGTGTCGATGGCCAGACCGCGGGCCGACAGGCCGTACTGGCGGGTCTTGTCCACCGCGCGGAAGTAGCTGGCGCCGAGGAAGGAGACGATGTCGTACTGGGCCAGGTGCGGCGCCTTGAACAGCTTGAAGCCGGCGAAGCCCAGGTCGCCCTTGAGCTGGCTCTTGTCGACGCCGCTGTCGTTGTAGTTGAACAGCTCGGGGCGGAAGTGGACTTCCTTGGCCTCGTTGGTCTTGGGGTCCACCGAGAACATCCGTACCGGCGTCTTGAAGCCCATGCCGACGTGGAAGAACTGCATGTCCAGCTGGCCCTTGAGGTCGTGCCAGAGCGAATGCTGGGCATCGTAGCCGATGGCGTTGAACTGCTGCGGCGTCATGTTCGCCAGGGTGTCGGGCAGTTTCTGGGCGGTGGGCTGGTAGGCCTGGCCGGCCAGCTCCTTGGCGTGCTGCTTGAGCCAGTCGAAATCGAAGGCCTGGCCGTCGCCGTTGGCCGGATTGGCGAAGGCCTGGAGGGCGAACAGCCCGGTGGAGGGGATGCCGGTGTAGGCCGCCAGGGCCAGGGACGCTTTGAGCAGGTGTCTACGCTGCATGGATCAACCTTGGTCACTAAGGATGAAAGATTCGGCCCAGCCGAACCGCCAGATAGGAAAAAGAATGCACGATACCCGGATAGGTTCGCCATCGCACCGGTGAACTGCAGCCCAGCGCACGCTCTGGCCTGCCAGAGGGGTTACCAAAGCTTTCCGGTTCACAGTTCGGGTTACCAGACAGCGCGAAAGGCGCATCATGAGCCCTTTGCGGTCCGTACCGCTTGCGCCCTGGAGCGCCGTCCATGTCCGACACAGCCATCGCCTTCGGGCAACCCAGCCCCATCCTGCGCATCTTCGATGACGAAAAGGCGCGTGAATTCTACTGCCACTTCCTGGGTTTCCGCCTGGTGTGGGAGCATCGCTTCGAGCCGGGGCTGCCGCTTTACGCCGAAGTCGAGCGCGCCGGCCTGCGCCTGCACCTCTCCGGGCACCACGGCGACGCCTGCCCGGGCTCGACGGTCTTCGCACGCATGACCGGCATCCGCGCCTTCCAGGCCGAGCTGCTGGCCCAGCATTACGGCTTCGCTCGCCCGGGTATTGAGGAACTGCCCTGGGGTCTGGTGATGGAGATCGCCGATCCCTTTGGCAACCGGTTGAGGTTCTGTGAGGAAACGCCGGAGGCCTAAGCAACGGCTGTACGGTGATCGCGGCCATGGGCCGCTCCTACAGGCTCGATGATGGAGATGACCGCCTGCGCGGATGGCCCCCTCTCCCCTCGGGAGAGGGTTGGGGTGAGGGCGCCCTCGCCACGAAGTCCCCAGTGGAAAAGGCTACGCCGTTTTCCACGCTACGGCTCTACAACTGGTGCACCCCTATAACGGCTAAGACAGTTGCTCCTACAGGCTCGATGTAATCGTAGGAGCGGCCCATGGCCGCGATCAACAAAACACCGGAGTGCCATAGGATCAGTTGCATCGGCGGGCGGCCATGACCGCGATAGCCTTCAAGCCGGCGCAGGTTCGCCCGTGGGCACCGTCCCCTCCTCCACCTGCCACCAGCTCGGTAGCAGCGCCCGGACTTCGGGCTGGGTGAATCTGTCGTCGATGAGATAGAGGCAGCCGCGGTCCTGCACGGTGCGGATCACTCGGCCGGCGGCCTGGATGACCTTCTGCAGGCCCGGATAGAGATAGGCGTAGCGATAGCCGTCGCCGAAGCGCCGTTGCAGGCGCTGACGCAACTGTTCGTTGACCGGATTGAGCTGGGGCAGCCCCAGGGTGGCGACGAAGGCGCCGATCAGGCGGTCGCCGGGCAGGTCGATGCCCTCGCCGAAGCTGCCGCCGAGCACGGCGAAGCCGAGGCCGCGGCCGTCGGCCTGGAAACGCTCGAGAAAGGCCTGGCGGGCGGCTTCGTCCATGCCGCGGGACTGGCGCCACTGGGGCACGTCGGGCGCCAGCTCGGCCAGCGCCTCGGCCACCTGGTCCAGGTAGTCGAAGCTGCTGAAGAAGGCCAGGTAGTTGCCCGGTCGCTGGCGATAGCGACTGGCGATCAGGGCGGCGATGGGCGTGCGCGAGGCGGCGCGGTCGGCGTAGCGGGTGGACAGCCGCACCAGGCGCACCTCCAGCTGCTCGGCGGCGAAGGGCGAGGCGACGTCGACCCAGGCACTGCCGGCCGGCACCCCGAGCAGGTCACGATGGAAATGCTGGGGAATCAGGGTGGCCGAGAACAGGGTGCAGCTGTGGGCCGCCGCCAGCCGCGGACCGACGAAGGGCGCCGGCACCAGGTTGCGCAGATTGAGCTGCGACTGCGCCTTGCCGCGCCCCTTGAGCAGGGTGACGTCGAACAGCGAATGATCGCCGAAGGTCTCGCACAGGCGCATGAACTGCAGCAGGTCGAAGAACAGCGTCTGCAATTCCGGCGCCGGTGGCTGACCGGGTTCGCCCAAGTGCTCGGTGAGCAGGCCCACCACCCGTTGCAGGGCGGTGAGGAAGGCGGCGGGCAATTCCGGCTGCACCTGGTAGTCGACCTGCTGTTCCTTGTGCAGGCGATTCCATTCGCGGTTGAGCGCTTGCAGGCCCTTGGCGATGGCCGGGGGCGCCCCCGCCTTGCAGGCGGCCAGGCGACGCTGGTCGAGGCTGGCGCTGTACATGCCACGGGCGCGGTCGAGCAGGTTGTGGGCCTCGTCCACCAGCACCCCGACCCGCCACTCCTGGGTCTGGGCCAGGGCGTGGAGCATGGCGCTGCCGTCGAAATAATAGTTGTAGTCGCCTACCACCACGTCGCTCCAGCGCGCCAGTTCCTGGGCTAGGTAGTAGGGGCAGACCTCATGGGCCAGGGCCGTTTCCCGCACCCGCGCCCGGGTCAGCTGGGCAGGCTCGGCCAGGGCGGCGGCGCGGGCGGCCGGCAGGCGATCATAGAAGCCGCGCGCCAGCGGGCAGGACTCGCCATGGCAGGCCAGCTCCGGGTGCTCGCAGGCCTTGTCCCGCGCCACCAACTCCAGCACCCGCACCGGCGCGGCCAGGGACTCCAAGCCATGCAAGGCCAGGGCGCGACCGGGGGTCTTGGCGGCGAGGAAGAACAGTCGGTCCAGGTTCTGCCGGGGCATGGCCTTGAGCAGTGGGAACAGGGTACCCACCGTCTTGCCGATGCCAGTGGGTGCCTGGGCCAAGAGGCAGCAGCCGACGCTGGCCGCCTTGTAGACGGCTTCCGCCAGGGGCCGCTGGCCATGGCGAAAGTCGGGATGGGGAAAGGCCAGGGTCGAAAGCGCCGTGTCCCGCGTGGCGCGATGGGCCAGCTCCTGGCGCGCCCAGGCGAGAAAGCGCGAACACTGGAGTTCGAAATGCGCGGCCAGCTCCTCTGCCGTCCACTCTTCGGTGAAGACGGTCTCGGCGCCGTTGCCGATGTCGAAATAGACCAGCGCCAGGGTCAGGCCGGGCAGCTCGCGGGTCTGGCACAGCAGGTGCCCATAGACCTTGGCCTGGGCCCAGTGCAGGTGGCGATGGTTGCCCGGCTGGCGTTCCAGGCTGCCTCTGTGGGTCTTGATCTCTTCCAGGCGATTGGCCATGGCGTCGAAGCCGTCGGCACGGCCGCGGACCTGGAGATCCTCGAAGTCACCCTGCAGGCTGACCTCGCGCTCGTAGTCGGGTCCGCGCCGTGCCGCCACCCGCTGGTGCCCCTCGATGCCTTCCAGGGCGGTGGGCGACGGGGTGAACCTCAGGTCCAGGTCGCCGGCCTTGGCGGTGAATTCGCAAAGGGCGCGAACGGCGATGCGATAGCTCATGCTGGCGTCGCGGCCGCCTGCCACTGCACGTGGCAGACGCTGACCGGGATGTCATGGGCGGCGAAGAAGTCCAGCCAGCGGCGCTGGTTGTCCTGCAGGCGGTCGCCCGGGCCCTTGACCTCGATCATCCGGTAGCGGCCTTCGGCCGGCCAGAACTGGATCAGGTCGGGCAAGCCGGTGCGGTTGTTTTCCGGATCTTCCAGCAGGCGCTCGAAGCACAGCCGCAGATGCTGCGCCGGCAGGCAGGCCAGCGCCTGCTCCAGCAGCTCCGCACCGAGGATGCCCCAGGCGACGAAGGGCGAGGCTAGGCCACGCTTGCTGGCGAAGCGTTCGCGGATCACCGCCGGGTAGGAGCCGTCGTCCAGTCGCGCCAGGCAGGCGGCGAAGGCCTCGGCGCGGCGCTCGCGAAAGCCCGGCAGGCGCAGGTCGGCCGGTTCGCGCTGATAGGGGTGGAAGAAGGCGCCGGGGATGGCGAGGAAGATGGCATCCCAGCACAGTAGCCCGAACAGACTGGTGAGCAGGGTGTTTTCCACGTAATGCACTGGCGCCTCGTCGCGTCCCAGGTGCTCGCGCACCAGCCACTCGACCCGGCGCAAGCCGTCGTTGACCAGTTCGAAATCGAGGCGCTCCACAGTACTGGCAGGGCGGCGCTTGTTGGGCGGACCACCCTGCTTGCGCACCAGCCGCGGCAGGATGCGCGCCACCTGCTGGCGCTCGGCGTCATGGGCCGGCGCGGCGACGATGGCTTCCGCCAGCGCCTGGGCGGCAGGCCAGTCCTCCAGCCGTTCGAGCATGCGCAGGGCGCGAATACGGGACTCGGGATGCGCCGAGGCGGCGTAGAGGGCTTGCGCCTGGGCCAGCTCGCCCAGGCGTTCGTGGTGCTGCGCCAGTTCATGCAGCAGCTTGCCGCGGCGCAGTTCCAGCCAGGTATTGGCGAAGCGTTCGGCGGGCAGCAGCGGCAGCAGCTCGGCGGCCGGCAGGCCATCGCGCAGCGCCTGGCGGCAGCGCTGGATGTGGATGTAGGCGTCCACCTCGTGGCGCTGGCCGAAGGCCCGGGATTCGGCGCTGAAGGCCACCGTCTCGTACTGGAAGATGCCCAGATCGGCCAGCACGAAGTCGGTCCAGTCTTGGTGCAGGTTGCCAAAGAACAGCAGACGCAGGCGATCGCAGAGATCCATCAGCGTCAGCCGCCAGACCCCCTCCGCCACCAGCTCGGGCACGCTGCCGGCCCAGCCGCTGAAGGCCAGGGGCGTGGCCTGCTCGGCCTCCAGCCGCACCAGCCAGTCTTCCTTGCGCCCGGCCTTGGGCAGGCGGGCGCCGAAGCAGCCGAGCAGCTCTTCCTTGCGCAGCAGGGCAAAGAGTTCGATCAGGTGCAATTCTGGATCGGCCAGCAGCCAGCCCAGCGCCACCAGCGGACTCGCCGCGGCGCGGGGGCAGCCAATCTCGCCATAGACCAGTTTGCTGGCGCGGAACACCTCGCCCTTGCGCATCACCAGGCGCACCAGCAGGGCCCGCGAGGATTGCGGCAGCTCGGCGAAGGCGGCGATGAAGTCCTGCTCGCGGTCGTCGAGCAGATCGGGATAGCGCAGGGCGACCCAGTCCAGTACCCGCTGGAAGTTGTGCAGATAGTAGAGGGGATCTTCGAGCGGAGCTTTCATGCGAAAGGTGCGAATAGGGTGGCGGCTGGCTATTTATCCAGCCCCGACCGGAGCGGGCAACCCCGATGCGATATGCGGTCATGCCGCCGGGGTCATGGCGCTTCTTTCGGTTGAAGATCCCGACCGGTAGTCATACGATGACTGACAAAGACCACCACAACTACAAGTCCAGGAGTCTGAGCGTGAAGATCAAACGCATCACCGTCACCCCCATCGCCTTTCGCGATGCCCCGCTGCTCAACGCCAGCGGCATCCACGAGCCCTATGCGCTGAGATCCATCATCGAGGTGGAAGGCGACAACGGCCACATCGGCCTCGGCGAGAGCTATGGCGATGCCCCGGTGCTGGCGGTGCTCAAGGCCATGGAAAGCAGCCTGGTCGGCCTGTCCGCCTGGGACCTCAACGGCTTGCGTACCCGGGTGGTGGCCACCGTCGCCGGGCTGGCCGACGGGGTGGTAGCCGGCGCCGAGCTGGCGCCCGGCTCTCATCCGAGCAAGCAGGTGGCCAATGCCTACTCCGCCTTCGAGGTGGCCTTCCTCGATCTGCAGGCGCGCTCCCTGGGCATTCCCCTGGTCGAATTGCTGGGCGGTGCGGTCCGCCGCGAGGTGCCCTTCAGCGCCTACCTGTTCCTCAAGTACGCCGAGCATATCGATGCGCCCTACCCGCCCGATCGCTGGGGCGAGGCCATCAGCCCAGAGCAGGTGGTGGCCCAGGCGGCGCGGATGATCGAGGAAAACGGCTTCCAGAGCATCAAGCTCAAGGCCGGTACCCTGCTCGGCCCGGATCTCGAGGCGGCCTGCATCAAGGCCTTGCGCCAGGCCTTTCCCGAGGCGCCGCTGCGCATCGACCCCAACGGCAACTGGTCGCTGGAAACGTCCCTGCGCATCGCCGAGTTGCTGAAGGACGACCTGCAGTACTACGAGGATCCGACCCCGGGCCTGGACGGCATGGCCGAATTGCACCGCCGCACCGGCATTCCTCTGGCCACCAACATGGTAGTCACCGACTTCGACGAATTCCGCCGCAGCGTAGCGCAGAACAGCGTGCAGATCGTGCTGGCCGACCATCACTACTGGGGCGGCCTGCGCGATACCCAGATCCTCGCACGGCTGTGCGACACCTTTGGCCTGGGCGTGTCCATGCATTCCAACTCGCACCTGGGCATCAGCCTCATGGCCATGACCCACGTGGCGGCGGCGGTACCCAACCTCGCCTACGCCTGCGACACCCACTACCCCTGGCAGGAAGAAGACGAGGAAGTCATCCAGGGCGGCAAGCTGCCGATCCGCAATGGCTGCGTAGCGATCACCGATGCCCCCGGCCTGGGCGTCGAGCTGGACCGCGAGCAGCTCGCCAAGCTGCACCAGCAATTCCTCGCCATCGACATCCGCAGCCGCGACGACGTCCGCCAGATGCGCAAGTACCAGCCGGACTGGCAGACCCGCAAGCCACGCTTCTAGCAAAGGCCCTACCCGCTTCGCGCCCCTGACGACCGGCCTTGCCGCCGGCCGTCAACGGCTCCGTTTCCCGGCGCCCCGGTTGTACAATCGGCGCGGCACAGCCGTGCCCAAGAACAACGAGAAAATACGCACAGGGAATCGGGGGAAGATGTTGAACGCACCACGCCTCACCGCACTCATGCTCGGCCTGGGACTGGCCGTCAGCGCCAGCCTCGCCGCCGCCCAGCCGTTCGACGCGCCGGAAGCGCGCGCCTATGTCGACGCCCTGCTGGCGAAGATGACCCTGGAGGAAAAGATCGGCCAGCTCAACCTGGTGAGCGTCGGGCCGGACTATCCCAAGGAAGCCATCATGGCGGACATCCGCGCCGGCAAGGTGGGCGCCATGTTCAACACCGTGACCCGTCCCGACATCCGCCAGATGCAGGACCAGGTCGCCCATAGCCGGTTGAAGATCCCGCTGTTCTACGCCTACGACGTCATCCATGGCATGCGCACCATCTTCCCCATCAACCTGGGCCTGGCCAGTACCTGGAATCTCGATGCCATTGCCACCAGCGGGCGTATCTCCGCCCTCGAAGCGGCCGCCGACGGCCTCGACCTGACCTTCTCGCCCACCGTCGACGTCACCCGCGAACCGCGCTGGGGCCGTGCCTCGGAAACCTTCGGCGAAGACACCTGGCTGACCTCGCGTATCGGCGCCACCCTGGTGCACGCCTACCAGGGCAACGACCTGCGCGCCCCCGACAGCCTCATGGCCAGCATCAAGCACTTCGGCGGCTATGGCGCCGTGGAAGCCGGGCGCGACTACAGCAACGTCGACATGAGTCCGCAGCGGCTGATGCAGGACTACCTGCCGCCCTATCGCGCCGCCGCCGAGGCCGGTGCCGGAGCGGTGATGGTGGCGCTGAACAGCATCAACGGCGTCCCGGCCACGGCCAATCGCTGGCTGCTGCAGGACCTGCTGCGCAAGGACTGGAACTATAAAGGCCTGCTGATCAGCGACCATGGCGCCATCAACGAGCTGGTGCTGCACGGCGTGGCCAAGGACACCCGTGATGCCGCCGAACAGGCGCTCAAGGCCGGCGTCGAGCTGAACATGCACGACGACGTCTACGGCAAGCAGCTGCCCGCCCTGCTGGCCGCCGGCAAGGTGACCCAGGCCGAGATCGACCAGGCCGTGCGCGACATGCTGCTGACCAAGTACCGCCTGGGCCTGTTCGAGGATCCCTATCGCCGGCTGCAGGGCCAGGATCCGGCCGACACCAACGCCGAATCGCGCCTGCACCGCGCCGAGGCGCGCCAGGTGGCGCGCGAAAGCCTAGTGCTGCTGAAGAACGAAAAGGCCGTGCTGCCGCTGCGCAAGGGCGCCACCCTGGCAGTGGTCGGCCCGCTGGCCGACAGCCCGCGCGACGTCATGGGCAACTGGTCCGCCGCCGGCGTGGCCGCCCAGGCCGTCTCCATCCGCCGCGGGCTGGAAAACGCCGTGGCCGGCCAGGGCAAAGTGCTCTACGCCAAGGGCGCCAACCTGCTGGCCGACCGCGATGTACTGGCCTATCTCAACTCCTACGAACCCTCGGTGGCAGTGGATGAACGCCGTCCGGCCGAGCTGATCGCCGAGGCCGTGGCCGCCGCGCGCCAGGCCGACGTAGTGGTGGCCGTGGTCGGCGAATCCCAGGGCATGGCCCACGAGGCCTCCAGCCGCGCCCGCATCAGCGTGCCCGATACCCAGCGCGACCTGATCAAGGCGCTCAAGGCCACCGGCAAACCACTGGTGCTGGTCTTGATGAACGGCCGCCCGCTGGCCCTGGAATGGGAACAGGAGCAGGCCAACGCCCTGCTCGAAGCCTGGTTCCCCGGCACCGAGGGCGGCAACGCCGTGGCCGACGTGCTGTTCGGCGACTACAACCCCTCCGGCAAGCTGACCATGACCTTCCCCCGCGAGGTGGGCCAGGTACCGCTCTACTACAACCACCTGAGCAGCGGCCGGCCCTTCGACGCGGCCAAGCCGAACAAGTACACCTCGCGCTACTTCGACATCGTCAACGGCCCGCTCTACCCCTTCGGCTACGGCCTGAGCTATACCACCTTCGACGTCTCGGCGCCGCAACTGTCCAGCGCCACCCTGAAGAAGGGCGACACCCTCACCGCCCGGGTCACGGTGAAGAACACCGGCAGCCGCGCCGGCGCCACCGTGGTGCAACTCTACCTGCACGACGTGACCGCCTCCCTGGCGCGCCCGGTCAAGGAGCTCAAGGGCTTCCAGAAGGTGATGCTGCAACCGGGCGAGAGTCGCGAGCTGGACTTCCCCATCACCGAAGCGGACCTGCGCTTCTATAACAACGACCTCAAGCTGGTCTCGGAGCCGGGCGAGTTCAAGGTGATGGTCGGCCTTGATTCGGAGCGGGTGCGTGAGGGAAGTTTTACGCTGCTGTAAAGGGTCCGCCCTCCCTCCAACCCTCTCCCAAGGAGAGAGGGAGTAAAAGCGTGGACCTCGATGCTCCCTCTCCTTTGGGAGGGGAGCAAAACCCAAGTACCTCGCTGCCCCCTCTCCCTCGGGAAGGGGAGCAAAACTCACGCACTTCGCTGCTCCTTTTCCCTGGGAGGAGGAGCAAAGCCCAAGCATTTCGCTGCCCCCTTTTTCCTTGGGTGGGGGGAGTAAAGCCCAAGCACCTCGTTGCCCCCTCTCCCTTTGGGAGAGGGCTAGGGTGAGGGATGTCGCCCACCCAGGACAGGGCCCGGCGGGCTTCGCCAAGCGCAGTCCTCAACCTCGCATCACGACCGCCATCGACGGCTAGTCATCGAGCACCTCGCCGCTGCGATCGCGTGCCCGGGAGACCGCGTAAATGGACACCAGGGCGCAGGCCATCATGAAGAGCACCACCGGCACATAGCTGCCACCGAAATAAGCGATCAGTCCGGTGGCGATCAATGGCATGGGCCCGCCCACCAGGGCAGCGCCGATCTGGTAGCCCAGGGACATCCCGGTATAGCGGATGGTTGCCGGAAAGGCCTCGGCCAGCAGCGTGCCGATCATGGCCCCGTAGCTTCCCCAAATGATGCCGAAGCCCACCCCGATCCCCAGCGCCACCAGCCACAACGAACCCTGGTTGATCAGCCAGAAGTAGGGAAAGATCCACAGCAGGAAAGCCACGCACCCCAACAGGAACACCTTGCGCCGCCCGATACGGTCGGACAGGTGCCCGAAATAGAGCATGCAGGGAAAGGCCAGCAGTGCGCAGACCAGAATGATATTGAGGATTTCCGCTCGAGCGAAGCCGTGGCCGATCAGGTAGGACAGCGAAAAGGTGGCGTAGAGGAAGAAGGTCGAGGTTTCGATGACCTTGGCGCCGATGGCGATGAGCACCACCCGCCAGTGGTCCTGCAACGTTTCCTGCAGCGGGATTCGGCTATGAGTGCGATTGGCCACCATTTTCTTGAAGGAAGGTGTTTCATCCACCGCGTGGCGGATCCACATACCCAGTAGCACCAGCACGATGGAGCCCACGAAGGGCACGCGCCAACCCCAGGACTCGAAGCTTGCCTCGGACAGCTTGGCGCTCAGCAAGGCAGTGATGATGTTGCCCAGGGCGAGGCCGAGCACGGCGCCGGTCTGGGGTACAGCGCCGAAGAAGCCGCGGCGCTGCCGGGGCGAGTATTCCACCGCGAGCAACACACCGCCGCCCCATTCCCCGCCCAGGGCCAGCCCTTGCAACAGGCGCAACAGGGTGAGCAGGATCGGTGCCCAGATCCCGATCTGGGCATAGTTCGGCAACAGCCCCATGAGCACCGTGGAAGCCCCCATCAGCGACAGCGTGATGGCCAGGGTCTTCTTGCGACCGATGCGGTCACCGATATGAGAAAACAGGATGCCGCCCAGCGGACGGACCAGAAAGGCGAGCGCGAAAGCGGCCAGGGCGAGCAACTGGCTGACCAGGGGATCGCCACTGGGAAAGAATTGCTTGGCGAAGATGATCGACGCCATGGTGCCGTAGAGAAAGTAGTCGTACCACTCGATGGTACTGCCGACGGCGCTGCCCAGCAGGGCGCGGCGGCGCTCGTTGGCGGGGACCAGGAGTTCCTGGGCGGAAGCAGCCGCAGCGGCCGCGGAATCGAGCGTGGCATGGGTCATGGCATCACCTGTTTATTGTTGTTGGAAGAGTGGATGCAGCCACCGCCCCTGAAGGCGCTGGCTTGCTGCGATCAAGGCGGCAGCATCGCGAGGGGCAGAAGAGCGGAAGACGAGGTTGCAGGGCGGCCGGAGTCCGGGTAGCGGAGCGGATCTTCCTGGATCATCTCGTCTCCATTTATCATGTTTTGTTATAGGCAGGGCGAGTCTAGCGTGGGGCTAGAGGGCTCGGAATTGACAATAAGCAACAGCGGTATAACTTTCAGGCAATGAAGAATCTTGCCAGCCTCAATTCGATCATGTCGCGCCTGCACGCCAAGCAACTGCGCCTACTCGTCGCCCTGGCGGAAAAGGGGTCGCTGCTCAATGCCGCGGAAGGCCTGGGGCTCACTCAGCCAGGTGCCAGCAAGGCGCTCAAGGAGCTGGAATCCACCCTGGGCGTGGAGTTGTTCCTGCGTACCAATCGCGGTTTGCTGCCGACTCCCGCGGGCACCTGTGCCATTCGCTTCGCCCGCCTGATCCAGGCGGATCTGGACAACCTGCGTCACGAGCTGCACGCCATTGCCAGTGGCTCGGGCGGCAAGCTGGCCATAGGCACCATCATGGGCGCCGTGCCCCTGCTCACCCATGCCATTTCCCGGCTGCTGGAGCTGCAGCCACGGCTGTCGATCGAGGTGGTGGAAGACACCAGCACGACCCTGCTCGGCCTGATTGACCAGGGGCGGTTGGACGCGGCCATCTGTCGCCTGTCGGTGAGCGAGCGGCCAGAAAGCTACGACGCCTTGGTCATCAAGGACGAGTCCCTTGCGGTGATCGCTCACGCCGCTCATCCGGCCGCCCAGCGCGAACGGGTCGAGTTGCAGGATCTCTCGGACAGTCGCTGGGTGGTCTATCGCGCCAACATGCCCATGCGGCGCACCCTGGAACACGAGTTCTTCGAGGCACAGCTGCCCTTCCCCCTGCACCTGATCGAAACCACCTCGGCGCTGACCACCCTCTCGCTGCTGAGCCGCAATCCCCGGCTGGTAGCCCTGGTGTCGGTCGAGGTGGCGGACTATGTCTGCCAGCATGGCCTGGTCAGTCGCCTGCCGCTGCAACTCAGGTCCCACAGCGAGCCCTATGAGCTGGTCTCGCGGCGCAGTGCCCAACAGAACCCGGCATTCGAGTTGCTGGTGGAGTCGCTCTACGCCATCCAGCAGGAAGACTGAGCCGCCCCGCACTACCGCTCAAAACGTGCGACTGGCCTCCGCAGTCTCCGCCCGGGCAGCCTTGGCTGCCGCCGCGATGGCGTTGTCGGCGTGCGCGTCGCAACAGTCTTGCTGCCAGCGATGGCGGCGCGTTAGCAGGCCGATACCGGGGTTGAAGGCGTTGGTCGGATCGAGCTGGCGATAGTGGCGCTCCAGTTCGGGCGCGGCACGGTAGAGGTGGCCGACATTATGCTCGGCGGGATAGCGCGCGCCCCGGGCATCCAACAGGGCCAGCAAGCGCTCCTTGAGCGCTGCGCAGTCGTACCCCTTTTTCACCAGGTATTCCTGGTGCAGCACATGGCAGAAGAAGTGCCCGCAATACATGGTCACCTCGATCTGCTCCGCCAGTTCCGGCGGCAAGGTCTCGAACCAGTCATGGGTGTTGCGTGGCAGCGCGATGTCCAGGGCGAGGATGTCTTCCACGGTGTCCCGGTGCACCGCCCGGTAGCGATTCATGGCATTGCCGACCGCGAAGCGATTGAGGAAGGCGGCGTTGCCCTCCTCCGCGTCGCACTCGATGAAATCCGCGTCGGCGCTGGGCAGCCAGGACTGCAGATAAGCGCGGGCTTCGTCGATGCCGTCTTCGCCCATCTTGAGCAGCAGGTGATGCTCAAAGCGCGAGGCGAAGGTATTGAGGCGCGCTGGCAGGTGCTCCGGCAAGGGCGCGGCAAGGCGTTGCAGCAGGCGATCGCCGAGCTGGGCGCCGAGCCCCAGGCGTTCGCTCAGGGCATCGAAGCGGGTCTTCCAGGCAAAGGCCTGGGGCACCCGTTGCGCACCACAGCGCTGAATGAAGAGGAACAGGTCCTTGCCGTAGGTACGACTGAGTTCGTAGGCCGTGCGGTGCATGTATTCGCCGGCGATGGGCAGCTGGGCGAAGTTGACCAGGATGTGCCGGCGGATGGCTTCCAGATCGGCGGCCCGATTGGAGCCGATATAGAACACCCGGGTGTTGCGATCAGCGGGGAAGGTATCCAGGCGCAAGGCGAACACGGCGATCTTGCCCGCCGAGCCCGAGGCCTCGTACAGCCGCCGCGGATCGGCGTTGTAGCGGGCGGGGGTGGCGGACGCCACGTCGCGGACATGGTGGGCATATTCGCGATCGGAGGCCATGGCGCCGGCCGGGTCCTGCACGTTACCGTCGTTGAAGCGGCCCTCATCGAGCCGGGACAGGATCTCTTCGGGTGAGTCGCCCAGCTCCAGGCCCAGGTGGTTGACCAGTTGCAACTGCCCGGCTTCGTCGATCCGGGCGAATAACGACAGCTGGGTGAAGGCCGGTCCGCGGCGGATCAGCGAGCCGCCGGAGTTGTTGCAGACGCCGCCGGTGATGGAAGCGCCGATACAGGTCGAGCCGATCACCGAATGCGGTTCGCGCCCGAGCGGCTTCAGCGTCGTCTCCAACTGGCTCAAGGTCACGCCCGGCTGGGACACCACCTGCTCGCCCTGGCGCAGCAGGGATAGGCGGGTCAGGCGCAGAGTGTTGATCAGTACCACCGGCCGGTCGTAGCCCTCGGCCACCGGGGTGGAGCCACCCGTCAAGCCCGTGTTTGCTGCCTGGCAGATGATGATGGTCCCGGCGGCGTGGCAGTGCTGCAGCACGCGCCACATCTCCACCAGGCTACCGGGCCGCACCACGGCGAGTACCGCCCCGCCACCATAGCGGATCCCCAGGCGGAAGCGCCGGGTCGCGGCGTCGCCCTGCAGGACATGGCGCCGTCCGACGATGGTTTGCAACTCGCTGACCAGCTCCATGACGTCCTCTTCACTGACAAGGAAAGCGGAAGCGAACGGTGGTCGCTTCCGATTAAAAGGCGCGGCTTTCGCGGCCTGGTCACTCGGCCAGCAATCCGGCCTTGGATGGCGTGGGCTGCCGTGTCACCCACAGCATCAGCGCGGCGCACGCCAGCAGGCAACCCCCGAGCAGCATCAGACCAGCTTGCGCCGAGCCGAACAGGGTGGTCAGCAGCCCCAGCAGATAGGGTCCGGCGAAGCCGCCCAGATTGCCGAAGGAGTTGATGATGGCGATGCCGGCGGCCGCCGCGGCACCCTGCAGGAAGGCCCCGGGCAGGCCCCAGAACAGCGCGATGGCACTCAGGCTGCCACCCACGGCGAGGGCGACACCCAGGATCATCAGCAGCAATTGCTGGGGGAAGGCCGCACAGAGGATCAGACCGATGCCGGCCAACACGGACATCAGGGCGCCATAGGTGCGTTGGTTACCGCTGCGCTGAGCCTGGCGAGTGACCCAGACCATGGTCGCCGCACCGAACGCATAGGGGATGGCGGTGATGAGACCTATGTCCAGGACCGAGGCCACCCCGGCATTCTTGATGATGGTCGGCACCCAGAAGTTGATGCCGTAGTTGCCGAGCATCAGCAGGACGTAGATGACCGTCAGCAACCAGATGATGGGCAGGGCGTAAAGGCGCTTGAGCGCGATGCGGGGCTTTTCCGCAGCCTCCACGGCCAGGCGCCGAGTCAGCTCGGCCTTTTCTTGCACGCTCAACCACCCGGCACTCTGGATGCCGTTATCCAGCAGGCAGAGCACCACCACCCCGATCACCACGGCCGGTATCGCCTCGATGACGAACATCCATTGCCAACCGGCCAAGAGGCTGTTGCCCCCCATGTAGTACATGATGGCGCCACTGAGCGGACCGCCAAAGATGAAGGACACCGGATTGCCGAGGATGACGATGGCCATCATGCGGCTGTGCAGCGCCGCGGGGAACCAGTAGGTCAGGTAGAGGATGACTCCGGGAAAGAAACCCGCCTCGCACACCCCGAGCAGGAATCTCAGGCCATAGAAGGTCATCTCGTGGCTGATACCCAGCAGCTGGGCGATGCGCCCGGTGAAGGCCATCAGCGAGGAGACCAGGCCCCAGGTAATCATGATGCGCGCGATCCAGACCTTGGCACCCACGCGATGCAGCATCAGATTGCTGGGGACCTCGAAGAGGAAGTAACCGATGAAGAAGATGCCGGCGCCCAGGCCATAGGCCGCATCGGACAGGCCGAGATCACTGAGCATGGCTAGCTTGGCGAAGCCGACGTTGACTCGATCGAGATAGGCGATGATATAGCCGAGCAGCAGCAACGGCAGCACTCGCCAGGCGACCTTGCGATAGAGCGGATCGAACTGCACCTTGGCTACTGAGGTATCGAGGTTGACCATGATGTTTCGCGTCCTTTAGTTGTTGTGATTGTCGCGAGGGTGTGGCGGAGGCGTCGCCTGCCTCCAGCCCCGAACGGATTCGAGGCCAGGGACGACACTGAAGCGAAGAACCTTGGGCGGCGGGTGTCAGGACCTCAGAACGAGGCCTCGATCAGCTGGGCGTAGTCATCCGCCGTGGCTTCCCGGGGATTGGTCTTGTGGCTGTGATCGGCCAGGGCACCGGTCACGATGCGCGGGATGAGTGCCTGGTCGACGCCCATCTGCGCCAGCCCCGTCGGCAGGCGCAGGGCTTCGGCCTTGTGCGCCAGCGCCTGCTCTACCGACAGCTGCGCCGGCAGTTGCATGGCCTGCGCGAGGCGCTCGATTTTTTCGTCGCGGACCACCGATGCTGCGCTCCGGTTGAAGGCCACCACGGCCGGCAGCAGCACCGCATTGAGGGTGCCATGGTGCAGGCGCGGATCTATGCCGCCCAACGAATGACTCAGGCTGTGCACGCAGCCCAGGCCCTTCTGGAAGGCCAGAGCCCCCTGCAGCGAAGCGCTGAGCATCTGGGTACGGGCCTCCAGATTGTTCGGCTCGTTGAAGGCCAGCTCCAGGTTGCGCCAGGCCCGGCGCAGGCCGTCCAGCGCAATACCCTCGGCCGGCGGATTGAAGCCAGGCGCCAGAAAGGTCTCGATGCAATGAGCCACCGCGTCCATGCCCGTCGCGGCGGTCAGGTGCGGGGGCAGGCTGAGCGTCAGCAAGGGATCGCAGATGGCCACCCGCGGGATGACATGGGGCGAGAGGATGCCGACCTTGCGGCCATCATCAAGGATGATGATGGCACCGCGTCCCACTTCGCTACCGGTCCCGGCCGTGGTCGGAATGGCCACGATGGGCACCGTGGCGGCGGTGGTTCGCGCCAGACCGCCCTCTATCAGCGCGAACTGTTTCAGCGGCCCCGGATGGCGCGCGGATACCGCGATGGCCTTGGCCAGGTCGATGGGCGAACCCCCACCGACGGCGATGATGCCGTCGCACGCCGCTTCGAGGAAACAGGTTACACCCTCGCGGGTAGCGGCCTCGGTGGGATTGGCCGGAGTCGCATCGAACACCTGGTAGGCGGCCAGGGGATTCAGGTCTACCAACTGATCGATGAGACCCGCTGCCACCACGCCCCGATCGGTGACGATCAGCGGCCGCCGGAATCCCAGGCGCGCGCTGACGTCAGCCAGCTCGGTAGCACAGCCCGCCCCAAAGCGGATTTCCGTTACATAGTTGATTATGGCCATGACCCGTCCTGTTATTCTTCAAATTGATAGACGGCCCGACTATAGCGACGCCCTTCCGCGCCAAATACTGAGAGCTGGCGATAGCGCTATAACCTGGAGTCAACCCAAACGGGCTCAGGTGTCGCACCCTGCGGCTGTGGGAGCTCGCTCACTGGCCTGGTACCCTCGGGTTACCCGGTCCGACGCTCTTCCCAGCGTTTCAGCCCGCCTGCGGAGTTGCCATGCCCACCCTCACCCTCGCCGCCGCCCAGTCCACCTCGGTCGCCGGCGACCTCGCCACCAATCTGCGTACCCATCTCGATTTCATCGCCGCGGCGGCCGACGCCAAGGTGGATGTGCTGCTGTTTCCCGAGCTCTCGCTGAGCGGCTATGAGCCGGACCTGGCGGCGAGCTTGGCACTGGCGCCCACCGACGTTCGCCTGCTGCCATTGCGCGAGGCCTGTCGCGCAGCCGGGCTCACCGCCGTGGTCGGGGTGCCCATCCAGGGCGCCAAGGGCCTGCAGATCGGCGCCCTGATCCTGGCGGCCGACGGCAGCTGCCGGGTCCATACCAAGGAATACCTGCATCCGGGCGAATCCCCGCCCTTCGTGCCGGGTAGCGGCGGTGACCTGCTGGAGCTCGGTGGCTTGCGCGGTGCCCTGGCCATCTGCGCCGACAGTAATCATCCGGCTCATGCCGATGCCGCCCGCGCCCGGGGCGCCGACCTCTACCTGGTCTCGGCGGTGATCGGCGCGATGGGCTATCCCGCCGATAGCGCCCAGCTGGCAGGGCATGCGCGCCGACTGGCCATGCCGGTGCTCATGGCCAACCACGGAGGGCCCACCGGCGGCTATGCCTGCGTGGGTCGCAGCGCCTGCTGGCTGGCGGATGGACATTGCCTGGTCACCGCGCCCGGGGAAGGCCACTGGCTGGTGGTGACTCGCCTGGAGGAGGCGCACTGGCATGGCGAGTGCCTGCCGGTACGGAGCTGAGCGACGCAGCCAGAATTGCTGACGAAAAGTTGGACGACAGGTCATTTCACGACCCGTTTCCAGCCTCGGTATCCCGTCAGGCCTGCGACTAAAGGTCACACGTCAGACGCCGATAAGGCTCTGACATCCTCGTTCAGAACACCGCCAAGGATGCCTTTCGCAGCGTGAACGACGCTGTAACCGCAGGAGCGACACCATGGCCTTGAACACCATTCGGACCCGCTACACCATGATCTTCCTCGGTTTCATCGGCGCGACGCTCGCGGCCACCGTCATCGGCATTCGCCTGTGGGTGACGCCGGACCTAGTCGCCGCCGGTGAATCCGCCGTGCTCACCCGCGTCAACGAGGTGGGCACCCGCATCTATCGCGAACTCAACCAGATCCAGGCGCAGCAGCGATCCATCACCCAGACCGTGCCGCTGCTGGACAGCGCCGCCATCGACCGGGTGCTGCCCGGCCTGGTGGACCAGTATGGCGATGCCAAGGTGTTCGGCGGCGGCATCTGGCCGCTGCCCAATCAGCGCGAGCAGGGCCGCGACAAGTTCAGCACCTTCTATCACCGCGATGCCGGCGGAAAGCTGATCGTCAACACCCACTGGAACTCCCCCGAGTCGCTCAACTACTGGGAGCAACCCTGGTTCCAGGCTGGCCTCAAGGCTCCCGCCGGCCAGTGCGTCTGGGCGGCCGCCTACAAGGACGCCGCCAGCGCCGAGCCGCGCACCAACTGCGCCATGGCCATCCAGCGCGACGGCAAGGCTTTTGGCGTCTCGACCATCGACCTCACTCTGGGCTTCTTCAACCCCCTGGTGGACAGCCTGCGCAAGGAACTCGACGACACCGACATGATGATCGTCGAGGCCGACGGCAAGATCCTCAGCAACCTCAGCGAACTCGGTGATTCACAGATCCTGAACAACGTCTCGGCCTATGCCGCCCGTTCGCCCTTCGTCGCCGCCATCCAGCAGAACCTCGGCAAGCTCAAGGGCGAAGCCGTGGTGCGCGACACCTATGTCGACGAGCACGGCACGCCCCACACCTTCTTCCTGCGCCCGCTGGCCGGCACCCCCTGGCTGCTGGCCACGGCGCTGCCCACCTCGCTCATCGCGGCGACCAACACCGGTATCCTCAAGACCCTGGCGGCGATCCAGCTGCCGCTGGTCCTGCTGCTGGTAGGCATCATGGTGCTGGCGCTCGGCAAGCTGATGGGTCGCCTGGGCCTGCTGCAACGCAACATCGAATCCCTGTCCGCCGGCGACGCCGATCTGACCCGGCGCATCCCGGTGCACGGCCAGGACGAGGTGGACGCGGTGGCCGGCGCGGTCAACGGCTTCATCGGCTATCTGCAGCGGCTGATCGGCGAGGTGGGCGACGCTACCGACCGCATCGACACCGGTCTCAAGCAACTGCACGGCCAGGCCCAGCAGAACGGTGCCATCCTGGCCCGCCATGCCAGCGAGACCGACCAGGCGGTGACCGCCATCACCGAGATGAGCGCCACCTCCGACTCCGTGGCGCGCAGTGCCAGCGACACCGCCACCCTCACCCAGGCCGCCAACGGCCAGGCCGAGCGTTCCCGCGCGGTGGTCCAGCAGGCCTCGGCCAGCGTGCTGGCCCTGGTGGATCAGGTGGAAGACGCCACCCTCAAGGTGCAGGCCATGCAGAGCGATGCCCAGCGCATCAACGACGTGCTCGGGGTGATCGGCGGGATTGCCGGCCAGACCAACCTGCTGGCGCTCAACGCGGCCATCGAGGCGGCCCGGGCCGGCGAACAGGGTCGCGGCTTCGCAGTGGTGGCCGACGAGGTCCGCGCCCTGGCCGGCCGTACCCAGCAGAGCACCGCCGAGATCAACGAGATGCTCAACCGGTTGCAGCAGGGGGTGAGTTCCGCGGTCGCGGCCATGGAAATGACCAAGGCCAGTTGCCAGAGCACTGCCGAGCGCACCCGCGAGGTCACCGAAGGCCTGGACGAGATGAGCGGTTCGGTGGTGCGCATCAGCGATCTCTCGACTCAGATCGCCGCAGCGGCCGAAGAGCAGAGCGTGGTGGCCGGCGAGATCAACCAGAACATGGTTGCCGTGCGCCATATCGTCGACGACCTGGTCACCAGCGGTCAGCGCACCGCCGAGAGTACCGCGGCGGTGCAATCGTCCAACGAGCAGCTGATCGCGGTGGTCCGGCGCTTCCGGGTGAGGTGACCCGAGCGCCGCAACATGAAAAAACCGGGCACTGCGCCCGGCTTTTTCGTCTAGCCCACCAGATGCAGGAAGTGCATATGGCGCTCGTACTGGTCGAGGATGTCGCCGATGACGTCTTCGCGCGACCAGCCCATGACGTCGTGGTCCTGGCCGCCTTCGCGTAGGTAGACCTGGGCGCGGAAGTACTTGCGCTCCTCGCCGGGCTCGCTGCCCATGACGAAACTGGGCATGGCGTAGGCATGGGGTCTGACCTGGTAGACGAACTCGGGCTGCTCGGCCGGACCGACATACAGCCGCACCCCGCCATCCTCGCGGTCTTCCACGCCACAGACATAGCCCTGCTTGCGCCATTCCTCGGCCACCGCCAGGCAAGCCGGCTTGGCCACCTCGCCGATGAAGCGCACCACGTGATTGCGCCGCGGAAACATCGCCATGCCGCGCAGGCGGCGCTGCCAGCCGCCCGGCGTACGGGTGGTGGGCGGGGTGAGACTCAGCGACTGATGGCGCAGGCCACGCTTGGTGGCGTCCAGCTTCAGCGCCTTGAGCAGGCCATGCATGCTGAACAGCAGGGCGAGGGTGAACGGCAGGGCACTGGCGATGGTGGCGGTCTGCAGGGCCTTGAGACCATCGGCCAGCAGCAGCGCGATGGCCACCAGCCCCATGCTGGCGCCCCAGAACACCCGCTGCCAGACCGGCGTCTGGTCCTGGCCGCCGGAGGCCAGCATGTCCACCACCATGGCGCCGGAATCAGCGGAGGTGACAAAGAACACCACCACCATGACGATGGCGATCAGCGAGATCACGCTGGCGAAGGGGAAGTGCTCGAGAAAGGCGAACAGCGCCAGGGAGCTGTCCTGGGACACGGCGTCGGCCAGGTCGGTGAGGCCCTCGGTGAGGATCATGTGGATGGCCGTGTTGCCGAACACCGTCATCCACAGCAGGGTGAAACCGGCCGGCACCAGCAGCACCCCGGAGACGAATTCGCGGATGGTGCGGCCACGGGAAATCCGCGCGATGAACAGCCCGACGAAGGGCGACCAGGCCAGCCACCAGCCCCAGTAGAACAGCGTCCAGCCGCCGATCCAGTCGGTGGGTCGATAGGCGTTGAGGTTGAGGGTGCGGCTGACGATCTCGCTGAGATAGCCGCCGGTGTTCTCGACGAAGGTCTGCAGGATCAGCACCGTCGGGCCGAGGATGACCACGGTGAGCATCAGCAGCACCGCCAGCCCGAGGTTGAGCTCCGACAGCCGCCGCACGCCCTTGTCCAGCCCCGAGACCACCGAGAGGGTGGCCAGCGCCGTGGTGATGACGATCAGGCCGATCTGCACGGGCGTGGACACCGGCACGCCGAACAGCACGTTGAGTCCGGTATTGATCTGGGAGACACCGAAGCCCAGGGAGGTGGCGACGCCGAGCACCGTGCCGATGATGGCGAAGATGTCCACCGCATGGCCGATGGGACCATAAATGCGCTCGCCGATCAGCGGATAGAGCGCCGATCTAAGGGTCAGCGGCAGGCCGTGGCGGTAGCTGAAGTAAGCCAGGATCAGGGCGACGATGGCGTAGATCGACCAGGCGTGCAGGCCCCAATGGAAGAAGGTGATGCGCATCGCCTGGCGTGCGGCCTCCACCGTCTGGCCTTCGGCATAGGGCGGATTGAGGAAGTGCATCACCGGTTCGGCGACGCCGAAGAACATCAGGCCGATGCCCATGCCGGCGGAGAACAGCATGGCGAACCAGGTGGTATTGGCGTAGTCCGGCTCGCTGTGGTCGGGGCCGAGCTTGATGTCGCCGTAGCGACTGAGGCCGAGGAACACCACGGTGCCGAGGATGATGGCCACGGCGAGGATGTAGAACCAGCTGAGGTTGGTGATGATCCAGCCCTGGATGGCGGCGAACAGCCACTGGGCATTGGCCTGGAACAGGCTGGCGTAGAGCACCAGCGCCAGCAGCAGCAGGGTCGAGGTCCAGAAGACCGGTGGACTGAAGGTGGGGCGAGCGGCGGATTCTCCCTGGCCGGTCATGAAGAGGGCTCCTGTGTATGAAGTGCGCACAGGTTGACTGCCCTCGCCTCTGATCGTTTCGCTGGCGCCGCCGCTGGCCGGGGCCTCTGCGGCGCGGCGGCGGCCGTCGAGCGCCGCCGGGCTAGCCGCCTGGCGCCGCGTCCAGCCCAGCGCCCACGGGGGCTCCGGCCAGTCCGCGGAACCAGCGCGCGGGCGCTATCCCGAAGGCCTGGCGGAAATGTCTGGACATATGACTCTGGTCGAAGAAGCCCGCCTCCACCGCCGCCTGGGCCAGGCCCATCCCCAGGCGCACCTGCAGCCGTACCCGATCCAGCCGCCGCAGGGTCAGGTAGCGGTGCGGACTGGTGCCGAAGTAGGCGCGGAAATCCCGGGTCAGACTCCAGCGATCCCGACCGGCGCAGCGCGCCAGGTCGTCGAGGGTAACGGCCTGGTCGAGATGGTCCTCCAGGTATTCACGGGCACGCAGGGCGGCGCCGAAGTCGACCCGACCACGACTGGGCCAGGCCTGGCAGACCTCGGCCAGGGTGGCGACCAGCCCGAACAGCGCATCGTCGCGCCCCAGGGCATCGGGGCGTTCGTCGAGGGCGGCGAACACCGCGTCGGTGGCGCGAGCCAGACGCGGATCGAGGGAAACGCCCTCGCGGTGGAACGGCAGCGGCCGCCCGCCGAGGATGTCCTGCACCAGCGCCGGCGGCACATAGAGCATGCGATAGCGAAAGCCGCAGGCGGCCCCGGCGCGGCCGTCGTGGACCTCGTCCGGATGGAAGATCATCGTCTCGCCGGGCAGGCTGCTGGCCTTGGCGCCGCGATAGGAAAAGCTCTGCACCCCGGCCAGGGTGCGGCCGATGGCATAGGTGGCGTGGCGATGCGGATCGAAGGCATGGCCACTGAAGAAGGCCTCGATGGACTCCAGCTCGTCATGGATCGGGGTGTGGCGCACCCAGTCCGTGGCGCCGGGTAACTCGGTCGTGGTGCTCATGGCATCTCCCTGTCGAGGTCAGCCTAGCAGACCGCGCCAGGCATCGTGGAGCAACAGCAGGGCGCAGCCGACCAGACTCAGCCCCAGCAGCCGATTCACCCAGTGCAGCCCGCGCCCGCGCACCAGGTAGCGCCCCAGTCCGGCGCCGAGCAGGGCATAACCAGCCGGTGCGCCGCCCGCCGCCAGCGCCAGGGGTAAGGTGCAGAGGGCAATCTTCGCCCCGGTTATCTGGGCAGCGGGAAACATTACCGTGGCGATGGGCAGCACTGCCAGCCAGCCCTTGGGGTTGAGGCCCTGGATCAGCAGGCCACGGGTGAAGGTCAAGCGTTCCGCCGGCGCGCCCTGCCCCTCCGCAGCCGGCGGTGCGGCGGTGGCGATGCGATAGCCCAGATAGAGGCTGTAGCCCGCGCCGACCAGCGCCAGCCAGGGTAGCCACGCCCCCGCGACGACGGCCGCACCGGCATAACCCAGCGCCAGGAACATCAGCAGCATGGCGCAGCCCACCCCGGCATAGAACCCCAGCGCCCGGCGGGCCTGGCCGCGCAGACCGGCGTTCAGCCCCAGAGCGTTGACCGGACCGGGGCTGTAGATGACGCTGAAGGCATAGAGGACGATTTCCAAGGGGCACCTGCCAGGCTTCGAGAAGGAGACCCAGGCTAGCCAGCGCGCCTGGGGTCTGGCTTGTACGTCTGTGGCTGAGCACCTTGAGAGTCATCCTACAACTCGGCAATATCTGGGCTCCCCTGCCACGGAGCCCGTCCTTGTCCAGTGATCGCAACGCCCAGCCTTGGCGCAGCCGGGCCGACGGCAAGCCGCCGACGCTGAAGGACGTGGCCCGCCTGGCCGGGGTCTCGCCGATCACCGTCTCGCGCACCCTCAACCAGCCGGAGATCGTCCGCCCGGCACTGCGTGAAAAGGTCTTCCGGGCGGTACGCGAGAGCGGCTACCAGCCGGCCATGCTCACCACCGGCGGTACGCCCCAGGAGAGCCGGCTGATCGCCGTGCTGGTACCTACCATCGTCAACTCCATCTTCGCCGATACC
This sequence comes from Pseudomonas sp. No.117, assembly GCF_054558395.1. Taxonomy (NCBI): domain Bacteria; kingdom Pseudomonadati; phylum Pseudomonadota; class Gammaproteobacteria; order Pseudomonadales; family Pseudomonadaceae; genus Pseudomonas; species Pseudomonas sp. No.117. The sequence continues at coordinate 510,845 of NZ_BAAJNP010000002.1, forward strand.
GTGCAGGCGCTCATGCAGCGGCTGACCGAGGCCGGCCACCAGACCCTGCTGGGCCTGACCGACTACTCCGCCGAGCGCGAGGAACGGTTGCTTGAAGCCCTGCTGCGGCGGCGCCCCGACGCCATGGTACTGACCGGCACCCTGCATACCGCGGCCAGCCGGCTGCGGCTATCCCAGGCCGGCATTCCGCTGGTGGAGTGCTGGGACCAGGGTGAGCGCCCGCTGGACATGCTGGTGGGCTTTTCCCATGTCGCGGTGGGCCAGGCCGTCGCCCGGGAGCTACTGACGCGCGGTTATCGCCGCTTCGCCAGCCTGACCCTGAACGATCCTCGCGGGCGCCTGCGCCGTGATGCCTTTACCGCCGAACTGGCCTACCACGGACTGGCCGCGCCGCCTGATGTCAGCCTGCCGCCACCGGCCACCCCGGCCTTGGGTCGCCAGGGTCTGGCGCGGCTGCTCGAGGCCGATACCCGCCCCGAGGTAGTGGTCTGCAGCTCCGACACCCTCGCCCACGGCGTGCTGGCCGAAGCTCATGCCCGCGGCCTACGGGTACCAGGGGATCTGGCAGTGATGGGCTTCGGCAACCTCGCCAGCGCCGCCCACTTGATCCCGGCGCTGAGCACCGTAGATGTGCGCGGCGCCGCGATGGGCACCCATGCTGCCGAGGCGCTGCTGTCCCGGCTGGCGGGCACGGACGCACCGCAGCAACGGGATACCGGCTTCGAACTGGTCATGCGCGAGAGCACGCGCTGACGCTTGAATGATTGCGTAATCAGCTTAGCGTCCCTCAGCAGGTGCCGGCCTCGCCGCCGGTCTTGCCCGCTGAAAAGGACAATAACAATGCGCAACCCCACTGCTCCTTCGCGGCGTACCCACGTCCGCTATCTCGTCCTGGCGATGATTTTCCTGGTCACGGTATTCAACTACGTCGACCGCGCCACCCTCTCCATCGCCGCACCGGCCATGCGCCACGACCTCGGCTTCGACGCCGTGGCCATGGGCCTGGCCTTCTCCGCCTTCGGCTGGGCCTACACCGCCATGCAGATTCCCGGTGGCATTGTGCTCGACCGTTTCGGTTCGCGGCTGGTGCTGGGCGCCAGCCTCATCATCTGGTCGGCGCTGACCTTCCTGCAAGGCTACGTCGGCCTCTTCTCCTCGGCCCTGCTGGCGCTGTTCGTGCTGCGCTTTCTGATGGGCGTCGCCGAGTCGCCGGCCTTTCCGGCCAATAACCGCCTCACGGTGATGTGGTTCCCGCGCCAGGAGCGCGGTCTGGCCACTGCCATCTTCCAGTCGGCGCAGTATTTCGCCCTGGCGGTGTTCACGCCGCTGATGGTGATCCTGCTCAACCAGTTCGGCTGGGAGCACGTGTTCTTCTGGACCGGCGGCGCCGGCATCCTCATCGGCCTGCTGTGGTTCGCCACCGTGCAGGAGCCGCGGCACGACCGGCGCGTCAGCCAGAGCGAGCTGGACCACATCGAGGCCGGCGGCGGCCTGCCCGACCTGGGCGACACCCGGGCACCTTTCAGCTGGCGCACCTTCAAGGCCATCAGCGGCAATCGCATGATGCTCGGCATCTACCTGGGGCAGTTCTGCCTGACCACCATCACCTGGTTCTTCCTCACCTGGTTCCCCACCTACCTGGTCGAGGCCAAGGGCCTGACGATGCTCAAGGTCGGCCTGATCGCCGCCATCCCGCCGGTAGCCGGCTGCCTGGGCGGCGTCATCGGCGGGCTCTGGTCGGACAGCATGCTGCGCCGCGGCTACAGCCTCACCGCCGCGCGCAAGACGCCGATCATCGCCGGCCTGCTGCTCTCCAGCACCATCGTGGTGGCCAACTACACCCAGTCCATCGCCCTGGTGACCCTGGTGATGTCCATCGCCTTCTTCGCCAAGGGCGTGGGCAACCTGGGCTGGTGCATCGTCGGCGACGTCTCGCCCAAGCGCGCCATGGGCGTGAGTGGGGCGATCTTCAACTTCTGCGGCAACATCGCCAGCATCGTCACCCCGCTGGCCATCGGCCTGATGATCAACCAGCTCGGCTCCTTCGACGTGGCCCTCACCTATGTCGCCGCCATGGGGCTGCTCGGCGCCTTCTCCTACCTGGTCATCGTCGGCCCGCTCAAGCGCCTGGACCTCGGCGAACTCAACGACGAGCCATCCGCCTCCGGCGATGCCGCTCTGCCTGTCACCCGTCCCTGATTCCCCACCCTGGAGCTTCCCACCATGACCGATACCTCCTACAGCGCCGACCAGGACCGCATCGCCTGGATCCGCCTGGCTTCCGTGTTCCTGCCGCTGGCCACCCCCATCAGCGACGCTAAGGTGCTCACCGGCCGCCAGAAGCCAATGACCGAGATCGCCATCCTCTTCGTCGAGATCGAGACTCGTGATGGCCAGCGCGGCCTGGGCTTCAGCTATTCCAAGCGCGCCGGTGGACCCGGCCAGTTCGCCCACGCCAGGGAGATCGCCCCGGTGCTGCTGGACGAGAACCCCAGCGACATCCAGAAACTCTGGACCAAGCTCTGCTGGGCCGGCGCTTCGGTGGGGCGCAGCGGCCTCGCCACCCAGGCCATCGGCGCCTTCGACGTGGCCCTCTGGGACCTCAAGGCTCGCCGCGCCAACCTTTCCCTGGCGCGCCTGCTCGGCGCCCAGCGCGACTCGGTGCGCTGCTACAACACCTCCGGCGGCTTCCTGCACACGCCGCTGGAGCAACTCCTGGTAAATACCGACCTCTCCCGCGAGAAGGGCATCGGCGGCATCAAGCTCAAGGTCGGCCAGCCCGATTGCGCCCTGGACCTTGAGCGTGTCGCCCGCGTGCGCCGCCACCTGGGCGACAGCTTCCCGCTGATGGTCGACGCCAACCAGCAGTGGGACCGCCCCACCGCCCAGCGCATGTGCCGGCGCTTCGAGGAATTCAACCTGATCTGGATCGAGGAGCCGCTGGACTGCTACGACGCCGAGGGCCACGCCGCCCTGGCCGCCGCCTTCGACACCCCCATTGCCACCGGCGAAATGCTCACCAGCATCGCCGAGCATCAGGAATTCATCCGCCTGCGCGGCGCCGACTTCCTCATGCCGGATGCGCCCCGGGTCGGCGGCATCACCCCCTTCCTCAAGGTGGCCGCCCTGGCCGACCAGGCCGGCGTGATGCTGGCACCGCACTTCGCCATGGAATTGCACGTGCACCTGGCCGCCACCTATCCCACCGAGCCCTGGGTGGAACACTTCGAATGGCTGGAGCCGCTGTTCAACGAACGCCTGGAAACCCGTGACGGGCGGATGCAGGTGCCGACCCGTCCGGGTCTCGGGCTGTCCCTAAGCGAGCGGGTGCCCGGCTGGACGGCGCAGGAGGCGGAATTCGGCCAACGCGGCTGACGTCCGCTCTGGCCCGCGAACTCCGCCGGGGTGTGGCACTCTATCCAGGCCAAGGCCTGGAAGAGAGAGCCCTATGTTCGGATCGCTGCGCAGTCGCCTGCTGGCCGTGTTGCTGTTGCTCGGCGGCATGGCCATCGGGGTCGGCTGGCTGATGATCCTGCTGCTGCGCCAATCGGAAAGCGCCCAGCTCGGCCAGGCCAAGGTCGAAGCCGAGCAGGCCTGTCAGACCATCGCCAGCAGCTACCGCTTCTACAGCAACGGCTGGTCCGGGCCCAGCGCCGGCCTGGCCGATCCGGCGTTGCGCCAGGGCCTGACCGGCGTGGCCAGCGTCGCCCTGCTGCGCTATCGCGGCATGGCCGGTGGGTTGTGGCAGGAACAGGCCGGGCTGCTGGCCGACGCCAGTCCCTTCACCCTCGCCGACGCCGAGCGCCAGCACCTGGCGGAGCTCGCCGCCGCCAGTCTGGCCGAGGTGCGTGGCCTGAGCGAATCCTTCAGTGTCGACGGCACCACCGTACTGGTCGCCGCCTGTCCACTGTCCGGGCCCATCGCCAATCTCGCCGCCTGGACCCTGACCCGCCTCACCTTCGCCGACGGTAGTGGCCAGCGCCAGCTCAAGCTGGGCCTGGGCCTGCTGTTGCTGGCCCTGCTCGCCACCACCCTGCTGCTCGGCCGGCTCACCTGGCAGTGGTCGCGGCATGTCGCCCGGGTCGAGCGCGACCTCGGGGCGACCGCCAGTCACGACCTGCCGACCCTCGCCCTCACCGGCGAGCGGGAGCTGGACCGGGTGCTGGCCGCGCTCAACCAGGCCGGCCAGCGCCTGGCCCAGGCCCGCGGCGAAGCCCAGCGGCTGACCACCCAGGTACATGCCAGCGAACGCCTGGCGGCCCTCGGCCGGGTGGCCGCCGGCGTCGCCCACGAGATCCGCAATCCCCTCGCCGCCATGCGGCTGAAGGCAGAGAACGCCCTGGCCGGCGATGCCGGGCGCCAGCAACGGGCGCTGGATGCCATCCTGCTGCAGATCACCCGCCTGGACAGCCTGCTGCGCCGCCTGCTCGACCTCACCCAGCCACCCCAGCTGCAGCCGACCCGCGTCGCCCTTTCCGCCTTCTGCCAAGAGGTGCTGGCCGCCCACGAAGACCAGGCCGGGCAGCGCGGCATTCGCCTGAGCGCCCGGGTCGCGGTCGACCAGGGCCTGTTCGACCGCGACGCCCTGGCCCGTGCCCTGGACAACCTGCTGCTCAATGCCCTGCAGGCGGCGCCGGCCGGCAGCGAGATCCGCCTCGAGGCCATGGGCCGCGGCGACTGGCTGGTACTGGCCGTGGAAGACGAGGGCCAGGGTCCGCCTGCCGAGTTACGCGGCCAGCTCTTCGAACCCTTCGTCACCGGCCGCCCCGAGGGCACCGGCCTCGGCCTGGCCCTGGTCCGCGAGACCGCCCGCGCCCACGGCGGCGAGGCACGCCTGGCCGAACAACCCGCCCCTACCCGCTTCGAGATCCTGCTGCCATGCCAACCCTGCTGATCATCGACGACGACGCCGGCCTGCGCGACGCCCTCGCGGAAACCGCGGCGGACCAGGGCTACCAGGTCTTGCAGGCGGACCAGGGCGAGGCCGGACTGGCGCTGCTGCAACGGCAGACGGTGGATGCCGTGCTGCTCGACCTGCGCATGCCGGGGCTCGACGGGCTGGAGGTGCTGGCGCGCATCCGCGCGCTCCCGGCGCCGCCGGCGGTCACGGTACTCACCGCCTTCGCCAGCGCCGGCAACACCATCGAAGCCATGCGCCTGGGCGCCTTCGATCACCTTACCAAGCCCATCGGCCGCGCCGAGCTGATCCGGGTGCTGGCCGGCATGACCGCCCAGCGCGGCCCCGCCCCGGCGCCGCCCGCCACCCAGGAGGGCCATACCCTGGTGGGTGGCAGCGATGCCCTGCGCCAGGTGCAGAAGACCATCGGCCGCCTGGTGGACAGCGAGGCGACGGTGCTGGTCACCGGCGAGACCGGCACCGGCAAGGAACTGGTGGCCCGCGCCATCCACGAACATGGCAAGCGACGCGGGGCGCCCTTCGTCGCGGTCAACTGCGCGGCCATTCCGCCAGACCTGCTGGAAAGCGAGCTCTTCGGCCACGTGCGCGGCGCCTTCAGCGGGGCGACCGCCAATCGCCTCGGCGCCTTCCGCGAGGCCCAGGGCGGCACCCTTTTCCTCGACGAGATCGGCGACATGCCGCTGCCCATGCAGGCCAAGATCCTGCGCGCCCTGCAGGAACGCGAGGTGACCCCGGTAGGTGGCGCCCCGGTGCGGCTGGACGTGCGGCTGGTAGCCGCCACCCACCGCGACCTGGCCCAGCGCGTCGCCAGCGGCGACTTCCGCGAAGACCTCTTCTATCGCCTGCACGTGGTGCCCATCCACCTGCCGGCCCTGCGCGAGCGGCGTGCCGACATCCTGCCCCTGGCCGAGCATTTCCTCACCCCCAGCGGCCGGGTGCTGGCCGATGATGCCGCCGCCCTGTTGCTGCGCCACGCCTGGCCGGGCAACGTCCGCGAGTTGCGCAACGCCATGCAACGCGCCGCCACCCTGGCCCAGGGCGAACGCATCGTCGCGGCCGACCTGGCCTTTCTCCAGGCCGACGCCCCGGAGGCCCTGGTCATCGACGCCAGCTGGCCCGAGGAAACCCTGGCCGAAGCCACCGCACGCCTGGAGCGGCTGCTGATCGAGCGGGCGCTGCAACGCAGTGGCGGCAACCGCGCCGAGGCGGCCCGGCGGCTGGGGATTCATCGCCAGTTGCTCTACACCAAGCTGAGCCGCCTGGGCCTGGGTGTCGGCGAAGAAGACAACGGGGGCTAGGCTGTCCGCTTTGCCGACAGGACTGTCCGCAAGCCGGACGCCATACCTGGGCCAGAAGGTCGCTTTAAATCTCAAGCCATTGATTGATAACGAAAATAAAAGTTGGCACAGGCCCTGCAATATCCTGATCGTCAACCACCGCAGGAGTCATCCATGCCTACCAAGACCCAAACCCTCGTGATCGGGACCTTCGCCCTGCTGTCCGTCAGCGGCCTCGTCCTGGCACAGACCGCACCCGTCGGCAGCACGGCCACCACCACCGCTGCCAGCGCCCAGATTCCCACCCAGCAGGGCCAGCTCAAGCAATTCCTGATCAATCCCCGCGGCGATATCGACGGCCTGATCCTGGCCGACGGCACCGAGGTCAACACTCCGCCGCACCTGTCCGAGCAACTGGCCGCCACCTTCAAGCCAGGCGACACCATCAACGTCGCCGGCCTGCGCGCCGCCAGCCTGCCGCTGGTCCAGGCCGTGTCCCTGACCAACGTCCAGAGCGGCAAGACCGTCGTCGACCAGGGCCCCGACCGGGTCGGTGGCCCGCGTCCGCCAGCTCCTCCGGTACCTGGCGCCGAGCGCAACGGTGATAGCCTCCAGGGGCAGATCGTCCAGCTGCTGCACGGCCCCCGCGGCGACGTGAACGGCGCCCTGCTGCAGGACGGCACCGCCCTGCGCCTGCCGCCCCACGAGGCGCTGCGCCTGCAAGCACTGCTCAAGCCCGGCGCCAGCGTGGCTGCCCGCGGCGAGCTGATCGCCAATGCCCAGGGCCGGGCCTTCCGGGTCAGTGCCCTGGGCGCCGACACCAACTCGCTGCAGGCCCTGGATATTCCGCCGCCCCCGCCCGGCCCCGGTCGCCTGCCGCCGCCCCCGCCCCCCGGCGTCCAGCCGGTCGCTCCGGGCGTACAGCCGCCGGCCCCGCCCGCTCCGCCGGCCGGCTGATCAGGCCAACAGCCGCCGGGTCGCCTGGGCGATCCGGTGGCAGGCCTCCTCCAGCACCGCGCGGGAGGTGGCATAGGACACCCGGAAATACGGTGCCAGGCCGAACGCCGAGCCTGGCACCACCGCCACCCCGCCTTCGTCCATCAGGTAACGGGCGAAGGCGGTATCGCTGTCGATCAATTCCCCGCCCGGCGTCCGCCGGCCCAGCACCCCCGCACAGTTGGCGTAGACATAGAAGGCCCCTTCGGGCCGCCGCGCTGACAATCCCGGCACCGCGTTCAAGGCATCCACCACCAGATCACGTCGCTCGCGGAACAGCTCGCAGCGCTCGCGCACGACGTCCTGGGCCCCATCAAGGGCCGCGATGGCCGCCGCCTGGCTCACCGAACAGGGGCAGGAGGTCACCTGGCTCTGCACGCTGGCCATGGCCTGGATCAGCGCCCGCGGCCCACCGGCATAGCCCAGTCGCCAACCGGTCATGGCATAGGCCTTGGAAACCCCATTGATGGTCAGGGTCCGCTCGCGCAGCCGCGGCTCCAGCGCCGCCGGGGTGACGAAGCGGAAGCCGTCGTAGAGGATGTGCTCGTACATGTCGTCCACCATCAGCCACACCTGCGGATGGCGCAGCAGCACCTCCATAAGCGGTCGATAATGTTCTTCGCCATAGGCCGCCCCCGAGGGATTGGACGGCGAGTTGAGCATCACCCACCGCGTGCGCGGCGTGATCGCCGCCTCAAGGGCTGGCGCGGTGAGGCGAAAACCATCTGCCTCGCGGCACGGCAGCACCACCGGCTTGCCACCGAGGATGGCGACGATATCGGCGTAGGTCACCCAAAAGGGCGCGGGAATGATCACCTCGTCGCCCGGATCGAGGGTCGCCATCATGGCGTTGAAGATCACCTGCTTGGCACCCGCCGAGGCCGTCACCTCGTCCTGGGCGAAGACCAGGTCGTTCTCCCGCACGAACTTGCGGCGGATGGCCTCCTTGAGCGCCGGGCTGCCGTCGAGCGCGGTGTACTTGGTCTGGCCGTCACGAATGGCCTGGATCGCCGCTTCCTTGATGTGCTCCGGGGTATCGAAGTCCGGCTCGCCTGCGCCCAGCACCAGCAGATCGGCACCCTCGCGCCGCAAGGCATTGGCGCGCTCGGTGATCTTGAGGATCTCGGAGACGCCTACGGAGGCGAGGCAGTGGGCGGTGTGCAGGGTGGAAGCGGCGGCCATGACAGGGCTCCAGGCGATAGCGAAGGAAGGTGCCGGAGGCGTCCGGCAGCGTCGTCCTGCACTATCGAACCGCGGCGGCCGGCCTTCAAACGCTATAAAGGACTCACATCATTCCGCCGGGGCATGTGAGGCCTTCGCCTCACAGGGCCTGGCTCGGCTGGCGGCCTAACACCCGCACGTATTCCTGGCGCGCCTGAGTTTCGACGAATTCGCCGGACCACTTGGCCACGACCACGGTAGCAACGCTATTGCCGATGGTGTTACAGGTCGCGATGGCCATGGACATGAAGCGATAGACGCCAAACAGCAGCGCCAGGCCTTCTACCGGTAGCACGCCAATCGCGGTCACCGTGGCGGCGAACACCACGAAACTGCCACCTGACACCGCCGCTGCGCCCTTGGACGTCACCAGCATCAGGGCGACGATGCCCAGCTGCTGCTCCCAGGTCAGGGGCACACCATAGGCGTTGGCGATAAACAGCACGCCCAAGGACATGTAGATAGAGGTGCCGTCGAGATTGAAGGCATAACCGGTGGGAAGTACTAAGCCGACGCTCTGCTTGGAGCAGCCGAACTTTTCCAGCTTTTGCAGCAGTCGCGGCAAGGCGCTTTCCGAGGAAGCTGTCCCTATGACGATGAAGACCTCGTCCTTGATGTACTTGAGGAAGCGCCAGAGGCTGAAACCGGCCAGCCGACACACGGCGCCCAGGATGACGAAGATGAACAAGGCCACTGCGACGTAGAACATCAGCACCAGATTAGCCAGCGACAACAGCACTGCGGTGCCGTTGCTGCCAACGGCATAGGCCACCGATCCGAAGGCGCCGATGGGAGCGAACTTCATGATCAGGTTGATGAACTCGAAGAAACACTCCGACACCCGGTTCAGGCCGTCTTCTACTACTTCGCGGCGCTCTTGCTTGAGCGCCAGCAGAGCGAAGCCAAACAGCACGGCTATGACCAGTACCTGTAGCAGCTGGCCACCGGCGAAGGCGCCGACGAAGTTGTCCGGAAAGATGCCGTAGATGAAGTCCTTGGTGGACATGGGTCCCTGGGCACCCTTGGCGATGGCAGCACTCGCAGCAGCTGCAGTACTGCTGCTGGGGTGGCTGCCGTACATGTTGGAGCCAATGCTGAGCAGATTGCCCCAGATCAGGCCCAGCGCCAGCGCCAGGGTAGACACCACCTCGAAGTAGACCAGTGCGCGCCAACCCACCTTGCCCACGCGCTTGATGTCTCCTGCGGACGCAATACCGTGCACCACGGTGAAGAACACCAAGGGCGCCACGGCGGTCTTGATCAATTTCAGGAAGATGTCGCCTAGAATCTTCAGGGAAGCTGCGAAGTCAGGGAACACCAGCCCGCAGACGATGCCCAGCATCATCGCGGCGACGACTTGGAAGGTCAGGTCCTTGTAGAAGGGCTTTTTGCTAACGGCAGGAGCCGTGTCGGTAGCTGCTGACATGGTATCGATCTCGTTGTTGTCATTATCGAATCGAAGCGAGACGCGCCGGCGCTGTTCCGGCGCGAGCGGGATTTAGCGCCGTACCGAGCCCGGTCGAGCCAGAGCGCGATCAACCATCTCGGGCGCCAGGCCCAGGTAATTAGCGGGATCGGTCAGGCGCTCCAGCTCGGCACGACCCAGGCGATCGCTGATGTCGCTGCGCCGCAGCAGCGCGTCGAGGAGGCTGACGTTTTCGTCATTCGCCACTCGACAGGCCTCGTAAACCACATCATGCGCAACCTGACGACCCAATTCGGGCGCCAGCCCCATCATCACCGCCTCGGCGACGATCAGGCCTCTGGTCATGTCCAGGTTCTGGCGCATGCGTTCGGTACGAACATCCAACCCGCCAAGCATGAATTTCGCCTGGTACAGAGAGGCCCCGGTAAGCGCAAAGGCTTCGGGAATGGCCACCCACTCTGCCTGCCAGGGGCCGGTGGAACGCTCGAAGTCCTGGATCATGGCGTCGAGCATCAGGCCAGCCTGCTGACGCACGCCCTTCGCAGCGGCATACATCAGCTCACAGGAGATGGGGTTGCGTTTCTGCGGCATGGTGCTGCTGGCACCACGGCCCTTGACGAAGGGCTCATAGGCTTCGCCCAGCTCGCTGGTCATCATCATCATCACGTCCAGCGCAACCTTTCCCAGCGAGCCAGTGATCAGCGCCAGCACGTTGAGCGCCTCGGCCAGACCGTCACGAGCCACGTGCCAGGTAGCCTGAGGCACATGCAGGTCCAGCTCTTCCATCAGCGCTTCCTGGACCTCCAGGCCCTTGTCGCCCAGCGAGGCCAGGGTCCCGGCGGCACCGGCGAACTGTCCTACGAGAACTCGCTGACGCATTTCCACAAGCCGCTCTGCGTGGCGATCGAACATGCTCAACCAGACCGCACACTTGTAGCCAAAGGTGATGGGCAACGCGTGTTGCAGGTGGGTACGACCGGCCATGGGGGTGTCGCGGTAGCGCTCGGCGAGTCCAGCCAGCAGACCCCGGACAGCCTGAACATCCCGCTCCACCAAGGCCAACGCCGCCCGAACCTGGAGTACGACAGCGGTATCCATGATGTCCTGGGTGGTGGCCCCCCAATGCACGTAGCGCCCCGCTTCACCGCAGATCTTCGAAAGCTGCTCCACCAGCGGCAGAATCGGATAGCCGACGATTTCCGTTTCGTGCTGCATGAGCGCCAGATCCAGCGCTTCGAAGCGTGACTTGGCAGCGATCTCTTCAGCAGCGGCAGCGGGAATGACCCCACAGCGAGCCTGGGCTCGAGCCAGGGCGACCTCGACCTCGATATAGCGCTCGATCAGCGCCTGATCGGAGAAAACGCTACGCATCTCGGCGGTGCCGAACATGTCGCGGAAGAGCACGGAGTCATAAACGGTGGTGGACATGCTACGAGCCTCGTTGTCGTCTTATATGGCGTACATTTGAATATGTACGGACATATTCAAAACACGCGTAGTGCTAGACTGTCAACCCGTCCGTTTCGAGATTTCGCCGCGATGAACCAGGCGCTGTACAACGTGGTTGCCAACGACCTGCTGGAGGGCATCGCCTCCGGGCGCTATCCCGTGGGCAGCCTGCTGCCGACCGAACTGGAGCTGTGCGAGCAGTTCGCAGTTAGCCGCCACACGGTGCGGGCCGCCATCACCCAGCTGCAGCATCAGGGTCTGGTATCACGGCGCAAAAGGGTCGGCACTCGTGTCGAGGCTCCTCCCGTCAGCGGCTACACTCACGCCTTGCAATCCATGGAAGACCTGGCCCATCTGGCGGAAACCCAAACCCGGGAAATCCGCGAGACCGAGCGACTGGTGGCTGACCGCGACCTGGCCAGACGCCTCGGTCTAGAGCCTGGTGGACGCTACTGGCGGATTTCCAGCGTGCGCATCGACAACCAGCAGCGTGGCGCCCCGCTCTGCTGGACCGATGTCTACTACGACGAGCGCTATGACCGGATCCACGCCTTGGCCGAGGCCAATCCGGGCCAGCTGATCGCCAGTCTTATCGAACGCCACTATGGCCAGCGTGTAGAGGAAGTGGACCAGGAGGTACGGGCCGTACTTCTGACATCTGAACTGGGCGAGCGCCTGGAAGCGCCTACCGGTAGCCCGGCATTGCGCATCCTTCGTCACTATCGGGGGCATCGTAGCGAGCTGCTGGTGACCTCGGTGACTACCCATCCAGACGATAGATTCACCCTTACCCTCAAGGTACGCCGCACCTAGGATGCTTCTGCAGTTCGCGCGGACTGAGGGCGATTAAGCGCCTCGACCAGACCTGTCAAAGCGAGACCAAGGCGCAGCATGACGCCGTTCGGATGGTCTACCGCCGCGGTCGACAAAGCGCTATCGCGCTGTGCCTTTGAGCTTCGATCACCATACTGGAACGGCGACCATGTCGAACGCCCTCTCCCCCCTCGCCGCCTACCGCCAGGCCGTGGCCCTGGGCACGCGGCTGCCCGATGCCGCCCAGGAAGCCGCTGTGCGTCAGCTGGAAACCTGCCACGCCGACCTGCTGGCGGGCCGTCCGGCCCGTGGCCTTTACCTCTGGGGGCCGGTCGGGCGCGGCAAGACCTGGCTGCTGGACCTGTTCCACGCCAGCCTGCCGGTGCCCGCGCGCCGCCAGCATTTCCATCACTTCATGCGCTGGGTGCACCAGCGGCAGTTCCTGCTCAGCGGCACCCGCGATCCCCTGCAGGTGCTGGCCCGCGAGTTGGCCGCCGAGGTGCGGGTACTGTGCTTCGACGAACTCTTCGTCAGCGACATCGGTGACGCCATCCTGGTCGGAGGCCTGCTGCGCGCCCTGCTGGACCAGGGCCTGGTACTGGTGGTCACCTCCAACCAGCCGCCAGAGCAGCTCTATGCCGGCGGCTTCAACCGCGAGCGGCTGCTGCCGGCCATCGCCGCGCTGCAAGAGCGGCTGGACGTACGGGAGGTGGATGGTGGCCAGGACCATCGGCTGCACGTCGGCGAAGCCGCGCCGCGCTATTGGGTGAAGGACCCCGCAGCCCTCGCCGCATGCTTCGCCCGCCTGACCGCCGGCCAGACCGTGACGGAAGCGCCCCTGCTGCTGGGCGGTCGCACCTTACACGTGATTAGGCGTGCCCCCGGTGCGGTCTGGTTCGATTTCGCCACCCTCTGCCAGGGCGCCTGGGCGACCTTGGACTACATCGACCTCTGCACCCGCTTCCCCGCCTTGCTGCTGGGCGGCGTGCCCTGCCTCTCCGGCGACCCGCGCGACGGTCGCATCGCCCGGGGCACCGAAGACGGCGTGGAACGGGTGGTCGCCGGTGACCGTGAATTGCCGCGCCTGGCGCCCCAGGACGATGCCGTGCGCCGCTTCATCGCCCTGGTCGATGAGGCCTACGATCGCCGCCGCCCGCTCTACCTCGACGCCGCCGTGCCCCTGGAGCAGCTCTATACCCGCGGCTGCCTGGACTTCCCCTTTCGCCGCACCCTGAGTCGGCTGCGGGAGATGCAGCAGGCGCGGTACTAGGGCGCGCGCCGGGTCGAACGCTTGAGCACATAGCGCGGCCGGCGCTTGGTCTCGATGTAGATGCGGCCGATGTATTCGCCCAGTACCCCGATACCGATGAGTTGCACCCCGCCGAAGAAGAGGATGGCGGTCATCAGCGAGGGATAACCGGGTACGCGGTTGCCGAAGGCCAGCTTCTCGAAGATCAGGTAGCCGGCATAGGCCAGGGACACCAAGGCGACGAAGCCGCCCAGGTAGGTCCAGAGCCGCAGCGGCACGGTGCTGAAGGAGGTGAAGCCCTCCAGTGCCAGGTTCCACAGCTTCCAGCCGTTGAACTTGCTGCTGCCGGCGCTGCGCGGGGCGCGTTCGTACTCCACCACCCGGGTATCGAAGCCGACCCAGGAGAGGATGCCCTTCATGAACAGATTGCGCTCCGGCAATTCGCGGATGGCGTCCACCACCTCGCGACTCATCAGCCGGAAATCGCCGACGTTCTCCTCGATGGGCGTCTGGGCGATGCGGTTGTGCAGGCGATAGAAGCCCTCGGCGGTCAGCCGCTTGAGCGGACTGTCGCTGCTGCGGTTGACGCGCTTGGCGAGCACCACGTCGGCGCCCTGCCGCCACTGTTCGAGCAGCCGCGGGATGACATCCAGCGGGTCCTGCAGGTCGACGTCCAGGGGCACCACCACCTCGCCACTGGCGTGTTCGATGCCGGCGAACAGCGCCGCCTCCTTGCCGAAGTTGCGCGACAGCTGCAGGACCGCCACCCGTGGATCCTCCCGGCGCAGCCGCTCCAGCACCCGGGCGCTGCCGTCCCGACTGCCATCGTCGACGAACAGCAGCTCCAGGTCGTGGGCAGCCAGCTCCGGGTGGGCGCAGACCGCCTGGTAGAACAGCGCGATGGCCAATTCTTCGTTGAATACCGGCACCACCAGGGACAGCTTCACGGCCTCGCTCATCGGAACACCCATCCGGACGACAAGAGATAGCTGAACACCGGCACCAGGGCGGTGGCGACGAGCAGCGCATAGAGGGTCGGCACGCCGCAGGCGAGCAGACCGGTCAACAGCAGGTTGTTGAGGCCGAAGCCGGCCAGCGCCACCAGCAGGAAGCGCCAGGGCGAGCCGGCCCGGGCGAAGGTGATGTGTCTATGCCCCAGGTAGGAGACGGCGAAGGCGACCAGGAAGGCGCCCAGGTTGGCGCCATAGGCCGGCCAGCCCCAGAGCTTCAGCAGCAGCGCGGCGACCGCCATGTGCACCAGCGTAGCGACCGCCCCGACCAGGGCGAACCTCAGGGGCCTGGCGGCGGATTTGGCCAGGGATCCGGATGAAGACACGTTCGACCTCGGCGCAGCGGCAATGGACGGCGCACGTTACCCTGCGGGTATCGAAACATCCTGTTGCATCCGTTGCAATTCCGTCATCCGGCGACGAACGGTCCAGCGCGCCTGGCACCGGGTGCGGCGACCGGCTACGCCGCGGGTAGGCGGACCCCGTGGTAAGGTGAAACCTCTCTTCTGTCACGAGGCCCGGTCATGACTCCGCGCATCGAACCCTTCTTCGACGCCACCACGTCCACCTTCACCTACGTGATCTACGAGGCGCCCGGCAGCCACTGCGCCATCGTCGACTCGGTGCTGGACTACGACCCGCATTCCGGAAGGACCGCCACCCTCTCGGCGGATCGCGTCGCCCGCTTCGTGCGCGACCAGGGCCTGAGCGTGCAATGGCTACTGGAGACCCATGCCCATGCCGACCATCTTTCCGCCGCGCCCTACCTGCGTCGGCAGCTGGGCGGGCGCATTGCCATCGGCGAAGGCATCCGCCGCGTCCAGGGCGCCTTCAAGGACGTCTTCAACCTGGAGCCGGAATTCCGCCTCGACGGCTCCCAGTTCGACCACCTGTTCCAGCCCGACGAACTGTTCCACATCGGCAACCTCGTCGCCCGCGCCCTGCACGTGCCTGGCCATACCCCGGCCGACATGGCCTACCAGGTGGAAGAGGCGCATGTCTTCGTCGGCGACACCCTGTTCATGCCCGATGTCGGTTCGGCGCGCTGCGATTTCCCCGGCGGCAGCGCCCGCGACCTCTATCGCTCGATCCGACAGCTGCTGGCGCTACCGGAGGCGACGCGTCTCTACCTGTGCCACGACTATCCACCCGCGGGCCGCGAGGCGCGCCACCAGACCACCGTCGGCGAAGAACGCGCCCTCAACGTCCATGTCCGCGATGGTGTGGACGAGGACGCCTTCGTCGCCCTGCGCACCCGCCGTGATGCCACCCTGGCCATGCCCACGCTGATCCTGCCGGCGATCCAGGTGAACATCCGCGCCGGTACCCTGCCGCCGGTCGAAGCCAATGGCCGGCGCTACCTGAAAATCCCCATCGACGGCTTCTAGCGGCACCGCCGCCCGTCGTACAAGGCAAAGGCCACAGGAGTTGGACGCAGCGGCGCCGCTGCGTCCAGCCTTTGCCGCGTGGTCCAGGCACCTCGCCCCGGCCAACCCAGCGGCCAGGTTGGACAGCCGATCGGACAAACCTAGATACAGCCCTGGTAGTGGCCGATGGCCAGCGACCACCTATCCCGTCGCCGGGAAACCTTGCCGCGTCTGCCCCTCCATACCAGGGCAGGCAATGAGTTCTGCACTACATTCCCACAAGAGGTAGAGCGACCATGACCACCAAGAATTCGAACTCCAATCCCGGCAACTTCGCCAACGACCGCGAGAAGGCCTCCGAGGCCGGGCGCAAGGGCGGCCAGAACAGTGGTGGCAATTTTGCCAACGATCGCGAGAAGGCCTCCGAAGCCGGGCGCAAGGGCGGTAGCCGCTAGGCGCTTCCCCCCTGGTAGCGGAGCCACGTCCGGGTGGACCTGGCTCCTTGCGTCCACGAGCAAGAGGAAATCACCATGAGTACCGACAATTCGAACCCCGGCAACTTCGCCAACGACCGCGAGAAGGCCTCCGAGGCCGGCCGCAAGGGCGGCGAGAACAGCGGTGGCAACTTCGCCAACGATCCCGAGCGCGCCGCCGAAGCCGGGCGCAAGGGCGGTGAGAACAGCGGCGGCAACTTCGCCAACGATCCCGAACGCGCCGCCGAGGCCGGCCGCAAGGGGGGCCAGAACAGCGGTGGCAACTTCGCCAATGATCGCGAGAAGGCCGCCGAAGCCGGCCGCAAGGGCGGCAGCCACTAGCCACTAGCCACTAGCCACTAGCCACTAGGCTATCCCCGCGTCAATCGAAGGGCAGGATCATCCTGCCCTTCTTGCGTTTCCAGCCCGGCTAGCTTTACTCGGACTCGGGAATCACCGAGATCTGTCCATTCTTCTCCAGCACCGCGAAACGGATCTGCTCCATGCGCTCCAGCCCCTGGCTCTGCCGCGCCGCTTCGAGGATGTCCTCCTCGGTGATCCGTGCCTTGCGCAGCCGCTGCGTCAGGGGCTTGCCGTACTCCACCACGATCAGGGGCATGCCATCGAGAAAGCGTCCCACCTGTGGCGAACGCTGCTTGAACAGCGACAGCAGGATGTCGATCAGCACCAGGGTCGCTATCACCACGAAGGCGTTGATCACCGAGAAGTCGTCGCCCAGCAGGGCCTGCTGGGTCGCCTCGCCGATCACCAGCAGCAGGACGAAATCGAAGGTGGTGATCTCCGACAACGCCCGGCGCCCGGTCAGGCGGAAGAGCACCAGCAGGAAGGCGTAGATGGCCGCGGCGCGGAGCACGGATTCCATGGCGGGTCCTCAGGGATAGATGAAGGCGGAGAGTGCCAGCGCTGGCTGGCCGGGTCGCAGGATGCGCCAGTCGACCCTGCCCAGGGCATCCGGACGCAGCGCCAGGTGCAGCCGGCTGGGGCCGCTGCCGGTGGCCAGCTCGAGCCAGAGCACCCCGTCCTCGCTGGTCATGCGCACCGGCTGCGGATAGAGGGCTTCCACCGTCCAGTCGGCCACCAGGCGTTCGTCCAGCCCGACCTTGGAGAGCCCGGGCGCCAGCTCCAGGGTCAGGGTCGCGGGCGCACCGCGACGCTGGAAGCGCTCGTACTCCACCCGGAGCTGCCCGTCGTCGCTGACGCGGCTCGCCGTGGTCCAGGGGCCGCCGCTGGCGAAGAGGCCGGCCAGGGCCAGGACGACAAACAGGCCCAGCAGTACCCAGCCCAGACGCTCGCAGCGCCAGATCCAGCGTTGCAGGCGCATGTCCTCTTGGATCGGACGGCCTTCTTGCAGCGGTGGCGCCATGGCGGATTCTCCCTTGCTGATAGGGCTTGGAGCCCGACCGGGAGTCGCCGGTTCGACCGCTTCGCCCCACCCTGGGGCATACTGCGCCCCCTTGTCGCTCTGGAGTCCTGCCGATGCCCGCCTGGTGGCTACTCGTCCTGCCCTTCATCGCCGGAGCCTGCCTGCCGTTGCAGGCCGGCATCAATGGGCAGCTCGCCCGCCAGCTGTCCAGCGTCTTCGCCGCCGCGTCGATCTCCTTCCTGGTCGGCCTGATCGCCCTGCTCGGGCTGACGCTCTGGCAACGCGGCGTGCCCAGCCTCGGCGCGCTCCGCGAGCTGCACTGGTGGCACTGGTGTGGCGGCCTGCTCGGCATGTTCTTCATCGCCATGGCCGCCTTCGCCGGACCGCGCATCGGCGCCACCCTGTTCATGGCGCTGGTCATCGCCGGTCAGCTGGCCATGTCGCTGAGCCTGGATCACTTCGGCTGGGCCGGCTTTCGTCAGGACCCGGTCACCCTCGGCAAGCTGGCCGGCGTGGTGCTGATCGGTGCCGGCGTCTGGTGCATCGCCCGGGCGTGAGTCAGTACAGATCGCGACGGTAGCGGTCGGACTCCAGCAAGCGCTGGACTTCATTCTCGCCGAGCAATGCCTGCAGGGTGGCATGCACGCCGCGCCCCAGCCCCTGCAGGCTGCCGCAGACCATGATCACCGCATCCGCCGCCAGCCAGGCGCGCAGTCCGTCCTGCTGCGCCTGCAGCCGCTCTTGCACGTAGCCATCGCCGTCCCGCGAGAACACCCGGTCCAGCCGCGCCAGCTCGCCCTTCGCCAGCCAGTCGTCCAGTTCCACGCCATAGAAGCTGTCGTGCGCCGCCGTACGCTCGCCGAACAGCAGCCAGTTGCGCCGGTACCCGCCGGCGATACGGGCGGCCAGCAGCGGGCGTACCCCGGCCAGGCCGGTACCGGCGGCGATCAGGATCAGTGGGCGCGGATCCAGCGGTGGACGAAAGCCGGGATGGGCTCGCAGCCGCGCCTGCAGCAGAGCGCCCGGAGCCAGCGCCGTGGTCAGCCAGCCGGAAGCGATCCCCAGGCGCCCAGCGGCCTTGCGCTCCTGGCGCACCAGCAGCCGCAGCGGCCCTTCGCCAGGCAGCGAGGCGATGGAGTACTGGCGCACCGCGAGGGGCAGCAGGGCATCGAGCAGCGCCTGGGCGGTCAGCCCGTACAGGGCGGAGCGATCGTCCGGCAGCAACCGGCCTTGCAGGGCATCCGCCAGGCGCTGAGGCCCGTCTTCGCCCCGTACTTCGCTAGCCGCGGCCAGGCCCAAGGGTTGCAGCCAGGCGCTGACCGTCTCCGCGCCTTGCCGCGGCGCGATTTCCAGGATGTCGCCCGGAGCCCACTCACTCCCCGTCGGCGGTACCAGGCGCAACTCGTAGGCCGGCCAGCCCGGACTGCCGGCATTGAGCAGCTGCCGCGACGCCAGTCGCCAGGGCTGCAGCGGCTGCTCCACCGGCACCTCGGCGCAGGCGGCGCCCAGGGTCTGCAGCTGGCGTTGCCAGAGCGTCAGGGCACCCGGGTCGCCGTTGTCCACCTCCACGGTGGTGAACAGCGGTCGGGCGCCCTGGGCAGCGAGCCAGGCATCGAGCCGGCGGGCGAAGGCGCAATAGCCCTGGTAACGCCGGTCGCCCAGCGCCAGCACGCCATAGTTCAGGCTGGCCAAGGCTTGGCCCTGCGCCTGCATCCGCCGCTCGAAGCCTCGGGCGGTGTCCGGTGCCTCGCCATCGCCATGGGTGGCGACGACGAACAGCGCCCGCGCCGCCCGCCGCAGCCGTTCGACGTCGAGGCGGCCGAGCGGGACGACTTCGGCGGCCAGCCCGGCCGCCTGCAACTGACCGGCCGCCTGCCAGGCCAGCGCCTCGCCCTGGCCGCTCTGGCTGGCGTAGCCGATCAGCCAGTCGGCGGCGCCGTCGGCACGGGGCACCAGGCCGGCACGGGCCTGGCGTGCCTGCCGGCGTTTGCGGCGGCGATCCAGGTAGAGCCACAGCCCGGTCACCAGGAACAGCGGCATGGCCAGGCTGGCGAGCAACATCAGCAGCCGTCCCGCCAGGCCGAAGTATTCGCCCGAGTGCAGGGCATAGACGCTGAGCAGCAGCCGTGCGCCCAGGGGCTGCTCACGGTAGCGCCTGTGATCGAGCACCCGGCCCTGGCCATCGAAGACGATGCGGTTGAGGGCACGGATATGCTCGGCATCCTCGGGCAGGTACCAGAGGGTCGGCTGGCCGACCTTGCGTGCCGGATTGGGCAGCAGCAGGCCATAGCCCTCGATGCGCCCCCCGGTCTCCCGGCGAAAGCTCTGCCAGAGAGCGTCCAGATCCACGTCGCGGCGGGCCACCACGGCGCTTTGGCGCGGTTCGGGCGCGGCGCCCAGCAGGCGCTCGCTGGCCACGCGGTACCAGCCGTAGGACCAGTAGAGTCCAGTCAGCGCCGCCAGCAGGTAGAGCAGCAGGCACCAGGTACCGACCACGGCGTGCAGGTCCCAGTGGAAGCTGCGGCCACGGCGCGCCCAGTCCAGCGTCAGCCAGGCGCGCCAGCGCCGCACCTGGCGCGGCCAGCGCAGATACAGCCCGGAAACGCAGAGCACCAGCAGGATCAGGGTGGCGGCACCGGTCAGGGCCTTGCCCAGTGGTCCCAAGGCCAGGGAACGGTGCAGGTCGAGGACGACGCGAAAGAAGGCTTGACCGCGAGGCGAGGTCAGCACCTCGCCGGAATAACGGTCGAACAGCCGGACCTCGCCGCGCCCCTGGCCGCCCGCCGGCGCCAGGCCGAGCATGCCGTAGCCCTCCCCGGCCATGGTGGAGACGAAGCTCAACTCCTGGCCCGGGGGTACCAGCCGCTGGCGCACCTCCGCGGGCGTGAGCAGTTGCCGCCCCGCGGTGGCGGTGACGGGTACCGGATTGAGCCACTGCATGACTTCCAGCTGCACGCTGTAGAGCGCACCCGTCACGCCCAGCACCACCAGCACCAGGCCCGCCGCCAGCCCGAGCAGGCTGTGCAGCTGGAACAGGCCGCGACGAATCAGGGCTGGGCCCATAGCCGCAGGAGATTGTGATAGACACCGGTCAGCTGCAGGCAGGCCTCGTGGCCCTGCCCCAGGTCGGCGGCGGCACGCTGGATGCCCTGGTCGAGTTCGAACAGCTGGGTGCGCTGCGCCGTGTCGCGCACCAGGCTCTGGATCCAGAAGAAGGAGCAGAGCCGCGCGCCCCGGGTGACCGGCAGCACCCGGTGCAGGCTGCTGGCCGGATAGAGGATCAGATCGCCGGCGGCCAGCTTGACGCTGTGGGCGCCATAGGTGTCCTCCACCACCAGCTCGCCGCCGTCGTATTCTTCCGGCTCGCAGAAGAACAGCGTTGCCGAGAGATCGGTGCGCAGATAGCCGCTGCCATCCGGCAGCGGACGCAGGGCATTGTCCACGTGCAGCCCGAAGGACTGGCCGCCCCGGTAGAGATTGAACAGCGGCGGAAACACCCGCGCCGGCAGCGCCGCGGCGACGAACAGCGGATGTCGCGCCAGGGCCTGCTGAATCAGCTCGCCCACCGCACGTGCCGCCGGTTCCTCCGCCGGCAGTTGCAGATTGTCCTTGGCCATCGCCGATTGAAAACCGGCCGTGTGCTTGCCATCGGCCCAGGCCGCTGCCTCCAGTCGTTGGCGGCACTCCCCTACCTGCTCGGGCGTAAGCACGCCCGGAACCCTGATCATCATCGGCGCTTTCCTCCTCAAGGCCGAAAGCCCCGTCGCGGCGGGGCTTCGGCTGCTCCACGCGACCCTAGAAGCTGTAGGTCGCGGTCAGGATGGCGGAGCGGGCATCGCCGTACTCGATGGCCGACGATCTGGTGGTCGCCCCCAGTTGCGAGCGCACCCGCTCCACATAGTCCTCGTCGAAGACGTTGTTGACGTTGAGTTGCAGGTCGACGTTGCGATTGACGCGATAGCCGACCATGGCGTTGTGCAGCCAGTAGGCGTCGAGCTTGGCGCCATCGTTGCTGGAGGTGACGTTACGCTCGCTGACATAGCGGGCGCCATAGCCTACCCGCCAGCCGGCCGGCAGCTCGTAGGTGGTCCAGAGGTTGAGCGAGCGCGGTGGCGTATTGGCCAGCGCCTGGCCTTCGCGATTGCGCCCGTCCAGGGTATCAGCGGCCTCGAGCGTCTCGCTGTCGAGGAAGGTGAAGTTGGCGTAGACGTTCCACGCCTGGGTGAGGCGCCCGGTGGCGCCCAGCTCTATGCCCTGCACGCGCTGCTTGCCGGCCAGGGCCGTGCTGCCGTCCGCCAGGGTCTCCCGGGCGTTGGTCTTCTCCACGCGGAACAGGGCGCCATCCAGCTCCAGGCGCCGGTCGAGGAATTCCCACTTGGTACCCAGTTCCCAGGTCTTGTTCTTTTCCGGCTCCAGGTCCTGGTTGGCCGTGCTCAGGCCCGCGCCGGTGGAGGTCAGACTTTCCGCCGAGGGGTTGAAGGAGGTGCCATAGGCCACGTAGACACGGCCGTTCGGCGCCGGTTTGAACACCAGGCCGGCACGCCCGCTCAGCTTGGCATCGTCGGAACTCAGGTGCGCCTTGCTGCCGCGCACGCCGTTGGTGACCGGGGTGGTGTCGCTGTCGCCGTCGAACCAGTCGTAGCGCAGGCCCAGGTTCACATCCCAATAGTCATTAAGGGCGATAGTGTCGAAGGCATAGACGGCCTTGTCGATCAGCACGTTGTCGGCGATGGCCGAGGTCTGCTTGTTGGTCGCACCGTCGTAGCGCTCCGGCGGCGCGGCCAGGGCATAGCCGGCAGCGGGGAAGGTCAGGTTGTAGCTGTAGGTATCGCGATCATAGTCCTCGCGGGAGAACTCCGCGCCCAGCACGAAGGAATGGCCCAGGCCGAAGGTGTCGACGTTACCGGTCAGGTTGGTCTGGTTGGTCCACATCTCCGCGGTCACGTCGCGACCGTAGCCCTGCGGACCGGCCGGGCGGTAGCGACCCGTGGCGACGCCGGAGAGGTTGACGTTGGACGCCGAGATCACCACGTCGCGCTCGAGGCGACTGTAACGCGTCAGGTTCTGCAGGCTCAGGTTGTCGTTGAAGCGGTGCTCCAGCTCCACCGTGAAGACATTATTGTCGATGTCTTCCTTGTCGATGTTCTTGAAGCCGAAGTAGGCCTCGCGATCCACGCCGGCCAGTTTCTTGCCGTTGAAGGCCGGCACCCCGTAGTCGGGCTGGTTGTTGTCGGTCTGATGGAAGTAGCTCAGGGTCAGGCGGGTGTCGTCCGACAGGCCCAGGGCCAGCGACGGCGCGATGCCCCAGCGCTCGCGATCGATCTGGTCGCGGCCGGGCACGTCGTTCTCGTGAGCCATCAGATTCAGGCGGAAGGCGCTGTCGGTACCCACGCCCTGCAACGGCTGGTTGGTGTCCAGGGTCAGGCGGCGATAGCTGTCGGTGCCCAGGCTTGCGCCGATGCGGGTGAATTGGCGCTCCTGGGGCTTCTTGCTGATCAGGTTGATGGAGCCACCGGTGGTGCCTGCGCCGCCGAACACCGAGTTGGGGCCCTTGATGACCTCGACCGACTCCAGGTTGAAGGTGTCGGTGCGGTTGGTCTGGGCGCTGTCGCGCAGGCCGTCGATCTGGATGTTCGAGTTGGCACTGAAGCCGCGGATGTTGATGCTGTCGCCGGAGCCGCCACCGCCCTCGCCGGCGTTGAAGGTGATGCCGGACACGTTGGCCAGCACCGACCTCAGGCTCAGCGCCTGCTGGTCCTGGATGACCTGCGCCGGCACCACGGTGACGGTCTGCGGGGTGTCCAGCAAAGGGGCGGTGTACTTGCGCGAGGCGGACTGCTCGGCCTTGAAGCCTTCCTGCTGCGCCTGACCCTCGATGGTCAGACTTTCCAGCCGGGTCACCGGCTCCTTGGCGTCCTGGGCCTGGGCCCCCAGGGACAGCGAGGCAACGGCGACACTGAAGGTAGAAACCAGCAGACGGCGCTGGGACAGCGCAGATATTTCCTTGGACATGATGGCGAGCCGCCTCCCTCTGTGAATGCGGCGCGATTCTATTTGCAAACGATTATCAAATCCATAGCGAATGTAAAGTATTCTTAACAATCCGGTACAGAGGCTGACAAATCCCCTCCCGACGCGCATGAAAAAGCCCGCGTCCCTGACGGGACGCGGGCTCGGTCAAGGCGGCAACGCCTTAGACGTAGAAGGCCTTCAGCGGCGGGAAGCCGTTGAATTCCACCGCGCTGTAGCTGGTGGTGTAGGCGCCGGTGGACAGCCAGTACAGGCGGTCACCGCTGGCCAGATTCAGCGGCAGGCCGTACTTGTAGTGCTCGTACATGATGTCGGCGCTGTCGCAGGTCGGACCGGCGATCACCACCTCTTCCATCTCGCCCTTCTTCTCGGTCCAGATCGGGAACTTGATGGACTCGTCCATGGTTTCGATCAGGCCGGAGAACTTGCCGACGTCGGTGTAGACCCAGCGCTCCACGGCGGTCCGCGACTTGCGCGCCACCAGCACCACTTCGCTGACCAGGATGCCGGCGTTGGAAATCAGCGAGCGACCCGGCTCCAGGATGATTTCCGGCAGCTCGTCGCCGAAGTCTTCCTTGAGGAAGCGGATGATCTCGTCGGCATAGGTCTCCAGGCTGTTGGTGCGCTGGATGTAGTTGGCTGGGAAGCCACCGCCCATGTTGATCATCTTGAGGGTGATGCCGTCTTCTTCCTTGAGGCGCTCGAAGATCACCTTGACCTTGGCGATGGCGGCGTCCCAGACGTCGATGTCGCGCTGCTGGCTACCCACGTGGAAGGAGATGCCATAGGGCTCCAGGCCCAGCTGGCGGGCCAGGATCAGCAGGTCCAGGGCCATGTCGGGCTGGCAGCCGAACTTGCGCGACAGCGGCCAGTCGGCCGAGTTGGAGCCTTCGGTGAGGATCCGCACGTAGATGCGCGAGCCCGGGGCGGCCTTGGCGATGTTGCGCAGGTCGGCCTCGGAGTCGGTGGCGAACATGCGCACGCCCTTCTCGTAGAAGTAGCGGATGTCCTTGGACTTCTTGATGGTGTTGCCGTAGCTGATGCGCTCCGGTTCGACACCGGTGGACAGCACCTTGTCCAGCTCGTAGATCGAGGCGATGTCGAAGTTCGAGCCCTTGTCGCGCAGCAACTCGGTGATCTCGATGGCCGGATTGGCCTTGACCGCGTAATAGATCTTGGCGAAGGGGAAGTTGCCAACGAGATCGTCATAGGCCCGCGCAATGGTGGCGGTGTCGATGACGACGAAGGGGGTTTCCTGCTGGTCGGCGAAGGCCTTCATCTTCTGGAAGGTTTCGCGAGAATAGTAATCTTCGACCTTGATGGACATGCGTCGGACTCCCGATGGGCAGAACAAATTGAAGGAGGGGGTGTTCTGAACGCCTAATCCGTTTCCCCACTTTGGTTCGCCTACTTCCCAAGGCACATCGCCGAAAGCAAAAAGGTCAACGCGTACTGGCGTTGACCTCGCTGTCTCGTCGTCGGTACTTGAGCCGGATGGATCGTTTCCAGCATGGACGTTCGGGCGCGAACTTTAGGGCCAGACGTCCCAGAGATCAATGTTAAATCCGTGATCTTTACCGAACGGTGACGCGAGCAGACCCACCCCTCTCCGGTAACCGACCGGAACGGGCGACGAGATGTTCCGGGTGGGCGATGACAGGCCTCCCTCGTAGGTCCCGTCCTTTTGACCACCCCGACCGAAAACGGCCGGCCCCGCCCAACGCCTGCGTGGATACTCGCCCCACTAATAGGGCAGCGTGATGTACCACCGATCAGGAGTGACGAGATGGGTCAGGCCGATGGACTGAGGCTCTTACTGCTGGCGGCAATCTGGGGCGCGAGCTTTCTCTTCATGCGCATCGCGGTACCGGCCTTCGGCACCGTGAATACTGCCTTTCTGCGGGTCGCGCTCGGTGCGTTGGGACTCGCCGTCCTATTGCTCCTCTTGCGGAAATCCTGGCATTTCACGGGCAAGTTCTGGTCGACCGCCCTGCTTGGAGTCGTCAATTCCGGACTGCCTTTCCTGCTGTACTGCCTGGCCGCGCGCTATCTACCTGCGGGCTATTCGGCACTGCTCAACGCCCTCACGCCGCTGATGGGCGCCTTGATCGGCTTCGCCTGCTTTGGCGAAGTCTTGAGCCGGCGCAAATGGCTCGGCGTGGCCATTGGCTTTGCTGGAGTGGCCTTGATCGTTCCACAAAGCAGTCCGGAAGCGGGCGCGAGCATGCTGACCGGCATCCTCGCCTGCCTGCTGGCAACGGCCTGCTATGGCACCGCCGGCTACCTGACGCGCCGTTGGATCAGCGAACGCGGCGGCCTGGATGCCACTCTGGTCGCCTTCGGTAGCCAGCTGGGTGCAACACTGTTCCTGCTACCGTTCAGCCTTGCGACCCTCGCCATGAATCCGCTGCCCGCCCCGCCACCCGCGAGTGCCTGGTCCAGTGTTCTAGCGGTCGGCCTGCTATGTACCGCCTTGGCCTACATCCTGTATTTCCGCTTACTGGCCGATATAGGGCCGCTACGTACCCTCAGCGTGACCTTTCTGGTCCCGCCGTTCGGGGTGCTCTGGGGCTATCTGGTCCTGGGTGAAACCCTGGCAACCAATGCCTTGCTGGGCGCGCTGGTGATAGGTATGGCGGTTTGGCTGGTAGTGAGCCGTGAGGAGACGACGCGGGCCTAGGCCTGCTGGCTATCGCGACCGCTCTTATGGAGTTGTAGTGTTTTGCCGATCGCGGCCATGGGCCGCTCCTACAGGCACGGAAGCAACCGTAGGAGCGGCCGCATCGGCGGACCGCCATGACCGCGATTAGTCCCCTGGCACCGTAGCGTGGAAAACGGCGCAGCCTTTTCCACTGGGCATCGTTGCCGGGGGCACCCTCACCCCAACCCTCTCCAAGAGGGAGAGGGGGCCATCCGCGCGCAATGCTAGGCCACCTTCGATCCTGACTCCTCGCCGTAGGTTGGGTTGAGCGCAGCGAAGCCCAACAGGCCCAACCCCAACGCCTTACCGGAACGGCGGCTCGTCGAAGCTGCGCAGCTTGCGCGAGTGCAGGGAGTCGAGCTGGGTGCGCAACTGGTCGAGGGCGGCGATGCCGATGGCCAGGTGCTGGCTCACCGCCCGGGCATAGAAGGCGTTCGCCGAGCCCGGCAGCTTGATCTCGCTGTGCAGCGGCTTGTCGGAGACGCACAGCAGGGTGCCGTAGGGCACCCGCAGGCGATAGCCCTGGGCGGCGATGGTGCCGCTTTCCATGTCCACCGCCACGGCGCGGGCCAGGTTGATCAGCGGGCGTTCCTGGGCCCAGCGCAGCTCCCAGTTGCGGTCGTCGTAGGTCAGCACGGTACCGGTGCGCAGACGGCGCTTGAGCGCCTCGCCGCGTTCGCCGGTGACGCTCGCAGCAGCGTCCTGCAGCGCTACCTGCACCTCGGCCAGCGCCGGGATGGGGATGTGCGGCGGCACCACGCGGTCGAGGATGCCGTCGCGTCTCATGTAGGCGTGGGCCAGCACGTAGTCGCCGATGGTCTGCGACTGCCGCAGGCCGCCGCAGTGGCCGATCATCAGCCAGCAGTGGGGGCGCAATACCGCCAGGTGGTCGGTGATGTTCTTGGCGTTGGACGGCCCCACGCCGATGTTGACCAGGGTGACGCCATGGCCATCGCTGGCGATCAGGTGATAGGCCGGCATTTGGAAGCGGTGCCAGGCAATGGCGGCGATGACCGCCTGGGCCTCGGTCGGCTCCATGTCGCGCTCGATGATGACGTTGCCCGGCAACACCAGGCGCACGAAGCGCGGATCGCTGCGCAGTTGCTCCAGGCCGTGCTGGATGAACTGGTCGACGTAGCGATGGTAGTTGGTCAGCAGGATCCAGGGCTGCACATGGCGCCAGTCGCTGCCGGTGTAGTGGACGATGCGTCTCAGCGAGAAATCGGTACGGGCGGCATCGAACAGCGCCAGTGGCAGCGGATCGATGCGCTCCCAGTCGTAGTGGCCGTCGGCGATGTCGTCGTGGGCGGCGGAGAGATCGGTGCTGGGGAAGACCCGCGCCAGCTCGGCGGCGGTCACGCCACTGCCGGCCAATTCGTCGCCCTGCTCCACCACATAGGGATAGGGGATGTCCTGGCGGCTGCGACCGACCTCGACCTGGACATCGTAGTCGCGCATCAGGGGTTCGAGCTGTTCCAGCAGATAGCCGCGGAAAGCCGCCGGATGGGTCACGGTGGCGACGTAGGTGCCCGGCAACTGGATCTTGGCGTAGGCGCGGGTGGTGGCCGGCGGCACACCGGGGGCGCGATAGCGGATGCGGATCTCGGGATAGCGGAACAGCTCGCGCTCGGCCGCGCTCGGCTCAACGCGATCCTTCAGGTAGCGCTTGAGCGCCGCGCCCAGGGCCTGGGTGGCTTCCTGGTGCAGCGCGGCGAGACGGTCGACCGCCTCGCTGGCCGTGGCAACGGAGGTGAAATCCTCGTGTACGGAGGTCATGCGGGTTTCCTTGTTGGGGCACTGGCTATAGCTGACACCCTAACACCCCCGGATGACAACGACTTACCTCGGCCCCACGCTTTTTTCACCCTGGGCATGCTGCTCCCACAGCCGCCGATAATGGCCCTCGGGGCGCTGCAGCAAGGCCTCGTGACTGCCCTCCTCCACCTTGCGGCCATCGCGCAGCACCAGGATGCGATCGGCGTGGCGGATGGTGGACAGCCGATGCGCCACCACGATCAGGGTGACCTGGCCGCGCAACTCGTCCAGCGCTCCTTGCAGCCGCGCTTCGGTGGCGCTGTCGATGCTGGCGGTGGCCTCGTCGAGGAGCAGCACCTTGGGCTCGCGCAGCAACGCCCGGGCCAGGGCCAGCAGTTGCCGCTCGCCGGTGGACAGGGTGAAGCCACGCTCGCCCAGCAGCGTATCCAGCCCCTCGGGCAGCCGCGCCACCAGGTCGTCCAGGTGGGCGGCGGCCAGGGCCTGGCGCAAACGCGCATCCGGGACCTGGCTGCCCAGCAAGAGGTTGTCCCTGAGGCTGCTGGAACGGATGAAGGGCTCCTGGGGCACGCTGGCCAGGGCCGTACCCAGCACCTCCGGGGTCAGGCTGCCCAGCTCGCGGCCGTCCAGGCAGAGGCTGCCGCCGCTGATGGGCTGCAACCCGGCGAGCAGGTCGAGCAGGGTCGACTTGCCGCTGCCCGTCGGCCCGACGATGCCGAGAAAGGTACCCGGTGCTATGTCCAGGTCGATGCCGTGCAGGGTGTCGTGCCCGGCGCCGGCATGGCGGAAGCGCACCGCGTCGAGGTGGAAATGCGCGGTCGCGATGGGCCGGTCGTCTTCGCCGCTCAGCGCCGGCTTCTCTTCCAGCAGGTGCAGCAGGCGGGTACCGGCCACCGTGGCCTGCTGGAACAGGTTGAATCTCTGGGTGATGTCCATCAGCGGCTCGGTCACCCGGCCCAGGTAGGTAACGAAGGCATAGAGCACGCCGATCTCGGCGCCGCCCTGCAGATGGCCCAGGCCGTAGACCAGCAGCAACACCGCCAGCACCGCCACGCTGACCAAGTCCAGCGCCGAGCGCAGCAGCAGGCCGGACACGCGGATGGCGCGCATGCGCGCGCCGTACTGGGCCTGGTTCAGGCGCTGGAAATCCGCGCGGAAGCGTTCGGTCTGGTTGAACGCCTGCAACAGGCCCATGCCGCCGATGGCCTCGCCCAACCGGGCGCTCTGCTCGGCGCGCAACATCCGCACCTCCATGGCCGCCGCCCCGCTGTATCTCTGATAGGCCCAGACGATCAGCACGGCCGCCGGGATCAGCAGCACGGCGATGGCCATCAGCCGCACGTCGAGCAGGGCCATGGCCACCAGAATGCCGATCAGCAGCACGATGTTGCCGACCATGTTGCCGAGGAAGGCCACATAGAGTTCGCGCAGGGCATCGGTGTCGTTGGTGACCCGCGCCACCAGTTCGCCGGTGGCGGTGCGGTCGTGGAAACTCTGCGGCAGGCTCAGCACGTGGCGGAACAGCCGCCGCCGCTGCAGGAGCACCACGTCCATGGCGATCTCGGCGAATCTCAGCGATTGCAGATAGCGGCCATAGGCGGCCAGCCCCTGGGAGACCACATAGGCGGCCACCAGCCCCACCAGCGGCCAGAGACGCAGGTCGTGGGGCACCAGGTAATTGTCGAGATAGTGCTTGGTCAGCCAGGGGCCGAGCACGTCGAACAGGGTGGCCAGCACCAGGATGGCCAGGGTGGCGGCCAGCTTGCGCGGCTTGGCCAGCACCGGCTTGAGCAGTAGTGAGAGTACGCGCGTCCTGGTCATTGGCGGGCCTCCTCAGCCTGCTGCAGGGCCCAGAGCCGGGCATAGAGGCCGCCCGCGGCGAGCAGCTCGGCATGGCGGCCGCGCTCCACCAGGCTGCCCTGGTCGAGGACGATGATCTCGTCGGCCTGCTGCACCGCCGAGAGGCGGTGGCTGACGATCAGGGTGGTACGCCCCTGCAGTCCCGCCAGGGTGCGCAACAGCTGGGCCTCGGTGGCGGTATCCACCGCCGAGAGGGTGTCGTCGAGTAGCAGGATGGTCGCCGGCGAGAGCAGCGCCCGGGCCAGGGCCACCCGCTGGCGCTGGCCACCGGAAAGGGTCAGGCCGCGCTCGCCCACCGGGGTGTCCAGCCCTTGCGGCAACGCTGCCAGATCAGTACCGAAGGCGGCGGCGTCCAGGGCTTCGCGGATCTCCCCGGCGGTGGCATCCGGCCGGCTGAGGGCGACGTTCTCGCCCAGGGTCCGGGCGAACAGGAAGGGGTCCTGGGGCACATAGGCGAATTGGGCGCGCAGGTCGCCAAGCCGATACTCCTCCAGCGGTACCCCGCCCAGGCGGATGCAACCCTGCTCCAGCGGGAACTGGCGCAGGAGCAGGCGCAGCAGGGTGCTCTTGCCGCTGCCGGTGGCGCCGACGATGCCCAGGGTATCGCCGGCGGGCAGGTCGATGACCACGTCCTGCAAGGCCGGCTGACGCGCCTGGGGATAGGTGAAGGCCGGGATGTAGACCGACAGGTCGGCCTGGTCCGGTGGCGTCTGGGTGCCCTCGTCACGGATGCGCTCGGTGACCACGAACACCTCTTCCAGGCGGCGCGCGCCGGCTTCGCCGCGCTGCAGCAGGTTGAAGCACCAGCCGATGGCGAACATCGGCCAGATCAGTTGCACCAGGTAGAGGCTGAAACTGGTCAGCTGGCCCAGGGTGATATGGCCGTCGAGATAGCGCCAGCTGCCCATCACCAGGGTCAGCAGGGTGGCGCAGCTCAGGGCGACGAAGATGATCGGCTCGTAGCGCGCCTCGGTACGCTGCACCTGGTAGTCGGCCTTGGCCACGCGGCGGGCGCGTTCGTCGAAGTCGTCCAGCTCGGCTTCGACCAGGGCATGCTGGCGCAACATGCGCAGGCCGCTCAGGGCTTCCTGGGTACGGTCGTTGAGGGCGGAAAAGCCTGCCAGCGCCAGGCCAAAACGCTGCTGCACCCGCCGCGCCACGCGGTAGAAGCCCCAGGCCATGAAGGGAAAGGGCAACAGGGCCAGGGCCGCCAGGGGTGCGTCGATACCGATGAACATGGCCAGCAGCACCAGCAGCAGGGTCAGCATGCCGTCGAAACTGGCCAGCACCCCTTCGCCCGCGGCGGTTTCCACGGCGTCGATGTCCTGGGTGGCACGGGCCAGCAGGTCACCGGTACGGCTGGACTGGAAGAAGCCGGGATCGAGGCGCGCCAGCTTGGCGAAGAAGGCATCGCGCAGCTCCACGCCGACCTGGTAGGAGGTGCCGAACAGCCGCACCCGCCACTGATAGCGGAGCACATAGAGGCCGCAGCCGACCGCCACGATCAGGGCCACGCGCCAGAGCAGACCGGCCTGATCCAGCTCGCCCGCGCGCAGGGCGTCGATGGCCTTGCCGATCCACCAGGGCAGGGTCAGGTTGAGCAATCCGACCCCCAGCAGGCAGAGGATGGCCGTCCCGTAGGCACGCCGTTGGCGGAAGAAGAAATCACGCAACAACCGCCACAACGCCATAAACCCGCCTTAGGCAACCAAAGGTGCAGTATATCGGCTCCCTTGGGGGCAACGGAGTTCCATCGTCCCGATCTGGGTCCCATGTCAACGGGTAGCGCGGGGCGCGAGGTCGTTGTAGGGTGCCACTCCCTGCCGCGCCCGGCCGCTGCGCCCCCTTCTCTTTGCTAGGCTGACGTCCATGACCCTCGAACCCCAACGTCCCGTCGTCCTCTGTCTGTCCGGTCACGATCCGAGTGGCGGTGCCGGCCTGCAGGCCGACATCGAAGCCCTGCTCGCCCAGGGTTGCCACGCCGCCCCGGCGGTCACCGCGCTGACCGTGCAGGACACCGTCGACGTCCAGGATTTCCGCGTGCTGGATCGCGCGTGGGTGCTGGCCCAGGCCCGGGCGATCATCGCCGACCTGCCGGTGGCAGCGGTCAAGCTGGGCATGCTCGGCTCGGTGGAGATGGTCGAGACGGTGCTGGAAATCATGGAAGCCCTGCCCGGCGTGCCGCTGGTATGCGATCCGGTGCTGCGCGCCGGTGGCGGCGGCGCCCTGGGCAAGGACGAGGTCGGCTACGCCATCCGCGAGCGCCTTTTGCCGCGCGCCACCATCGCCACCCCCAATCTGCCCGAGGCGCGCATCCTCGCCGAGCTGCCCGAGGGCACGCCGGAGCAATGCGCCGAGCGCCTGCTGCCCTTTTGCGCCCACCTGCTGATCACCGGCGGCCATGGCGAGGAGCACGAGGTGCATAACCGCCTCTATGACCGCGAAGGCCGCTGCGAGACCCACGTCTGCCAGCGCCTGCCCGGCAGCTACCACGGCTCCGGCTGTACCCTGGCCAGCACCCTGGCCGGACGCCTGGCCCTGGGCGAAGCCCTGCCCAGCGCGGTGCGCAGCGCCCTCGACTACACCTGGCGTACCCTGAGGGACGCCGAACGCCCCGGCCGTGGCCAGTACGTGCCGCGCCGCCTGCCGCTGGACTTCTGCTCATGAGCGATCTGCGCGGACTCTACGCCATCACCGACAGCGCCCTGCTCGCCGACGGTCGCCTGCTGCCCTACGTCGAAGCCGCCCTGCAGGGCGGTGCCCGCCTGGTGCAATACCGCGACAAGTCAAGCGACGCCAATCGCCGCCACGACGAAGCCGCTGCCCTGGCCAACCTATGCCGCCAGCACGGTGCCCAGCTGATCATCAATGACGACCTGGCCCTGGCCCGCGCCCTGGGCGTCGGCCTGCACCTGGGCCAGGAAGACGGTTCCCTGGCCAGCGCCCGTGCCGAACTGGGCGCGGATGCCGTGCTCGGCGGCACCTGCCACGCCAGCCTGGAGCTGGCCGAGGCCGCCGCCCAGGCCGGCGCCAGCTACCTGGCCTTCGGCCGCTTCTTCGCCTCCAGCACCAAGCCGGATGCCCCGCCGGCGCCTCTGGAGTTGCTCGACCAGGCCCGCAGTCGCTTCAACCAGCCGCTGTGCGCCATCGGTGGCGTCACTCTGGACAACGCTCCGCGCCTGCTCGAACACGGCGCCGATCTGCTCGCCGTCGTCCACACCCTGTTTTCCGCCGCCAGCGCGGGCGAGGTGGAGCGCCGCGCGCGCGCCTTCGCCCGGCTGTTCGCGGCCTGATCCTATTCAAGGAGACTCCCATGTCCCGTTCCGCCCAACTCTTCGACCAAGCCCAACGCCACATCCCCGGCGGCGTCAACTCGCCGGTGCGTGCCTTCAAGAGCGTCGGCGGCACGCCGCTGTTCTTCAAGCACGCTCAGGGCGCCTATGTGGTCGATGAAGACGACAAGCGCTACGTCGACTACGTCGGCTCCTGGGGTCCGATGATCCTCGGCCATAGCCATCCGGACGTGCTCGATGCCGTGCGCCGCCAGCTGGAACACGGCCTCTCCTACGGCGCCCCGACCGCCCTGGAAACCACCATGGCCGACCTCATCTGCGAGCTGGTGCCGTCCATGGAGATGGTGCGCATGGTCAGCTCCGGCACCGAGGCCACCATGAGCGCCATCCGCCTGGCACGCGGCTATACCGGGCGCGACACCATCATCAAGTTCGAGGGCTGCTACCACGGCCACTCCGACAGCCTGCTGGTCAAGGCCGGCTCTGGCGCCCTGACCCTGGGCGTGCCCAGCTCGCCCGGCGTGCCGGCGGCCTTCGCCCAGCACACCCTGACCCTGGCCTACAACGACCTGACCGAGGTGGAAGAGACCCTGGCGAAAACCGGCGACCAGATCGCCTGCATCATCGTCGAGCCGGTGGCCGGCAACATGAATTGCGTACCGCCCGCCCCCGGCTTCCTCGAAGGCCTGCGCAGCCTCTGCGATCGCTATGGCGTGGTGCTGATCTTCGACGAGGTCATGACCGGTTTCCGCGTCGCCCTGGGCGGTGCCCAGGAGTACTACGGCATCCGTCCGGACCTCTCCACCTTCGGCAAGATCGTCGGCGGCGGCATGCCGGTGGGCTGCTTCGGCGGCAAGCGCGAGATCATGGAAAAGATCGCCCCGCTCGGCCCGGTCTACCAGGCCGGCACCCTCTCGGGCAATCCGCTGGCCATGGCCGCCGGCCTGACCACCCTGCAGCTGATCCGTCGCCCCGGCTTCCACGCCGAGCTGACCGACTACACCACGCGGATGCTGCAGGGCCTTCAGGATCGCGCCGATGCTGCAGGCGTGCCCTTCGTCACCACCCAGGCGGGCGGCATGTTCGGCCTCTACTTCAGTGGCGCCGAAGACATCGTCACCTTCAGCGACGTCATGGGCAGCGACAGCGAGAGGTTCAAGCGCTTCTTCCACCTGATGCTGGACGGCGGCGTCTACCTGGCACCCAGTGCCTTCGAGGCCGGTTTCACCTCCATCGCCCATGGCGACGAGGAGCTGCGCATCACCCTGGATGCCGCCGAGCGCGCCTTCGCGACCTTCAAGGACTAATACCGTCCGTCTCGCTTCAGGAACCTCTCTGCCCCGCCAGCCTCACACCTAGTTGAGAGGCTGGCGTAACGGGCAAAAAAGTTCCGCCATTGTGCGTAAAGGTTTTGAAAGCGTGCGCCGGCTTGACCCATAATGAGATGTCGGCGCGTTTCGCCGACCGGGTTCTCCGAACCTGCCTCGCTCGTGGAGGCGCTTCATGCACCGCGCTGGTCACATCCTGTGCGCAGCCCTATTCCTGATGCCCCTGGCCGCCCTGGCCGGTGGTAACTCGCTGCTCGTCCCCAGCACCAGCCGTTGCAACCTGAATCTGGCCAACGACGCCCTGGCGCAGGCCATCGCCCGCTGCCAGCAGATCGCCCACGACGGCGACTCCCAGGCACAGTACGAACTCGGCGACTTCTACTACGAAGGCAAGCAGACGCCCAAGGATCTCAACCAGGCGCGCCAGTGGTTCGAACAGGCCTCGCTAAAGGGCAATGCCGATGCGCAGAATCGCCTCGGCAACATGTTCTTTCGCGGCGAGGGCGTCCCGCCCAACAACATCCAGGCCTACATCGTGCTGAAGATGGCCGCCATCAATGGCAACGACGAAGCCATGGACACCGCCGACCTGGTCAGCGCCCAGATGCGCCGGGACGAGCTGGAGATGGCCACCCAGGTGCTGGGCCAGATCTTCCGCGACTATCTGCAGGACATGCAGACCGCGGGCAACCTCAATCCCTTCCAGCCGCCGCAGAACTGACCGCGAGCCCGGTCAGGGCTTGTCGGGCATGGGCATCGGGAACGGCATGACGTTGGTGCCACCCTTGGCCTCGCTGATCTTGGGCTGGCCCAGGCGCTCCACCTCGTCGATACGGATGATCGAATGCATCGGCACGAAGCTGCGCACCACGCCTTCGAATTGCGCCTTGAGCTTCTCCTCGCTCGGATCGACCACCACCTGGGTGCGCTCGCCGAACACCAGTTCCTCGATTTCCAGGAAGCCCCAGAGATCGCTTTGGAAGATCTGCTTGGCGTAGATCTCGAAGACCTGACCCTGGTTGACGAAGATCACCTTGTAGATGGCCGGCTTGCTGGGGGATGAGCTCATGGATGGGCGCAAGATTCACTGATGAAAAGGGCGGCGAGCATAGCACGCCGGGCCTGGGCCCAGTCAGCCGTCCGCCGCGGCATCCAGGCACGCCCGCTGTGCCACCACGGCGCTCACCCAGTCGATGAAGACCCGCAATTTGGCGCTGACGTGACGGTTGGGCGCGAAGGCCAGATACAGCGGCATGGGGACCATCCGCCAGTCCGCGAACAGCCTGACCAGCTCGCCGCGAGCGACCGCCTCCGCTGCCAGATAGTGCGGCAGGCAGACCACTCCGAGCCCGGCCTGCCCTGCGGCCAGGCAGGCATTGCCGTCGTCCACTTCCAGACTGTGCCGGCTCTGCAACTCTAGGCGCTCGGCGCCGCGCTGCAGGGCATAGGGAAAGCCCTTGCCCGTACCCCAGAGAAAGCGCACCACCCGATGCGGCGCTTCGGCCAGCGCGGCAGGATGCAGCGGCACACCTTGGGTGGCGAGATAGGCCGGCGCGGCATAGCACCCCAGTTGCAGCGCCCCCAGCGGCCGGGCCACCAGGTACTGCTCGCGGATGCGCCCGCCGCGGATCACGCAATCGACGTTGTCGCCGATCAGGTCCACCTGGCGATCGCTGACGCCCAGCTCGAGCTGGATATCCGGATAGCGCTGGAAGAAGTCCGGCAGGGCCGGGATCAGGATCAGCCGCGCCAGCGGACTGGGCACGTCCACCCGCAGGCGGCCACGGGGCGTGCGAGTGGCCGCCGAAAGCCCCGTCTCGGCATCGTCCACCGCCGCCAGCACGCCCAGGCAGCATTCGTAGTAGGCGGCGCCGTCGGCGGTGACCTGCACCTGCCGGGTGGTGCGATTGAGCAGGCGCACCTGCAGGTGCGCTTCCAGCTGCTGCACCTGCTGGGTGACGCGGGTGCGGCTGCTGCCGAGGGTCTCGGCCGCGCGGGTGAAGCTGCCGGCTTCCACCACCCGCACGAAGGTCTGCATCGCGCCGAACAGATCCATGCCGCCTCCTGAACAGGGGATTGTTTGGATTGTACAAACAATGCTGGCCGCCTGGCCGGGTTTATCCACTGGTGGACGACGCCTAAGGTGGCTTCCTCGATCCCCCTCACGGAGCCCTGCCATGACCCGCGACGTCGTCTTTCCCGCCAACCGCCATGCCCTCTACGAGCAGCACCGCTATTCACCGGCCATCCGCTCCAATGGCTTTCTGTTCGTCTCCGGCCAGGTCGGCAGCCGCCTCGACGGTGCGCCGGAAGCGGAGCTGGAAGAGCAGATCCGCCTGGCCTTCGCCAACCTCGATGCCATCCTCGTCGCCGCGGGCACCACCTTCGCCGACGTGGTGGACGTCACCCTGTTCATGATCGATGCCGAGGCCAGCTTCGAACGGATCTGGCCGGTACTGCTGGAGCACTGGGGCACGGCGCCCTACCCCACGGTGACCGCGGTCGGCGTCACCTGGCTGGCCGGCTTCCGCTTCGAGATCAAGGTCATCGCCCGGCTACCAGAAGGCAGCGCTGGGCCATAGGCCGAGTGCCTTCCGGGCGGCTCTTCCCCGTGCCGAGGGCCATCACTATAATGCGCGGTCCACTCGCCACCGACTCCCTGCCGCGCATGTCCAAGAAGCTCTATATCGAAACCCATGGCTGCCAGATGAACGAATACGATTCGTCGCGCATGGTCGACCTGCTCGGCGAGCGTGAGCCCCTGGAAGTCACCCAGAATCCGGCCGAGGCCGACGTCATCCTGCTCAACACCTGCTCGATCCGCGAGAAGGCGCAGGAGAAGGTGTTCTCCCAGCTCGGTCGCTGGCGCGAACTCAAGCTGGAGAATCCCGATCTGGTGATCGGCGTCGGTGGCTGCGTGGCCAGCCAGGAAGGCGCCGCCATCCGTGATCGCGCGCCCTATGTCGACGTGGTCTTCGGCCCCCAGACCCTGCACCGCCTGCCGGAGATGATCGACGCCGCGCGCACCACCCGGGCGCCCCAGGTGGACATCTCCTTCCCCGAGATCGAGAAGTTCGACCGCCTGCCCGAGCCGCGCATCGACGGCCCCAGCGCGTTCGTCTCCATCATGGAAGGCTGCAGCAAGTACTGCACCTTCTGCGTGGTGCCCTACACCCGTGGTGAAGAGGTCAGCCGGCCGCTGGACGATGTCCTCGCCGAGATCATCCACCTCGCCGAGCACGGCGTGCGTGAGGTGACCCTGCTGGGCCAGAACGTCAACGGCTATCGCGGCGCCACCGGCGACGGCCGTATCGCCGACTTCGCCGAGCTGCTCTATGTGGTGGCGGCAGTGGACGGCATCGACCGCATTCGCTACACCACCTCGCATCCGCTGGAATTCTCCGACGCCCTGATCCAGGCCCATGCCGAGATCCCGGAGCTGGTGAAGTTCGTGCACCTGCCGGTGCAGGCCGGTTCGGATCGCATCCTGGCCGCCATGAAGCGCAACCACACGGCGCTGGAATACAAGTCGCGCATCCGCAAGCTCAAGGCGGCGGTACCCGACATCTGCATCAGCTCGGACTTCATCGTCGGCTTCCCCGGCGAGACCGAGAAGGACTTCGCGCAGACCATGAAGCTGATCGAGGACGTCGGCTTCGACTTTTCCTTCTCCTTCGTCTACAGCGCCCGTCCCGGCACCCCGGCGGCGGACCTGGTCGACGACACCCCTGACGAGGTCAAGAAGCAGCGCCTGCAGATCCTGCAGACGCGCATCCACCAGCAGGGCTTCGAGATCAGCCGGCGCATGGCCGGCAGCGTCCAGACCATCCTGGTCAGCGATTTCTCCAAGCGCGACCCGGGCATGCTGCAGGGCCGCACCGAGAACAACCGCATCGTCAACTTCCGCTGCGGCGATGCCAGCCTGATCGGCCAGTTCGTCCAGGTGCACATCGACGAGGCCCTGCCGCACTCCCTGCGCGGCACCCTGCTAAGCCCCGTCGCCAGTGGTGCGCGCCCGCCCGTCGCCGTCGCGCTGGCCTGATGGATGGTCGTACGCGCCCTTTGCCAAGGGCGCGACCCAGGTTACTCTCAAGCTACGTCAAGTTTTCGTAAAGCCAATCCAAAGGGTCTCTCTGCACACCTTGAATACCCCCCAGACGCTCCAGCATTTCACCCTCGAACCCTTCGACGCCGACCGCTTCGCCAACCTGTGCGGCCAGCTCGATGAAAATCTGCGCCAGATCGAAGGCCGTCTCGGCATCGAGATCCGCAACCGCGGCAACCAGTTCGAACTGGTCGGCGATCCCGAGCGCACCCGCGCGGCCCAGAATCTCCTGCAGCGCCTCTATCGCGAGACCGCCAGCGGCACGCCGGTGGCGCCGGAACTGGTGCACCTCTATCTGCAGGAATCCGGCCTGGAAGCCCTGCAGCAGGAACACCGCGGCGGCGACACCAGCGTGGCCCTGCGCACCAAGAAGGGCATGATCCGTCCGCGCGGCGCCAACCAGCAGCGCTACGTCAAGTCGATCCTCGACCACGACATCAACTTCGGCATAGGCCCGGCCGGTACCGGCAAGACCTACCTGGCCGTGGCCTGCGCCGTGGACGCCCTGGAGCGCGAGCAGATCCGCCGCATCCTGCTGGTGCGCCCGGCGGTGGAAGCCGGCGAGAAGCTCGGCTTCCTGCCCGGTGACCTGGCGCAGAAGATCGACCCCTACCTGCGCCCGCTCTACGACGCCCTCTACGAGATGCTCGGTTTCGAGCAGGTGGCCAAGCTCATCGAGCGGCAGGTCATCGAGGTCGCGCCGCTGGCCTACATGCGTGGGCGGACCCTCAACAATAGCTTCATCATTCTCGACGAAAGTCAGAACACCACCCTCGAGCAGATGAAGATGTTCCTGACCCGGATCGGTTTCGGCTCCACCGCGGTGATCACCGGTGACGTCACCCAGGTCGACCTGCCGCGCGGCACCAAGTCGGGCCTCAAGCACGTCATCGAAGTCCTGCGCGACGTGCCCGGCATCGGCTTCACCCACTTCGAATCCAAGGACGTGGTGCGCCATCCGCTGGTGCAGCGCATCGTCGAGGCCTATGACCGCTTCGAGGCGCTGCAGGACAAGCCGCGGGCCAACGGGGACGATCGCCATGGCGATTGAACTGGACGTCCAGGTCGCCAGCGAGGCGGCCGACCTCCCCGAGGAACCGGACTTACGCCGCTGGTGCGAACTGGCCCTGCGCGCCCGCCAGGGTGACTCGGAACTCACCATCCGCCTGGTGGACGAAGCCGAAGGCCGCGAGCTGAATCGCACCTGGCGGCACAAGGACTACGCCACCAACGTGCTGTCCTTTCCGGCCGACGTGCCGGACGAATTCCTCGATATCCCCCTGCTCGGCGACCTGGTGATCTGCGCCCCCGTGGTGGCCCGCGAGGCCGCCGAGCAAGGCAAGCCCGCCAAGGCGCACTGGGCGCACCTGGTCATCCACGGCTGCCTGCACCTGCTCGGCTACGATCATCTGGACGATGACGAAGCCGAGGAGATGGAAGACCTGGAACGCCAATTGCTCGCAGAACTGGGCTACCCCGATCCCTACGGTGAATGACAGACACATGAACGAAGATCGATCAGGCAATGGGCATCGTTCCTGGCTGGAACGTATCGTCCAGGCCTTTGCCCATGAACCCAAGAGCCGCCAGGAACTGCTGGAACTGCTGCGCGAGGCGCACGAGAACAAGGTGCTCGACAGCGAGGCGCTGTCCATCGTCGAGGGCGCCATCTCGGTGGCCGACCTCCAGGTGCGCGACATCATGGTGCCGCGCTCCCAGATCATCAGCATCCGTGCCCACCAGACCCCGGCGGAATTCCTGCCGGCGGTGATCGAAGCCGCCCACTCCCGCTACCCGGTGATCGGCGACGGCCCCGACGACGTCCTCGGCCTGCTGCTGGCCAAGGACCTGCTGCCGCTGCTGCTCGACCACGAGCGCACCTTCGACCTCAAGACGGTGCTGCGTCCGGCGACCTTCGTCCCCGAGTCCAAGCGCCTCAACGTGCTACTGCGTGAATTCCGTTCCACCCACAGCCACATGGCCATCGTGGTGGACGAATACGGCGGCGTCGCCGGCCTGGTAACCATCGAGGACGTGCTGGAACAGATCGTCGGCGAGATCGAGGACGAGCACGACGTGGAGGAAGAGAGCTTCATCAAGTCGCTGCCCAACGGCGACTTCGTGGTCAAGGCGCTCACCCCCATCGAGACCCTCAACGAGACCCTGGAAACCCGCTTCGCCGACGCCGAGGCCGACACGGCCGGCGGCCTGGTGATGAATCGCCTGGGCCACCTGCCCAAGCGCAACGAGGAAACGGTGATCGACGACTTCCGCTTCCGCGTGCTCAACGCCGATGGCCGCCGCATCCACCTGCTGCGGGTGACCCCGGTCAATCGCTAGCGCCGCTCTTACCCCCTCTCCCTCGGGGAGAGGGCTGGGGTGAGGGTCGGTCTCATCCTACGGCCCCCGTAGGTTGGGTTGAGCGCAGCGAAGCCCAACAGGCCTTGCCTCGAGGTCGCCACCGTTGGGCTTCGACGATGGAGCTGTCTCAGCCCAACCTACGGATCGCCACGGCCGCCATGGCTTCCCCTGCTCAACTGCGACCTGCCTCGCGCTCCCCTGCACGCACCTTTGGCGCTCCCCCGCGCTGACGAGTAAGCTTGCGCAGCCTCGATCGGACCAAGGATTTTCGATGCGCTGGACCACCCAACCCGGCTGGAAGGGCAACCTTCTGGCGCTCTTCGCCGGAGCCCTCACGCCCCTGGCGCTGGCTCCCT
Source organism: Pseudomonas sp. No.117 (assembly GCF_054558395.1). Classification (NCBI taxonomy): domain Bacteria; kingdom Pseudomonadati; phylum Pseudomonadota; class Gammaproteobacteria; order Pseudomonadales; family Pseudomonadaceae; genus Pseudomonas; species Pseudomonas sp. No.117. The sequence goes on from NZ_BAAJNP010000002.1 coordinate 552,235, forward strand.
TCAACCTCTGGCCGCTGGCCCTGCTGTCCGCCGGACTCTTCTACCTGGGGCTCAAGGGCCTCACCGCCTGGCGCGCCTTCCTGCGTGGCTGGTGCTACGGCTTCGGCGCCTTTCTCGCCGGGACCAGCTGGATTTACGTCAGCATCCACGACTACGGCGCCGCCTCCACGCCCCTGGCGCTGTTCCTCACCGTGGGCTTCTGCGCCGGCATCGCGCTGTTCTTCGCCCTCCCCGCCTGGCTCTGGGCGCTGTGCCTGAGACGCAACCAGGCGCCGCTGGGCGATGCTCTCACCTTCGCCGGCCTCTGGTTCGCCCTGGAGCTGTTCCGCAGCTGGGCGTTGACCGGCTTCCCCTGGCTGTTCCTCGGCTACAGCCAGCTCAGCGGTCCGCTGCAAGGCCTGGCGCCGCTGGGCGGCGTCTGGCTGATCTCGGCGGTACTGGCGCTCACGGCCGCCCTGCTGGTCAACGCCCCGCGGCTGCTCCTGCGGCCGGCGGCCCTGGTCGCGGCCCTGGTGCTGGTGGCAGTGCCCTGGGTGGCCGGGGATGTCTTCAAGGGGCAGGTATGGACGCAACCGGCCGGCGCCCCGCTCAAGGTCGCCGGGGTCCAGGGCAACATCGCCCAGGAACTCAAGTGGAACCCGGACCACGCCCGTGCCACCCTGGCGCTCTATCGTGACCGCACCGCTGAGCAGACGGACGCCGACCTGGTGGTCTGGCCGGAAAACGCCATTCCCGTACTGCGTGAGTACGTCAGCGACTTCCTCGCCGCCGAGGGCGCCCAGGTGGCCGCCCATGGTGGCGCCCTGGTGACCGGCCTGCCGGCGCGGGAACGCGATGCCAATGGCGATTCGCGTTACTTCAACAGCATCACCGCGGTCGGCAACGGCTCGGGGACCTACTACAAGCAGAAGCTGGTGCCCTTCGGCGAATACGTGCCGCTACAGGAATACCTGCGTGGCCTGATCGGCTTCTTCGATCTGCCCATGTCCGACTTCGTCCGCGGCCCCGAGCATCAGGAGCCCCTGCTGGTGAAGGGTTACCGGGTGGCGCCCTATATCTGCTACGAAGTGGTCTATCCGGAATTCGTCGCCGACCTGGCCGCCCAGAGCCAGCTGCTGCTCACCATCAGCAACGACACCTGGTTCGGCAAGTCCATCGGTCCGCAGCAGCACCTGCAGATGGCGCAGATGCGTGCCCTGGAAAGCGGTCGCTGGCTGGTACGGGTCACCAACGACGGCATCACCGCTCTGGTTGATCCCTTCGGCCGCATCAGTCGGCAGATCCCGGCCTTCGAGGTCGGGGTGCTGCAGGGCACCGTGGTGCCCATGGACGGCCTGACGCCCTACCTGCACTACCGCCTCTGGCCGCTGGCGATCTTTTCCGCGCTGGTGCTGCTGTGGGGGCTGCTACTGCGTCGGCAGGATCGTCAGGAGGAAGCGCCGCTGGTCGTGACTCAGCGGTAGGCCAGCGGATAGAGCAACAGCCCGGCGGCTTCGTTGAGCAACTGGGCGGTCTGCTCGACCGCCTTGGCTTCCGGCAGCCAGCCGCCGAAGGGGCGCTGGTTGGGCACGCCGATGAAGCCCATGGGCGCGGCCACCACCGCGAAGCCCTGGCGCTCGAAGCACCAGCGCGAGCGGGCCATGTGGTAGGCCTGGGTGACCAGTACCACCCGCTTGACCCCGGCCTTGCGCAACAGCGGCGCGCTGAGCGTCGCGTTCTCCCAGGTGGTGCGGCTGGCGCCTTCCTGCCAGCGGACCGGCACGCCCAGGTCGCGCTCCATCACCTCGGTCATCAGCGCCGCTTCGCTGAGCGGACGACCATGGGGCGAGCCACCGGTGATCAGCACCGGCAGGCCGCTGTCCTTGGCCAGCCGCGCCGCGTAGCGCAGGCGCTCCACCGCCAGGTGACTGGCGGCATCGCCGGCCCAGCCGGGGTCGTCCACTTCGCGCCCGGCGCCCAGCACGACGATGGCGTCCGCCTGCTCCGCCAGGCCTGGCCAGCTCGCCTCCGGCAGGGCGGCATCGCGCTCCAGCAGCCGCCCGCCGACTTCCACCACGACCGGCAGGGTACTGGCCCAGAGGCCGAGCAGACCGCAACAGAAGCAGGCCAGGCCCAGCCGGGGATACCGGCGCCGCAGCCACCAGCCGCAGAGCAGCAGCAAGAGCAGGCCGCCGGGCGGCAGCAGCAGTTGCTTGAAGAAATAGCGCAGACCCATGATCCCTCCGGGCGGGGCGACCTCCGGGCCGCATCGGCGCTCAGTGTAGGGGAGCGCGGACCCGGGCAGAAGGACTCTCGACCAGCACCTGCCGACCGTGGCACTGGCTGCAGAAGGAGCCGGCTGGCTGCACCCGGCCACAACCCAGGCAACAGGCCAGGGCCGCCTCCGTGGCCTGATGGCGCTCCAGCCAGCGCCTGACCAGGGCATACTCGGCCGCGCTCAGCCCCTGCAGCTCGATTTCGCCGTAGGCGCTGTCATAGAGACGCTCCTGGGTCGCGGCCTCATCCAGGGCCAGCGCCAGTCGCCGCTGCAGGCGCACATCGGCTGGCAGGCGTTCGGACTCGCGTCGAAACTTTCCCATGATGGCGATCATCCTCCCGAAGGGTTGAACAGAGGTTCAGACAGCCTAGTACGGCCCTTCCGACCTTGCCTCCTCCAGAGTGCGAAACAAGCGGCGGCGCGGGACATTTCCCCGCGCTCTGGGGGTCATGTATGCTTGGCGGCTTGATCAAACGCCTCTGCAGCCCTCGACACGCCCATGCACGAACACTACCAGCCCCGCGAAATAGAAGCCGCCGCCCAGTCCTTCTGGGACCAGAATCTGTCCTTCAAGGCCGTCATGCGCCCGGGCCAGGAGAAGTTCTACTGCCTGTCGATGTTCCCCTACCCCAGCGGCAAGCTGCACATGGGGCACGTGCGCAACTACACCATCGGCGACGTCATCGCCCGCTATCAGCGGATGCTGGGCAAGAACGTCCTGCAGCCCATGGGCTGGGACGCCTTCGGCATGCCCGCCGAGAACGCCGCCATGAAGAACGGCGTGGCCCCGGCCAAGTGGACCTACGAGAACATCGCCTACATGAAGTCCCAGCTGCAGAGCCTGGGCCTGGCGATCGACTGGTCCCGCGAGGTCACCACCTGCAAGCCGGACTACTATCGCTGGGAGCAGTGGCTGTTCACCCAGCTGTTCGAGAAGGGCATCATCTACCGCAAGAACGGCACCGTGAACTGGGACCCGGTGGACCAGACCGTACTGGCCAACGAGCAGGTCATCGACGGCCGCGGCTGGCGCAGTGGCGCGCTGATCGAGAAGCGCGAGATCCCCATGTACTACTTCCGCATCACCGACTATGCGGAAGAGCTGCTGAATTCCCTCGACCAGCTGCCCGGCTGGCCCGAGCAGGTCAAGACCATGCAGCGCAACTGGATCGGCAAGTCCCGCGGCATGGAGGTGCAGTTCCCCTATGACCAGGAGAGCATCGGCGCCGCCGGTACCCTCAAGGTCTTCACCACCCGCCCCGACACCCTGCTCGGCGCCACCTATGTCGCCGTGGCCGCCGAACACCCGCTGGCCACCCAGGCCGCCCAGGGCAATACCGAGCTGCAGGCCTTCATCGACGAGTGCAAGCGCGGCGGCGTCGCCGAAGCCGACATCGCCACCCAGGAGAAGAAGGGCCTGGACACCGGCCTGTTCGTCCGCCATCCGCTGACCGACGCGCGCCTGCCGGTCTGGGTCGCCAACTACGTGCTGATGCACTACGGCGACGGCGCGGTCATGGCCGTGCCCGGGCACGACGAGCGCGACTTCGAATTCGCCAACAAGTACCAGTTGCCCATCGTCCAGGTGGTGGATACCGAGGAAGCCACCCGCGTGCTGGCCAACCCGGACGACTTCAGCCCCGAGGAATACGAGCGCTTCCAGTTCGACCCGGTGCAGTGGAAGGACTGGTACGGCAGCAAGGACGGCTTCCTGATCAATTCCGGCACCTATGACGGCCTGACCTACGATGCCGCCTTCGACGCCATCGGCGCGGCCCTGCAGGCCAAGGGCCTGGGCCAGCCGCGCACCCAGTTCCGCCTGCGCGACTGGGGCATCAGCCGCCAGCGCTACTGGGGCTGCCCGATCCCGATCATCCATGGCGACGACGGCATCGACATCCCGGTACCGGCCGACCTGCTGCCGGTAGTGCTGCCCGAGGACGTGGTCCCGGACGGCGCCGGCTCGCCGCTGGCGCGCATGCCGGAGTTCTACGAGACCGTCGATCCGCGCAATGGCCAACCGGCCCGTCGCGAGACCGATACCATGGACACCTTCGTCGAAAGCTCCTGGTACTTCGCCCGCTACGCCTCGCCGAACTTCACCGGCGGCATGCTGGACAAGGAAGAAGCCAACTACTGGCTGCCGGTCGACCAGTACATCGGCGGCATCGAACACGCCATCCTGCACCTGCTCTACTCGCGCTTCTTCCACAAGCTGATGCGCGACCAGGGTCTGATCGACTCCGACGAACCCTTCGAGAACCTGCTCACCCAGGGCATGGTGGTGGCCGAGACCTACTACCGCACCAACCCCAACGGCAGCAAGGACTGGTTCAACCCGGCCGATGTCGAGGTGGAGCGCGATGCTAAGGCCAAGGTCATAGGCGCACGCCTGAAGAGCGATGGCCAGCCGGTGGAAATCGGTGGCGTCGAGAAGATGTCCAAGTCGAAGAACAACGGCGTCGATCCCCAGGCGATGATCGACCAGTACGGCGCCGACACCTGCCGGCTGTTCATGATGTTCGCCTCGCCGCCGGACATGAGCCTGGAATGGTCCGACTCCGGGGTCGAGGGTGCCAGCCGCTTCCTGCGCCGCGTCTGGCGCCTGGCCCAGGCCCACGTCGCCCAGGGCCTGCCGAGCGCCGGCGCCCTTGGCGAGCTGTCGCCGGCCCAGAAGGAGGTGCGCCGCGCCATCCACCTGGCCATCCGCCAGGCCAGCCAGGATATCGGCCAGCACCACAAGTTCAACACCGCCATCGCCGCGGTCATGACCCTGATGAACGTGCTGGAGAAGGCCGCCCAGGACAGCGATACCGATCGCCGCCTGCTGCAGGAAGGCCTGGAGACCGTCACCCTGGTGCTGGCCCCCATCACCCCGCACATCGCCCATGGCCTCTGGCAGCAACTGGGCCACGGCGAGGCGGTCATCGACGCCCGCTGGCCGCAGGTGGACGAGAGCGCCCTGGTGCAGGACAGCCTGCAGATCGTCATCCAGGTGAACGGCAAGCTACGTGGCCAGATCGAAGTACCGGCCGATGCCAGCCGCGAGGCCATCGAGGCCGCTGCCCGCGCCAACGAGAACGTGGCTCGCTTCACCGAAGGCCTGACCATCCGCAAGGTCGTCGTGGTCCCGGGTAAACTGGTCAACATCGTCGCCAACTAAGACACGCGAACGGAGCAGACAACAGATGAAGAAACGGATTCTCCCTGGCCTTGCGGTAGTCGGCCTGGCGACCCTGCTGACCGCCTGCGGCTTCCAGCTGCGTGGCACCGGCGAAACCCGCCTGCAGATCACCGAGCTGAACGTGACGGCGCGCGACGCCTACGGCCAGACCGTCAAGGAAGTGCGGGACATGCTCGAAGACGCCCACGTCCGGGTGACCTCGGGTGCGCCCTATACCCTGGACCTGGGTGGCGAAGGCCAGAGCGAGCGCACCGCCAGCTACACCAGCGGCGCCCGCAGCGCCGAGGTCGAGCTGACCACCCGCCAGCCCTACACCATCGTCGGCAAGAACCAGGCGGTGCTGGTCAGCGACTACCTGGAAACCCAGCGCTACTACGTGACCGACCAGAACAACATCGTCGGTTCCGAGCAGCAGAAGGACCAGTTGCGCCGCGAGATGCGCCGCGAACTGGTGCAGCAGCTGGCGGCTCGCCTGCAGGCCCTGACGCCGGAGCGCCTGGACAAGCTGCAGCGCGACGCCGACGCCCGCGCCGCCGCCCAGGCCGAAGCCGAGCGCCGCGCCCGCGAATCCGCCCCGCCGCAGCAGTCGCCCATCGACATCCCCACCCCCGCGCGCTAAGCGCCGCACCCGGAGCCGCCAGGCTCCGGGCTGCCGTCACGGCCCCTCATGAAACTCAACGCCAACCAGCTCGGCAAGCAGCTCCAGGGTGCGCTGGCCGCCGTCTATGCCGTCAGTGGCGATGAGCCCCTGCTCTGCCAGGAAGCCAGCGACGCCATTCGCGGCGCCGCCCGCGCCCAGGGCTTCGACGAGCGCGAAGTCTTCGACGTCGATGCCAGCTTCGATTGGGGCCGCCTCTATGAAGCCGGCGCCAGCCTGTCGCTGTTCGCCCAGAAACGCATTCTCGAACTGCGCCTGCCCACCGGCAAGCCGGGCGACAAGGGCTCCGCCGCCCTGCTCGACTACCTGGCGCGACCCGCCGAGGACACCCTGCTACTGGTCAGCCTGCCCCGCCTGGATGCCGCCGCCCAGAAGACCAAATGGGCCAAGGCCCTGCTGGAGCACGAGCAGGCGCAATTCGTGCAGATCTGGCCGGTGGAACTGGCACAGCTGCCGCAGTGGATCAACCAGCGCCTGTCGCGCCTGGGCCTGGCCGGCACTCCCGAAGCGGTCGAGCTGATCGCCGAACGGGTGGAAGGCAACCTGCTGGCCGCCGCCCAGGAGATCGAGAAGCTCCGCCTGCTCACCGAGGGTTCCCAGGTGGATGCCGACGCCGTGCGGGCCTCGGTGGCCGATAGCGCCCGCTACGACGTCTTCGGCCTGCTCGACGCCGCCCTCGCCGGCGACGCCGCCCACGCCCTGCGCATCCTCGACGGCCTGCGTGGCGAGGGCGTGGAAGCACCGGTGGTGCTCTGGGCGCTGGCCCGGGAGCTGCGCCTGCTGGCCAACCTGGCCCAGTTGCAGGAGAGCGGTACGCCCCTGGAGCGTGCCTTCACCCAGGTGAAACCGCCGGTGTGGGACAAGCGCCGCCCCTTGCTGACCCGCGCCCTGCAGCGGCATGGCGCCCGCCGCCTGGAAACCCTGCTGCGCGATGCCCAGTTGGCCGACGAACAGATCAAGGGCCAGGCGCCCGGAGAGGTCTGGCTGACCCTCGCCAGCCTCGCCCTGGTGCTGGCCGGCAAGCGCCTGGCGTTGGGCAAGCCGCTACCCTAGCCACCCTTGCCAGGGCCGCTACTTGCAATAGACTGGCGTGCCCCCATCTTGGGGAAGGCATCCATCCCAGCGGAGTACGCAGCATGGCCAAGAAATACAGCCGCGGCCCCAACAAGGCCAAGGCCCTCGTCAGTGATCCTCGTTTTCGCTCGCACCAGGAGCGACCCGCCAAGGGCAAAGGCAGCTACCGCCGCGAAGCCTTCTCGTTGCACGACGAGAAGGCTTCGGTCTTTCTGGCCGCCTGAAAGACGAGCGGATACGGCTTGTCTGAAACGTCGCCGAGCGAAGGTCAGGCAAGGCGAAAATCCATGAGGAAGCGGATCGGGCTCGCGTTCGAGTTTACGAGTGGTAAATGAGCATTGCGACGGGGCCGCCTAGGCGAGCTGGCGAACCAGCGGATTTTTAACGCCGCATGACCGAGCGCAGGCACTTTCCAGACAAAGCCTAGGCCTACCAGACGCCGTGACCCGGGGCATGCTAAGGTGACTGTTCCTGCCTAGACGTCCGGTGGAGACAGATGCAATTCGGGAAATCCCGCGGATTCAAGACCGGCGGCCTCCTCGCCGGGACCCTGGTCACCCTGCTGACCGCCGCCCTGGCCGCCTGCGCCCAGACCCAGACGACGCCCACCACGGCGCCCTCCTCGCCCTCCTCATCCAAGCCCGCGCCTGCGGCCAGCGCCCCCGCCTCGGCGGCCGAGGCCATGCCGCAACCGGATGAAAGCTTCGAGCAATGGCGCAGTCGCTTTCGCGCCCTGGCGCTGGGCCGAGGCATCTCCGCCACCACCTTCGACCAGGCCTTCGCCGGCGTCCAACCTGATCCGGCGGTGATCGCCGCCGATCGCAGCCAGCCGGAATTCACCAAGCCGGTCTGGGAATACCTGGACACCGCCGTGTCGCCGTTGCGGGTGCGCAATGGCAAGAGCCTGATCATCCAGCAGGCCGGCCTGCTGGCCGCCCTGGAAGCCCGCTACGGCATCGAGCCGGCGCGCCTGGTGGCCTTCTGGGGCATGGAAAGCAACTACGGCAACAACATGGGCAACAAGGGCGTCATCCGCTCCCTGGCCACCCTCGCCTACGAGGGACGCCGTCCGGACTTCGCCCAGGACCAATTGATCGCCGCCCTCGGCATCCTCCAGCACGGCGACGTCACCGCCGACCGCATGATCGGCTCCTGGGCCGGCGCCATGGGCCAGACCCAGTTCATCCCCACCACCTACGACCAGTACGCGGTGGATTTCGACGGCGATGGTCGCCGCGACATCTGGGGCTCCACCGCCGACGCCCTCGCCTCTACCGCCAATTACCTGAAGGCCTCCGGCTGGCAGGATGGCAAGCCCTGGGGCTACGAGGTCCGGGTGCCGGCCAACTTCGACTACAGCCTGGCCGACATGGGCGTGCGCAAGAGCCTGGCCGAATGGACGGCGCTGGGCATCCAGGGCCTCGGCCTGCCACAGCCGGCCGCCCAGGCCAGCAACAGCGCCTCGCTGCTGCTGCCCGCCGGCCACCGGGGTCCGGCCTTCCTGGTGTTCAACAACTTCCGCACCATCCTCAAGTACAACAACTCCACCTCCTACGCCCTGGGCGTGGCCCTGCTATCGGAGCGCTACCGCGACGCCGGCCAGATCGCCGCCAGCTGGCCCACCGACGACCTGCCGCTGAGCCGCAGCGAGCGTGTAGAGCTGCAACAACGCCTCGCCGCCCTGGGCCTCGACCCGGGCAGCGCCGACGGCATCATCGGCGCCAACACCCGCAAGGCCATCCGCACCTACCAGCAATCCCAGGGCTGGCCCGCCGACGGCTATCCCAATCATCAGTTGCTGGAGCGGTTGCGCGGCTGATCTCCGTCCTGACGGGCGACCTCAACGTGCACAAGTCGGCATTCTGAGGATCGCCCCGCAGGCGTGGTGAGCAAACCACGACCGCCAAGGTCGAACGCGAGTCGCGTCGTCCGGTGCGCTCGAACCGCCCGGGCGCTATTCAAGCCAAGGAACCCGATATGAGTATTGCCGCCAACGCAGGACGCCTCCCCGACGAGAACACCCTGACCCACCTGCCGCGCCTGGTGGCGCGCTACTACAGCGATCGTCCCGATCCCAGCGATCCGGGCCAGCAGGTGGCCTTCGGTACCTCCGGTCACCGCGGTTCCTCGCTCAAGGGTAGCTTCAACGAGTGGCACATCCTCGCCATCACCCAGGCCATCTGCGAATACCGCCAGGCACAGGGCGTCGACGGCCCGCTGTTCATGGGCATGGACACCCACGCGCTGTCCGAGCCGGCCTTCATCTCCGCCCTGGAAGTGCTCGCCGCCAACGGCGTGGAAGTGCGCATCGACGCCGGCTGCGCCGAGACCAACGGCGAGCCGGGCTATACGCCCACCCCGGCACTGTCCAACGCCATCCTCGAATACAATGCCGGCCGCAGCTCGGGCTTGGCCGACGGCATCGTCATCACCCCGTCGCACAACCCCCCGGCCGATGGTGGCTTCAAGTACAACCCCACCAATGGCGGCCCGGCCGACACCAACGTCACCAAAAGTATTCAGGATCGCGCCAATGCCCTGCTGGTGGCCGGCCTGGAAGGCGTCAAGCGGATGGATTACCGTCAGGCGCTCAAGGCGCCGACCACCCATAAATTCGATTTCCTCGACAGCTATGTCGGCGGCCTGGGCCAGGTCATCGACCTGGACGCCATCCGCGGCTCCGGCCTGACCTTCGGCGTCGATCCCCTCGGCGGCGCCGGGGTGCACTACTGGCCGCGCATCGCCGAGCGCTATGGGCTGCCGCTGCAGGTGCTGTCGACCCGCGTCGACCAGACCTTCCGCTTCATGCGCCTGGACTGGGACGGCAAGATCCGCATGGACTGCAGCTCGCCCCACGCCATGGCCGGCCTGATCGAGAACAAGGACAGATTCGACGTCTCCTTCGCCTGCGACACCGACCATGACCGCCACGGCATCGTCGCCCGCTCGGTAGGCTTGCTCAATCCCAACCATTACCTGGCGGTGGCCATCGAGTACCTCTTCACCCACCGTCCGCAGTGGAGCCAGCAGGCCGGCATCGGCAAGACCCTGGTGTCGTCCTCGATGATCGACCGCGTGGCCCAGGGCATCGGCCGCCAGGTGGTGGAAGTGCCGGTAGGCTTCAAGTGGTTCGTCGACGGCCTGCTGGACGGCAGCCTGGGCTTCGGCGGCGAGGAATCCGCCGGCGCCTCCTTCCTGCGCAAGGCCGGCGGCGCCTGGTCTACCGATAAGGACGGCCTCATCCTCGGCCTGCTCGCCGCTGAGATTACCGCCGTAACCGGCAAGGACCCGGGCGAGCGCTACCAGGCGCTGACCGAGCGCTTCGGCGCCCCAGTCTACCAGCGTATCGACGCCGCCGCCGACCGCGAGCAGAAGGCCCGCCTGAGCAAGCTCTCCGCCGCCCAGGTCACCGCCAAGGAGCTGGCCGGCCAGCCGATCACCGCCATCCTCACCGAAGCCCCCGGCAACGGCGCCGCCATCGGTGGCCTCAAGGTAGTCACCGAGAACGGCTGGTTCGCCGCCCGTCCCTCGGGTACCGAGGATGTCTACAAGATCTACGCCGAGAGCTTCGAGGGCGAGGCCCACCTGGGCCGCATCCAGGAAGAGGCCAAGGCGCTGGTGGATGGCGTGCTGCGCGGCTAATAGCGCGCACCCTCACCCCAACCCTCTCCCGCACGCGGGAGAGGGAGCCAGAAGCGGTGAGAAGTTCATATCCGCAATAGAAAAGGGCAGCCACTGGGCTGCCCTTTTCCATGACGACGCCAGGATCAGTTGATCTTGGTACCGTGGGCCTGCTGGTCGGCGTGGTAGGACGAACGCACCAGGGGACCAGAGGCGACGTTCTTGAAGCCCATCTTGGCGCCTTCCTCGGCATACCAGGCGAAGGTATCCGGGTGGACGAAGCGCTGCACCGGCAGGTGGTTGCGCGAGGGCTGCAGGTACTGGCCGAGGGTCAGCATGTCGATCTCGTGCTCGCGCATGCGCTGCATGACCTCGATGACTTCCTCGTCGGTCTCGCCCAGGCCGAGCATCAGGCCGGACTTGGTCGGCACGTGGGGTACGCGCTTTTTGAAATTCTGCAGCAGGTCCAGCGACCACTCGAAGTCCGAACCCGGGCGCGCGGCCTTGTACAGGCGCGGGACGGTCTCCAGGTTGTGGTTGAAGACATCCGGCGGCTCCTGCTCGGTGATGGCCAGGGCGACGTCCATGCGACCGCGGTAGTCCGGCACCAGGGTCTCCAGCTGGATGCCGGGGGTCAGCTTGCGGATCTCGCGCAGGCAATCGACGAAGTGCTGGGCACCGCCGTCGCGCAGGTCGTCGCGATCCACCGAGGTGATCACCACGTACTTGAGCCCCAGGTCGGCGATGGCCACCGCCAGGTTCTTCGGCTCGTCCACGTCCAGCGGCTTCGGCCGGCCATGACCGACGTCGCAGAAGGGGCAGCGACGGGTGCAGATGTCACCCATGATCATGAAGGTGGCGGTGCCGCCGGAGAAGCATTCGCCCAGGTTGGGGCAGGAGGCCTCTTCGCAGACACTGTGCAGCTTGTGCTTGCGCAGCAGCTGCTTGATGCGCTCGACCTCGGGGGTGACCGGGATGCGCACGCGGATCCAGTCCGGCTTGCGCGGCAGCTCCTCGGTGGGAATGATCTTTACCGGGATGCGCGCGACCTTCTCGGCGCCGCGCAGCTTGACGCCGGCTTCCACCTTGTTGGGGCGGGCGGGCGGGGTAAGGGTCTGGACGCTGTCTTGTACTGTAGTGGTCATGTCAATCCGATTCCAGGGTGATCGGTTCGGGGTAGCCCAGGCGCTGGCTCAGGTGACGGAGCAGAGCCTCGCGGACCTCGTCGAAAGCTAATGGCCCGGTCACCAGATCGCGCAGCTGGGTCATGGCCAGGCCGGCATAACCGCAGGGGTTGATCCGGCGGAACGGCGCCAGATCCATGTCAACGTTGAGGGCCAGTCCGTGGAAGGAGCGGCCATTGCGGATGCGCAGCCCGAGGGAGGCGATCTTGGCGCCTTCCACGTAGACACCCGGGGCATCGGCCCGGGCGGCGGCAGTCACACCCCAATCGGCGAGCAGCGCGATCAGGCTGTCTTCCATGGCACTGACCAATTCTCGCACGCCCAGGCCCTTACGGCGAACGTCCAGCAGCACATAGGCGATGAGCTGACCCGGGCCATGGTAGGTGACCTGGCCGCCACGATCGACCTGCACCACGGGAATGTCGCCGGCGGCGAGCAGGTGCTCGGGCTTGCCGGCCTGGCCCTGGGTGAAGACCGCCGGGTGTTGCAGCAGCCAGAGTTCGTCGGGCGTCGCGGGACCGCGCTCGTCGGTGAAGCGGCGCATGGCTTGCCAGGTCGCCTCGTAGGGCCGCAGGCCCCAGCGACGCACGCCCAGGCTGGCCGGGGCGGGGATGGTCATCAGATCACCATGTGCACGCGGCCGGTGGCGCGCAGGTCCTGGTGGATGGCCTGCAGCTGGTCCACGCCGGTGGCGGTGATCAGCACCTGGACCGACAGGAAGCGCCCGTTGCGGCTGTCACGGGTCACCAGGGTGCCACGATCCAGGTCCGGGGCGTGGCGCTGGACGGTATCGAGCACCAGTTCGGCGAAATCGGCAGCGGCATCGCCGATCACTTTGATCGGATAGCGCGGGCAGGGAAATTCGATCTTGGGGGGTTGAACGTCTTCGGTCATGCGGACTTCCAGGCCGACCCTTGTCGGCAGGGGTGAAAGGCCCGCAGATGCGGGCCTTTCCAGGGTGACGGATCAGTTGAACAATCCGTAGAAGAACAGGCGAATGCTATCCCACAGGCGACGGAAGAGGCCACCCTCCTCGACCGGCTGCAGGGCGACCAGGTCGGCGGTGTGCACCACCTTGTCATCCAGCTTCACCTCGACCTTGCCGATCACCTGGCCCTGGGCGATGGGCGCGATCAGCTGCGGGTTGAGCACCATCTCGGCGTGCAGCTTCTTGGCCTGGCCACGCGGCAGGGTCATGGTCAGGTCGTTGGCCAGACCGGCCTGGACCTCACGGGCGTCGCCCTTCCACACCGGCGCCTTGGCCAGTTCGGTGCCCTTCTTGTAGAAGGACTGGGTCTCGAAGAAGCGGAAACCGTAGGTCAGCAGCTTCTGGGTCTCGGCGGCGCGGGCCTGTTCGCTGTTGGTGCCGAACACCACGGCGACCAGGCGCATGCCGTCGCGCACGGCCGAGGCCACCAGGCAGTAGCCGGCTTCGTCGGTGTGGCCGGTCTTCAGGCCGTCGACGGTCTTGTCGCGCCACAGCAGCAGGTTGCGGTTGGGCTGCTTGATGTTGTTCCAGAAGAATTCCTTCTGGGAGTAGATGGCGTAGTGCTGGGCATCGGCGTTGATGATGGCGCGCGCCAGGATGGCCATGTCATGGGCCGAGGAATAGTGATTCGGATCCGGCAGGCCGGTGGCGTCCATGAAGTGGGTGTTCTGCATGCCCAGCTTCTGCGCGGTGGTGTTCATCATGTCGGCGAAGGCGTCTTCGCTGCCGGCGATGTGCTCGGCCAGGGCGACGCTGGCGTCGTTGCCGGACTGGATGATGATGCCGTGCAGCAGGTCACCGACCGACACCTGGGTGCCGACCTTGATGAACATCCGCGAACCGCCGGTACGCCAGGCGTGCTCGCTGACGGTGACCATGTCGGATTCCTTGATCCGGCCCCGGTTGATTTCCAGGGTGGCGATGTAGGCGGTCATCAGCTTGGTCAGGCTGGCCGGCGGCAGGCGCTGGTCGGAATTGGATTCGGTGAGCACGGCGCCACTGTTGGCATCCATGAGAATCCAGGCCTTGGCCGCCAGTTGAGGTGCCGCCGGAACCATAGTCTCGGCCGCCCAGACGGCCGGGACACAGGCGATCGTTACTAGGAAGAGCAGGCGTCGAGCGAGTTTTGCGATTGTCATCCGAATCTCTGAAAGGTTGGGGTATGGCAGGAGCAGCGGACCCAGGACGCCCGACCGGCGCCGCACCGCACGAGGCGGATCACGGCGCCGGCGGCCGGCGACTGGGCGTCATGAAGCATCCCTGCTTCAATCCGGTTGCACGAGAGACGCCTGGCCCAAGCGGGCCACGCGTACGCTGTTCTGGAGCTGGGCGACTTCAGCCGGCTGCACCGGACCGAGGCGGACCCGATGCAAGGTCTGTTGGTTGCGCACCGTCGAGCTGATGAAGACCGGGGCACCGGTCAGGTCGCTGAGCTTGTCCTTGAGCAATTCCGCAGCGTCCGGATTGGCGAAGGCCGCCACCTGCAGATAGAGCCCAGCGGCTGGGACAGAAACGTTTTTTTTTGCGTCGACGGCGGCCGGCGTCACCGGTTCGGCGTGCTGGTTGACCGGCGGCGTGTAGGTCTCGATGGCGCCGAAGGTCTGGGTCTCGGTGGTCTTCTGGGCCACCGGTGCCTGGCGGGGCTGCGCCAGTACCATGGGCACCGCCTGACCACGCTGCGCCCAGTACTGCTGCGGGTCGATGCCTTCGACGCTGACGCGCGCCGTGCCGATCTCGGCATAGCCGAGTTTCTTGGCGGCGGCGAAGGACAGGTCGATGACCCGGTCGGAATAGAAGGGTCCGCGGTCGTTGACCCGCAGGATGACGCTGCGGCCGTTGTCCAGGTTGGTGACCCGCACGTAGCTGGGCAACGGCAGCGTCTTGTGCGCCGCGGTCATGCCGTAGAGATCGTAGGTCTCGCCGTTGGCGGTGGCCTGGCCGTGGAACTTGGTGCCATACCAGGACGCCGTGCCGGTCACCCGGTAGTTGCGCGCGTCGGTCAGCGGAAAATAGGTCTTGCCCAGGACGGTATAGGGGTTGTTCTTCAGCGGCCCGTTGTAGGGCATGGGCACGGCATCGGGAATCCGGCTGACGTCCACGTCCCACCAGGGCGCGCCGTCGCGATGCGGCCGCAGGTAACCACCGGGACCGGCGACGCCCTTGCTGGTCGACTTGGGCGCCTGGCTGGAGCAGCTCACCAGCAACAGGCCGAGGCCCAGGCAGCCGGCCAGGCGCGCCATGGCAGCCAGGCGCATCACGGCTTCTGGCCCTCGGCCGCATGGCGCTGGGCGATGGCGTTCGCCAGATCGGTCACCGCCATGGCGTACATGACGCTGCGGTTGTAACGGGTAATGGCGTAGAAATTGGGCAGGCCCATCCAGTACTCCGGTCCCTTGTCTCCGTCGAGGCGGAACGAGGTTACACGCAAATCGTCGCGCAGGGCAGGGTCCTGGGCGTTCCAGCCGAGGGCGCGCAGCTCGGCCACGCTCTTGACCGGCTCGATGCCGGCCACCACGCCCTCCTCCACCCGGTCGCCGCTGACCTGGGCACGGATGGCGGTGGGACCGCGGCCGGACCAGCCATGGCGCTTGAAGTAGTTGGCCACGCTGCCGATGGCGTCGGTGGGATCGGACCAGATGTTGATATGGCCGTCGCCGTCGAAATCCACCGCATAGGCGCGGAAGCTGCCCGGCATGAACTGTGGCAGGCCCATGGCCCCGGCATAGGAGCCGGTGAGGCTGAGCGGATCGACCTGCTGCTCGCGGGCCAGCAGCAGGAATTCGCGCAACTGGCTGCGGAAGAAGGGCGCGCGCGGCGGGTAGTCGAACGCCAGGGTGGAGAGCGCATCCAGCACCCGGTAGTTGCCGGTGTTGCGCCCGTAGAAGGTTTCCACGCCGATGATGGCGACGATGAACTGGGCCGGTACGTCGTATTCGCGCTCGGCGCGGGCCAGGGCCTCTTCATGGGCCTTCCAGAACTCGACGCCCTGGGCGATGCGCCGGTCGGTGATGAAGATGGGACGGTATTCGCTCCACGGCTTGACTCGCTCGGCTGGCCGCGAGATGGCATCGAGGATGGCTTGTTTGCGCTCGACCTCACCGAACAGCGCCTGCAGCTGTTCCGGCGCGAAGCCGTAGCTCTGACTCATCTCGGCGATGAAGTCGCGCGCCTGCGGTGCCGCGTCGTAGTCTCCCGCGACGACCCCGGTCGTCACGCCCATCGCACCCGCGAGCCCCAGGCCCTGCAGGCAGCGACGCATCCATCCCATTATCGGCATCTAACCCTTCTTTGTTGCGTGTTAAACCTGGGCGATCCACTTGCGGTGCGTGTGGATCGACATCAAAACTCCGAACCCGGTGAACAAGGTGACCACCGAGGTGCCGCCGTAGCTGATGAACGGCAGCGGTACGCCCACCACGGGCAGCAGGCCGCTGACCATGCCGATGTTGACGAAGACGTAGACGAAGAAGGTCATGGTCACGCCGCCGGCGAGCAACTTGCCGAACAGCGTCTGGGCCTGCACGGTGATGGTCAGCCCGCGCCCGATGAGCAGCAGATAGAGCACCAGCAGCAGGCAGACGCCGACCATGCCGAACTCTTCGCCGAGGACGGCAATGATAAAGTCCGTGTGACTTTCCGGCAAAAAATCCAGATGAGACTGGGTACCCAGCAGCCAGCCCTTGCCGAACACCCCGCCCGAGCCGATCGCCGCCTTCGACTGGATGATGTTCCAGCCGGCGCCCAGCGGATCCATCTCCGGATCGAGGAAGGTCAGGATCCGGCGCTTCTGGTAGTCGTGCAGCACGAAGAACCACATGGCCACCGCCATGGGCACCGCGGCGCTCACCGCACCGATCAGCCAGCGCCACTGCAGGCCGCCGACGAACAGCACGAAGCCGCCCGAGGCCAGCACCAGCATGGCGGTGCCGAGGTCGGGCTGGTCGAGGATCAGCACGAAGGGCACCACCACCAGCGACAGGCTGATCAGGCTGTGCTTGAAATTGGGCGGCAGGCTGCGCTTGGACAGGTACCAGGCCATCATCATGGGCATCAAGAGCTTCATGAATTCCGACGGCTGGAAGCGGATGACCCCGGGAATGTTGATCCAGCGGGTAGCGCCCATGGCGTTGTGGCCCATGACGTCCACCACCACCAGCAGGGCCACGCCGATGACGTAACCGAGCGGCACCCAGCGCGCCATGAAGCGCGGTTCGAGCTGGGCGACGATGGCCATGGCCACCAGCCCGAGGCCGAAGGAACTGGCCTGCTTGAACAGCAGGTCGAGATTGCGGCCACCGGCGGAATAGAGCACGAACAGCCCGGCCGCCCCCAGCATCAGCAGCAGGATCAACAGCGGACCGTCGATGTGCAGGCGCTGCAACAGGGTGGCGCGCCGCTTCATCACGTCCCCTTCGGGGATGGTGCGGTCGAAATTAGGGGCGAGGCTCATGGCTGCACCTTGGTCGCGGAGGCGGTAGCGGCGGCCGTCCCGGGCCTGGCGTATTCGGCCTTGAGGTGACCCTGCTCGTCCAGCAGCCAGGCGTCGAGCACCTGGCGCGCCACCGGTCCGGCCACGGCGCCACCCGACTCGCCGTTCTCGACCATCACCGCCACGGCAATCTGCGGATTGTCGACCGGGGCGAAGGCGACGAACAGGGCGTGGTCGCGGTGCCGCTCCTTGAGCGCCGCCGAGTTGTACTTCTCGTTCTGACGGATGGCGACCACCTGGGCGGTACCGCTCTTGCCGGCGATGCGGTACTGGGCCCCGACATTGAGCCGGTGGGCGGTGCCGCGCGGATTCTGCACCACCATCTCCATGCCGTGGATGGCCCGGTCCCAGTAGGTCGGGTCCTTGAGATCGATGTCGGGCATGGGGTTGGGATCCACCGGCGGCTGGCCGTCCAGGGTCTTGGCCAGGTGCGGGCGGATCCATTGGCCATGGTTGGCGAGCAGCGCCGTGACCTGGGCCAGCTGCAGGGGCGTGACCTGCATGTAGCCCTGGCCGATGCCGAGGATCAGGGTCTCGCCGGGGAACCAGGTCTGCCGACGAGTGGCGCGCTTCCACTGGCGCGAGGGCATCAGCCCGGGCGCCTCCTCGAACATGTCGAGGGCGACCTTCTGCCCCAGGCCGAACTTGCCCATGTATTCCGAGAGCCGATCGATGCCGATCTTGTGGGCGAGATCGTAGAAGTAGGTGTCGTTGGACCTCATCAGCGCCGTGTCCATGTCCACGTAGCCGTCGCCACCGTGGTTCCAGTTGCGGTACTTGTGGTCGTAGTTGGGTAGCTCGTAGTAACCCGGGTCGAACACCTTGGCCTGGGGCGTGGTGGCGCCGGTGTCGAGGCCGGTGATGGCCACCGCCGGCTTGATGGTCGAGCCAGGCGGATAGAGGCCGCGCAGGACCCGGTTGTAGAGCGGGCGATCAATGGAGTCGCGCAGCTCGGAGTATTCCTTGAAGCTGATCCCGGTGACGAAGGGATTGGGGTCGTAGCTGGGCTGGCTGACCATGGCCAGCACCTCGCCGGTCTTGGGCTGGATGGCGACGATGGCGCCGCGCCGGCCGCCCAGGGCGGCTTCCGCGGCCGCCTGCAGCCGGGAGTCGATGGTCAGGACGATGTCCTTGCCCGGCTTGGGATCGGTCCGGTTGAGCACCCGCAGGACGCGGCCGCGGGCGTTGGTCTCCACTTCCTCGTAGCCTACCTCGCCGTGCAGCTCGGGCTCGTAGAAGCGCTCCACGCCGGTCTTGCCGATATGGTGGGTGCCGCTGTAGTTCACCGGATCCAGGCGCTTGAGCTCCTGCTCGTTGATCCGGCCGACGTAACCCACCGAGTGGGCGAAGTGCTCGCCCATGGGGTAGTGCCGCACCAGTTGCGCCGTCACCTCCACCCCGGGCAGGCGGAACTGGTTGACGGCGATCTTGGCGATCTGCTCCTCGGTCAGCTCGAACAGCACCGGCACCGGCTCGAAGGGACGCCGGCCCTGCTTCATGCGCTTCTCGAAGAGCTCGCGGTCCTCTTCTGTCAGGCCCAGTACCTGGACCAGGGTATCGAGGGTCTGGCGCCAGTTGTCGGCGCGCTCGCGGGTGATGGTCAGGCTGAAGCTCGGCCGGTTGTCGGCGACGATGATGCCGTTGCGGTCGTAGATCAGCCCGCGGGTGG
The DNA here is from genome assembly GCF_054558395.1 of Pseudomonas sp. No.117. NCBI lineage: Bacteria > Pseudomonadati > Pseudomonadota > Gammaproteobacteria > Pseudomonadales > Pseudomonadaceae > Pseudomonas > Pseudomonas sp. No.117. The sequence goes on from NZ_BAAJNP010000002.1 coordinate 571,359, forward strand.
GCGGGATCGGCTGGACATGGACCCGGTTGTTTTCCGACAGGGTCGAGTGGTAGTCGTGCTGGATGACCTGCAGGTAGTACATGCGTGCCACCAGTACGCAGGCGAGCACGAGAAATAGCGCCCCGCCGACCGTCACGCGGGCGCGGACGAGCTGGGCGTCTTTCTCGTGGTCCTTGAGGCGTATGGGTTGCGACATCGCAGGTCTGGACTACTTGTGATACGGATGGCCGGCCAGTACGGTCCAGGCGCGATAGAGCTGTTCACCGACCAGGATGCGCACCAGCGGATGCGGCAGGGTCAGCGGCGAGAGCGACCAGCGCTGCTCGCTGCGCGCCTGCACCTCGGGGGCGAGGCCCTCGGGACCGCCGACCATGAGGTTGACGGTGCGCGCTTCCAGGCGCCACTGCTGGAGTGTTTTAGCCAGTTGCTCGGTGCTCCAGGGCTTGCCGGTGACTTCCAGGGTCACCACCCGCTCGCCCGGCTGCACCTTGGCCAGCATGGCCTCACCCTCCTGACGGATCAGCCGGGCGACGTCGGCGTTCTTGCCACGGGTCTGCAACGGGATCTCGACGAGTTCCAGCGGCAGTTCCGGTGGCAGGCGCTTGACGTACTCGTGCCAGCCCTCCTCGACCCAGCGCGGCATGCGCGAGCCGACGGCGATGAGACGCAGGCGCACCGGCTTATTCGCCGTGGGCGGCGCGGCTCTGCTCGGCACCGCGCCAGAGGCGCTCGAGGTCGTAGAACTCGCGGGTGGTCGGCAGCATCACGTGGACGACCACGTCGCCCAGGTCGAGCAGCGCCCATTCGCCGCCTTCCAGGCCTTCGCTGCCCAGCGGGCGCACGCCCTGCTGCTTGACCTTTTCCAGCACGTTGTCGGCCAGCGACTTGACGTGGCGACTGGAGGTGCCGCTGGCGATGACCATGACGTCGGTCACGCTGGTCTTCTCGCGGACGTCCAGGGAGATGATGTCCTGGGCCTTCATGTCTTCCAGGGCGGCGATGGCCACCTGGACGAGTTGTTCGCTTTGCATGGTGTAGCTCTTACCTCGGTTCAGGAGGACGCCGGATAGAGGCCGTGCGTCCGGATGTAGTCAAGCACGGCATCGGGCACCAGGAAGCGGATGGACTTCCCGGTGGCCAAGAGGCCGCGGATCTGGGTGGCGGACACCGCGAGCGGGTTCTGCCAGATAAAGGTGATCTGCCCGCCCGGCCCCTTGAGGGCCTGGGGATCGGGCTGACTGCGCGCCGCCAGGAAATCGCGCAATTCCTGGCAGGGCTCGCTGTCGGCGTCAGGTCGTTGCAGGACCAGGATGTGGCACAGCTCCAGCAACTCGCGCCAGCGGTGCCAGCCGGGCAGGCCGCAAAAGGCGTCCCACCCGAGCATGAGCAACAGCTGCACCTCATCGCCGAGTTCGGCGCGCAGGCTTTCCAGGGTCTCTATGGTATAGGAGTGACGCGTCCGGCGCAGTTCCCGGTCATCGACCACCAGCGTCGCGACATCGGCCACCGCCAGCCGCACCATCGCCAGGCGATCCTCGGCGGAGACACTGGGCGCCTCGCGGTGCGGCGGCCGGGCACTGGGAATCAGCCGCAGCTCGTCCAGCGCCAAGGCCTCGGCCACCTCCAGCGCCGCGCGCAGGTGACCGATGTGCACCGGATCGAAGGTACCGCCGAACAAGCCGATGCGGGTGGGCAGGCTGCTCATCAGCTACGGACGTGACCGTCGCCGAAGACCACGTACTTCTCGCTGGTCAGGCCCTCCAGACCCACCGGCCCGCGGGCGTGCAGCTTGTCGGTGGAGATGCCGATCTCGGCGCCGAGGCCGTATTCGAAGCCATCGGCGAAGCAGGTCGGGGCATTGACCATGACCGAGCTGGAATCGACCTCGGCCAGGAAACGCCGGGAACGGCCAAGGTTCTCGGTCACGATCGCATCCGTGTGATGAGAGCCATAGCGGTTGATGTGCTCGATCGCCTCGTCCAGGCCGTCAACGATGCGGATGGACAGGATCGGCGCCAGGTACTCGGTGGACCAGTCGGCCTCGGTGGCCGGCACGGCCTCGATCAGATCCCGCGTCCGCTCGCACCCGCGCAGCTCCACGCCTTTTTCCGCAAAGCGCTGTGCCATGGCGGGCAGGAAGGCTTCAGCCACGCGGGCATCGACCAGCAGGGTCTCCATGGCACCACAGATGCCGTAGCGATAGCACTTGGCATTGAAGGCGATGGACTCGGCCTTGGCCAGATCGGCCGCCTCGTCGACATAGACGTGGCAAATGCCGTCCAGGTGTTTGATCACGGGTACGCGGGCGTCTTTGCTTATGCGCTCGATCAGATTCTTGCCACCGCGCGGCACGATGACGTCGACGAACTCGGGCATGGTGATCAGTTCGCCCACGGCGGCCCGATCGGTGGTCTCCACCACCTGCACCGCAGCGGCAGGCAGCCCGACCTTGGCCAGCCCCCGCTCAATGCAGCCGGCAATGGCGCGGTTGGAGCGAATGGCTTCGGAACCGCCGCGCAGAATGGTCGCGTTACCCGATTTCAGGCAGAGGCTCGCCGCGTCGATGGTCACGTTGGGCCGCGACTCGTAGATGATGCCGATGACCCCCAGGGGCACCCGCATCTTGCCGATCTGAATGCCGGAAGGACGGGCACTCAGATCGCGAATGGCGCCCACCGGGTCCGGCAAGGCGGCAACCTGCTTGAGTCCGGTGATCATTGCCTCGATGCGCGCCGGGGTCAGCGTGAGGCGATCCAGCAGCGCGGACTCGAGTCCCGCTGCGGTGGCCGCGGCAACATCCTCGGCGTTGGCGGCGACCAAGGCTTCACGATCGGCGTCCAGGGCCTCGGCAATCGCGTTCAGGGCCAGGTTCTTCTGCGAGGTGGAGGTACGCGCGAGGACCCGCGACGCGGCACGGGCGGCCTGGCCAAGACGGGTCATGTAGGCGGAGACGGACTCGGTCATGGTCGACGGCCTGCGAAAGACGATGGGAAAGCCGCAGAGTATAGCGTCGCCAGCCCTGGCGCGGCCAGCGCCGAGGGGCCTGGCGATGGCATTCAAACGCGCGATTTGGTTGACTCGCCACGGCCTGTCGGGAATCATCCGCCGCTGTATTTGCCGTTCAGCTTGCGTTCAGCTATTCCCTAATAGCCGAAGCCGCTCCAGCTCTGCGCCAGCCGCCGACCGGGTGCTGCAGCGACGCCTCCCAGCCTTCACGGAAAGAACCATGCCCAAGCACCTTACCTTGCCCCTCGGCCTGCTCGCCCTGCTGATCCATGCCGACGCGACCTGGGCAGCCGCTGCCGACGTCGCCCCGACCGCGGCCGCCGTTTCGGCGCTGGAAGCCCAGCTGAAGAAGACGCCCCAGGACCCGGATGCCCTGGGCAAGCTGGGTAGCGCTCGCCTGGCGCAGAAACGCTACACCGATGCCGAGCAGCTGCTGACCCAGGCCGTGCAGAAAGGCGGCAAGACCTGGCAGCCGGCCCTGGACGAGGCGCGCTATCACCACCTGCTGGAACGCGCCCATGCGGCCGAGAACAAGCGCGACCTGGACCAGGCGCGGGATTTCAGTGTGGAGGCCATTCGCCTCAAGCCGGAAGCGGTCGAGGCGCAGCTGTTCCTCGCCGGCATCCAGAGCCAGAAGCGGCAATGGGAGCTGGCCGAGGCCACCTACCGCCAGGTGCTGATGCGCGAACCAGCCAACGTCGACGCCTACTACGGGCGGATCGCCGCGCTCAACGAACTGGGCCGTACCGAAGAAGCCCTGCAGCTCACCAAGAACCTGCAGCCGAGCGCCAAGAGCCAGGTCAAGGGCCTGGATCGCCTGCGCGCCGGCCAGGCCATGCAGGAAGCCGAAGCGGCCGAGGCCCGCGGCGATCTGCAGGGCGCCTCGCGCCTGCTCGAACAGGCACGCCAGGAGTCGCCGGACGACCCTTGGCTGCGCCTCGCCCAGGCCCGTCTCGAAGTGCGCCAGGGTCGCCCGCGCGCTGCCCGCGACCTGGTCGACAGCCTGGTCAAGGACGGTGCCCAGCGCCCCGAGGTGCTCTATGCCAGCGCACTGCTATCCAACGAACTGGGCGAATACCCGCGCGCCATGCAGACCCTGATGCGCATCCCCCAGGCGCAGCGCTCGCCGGACATGAACGCCCTAGCGGCGCGCATCACCTTCAACGAGCAACTGGCGGAAACCGTCGCCCTGGCCAAGCAGGGCCGGCGCGAGGAGGCGCGCAGCCTGATGCAGCGCCTGGAGACCCGCGCCGGGCGCAATCCCGACCTGATCGGCGACCTGGCCGAAGCCTTCGCCACCGCCGGCGATCCCGAGCACGGCCTGGAACTGCTCAAGCCGATGATCTCCGGGGATACCCGGCCCGCGCCTGGCATGCAGCTGCACTACGCCAGCATCCAGCTGCAGATGAATCAGGACCAGACCGTGGGCAACGTCCTGCGTGACCTGCAGGGCGTGGTGCTCGACAGCGGCGAGAAGCAGCAGTACGACGACCTCCTGGCCCGCTATCGCATCCGCCAGGCCGATCGCCTCACCGACCAGGGCAAGCTGGCCGCCGCCTACGACACCCTGGCGCCGGCGCTCAAGGCCCGGCCCGACGACAAGGCCGCCCAGGCCGCCCTGGCGCGCATGTACCTGGCCAGTGGCGACACCCAGAAGGCCCGCCAGCTCTATCGCGACGTCCTCAGCGACCAGCCCAAGGATGCCGAGCTCTACCTGGGCGCCGCCGAAATCGCCGCCAAGTCCCAGGACAGCGTCACCGCCCGCCAGTATCTGGACCAGGCGGTCAAGCTGGGCCAGAGCGACCCCCTGGTACTACGCCGCGCCGCCCTGCTCTACCGCGACATTGGCATGGCCGGTACCGCCACCAGCCTGCTGGAGCAGGTGGTCCAGGTGGAACGCCAGGATCGCGAATCCGCGGCCCGCGCCGCCGGCGCCAGCGACAACCCCTTCGCCGCCCTGCCCGGGCAGACCCGCAGCGCTGACGCCCTGGCCGCCGTCCCGGCCGCCGCGGGCGGCACCGCCGGCAGCGCCGACTACGCCTGGAGCGATCCGTTGCAGGCGCAGAAGGCGGCCAACAATCCCTTCAACGACCTGTCCGTGGTGCCCACCAGCAGCCTGACGAGCAGCCTGGCCACCGAGCAGATCCTCGGCCAGCTGCAACGCGAGCGCAGCATTCGCATCACCCAGGGCCTGAGCGTGCGCAGCTACGATCCCAGTGGCAGCTCGCGCCAGACCACTGTCAGCGCGCCGCTGGAAATCTCCTTCCCGGCCGGCGACCAGCGCCTGGCCGTGCGCGTCACCCCGACGCGGATCAACGACAGCAGCAGCGACGGCAGCCAGAAGGAAAACGGCGTGGCGGCGTCCATCGCCGTGGAAGATGCCGGGCGCGGCCTCAAGGGCGACATCGGCGTCTCGCCGGTCGGCCTGAGGTACAGCACCGTGGTCGGCGGCGCGACCCTGGAACGACCGCTCAGCAGCCTGAGCGAGAACCTGCTCTATGCCCTGAGCGTCTCGCGTCGTTCGGTGACCGACTCCCTGGCCTCCTACGGCGGCATCCGCGATCCGCGCACCGGCCAGGAATGGGGCGGCGTCACCGCCAACGGCGGCCTGGCGCGGCTGAGATACGACGACGGCCGCTATGGCTCCTACATCTACGGCGCGGCCCATCGCCTGACCGGCCACGACGTCAAGGACAACGATCGCTTCGAGATCGGTACCGGCGTCTACTACTACCTGCGCAACGGCCCGGACAGCCTCTTCACCGTGGGTCTCTCGGCCACAGCGATCGGCTACGACAACAACCAGAACCACCTGACCTACGGCCATGGCGGCTACTTCAGCCCGCAGCGCTACTTCGCCATCGGCGTACCCCTGGTGTGGTCGCAGCGCGGCGATCTCTGGGCCTACCAGGTCCAGGGCATGCTGGGTGTCCAGACCATCCGCCAGGACGCCGCGGATCGCTACCCCGACGATGCCGCCCTGCAAGCGGCCGCGGAAGCCGCCGGCGAAGGCCAGTACGGCAGCAAGAGCAAGACCGGCGTGGCCTACGGCCTCTCGGCCAGCGGCGAATACCGCCTCAACGGCCAGTTCGCCCTGGGCGGCCGCCTGGGCATGGACAACGCGCAGGACGAGCGCGACGTCAACGGCAATCTCTACCTGCGCTACTTCTTCGAGGAACAGGAGGGCCGGCCGCAACTCTCGCGTCCGCAACCCTACCGGTCACGCAACGAAGAGTAAGGAAACAGGCCCGCACCCGCGGGCCTTGTCTTTTCCCCTGGCAACGCCCTCCAGGCCTGCTCTCGTTCCCACTAACCCGACCTGCCATTCATCCTTACGTTCGTCACCCGAGCGACCGCTTCTTCCCCTTCCTGCACCTTTCATCCCCCCGCTACGCCGGGGACGATTGACGTCTTTCCGCCGCCGACCAACTATCCGCGTCAAGAAAGCCGAACGGCACCGCAGGCAGCCGATGCCGCTGCAGCCGCCACGCTCGGCCCGAGAAATTTCGCTAGTGGATCACGCACCATACGTGACAGTATTCGCAAAATTGGCGAATGATCTCAAAGCGCCATTATCTCGACGCCAAAAACACTGCCGCTACCTCCGACCCAATGGGACTTTGTCATGGGCCGCTCGCTCGATATTGCCAATCTGTTTCGTGCCTTTGGCGGTGATCCCCAGCAATACCGGGAATTCGAGACCGCGGAAGCTGGCACACCCGCTCCGCCAGCCGCTGCGCTGATCGCCAGCGAGCCAGCGGCCCCGACAGCTTCCCCCTCCCTACTCCTCCAAACCGAGCTCGCATTGCCCCTGGCGGCCTTGGAGGTAGCGAAGGAGACGACCAGCGCGGATCTGCCGCCGCTGTCGGAAGAACTCGCCCAGCTGCAGGCCCGCCGTCACGAGCAGGACGCGGTGGCCGCGCTCGACCGGGCACTGAGCGCGGCGGTACCACCGCTGCCAGCCAGGGTGCTGGCCATCGCCTCGGCCAAGGGCGGGACCGGCAAGACGGTGGTGGCGGCCGGCCTGGCACTGGCCCTGAGCCGGCTGGACCAGCCGGTGCTGCTGGTGGAACTGGACGCGCAGCATGTGCTGTCCGCCCTGCTGATGCCCAAGGCGCCGCCAGCCGTGGGCCTGGCCAACGAGCCGGTGGCCGCCTGCCTGCCCATAGACGCAGGTTTCCGGCTGCTGCCGTTCGGCTCGCTCGAGGAGGAGGCCCTGTGCCGCTTCGAGCAGCGGTTGCTGACTGAGCCCCAGTGGCTGGCTCGACGTCTGACGGCCTTGGATCTGCCGGCCGATACCCTGGTGATCCTGGACTGCCCTACGGGTTCGACCCCCCTGGGTCGTCAGGCCCTGGCACTCGCCAGCCAGGTAATGGGCGTGACTACGGCCGATGCGGCGGGCTATGCCAGCCTGGCCCGCCTCGAACGCCAGTGGCAGGCCTGTGCTCCGGCGGCGAGTCATGCCCACCTGCTCAATCGCGTCGACCCGCTGCGCCCCCTGACCTTGGACATCGCCACCATCGTGGGCCGTACCCGCGCCGACCGCTTGCTGGGCGTCCTGCCGGAAAGCACTGCGCTGGAGCAGGCGCTGGCGCTCGGCCAGGGTCTGTATAGCCTGGACGACGCCTGGAGCACCGCTGTCATGCAGCTGGCACAGGCGCTCGCCAACGACGGGCCGTCGCAGCCGTCGCTGCGCGCCCAGGGCTAGCCATGAGCGTCCTCGACCGCCTGGAGCAGGTTCGCCAGCGGCGTCAGGCGCAGCGCCCGCCTGCCGCACCCTTGACGCCCGCGCCGCTCTGGCTGCGGGTGCTCGGCTGGACCGCCGCGGCGCTCCTGGCGGCGCTGCTGGTGAGCGTGCCCATGGCCTTGGAGGAGCAGGCGCTGTTCGCCCTCGGCTGTTTCGCCGCCGCCTTGCTGCTGCGGCGTCTTCCCGGACGGCTGCCGGTGATGCTGCTGATCGCCCTGTCGCTACTGGCCTCGCTGCGCTACATCTATTGGCGCCTGACGTCGACCCTGGGCTTCGAGACGCCCCTGGAAATGCTGCTCGGCTATGGACTGGTGGCCGCCGAACTCTATGCGCTCTCGGTACTGCTGTTCGGCTACCTGCAAACGGTCTGGCCGCTGCGCCGCACCCCCGTCCCGCTGCCCGACGACCCGGCGAGCTGGCCCACGGTGGACGTCTTCATTCCCACCTACAACGAAGCCCTGAGCATCGTGAAGCTGTCGATCCTCGCCGCCCAGGCCATCGACTGGCCACGCGACAAGTTGCGGGTGCACGTGCTCGACGACGGTCGCCGCGAAGACTTCCGCCACTTCTGCGCCACCGCCGGCGTCTCCTATCTGGTGCGCGAGAACAACGAGCATGCCAAGGCCGGCAATCTCAATGCGGCGCTCAAGGTGACCGACGGCGAGTACATCGCCATCTTCGACGCCGACCACGTACCGACACGCTCCTTCCTGCAGGTATGCCTGGGCTGGTTCCTCAAGGATCCCAAGCTCGCCATGCTGCAGACGCCCCACTTCTTCTTCTCGCCCGATCCCTTCGAGAAGAATCTCAACACCTTCCGCACCGTGCCCAACGAAGGCGAGCTGTTCTACGGCCTGGTGCAGGACGGCAACGACCTGTGGAACGCCACCTTCTTCTGCGGCTCCTGCGCGGTGATGCGTCGCTCGATGCTGCTGGAGGTGGGCGGGGTGGCCACCGAGACGGTGACCGAGGATGCCCACACGGCGCTCAAGCTCAATCGGTTAGGCTACAACACCGCCTACCTGGGCATCCCCCAGGCCGCCGGCCTCGCCACCGAGAACCTGTCGCGCCACATCGCCCAGCGCATCCGCTGGGCCCGGGGCATGGCGCAGATCTTCCGGGTGGACAATCCGCTGCTGGGCAAGGGGCTCGCCTTCGGCCAGCGGCTCTGCTACCTGAACGCCATGCTGCACTTCTTCTATGGCCTGCCGCGACTGGTGTTCCTCACAGCGCCCCTGGCCTACCTGCTGTTCAGCGCGCAGATCTTCCACGCCTCGGCGCTGCTCATCACCTGCTACGTGCTACCCCACGTACTGCATTCCAACCTGACCAACTCGCGGATCCAAGGCCAGTTCCGCCATTCCTTCTGGAACGAGGTCTACGAGACGGTCCTCGCCTGGTACATCCTGCGCCCGACCCTGCTGGCGCTGATCAACCCCAAGCTGGGCAAGTTCAACGTCACCGACAAGGGCGGCATCATCGCCCGTGACTATTTCGACTGGGAGCTGGCACGTCCCTATATCGTGCTGCTGGCGCTCAATCTGCTCGGCCTGGTGGTGGGCATCGGCCGGCTGCTGTTCGGCGATCCGGAAGCCGTGACCACGGTGGTCATTAACCTGGCCTGGACGCTCTACAACCTGGTCATCGCCAGCGCCGCGGTGGCCGTGGCGAGCGAGACGCGCCAGGTGCGCGCCGAACCGCGGGTGGCGGCGACCCTGCCAGCCGACCTGCTCCTGGCCGACGGTACGCGGCTGTCCTGCACCACCCTGGACTTCTCCCAGAGCGGGCTGGGCCTGCGCCTGCCGGAGGGCGTCGACCTGCCCCAGGGCAGCTCGGTCCACATCGAACTCCAGCGCAACGGCCAGGCCCGGCAATTTCCGGCCAGCGTGGCCTTCAGTCGCAACGGTGTCGTCGGTACCCAGTTCAGTGATCTCAGCGTGACCGAACAGCGCGAACTGGTACGGATGACCTTTTCCCGGGCCGACCTCTGGGCGAACGCCTGGGGCAATCACCGGCCGGACTCGCTGCTCGGCTCGTTGCGCGAGGTCGGCCTGATCGGCCTGCGCGGCGTCGCCGACCTCAATCGCAATGCCTGGCGCGCGGTGGTCAACCGCCGCCCGGCCTCCCCGTCTTCCTAGCAAGGATGTCCTGAGCGTGCGCCATTCCCTCGCCTCTTACCCTCGTCACGCCTGGACGGCCTCGCTGCTGGCCCTGGCCCTGGCCGTCGGCGCCCCGCTGGCGAGTCGAGCGGCGCCCGCCCCCCTCCCGGCCTCGCCGAGCGTGGCGCCGGCCACCACGGCGGGCGAGGCCTACAGCTACACGCTCAAGCAGCTGGGCGCCCGCTACCCCATGAACCTGAGAGGCGTAGAAGGCAGCGACAGCGTCAGCTTCGGCATCCGCAGCGACGAAGTGGTGACCGCTGCCCGCCTGACCCTGGACTACAGCTATTCGCCGGCACTCTTGCCGGACCTGTCGCAGATCAACGTGCTGGTCAACGACGAAGTGGCCGCCAGCCTGCCGGTGCCCAAGGACGGCGCCGGCAAGCCGCAGCAGGCCACCCTCGACCTGCCGCCGCGCCTGATCACCGACTTCAACCGCCTGACCCTGCAACTGGTCGGCCACTACACCATGCAGTGCGAAGACCCCCTGCACTCGAGTCTCTGGGCCAAGATCGGCAACGGCAGCGAGTTGCAGATCCGGGTGACCCGCATCGTGCTCGACGATGACCTGGCCACGCTGCCACGCCCCTTCTTCGACCGGCGCGATGCCCGCCCGCTGGTGCTGCCCTTCGTCATTCCCGGCGCCGGCAACGCCGCCCTGGAAGCCGCCGGCAACGTCGCCGCCTGGTTCGGCGCCCTGGCCGGTTACCGGGGCGCGCGCTTTCCCGCATCCACCGAGGCCCTGCCCGAGAAGGGCAATGCCGTGGTCCTGCTGGACGGTCCGGCGAGCGCCGAGCGCCTGGGCCTGAAGCTGCCCGCGGCGACCGGGGCAACCCTGGCCATCGTCACCAATCCCCGCGATCCGGGCGGCAAGCTGCTGGTCTTGGCCGGCCGCGATGGCGCCGAACTCAAGCGCGCCGCCCAGGGGCTGACCCTGGGCAGCGAGACGCTCTCCGGTCCGCGGGTGACCCTCGACCGCCTGGCGACCCTGGTCCCGCGCCAGCCCTACGATGCACCGAACTGGCTGCCCAGTGATCGCCCGGTAAAGCTGGGCGAGCTGACCGAGCTGAAGAACCTGGGCTCCTCAGGCTACAACCCGGGCAACCTGACGGTACCGCTGCGCCTGCCGCCGGACCTCTTCCTCTGGCAGGATCAGGGCGCACTGCTCGCGCTCAAGTACCGCTACACCCCGCAGCCGGTGTCCACCAACTCTTCGCTGCTGGTGGCCGTCAACGACCGCTTCCTCAAGTCGCTGCCGCTGCCCTCGCGCGAACACCTGGACAGCGGCCTGCTGGCCACCCTCAAGGGCGACGATGACAGCCTGCCCCGCGAGACCCAGGTCCGCGTCCCCCTGGACGGCGTGGCGGCCCAGGCGTCGCTGCAGTTCCGCTTCATGTACGACTACATCAAGCAGGGCGACTGCCGCGACGTCATCATCGACAACATGAGGGGCACCATCGAGCCGGAATCCACCCTGGACCTCAGCGGCTACGATCATTTCATCGCCATGCCCAACCTGGGGGTGTTCAAGGACAGCGGCTTCCCCTTCACCCGCCTGGCCGATCTGTCCGAGACCGCCGTGGTGCTCGACGAACAACCCGCGGCCGGCGAGCTGGGCGCCTATCTCAACCTGCTGGGCCGCTTCGGCGAGGCGACCGGCTATCCGGCCACCGGGGTGGCCGTGGTGCGTGCCGGCCAGCTGGACAGCGTGGCCCAGCGCGACCTGCTGGTGCTGACCACCGGCGGCTCGCCGTTGCTGCAGCAGTGGGCCACCAGCCTGCCAGCAGCCCTGGACGGCAGCAGCCAGCGCTTCGAGACCTCCGACCTGACCCTGCGCCTGCGGCAATGGCTGAGCCCGGACCCGCGCGACAATCTACGCCAGGCGCGCACCGCCCTGGGCTTTACCGGCGGCGGCAGCAGTACCTACGTCGCCGGCTTCGAATCGCCCCTGGCGCGCGGGCGCAGCGTGGTGCTGTTCGCCGCCACCGGTGCGGCGCCCCTGGAAAAGGCCACCGCCGATCTGGCGCAGAGCGCGGCCTACACCCAGGACCTGCAGGGCAGCCTCGCGCTGATCAAGGACACGCAGGTCGAGTCCCTGGTGGCCGAGCAGTCCTACCACGTCGGCCACCTGGGCCCGATCCGCTACCTGCGCTGGCTACTCGCCGGCCACCCCGCGCTGATGCTGCTGGCCACCGCCCTGGGCGTGGGCCTGCTCGCCACCCTGACCTACCTGACGCTGCGTGCCCGCGCGCGGCGGCGGCTGCAGGCGTAGGGCCGCGCCATGCTAGGACGCCTCGCCCAGGTCGCCCTGCTGACCCTCGCGCTCGCCGAGGGCGCCCTGGCTGCGCGCTGCGAACGCCTGGACTGGCCGCAATGGCAGCGCTTCGCGGCGACGAGCGTCCAGGCCGACGGCCGGGTGCTGGAATCCAGCCTCAAGGCCAATCACAGCACCTCCGAGGGTCAGGCCTACGCGCTGTTCTTCGCCCTGGTCGCCAACGAGCCGGACACCTTCGAGCGCCTATGGCAGTGGAGCAAGAGCAATCTGGCCCAGGGCGACCTCGGCCAGCACCTGCCCGCCTGGCTGTGGGGCCAGGGCAACGACGGCCGCTGGATGATCCAGGATGCCAATGCGGCGAGCGACGCCGATCTCTGGTTCGCCTACAGCCTGCTGGAGGCGGCGCGCCTCTGGCAGCGCCCAGCCTATGCCGAGGACGCGCGTGCGCTGCTCGCCCGCATTCGCGCCGACGAGGTCGTGGAGCTTCCCGGCCTCGGACCCATGCTGCTGCCTGGCCCCCAGGGCTTCGCCCTGCCCGAGCACCTCTGGCGGCTGAACCCCAGCTACCTGCCCCCTTTTCTGCTGCGTCGCCTGGCGCTGGAGGAACCCAAGGGCCCCTGGACCGCCATGGCCAGGCAATTGCCAGCCCTGCTGCAAGGCGCCAGCGACCAACACCTGGCCGCCGACTGGCTCGGCTATCGCGCCACGGCACCGCAACACGGGCTGGTGGTGAACGATCCGCTGGGACCGCCTCAGGGCAGCTACGACGCCATCCGCGTCTACCTCTGGGCGGGACTCACCGATCCGGGCGACGCCCTCGCCAAACCGCTGCTGGCAGCCCTCGACGGCATGACCCAGGCCACTGCCACCCTGGGCACCCCGCCAGAGCGGGTCGAGCTGCGCAGCGCCCTGACCGAGGGCCACGGTCCGGTCGGCTTTTCCGCCGCCCTGGTACCCTTCCTGCGCCAGCAGGGCCATACCTGGCTGGCCGATGCCCAGCAGCGCCGCGCCGAGGCCGGCCTCGGCGCCGACCAGCCGCCGCGCTACTACGACCAGGTGCTCGGATTGTTCGGTCTGGGCTGGAGTGCCGGCCACTACCGCTTCGCCGCTGACGGCCGCTTGCAACCCTCATGGAAGAGCCCATGCACAAGTACCTCCCCCTGACGCTCGGCCTGCTGGCCGCGCTCGCCCAACCGCCCGCCTTCGCCGCCGATCCCAGCGCGGCCCAGCTGCTCATCGAGCAGGGTCAGTTCTGGCAGCAGCGCGACAAGCCCGAGCGCGCCCGCGAGGTCTGGCAGAAACTGCTGGAACTCGACGCCCACAGTCCCGAGGCGCTATATGGCCTGGGTAGCCTGGAACTGGCGGCCAAGCGGCCCGCGGAGGCGCAGCGCTACCTGGCGCAGTTGCAGGCGCTCAGTCCGCGCCCGCTGCAGGCGCCGCTGCTCGCGCAGGACATCCGCGTCGCCAGCGGTACCTATCCCGAGCTGCGCGAGGAAGCCCGGCGCCAGGCCGACGGCGGCGACCGGCCCAAGGCGGTGACCCTCTATCGCCAACTGTTCGCCGACCAGCCACCCCAGGGGCTGCTGGCCCGCGAGTACTACAACACCCTGGCCTTCGTCGACGGCGGCTGGCCGGAGGCCCAGGCCGGCTTCCAGCGCCTGCTGCGGGAATACCCGAACGACGCCATCCTGGCGCTGTTCTACGCCAAGCAGCTGGTCCGTCGCGAGGACAGTCGCCCCGAGGGCATTCGCCGCCTCGCCGCCCTCACCCAGCGCCAGGACATCGCCGGCGACGCCGACGAGAGCTGGCGCCTGGCCCTGACCTGGCTGGGCGCACCGGACACCCCGGCCAAGGTCGAGTTGTTCGAAGCCTTTCTCAAGACCCACCCCGGCGACGAGCAGATCCGGGCGCTGCTGGCCAAGGGACGGGCCCAGGGCGGCAAGGGCGCTGCCGCCTGGCAGGCGGACCCCCTGGTGGAGCGTGGCCTCGCGGCCCTACGCAAGGGCGACCAAGGCGCCGCCGAGCAGGCCTTCCAGACCCGGCTCAAGCAGGCGCCCAAGGACCCCGATGCCCTAGGCGGCCTGGGCGTGCTGCGCCAGCAGCAGCAACGCCTGGACGATGCCGAACGGTTGCTGAAACAGGCGGTGGCCCAGCCCAAGGGCCGCGCCTGGCAGCAGGCGCTGGAGAGTGTCCAGTACGAAAGCCTGCTGGCCCAGGCCCGCAGGGCCCAGACCGAGGGCGACCTGACCAGCGCGCGGCGGCTGCTCGACCAGGCTCTGCGGCGGGATCCCAAGGCCCCAGCCGGGCAGCTGGCCTTGGCCGATCTCCAGGCGCGCAGCGGCAATCCCGCAGCGGCCGAGGCCGGGTATCGCCAACTGCTCGCGCGCAACCCCAAGGATCTCGGCGCGCGCCGCGGCCTGATCGAGCTGCTCGGCCAGAGCGGTCGCGCCGACGAGGCCCTGCGCCTGGCCGACGGCCTGCCGACCGGCGATCAGGCGAAGCTGCCGGGCCTGGCCCAGGTACGCGCCGGCGTGGCACGCGAGCGGGCGGGCATCCTGCGCGCCCGTGGCGATCTGGCCGGCGCGCGGGCAGCGCTGCAGGACGCCCTGCGCGAGACGCCGGACGATCCCTGGATCACCCTGGAACTGGCACGCCTCGACGCGGCCCAGGGTCAGGCCCGACAGGGTCAGAACCGGCTGGACGACCTGCTGCAACGCCATCCGGCGCAAGCCGATGCCCTCTTCGTCGGCGCCCTGTACGCCAGTGAGCAAGGCGACGACCGCCAGGCCCAGGCCTTGCTGGCGCGGATACCCGGCGAGGGCCAGAGCCCCGAGATGCAGGCCCTGGCCCACCGCCTGGCGGTGAACGACCAGCTGGCCGAAGCCCTGGCACTGGCCAAGCGCGGCCAGCGGGCTACCGCCCGCGCCCGGCTACAGGCCCTGGAGGCCCAGGCCGATGGCCAACCCGCCCTGCTGCGTGCCTTGGCCGGGGGTTACGCCGAGTTGGACGACAGTGCCCAGGCCCTGGAACTGCTACGGCCGCTGATGGCCGCTGCACCAGCGGACGCGTTCGACCTGCGCCTGCAGTACGGCGGCGTGCTGCTGCAGCACGGCGATGACCGCGAGGCCTACGCCCTGCTGGAAGAACTCGGCAAGGCCCGGCTGGACCGCCAGCAGCGCGAGCGCTACGACGACCTCTCCCGGCGCTACCGCATCCGCCAGGCCGATGCCCTGCGCGAGCGGGGTCAGTTCGAGGCGGCCTACGACGTGCTCGCGCCGGCTCTCGCCCAGCGCCCCAATGATCCGCAGGTCAAGGCCGCCCTGGCGCGGCTGTACCTCGCCCATGGCGAGGCCGGCAAGGCCCTCGAACTCTATCGCCCCCTGGTCGGTCGCTGGCCCGATGACGTCAACTTGCAACTGGGCGCCGCCGAGGCCGCGGTGGCGGCCCAGGAGCGCGCCTTCGCCGAGCGCGCCACCGCCCGGGCGGTGAGTCTCGCACCGGAGGATCCCCAGGTACTGACCCGAGCCGCCAACCTCTACCGTCGTCTGGGCCGGGAGGGAACCGCGGCCGAGCTACTGGCCAAGGTCGTCGCTGCCGAGCGGCGTGACCGCGCCCTGGCTGCCAGCGCCACCCCGGCCAATCCCTTCGCGCCCCAGGGGCGTGCCCACGGCGCCCAGGCCAGCGCCGATGCGCCCCTGCCGCCACCGGTGGCGGGTACCGCGAGCGGGTCCAGCCCCCTCGACGCCGCCCTGCCGGTCCCGCTTGCCAGCGATCACGCCGGTCTCCCGGCAGCCCTGGCGGCACCCCTGCCCTCTTCGGCCCCGGCGGCGCGCGCCCTGCCGGACAATCCGTTCGCCAGCGCCCCGACCCCGCCGGCGCCAGCGTCCGACGCCGGCCTCAGCGACGCCGAGCGCGCCCTGGCCGCCATCCAGCAGAGTCGCAGCGCGACCATCACGCAGGGGCTCACGGTACGCAGCAACAACAGCGAAGCCGGACTGGGCAAGCTCACCACCGTCGAGGCGCCCCTGGAGATCGCGGTACCGGTCGGCGACGACCGCCTGGCCGTGCGCGTGACGCCCGTGAGTCTCGCTGCTGGTAGCGTCGGCGGCAGCGCCGCCGATCGCTTCGGCGGCGGCCCGGTCGCCAGCGCCGCAGGCGGCGACCCCGGTAGCCAGAAGGCCAGCGGTACCGGCCTCGCGGTGGCCTACAGCAAGCCCAGCGTCGGGCTCAAGGCGGACCTCGGCACCACGCCGCTGGGCTTCCGCGAAGCAACCGCGGTGGGTGGGGTCAGCCTGGAGCAGCCGCTGGGCGACAGCGAGCATGCCCGCTACAACCTGTCCGCCTCGCGGCGCGCGGTGATCGACAGCCTGACGTCCTTCGCCGGCACCCGCGACGCCCGCACGGGCCAGGAATGGGGCGGCGTCACCGCCAACGGCGTACGCGGCCAACTCAGCTATGACGACGGCAATGTGGGCGCCTATGCCTACGCCTCCTGGTTCCGCCTGCTGGGCAACCACGTCGAGGACAACGACCGCGCCGAGTTCGGCGGCGGCACCTATCGCTACCTGGTCAATGCCAGCGATGCCCAGCTGACCCTGGGTCTGTCGTTCACCGCCCTGGGCTACGCCAATAACCAGAACTTCTTCACCTATGGCCATGGCGGCTACTTCAGCCCGCAGCGCTTCTTCGCCCTGGGCGTGCCCCTGACCTGGGCCCAGCGCGGCGACCGCTGGACCTACCAGTTGCGCGGCACCCTCGGGGTGCAGCACTTCCAGCAGGACGCGGCCGACTACTATCCGACCGACGCCGCCGCCCAGGCCGCCGCCAGCCAGGCACAAGGCAGCGCGGCGCGCTACGCCGGCCAGAGCAAGACCGGCCTCGGCTACAGCCTGGCCGCCGCCGGTGAATACCGCCTGGGCCAGGGCTTCCACCTGGGTGGCGAACTGGGCCTGGACAATGCCCGCGACTACCGCCAGATGAACGGCAATCTCTACCTGCGCTATTACTTCGAACCCCAGGACCGACCGCTGGCACTGCCGGTCAGTCCCTATCGCTCGCCTTATTCCAACTGATCCGAGGTCATCTCCATGCCCGCTTCCGCCCTTGCCGGCCTGTCCCTTCTCGTTCTCGGCGAAAGCCACATGAGCCTGGCCGACCACCTGGTCGAGCCCCTCAACGCCGCCCTGGTGCAGCAGGGTGCCAAGGTGCACTCCATCGGCGCCTGCGGCGCCAGCGCCGCCGACTGGCTGACCACCAAGAAGGTCGACTGCGGCGCCGAACAGCGCAACAACGACAAGCTGGTGATCAAGGGTCGCGACGCCACCACCACGCCGATCAAGGAACTGATCGCCGCCGACAAACCCAACCTGGTGGTCCTGGTGATCGGCGATACCATGGCCTCCTACGACAAGCCGTCCTTCCCCAAGGCCTGGGCCTGGCAGAGCGTCACCGCCCTGACCAAGGAAATCGCCGCTACCGGCACCCAATGCGTCTGGGTGGGGCCGGCCTGGGGCAAGGCGGGCGGCCAGTACGGCAAGAACGATCAGCGCACCGAGCTGATGTCCAAGTTTCTCGCCAGCAACGTGGCTCCCTGTAGCTATGTCGACTCCCTGACCTTCTCCAAGCCCGGCGAATGGATCACCACCGACGGCCAGCACTTCACCGTGGCCGGCTACAAGGCCTGGGGCACCGCCATCGCCGGCGCCCTGGCCAAGCTGCCCGCCGACAAGCTGGGAGCCAAGTGATGAATGCCCTGTTGCTGCTGGCGGGCCTGGGCGCCGCGGTCCTGGCCCAGGCCGCCGAGATCCCGCTCTACCCCACCGGCCCCAGCGAGGATTCGGCCTTCCTCCGCTTCGTCAACGCCGGCAGCCAGCCCCTGGCGCTCCAGGCCTCCGGCTCCGCCGCGCGGCTGCAGCTGGAGGCCGCCCAGCCGGTCTCCAGCTACCTGACCGTGCCGGCGACCAAGGCGATCCAGGGCGAACTGGTCCAGGGCACGGCCAAGGCTCCGCTGGAGCTGACCGTGGCCGCCGGGGAATTCGCCACCCTGGTAGTCCTGCCCGGGACGCCGATGGTGCAGCGTGTGGTGCGCGAGCAGCCGGATGATTTCAACGCGCTCAAGGCCTCGCTGGCCTTCTACAGCCTGGATCCGCAGTGCGCGGCCGCGGGTCTGCAGGCCGCCGGCCGCAATGCCGAGATCTTCAAGGACGTCGCCGACGGCACCCTGCAGCGCCGCAGCCTGAACGCCGTGGCGCTCAAGGTGCAGCTGACCTGCGCCGGCAAGGCCGCAGGCGAGCCGCTGGACCTGGGTGAACTCAAGGCCGGCGAGCGCTACAGCGTCCTGCTGTTGCCAGGTGCCAGCGGTCCGCGCCTGCTCGCCACCCAGGACAGCGTCGCCCACTAAGGATCGCTTCTCGATGGTCTTCGCCTCGCTGGAATTTCTCACCCTCTTCCTGCCACTGTTCCTGCTGGTCTACGCCCTGGCGCGGCCCGGCGGGCGCAATGGGGTATTGCTGGTGGGCAGCTGGCTGTTCTATGGCTGGCTGAGTCCGCTGTTCCTGCTGCTGCACATGGCCCTGGCCTTGCTGGCCTGGGTCGGCGGCCTGCTGGTGGACCGCGCGGCGGAAGGCTCGAAGACCCGTCTGCGCCTGCTCGCCGGGCTGATCGTGCTCAACCTGGCGGTGCTCTGCTGGTACAAGTACGCCAACATCGTCGCCGCCACCTGGAGCCAGGTGCTGGTGACCGCCGGCGCCCTGCCGCTGGACTGGCAGAAGGTGGCCCTGCCGGCCGGGCTGTCCTTTATCGTGCTGCAGGCCATCTCCTACTTGGTGGACGTCCATCGCCACGTGGTGCCGGTGGAGCGCAGCTTCGTCAACTACGCCACCTACATCTCCATGTTCGGCCACTCCATCGCCGGGCCGATCATCCGCTACGACTGGGTGCGCCGCGAACTCAACCAGCGCTGGTTCAACCGCGAGAACTTCGCCCTCGGCGCCCGTCGCTTCATGATCGGCCTGTGCATGAAGGTACTGGTGGCCGATACCCTGTCCCCTCTGGTGGACGTGGCCTTCCACCTGGAGCAGCCCTCCTTCGTCGATGCCTGGATCGGCTGCCTGGCCTATTCGCTGCAGCTGTTCTTCGACTTCGCCGGCTACAGCGCCATGGCCATCGGCCTGGGCCTGATGCTGGGCTTCCACTTCCCGGAAAACTTCAATCGACCCTATCTCGCCCGCAGCATCCAGGACTTCTGGCGGCGCTGGCACCTGTCGCTGTCCAGCTGGCTGCGCGACTACCTCTACATCGCCCTGGGCGGCAACCGCGGCGGCCGCTGGCGCACCTACCGCAACCTCTTCCTGACCATGGCCATCGCCGGTCTCTGGCACGGCGGCGACAGCTGGAACTACCTGCTCTGGGGCATGCTGCATGGCCTGGCGCTGTGCCTGGACCGGCTCTGGGACGAACTGGGCGGCCGCCCGCTGCCGCGGCCCCTGGCCCACGGCCTGACCCTGCTGTTCGTGGCCCTGGCCTGGACGCTGTTCCGCGCGCCGGATTTCGCCACGGCGTTGTCGCTGTACGCCGGCCAGTTCGGCCTGCACGGCTTCGCCCTCGGCGATGCCCTGGCCGTCACCCTGAGACCCGCCCATGGCCTGGCCGCCCTGCTCGGCGTGGCCTGCGTCCTGGCCCCGCTGTGGCAGCCAGGCGTCGAGGCACGCCTGCCCGGCAGCGCCCTGCTGCGCGGCCTGGGGACCCTGTGGCCGGTGGCCGGCTTCCTGCTCTGCTTCGCGCTGATCGCCAGCCGCGAAGCCGTGCCCTTCCTCTATTTCCAGTTCTGAGGCCGCCGTCATGAGCGCACCCGCCCTGCCGCCCTCGCCCGCCCCCCAGCCACCCAGCGCCACCCAGGTGCGCCTGGCGCCCCTGGCCGGCCTGGTCTTCGCCCTGTTCCTGGCCGTCGGCCTGGGCTCCTGCGGCTGGGCCCTGCTGAGCGACCGCCTCTCGCTATGGCCGGAGCGGCTGAACCGCCACGCCCTGCTCGAAGGCG
Source organism: Pseudomonas sp. No.117 (assembly GCF_054558395.1). NCBI lineage: Bacteria > Pseudomonadati > Pseudomonadota > Gammaproteobacteria > Pseudomonadales > Pseudomonadaceae > Pseudomonas > Pseudomonas sp. No.117. The sequence continues at coordinate 591,581 of NZ_BAAJNP010000002.1, forward strand.
AGCTCACCCACCACATCGCCAAGGAACTGGCCAAGGCGCCCCTACCCGAGGCCGCGGCACGCCTGGAGCGAGGTGCCAGCTGGTTGCTGCTCGGCGACACCGGACCGCGCGTACGCCAGGGCTGTCCCGGCTGGCTGTTCCTGGCCGAGGAACTCGAGGTACATCGCCAGGCGGCCGCCAATGCCCAGGCCCGGGCCCAGACGGTGATGGCGCTGCAGCGCGCGCTGGCCGCCCGGCACATCCGCCTGCTGGTGGCCGTGGTGCCGGACAAGAGTCGCATCGCCGCCGACCAGCTGTGCGGCCTGCGCCGTCCCGCCGCCTTCGCCAGCCGCATCGCCGACTGGACCCGGCTACTCGCCGCCGCCCAGGTCCCGGTAGTGGACCTCACCGCCCCGCTCACGCCCCTGGGTAGCGCCGCCTTCCTGCGTACCGATACCCACTGGAACGAAGCCGGCGCCGCGGCGGCCGCGGCGGCCCTGGCCGCGGAGGTCAAGGCCCTGCCCTTCCAGGCCACCCCCGCCCGCGAATTCACCCGTACCCTCCTGCCGCCGGCACCGCGTCCGGGAGACCTGGTGCGCCTGGCCGGACTGGATTGGCTGCCGCCGCGGCTGCAACCCGCGCCCGAGGTGCTTAGGCTCACCCAGGTCGACAGCCGCGCGGCGGCCACTGCCAGCGATGACCTGTTCGGCGACGGCGACCTGCCCAACCTCGCGGTGATCGGCACCTCCTTCTCACGCAACTCCAATTTCCTGCCCTTCCTCGAACAGGCGCTGGGGGCCAGCGTCGGCCGCTTCGCCAAGGACGGTGGACACTTCGCCGGCGCCGCGCGCGACTACTTCCAGAGCCAGGCCTTCCGACAAACCCCGCCACAGTTATTGGTCTGGGAAATTCCCGAGCGCGACTTACAATCGCCCAGCCCCGAGGCGTTACGTCTCGATCCGCGTCCTTGAGGCAACCAAGGCTTTTCCCATGGGTCTGAGGACGCAACCCCGGACCCCAGGAAGCCTCTAGATGACGGAACTGCTCGACGGCCTGACCCAGTGGATCAACCAGCACCACCAGTGGTTGGGCACGGCCATCTTCATCATTTCCTTTCTCGAATGCCTGGCCCTGGCCGGCCTGGTGGTGCCCGGGACGGTGGTGCTCTTCGCCGTGGCCATCGCCGCCGGCAACGGCGCCCTCGACCTCTTCGACACCCTGCTGCTGGGCTTCCTCGGCGGCATCCTGGGCGATGCGGTGTCCTACTTCATCGGCCGCCGCTTCCACGAGGGCATCCGGCGCCTGCCCGGCCTGCGTACCCATCCGGAATGGATCGGCTCGGCCGAGGGCTTCATCCACAGATACGGGGTGGCCAGCCTGCTGGTGGGTCGCTTCATCGGCCCGCTGCGCCCACTGCTGCCCTTGATCGCCGGCATGCTCGACATGCCCCTGGTGAAATTCGTCAGCGTCAGCCTGGTGGCGGCCGCCGGCTGGTCCATCGCCTACCTCGGCCCGGGCTGGGTGACCGGCGCCGCCTTCCGCCTGCCGCTGCCGGAAGGCTTCTGGCAGCAGGCGGGTATCGTCCTCGGCGGGGCCGCGGTGCTGGTGGCGGTGATCGCCCACGGTGCCTGGCGCGAACGGGCCGGCACCACCCTGCTCAGCGGTGCCCTCTGCCTGGCCGGCCTGCTGGCCCTGCTGTTCGGCTGGCATCACCTGCGCGCCTTCGACGAAGGCCTGATGGCGCTGGTCCAGGAGCATCGTGAGGCCTGGCTCAACCTGATCGCCGTGATCGTCACCCGCATGGGCGATTTTCGGACCCAGTTGATCGTGGCGGCGGTACTGATCCTGGTCCTCGCCGCCTTCCGCCAATGGCGTCCGCTGCTGTTCGCCCTGGGGACCACCCTGGGCACCGCCCTCGCCAACGGCCAGTTGAAGAATCTCCTGGCCCGCGCGCGCCCGGACGTGCTCGCCGAGCCGCTGACCACCTACAGCCTGCCCAGCGGCCACAGCTCGGCCTCCTTCGCCTTCTTCCTGACCCTGGGCATCCTCGCGGGGCGTCGCCACGGCCCGCGTGGGCGGCTCGCCTGGCTGGTGATCGCCACCCTGCCGGCGGTGCTCATTGCCCTCAGCCGCGTCTACCTGGGCGTGCACTGGCCCACCGACGTCCTCGCCGGCGCCCTGCTCGCCGGCGGCTTCTGCGGCCTGAGCCTGGCGCTGCTGCAGAAGACCGGCGGCAATCGCCTGGAGCCGATCCCGACCCGGACCTGGTGGGTACTGCTGCCGCTGGTGGTGCTGGTCCTGGCCTTCGCCGCCGGCTGGGCGCTGCCGGAAGCCATCGAACGCTACGCCCCACGGCTATAAGCGGTCAGCGAAACGAAATATATCGCGGCGGTCCTGCAGTTCTGCTTCGATTGTGGTCTGAACGCCTGAAACGGCAGAGGTGGCTGGAGAGGCGGGTGATGGCAGCGGAGCTTGCCGACTGGAACGAACTGGACTTTCTCGCCGGGGGTGGCGAGATGGGCGCGCGCCTGCGCGTCCACGATTGGTCGGGATCAGCGCTCGGGGACCCCGCGCACTGGCCGCAATCGCTGAAATCCGCCCTCAGCATCTGCTTGAATTCGAGCTTTCCCACCGCCATCTACTGGGGGCCGGAACTCCTGCTGCTGTACAACGACGCCTGGGCGCCGATACCCGCCGAGCGCCATCCCTGGGCGCTCGGCCGGCCCGCCCAGGAGGTCTGGCAGGATATCTGGCCGGTGGTCGGGCCGCAATTCGCCGCGGTCATGAGCAGCGGCCAGGGATTCTCCGCCTTCGACCAGCTACTGCCCATGGTCCGCCAGGGCGTGGTCCGCGAGACCTACTGGAACTACAGCTTCACGGCGATCCGCGGTGAAGGCGGCGAGATCGCCGGCATCTTCAACCAGGGTCACGAAACCACCCAGCGCATCCTCGACGAACGCCGCCGCGCCGCCGACGCCGCCCGCCAGCGGCGGATGTTCGAGCAGGCGCCGGGTTTCGTCGCCATCGTGCGTGGCCCGGAGCACGTCTTCGACTTCGTCAACGTCGCCTATCGCCGGTTGTTCGGGGAGCGCGACTTCGAGGGGCATGCGGTCCGCGCGGTCTTTCCCGAACTGGAGGGCCAGGGTTACTTGGAGTGGCTCGATCAGGTCTACCAGAGCGGTCGACGCTTCGTCGCCGAGCACCAGCCATTTCGCCTTGAGGTCGAAGGCGAGCCGGCACGCACCCTCTACCTGGATTTCATCTACGAACCCCTGACCGACGAAGAAGGCCAGGTGATCGGCATCTTCTGCCAGGGCCAGGACGTCACCGAGGCCCACCTGGCCCGCGCCGCCCTCGAAGCCAGCGAAAGACGCTTCCGCACCGCCCTCGAGATCGAAACAGTGGGCGCCCTCTGCTTCGACCCCGAGGGTCGCCTGATCGATGCCAACGACGCCTTCCTGCGCATGAGCGGGCACGACCACCAGGACCTGGAGCAGGACCGCATCGCCTGGCCGGCACCGGCCCTGCGTTGCGCCGACGACCAGCTGCCGCCCGACGAACGCCGCTACCGGCGCCGCGATGGCTCGGTCGGCTGGGCCCTGGTGGCAGCCAAGCGCCTGCCCGACGGCAGCACCTTCGAATTCATCGTCGACATCAGCGACCGCAAGCAGGCCGAAGCCGAGCTGCGCGAAGAAACCCGCACCCTGGAAGCGCTCAAACGCATCGATACGGAGCTGGCCAGCCAGCTGGATCTGGTGCACCTGGTGCAAACCGTGACCGATGCCGGGGTCGAGCTGACCGGTGCCCGCTTCGGCGCCTACTTCGACCAGCGCCGCGCCGAGCACGGCGGCACGCTGCAACTCCTGACCCTGTCCGGCGCCGATCGCGCAGCCCTCGAACACCTCGACGGGCCGAGCGCCAGCGCCCTGTTCGCGCCGACCCTGAACAGCGCGAACGTACTGCGCACCGACGATGTGGCCGCCGACCCTCGTTATGGCTGTTCTTCCCAGCACCAAGGGCTCACCGCGGGACACCTGCCCGTGCGCAGCTACCTGGCCGTGTCCGTGGTCGCCCGCAGCGGCGCCGTACTGGGCGGGCTCTTCTTCGGCCATCCCGAGCCGGGCCGATTCAATGCCCGCCACGAACGCCTGATGGCCGCCCTGGCCGCTCGCGCCGCGCTCGCCATCGAGCAGGCCCAGCTGTTCCAGGCCGTGCGTACCGCCAACGAGACGCTCGAACAGCGCGTCGCCGAGCGCACCGCCGAACTGACCCAGGCGCAGCAGGCGCTGCACCAGGCGCAGAAGATGGAAGCCATCGGCCAGCTGACCGGCGGCATCGCCCACGACTTCAACAACCTGCTGGCCGGTATCATCGGCAGCCTGGAACTGATCGAGCGCCGCCTGCAACAGCAACGCACCGATCAGCTCGACCGGCTACTCGGCGGCGCTCAGGCCTACGCGGCGCGCGCCGCCTCCCTGACCCAGCGCCTGCTGGCCTTTTCCCGCCGCCAGACCCTGGAACCCAAGCCCACCGACGTGAACGAACTGATGCTGGCCATGGAAGAGCTGATCCGGCGCAGCGTCGGACCGGCGATCGAGGTCCAGGCGCGACCGGCGGCGGCGCTCTGGCCCTCGGTGATCGATGCGGTGCAACTGGAAAGCGCCCTGCTCAACCTGGCGATCAACGCCCGCGATGCCATGCCCCAGGGCGGCCAGCTGCTGCTGTCCACCGCCAATCTGCCGCAGACGGCCGCCGACCGGCCGGAGGGCCTGCCTACCGGCGACTACATCAGGGTTCAGGTGAGCGATACCGGGACCGGCATCCCCGCGGACATCAGGGAGCGGATCTTCGATCCCTTCTTCACCACCAAGCCACCGGGCCAGGGCACCGGCCTGGGACTGTCCATGGTGCACGGCTTCGTGCACCAATCCGGTGGCCAGATCCGGGTCGACACCGAGACGGGCGTCGGTACCTGCATCTCGCTCTATCTACCACGCGCCGCCGCGGACGACACCCGCGACGACTGACCGGCGCCCATGCGCACCGGGCGAGCGTCTTACAGCCCGGTGCCGTGGGGCGTGGAGCCGCCCTTCATCTGCGACTGCAGGTAGTTCTGCAGGCCGATCTTGTCGATCAGCCCGAGCTGCTGCTCCAGCCAGTAGGCATGGTCTTCCTCGGTGTCTTCGAGCTGGACCACCAGAATCTCGCGGGTGACGAAGTCCTTGTGCTGGTTGCACAGGGCCACGCCCTGGGCCAGGGCCTCGCGCACCTCGTACTCCAGCGCCAGGTCGGCCCGCAGCATCTCCGGCACGGTCTGGCCGACGGTGATGGCGTTCGGCCGCATGTCCGGCGTGCCTTCCAGGAAGAGAATGCGCCGCAGCAGGGCATCGGCGTGCTGGGTCTCCTCCTCCATCTCGTGGCCGATCCGCTCGTACAGGCGCATCAGGCCCCAATCCTCGTACATCCGCGAGTGGATGAAGTACTGATCGCGCGCCGCCAGTTCGCCGCGCAGCAGCTGGTTGAGGTAGTTGATGACGTCCGGATGGCCTTGCATGGAGAGAGTCCTTGGCTATTTAGCGCCCAGTTTAACGCGCCCCTGCCCGACCAGCGCCGTTCATCGGCCGACCACTGGGGCCGTTCGTCTCATCGCAGCGCTAATCGTTCTGCTTCACGATCAGCTTAGCCAGGGCGGCGGCGGCTCTTCACGCCCACTCGGCTCGTCCTGCTCGCGCCGCGCCGCCTGGCGGCGCTCCTCGTCCCGCCGGGCCGCCTCGATCTCGCGCATCACCGCCTTGACGTCGGCCTGTCCCTCCCGCTCGACGAACTCGCCGGTCAGGCGGGTATTGGCGAACAACTCGCCCTTCTCGAACAGGGCCCACATTTCCGGCGCATAACGCGTCGTGCGTAGTTCCGGGGCGAACCGGCCGAAGTACAGCGCCATGTTCTCCACGTCCCGGGCCAGCAGGCGAAAGGCGTGGTTGTTGCCGGCGGCGTCCACCGCCTGGGGCAGGTCGATGATCACCGGGCCGTCCTCGGCCAGCAGCACGTTGAATTCGGACAGGTCGCCATGGACCAGGCCGGCGCAGAGCATGCGCACGATCTGGCCGATCATCAGCTCATGGTAGCGCAGCGCCTCTTCGGCGGTGAGGGTCACGTCGTTCAGGCGCGGTGCCGCCTCGCCGTTGCCGTCGGTGACCAGGTCCATCAGCAGCACGCCATCGAGGAAGTCGTGGGGCTTGGGCACCCGCACCCCGGCATCGGCCAGGCGATAGAGCGCCGTCACCTCGGCGTTCTGCCAGTTGTCCTCGCGCTCACGGCGACCGAACTTGGAGCCCTTGGCCATGGCGCGGTTTTCCCGGCTACCGCGGACCTTGCGCCCCTCCTGGTACTCGGCGGCCTGGCGGAAGCTGCGTTTGTCGGCTTCCTTGTAGACCTTGGCACAGCGTACCTGACTACCGCAGCGCACCACGTAGACCGCTGCCTCCTTGCCACTCATCAGGGGCCGTATCACCTCATCGACCAAGCCGTCCTCGATCAGCGGCTCGATGCGTTTGGGAGTTTTCATCGCCGGTTCCAGCTCCTTCTTGTCGGTCGTCACAGGGGGACGTGTCAGGCAAGTTTCAAGCCAGACGCCGAGAAAGGGAAGTCGGCGTCGTCCCTGAGCGTGCGACTCATCGAAGCGGACAAGATTCCTCGGCCGTGACCGGTTGCACCCTCACCCACCGAAGAAGGCCAGGAAACGTCGCCACTCGGCCTGGGCGACCGCCAGCTCCACCGGCGCGAAGCGCACCTCGTGATGGGCCGGGCACTGGGCCAGGCGCGCCAGGTCCAGCGGATGGATGAAGCCCAGCAGCGGATAGCCGCCCATGGTCTGGCGATCGGCCATGAGCACGATGGGCTGGCCATCGGGCGGCACCTGGATGGCCCCGGTCACCACGCCCAGCGACCATTGGCGGCGGGGCGGTACCAGGGGCGTACCACCGGCCAGACGGATGCCCATGCGATCGGATTGCGGGCTGATCCGCCAGGGCTGCGCGCAGAGTCGCTGCCGCTGCTCGGCGCCGAAGGCCTCGGCATCGCCGCCGTAGATCACCCGCAGGGTCGGCACCGCGCGATAGTCCGGCACGAACCGCGCCGCCGGGCCGCACCCGCGCGCATGCAGTTCGCCCACCGCGGCGCAGTCCAGCCGCTGCCCCGCCACCAGTGCGGCGCCGCTACCGTCCGCACCGCCCAGGCCCTCACGACGGTTGCTGGCGACGCTGCCCAGGGTCGGCGGCACCTGGAAGCCACCGCCGGCTGCCGCCAGGTAGGCGCGTTGGCCGGCCTGGGCGAAGCCCAGTTGCAGGCGCGCCCCGGCCTTCACCGGGAAGCACGACCAGGACGGCAACGGTTCACCGTCCAGCCGTGCCTCCAGCGGGGCGCCGGTCAGGGCCAGCCAGGTGTCGGTCTCCACCGCGAATTCGGCGCCGCCGAGGGCGATCTCCAGCAATGGCGCCGCCATGGGGTTGCCCACCAGGCGATTGGCCCAGCGCGCGGCATGGCCGTCCATGGGTCCGGCAGGGGCCACGCCCAGGTGCTGCCAGCCCTGGCGACCCAGATCCTGCAGCAGGCTCAGGGGACCGGGCTTGATCACCTGCAGACCACTCATGGCTGACCTCCCAGGGCGCGAAAGACCGCCTCGTCCACCGGCACGAAGCGCACCCGGTCGCCCGGTGCCAACAGGCACGGCGGCTCGGCCCGGGCGTCGAAGACCCGCCACAGGCAACGACCGATCAGATTCCAGCCACCGGGTGAGGCCTGGGGATAGACGGCGGTCTGGCGTTCGGCGATGGCCAGGCTGCCCGCGGGAACGCTGGTGCGCGGCGTGCTGCGCCGGGGCAGCGCGAGGCGTTCGTCCAGCTCGCCGAGAAAGGCGAAGCCGGGCATGAAGCCGATGGCGCCCACCTGATAATCGCGCCCGCTGTGCCGGGCGATGACGTCGTCCTCGCTCAGCCCACAGCGCTGGGCGACCTCGGCCAGGTCGGGACCAGCATAGAGCGTAGGCACCTCGTGCAGCCGGCCTTCCAGTCGGCCACCGGACGCGCCCGGCCAGTCGGCCAGCAGGGGCGCCAGGCCGGCCTGCAACTCGGCCAGGGTCAGTTGCAGCGGATCGTAGTGCACCAGCAGGCTGGTCCAGCCTGCCACCAGGTCGGTCACCGCCACGCCGAAGGCCTGGCGAATCCGTGCGCCCAGACCGGCGATCCGCTGGGGCAGCTGGGCATCCGGGTGCTCCGCCAGCTCGATCAGCAAGGCCGCGACACCGAACGGCTTGAGGGCGATCATAGGGCGTCCAGCGCCGCGCGCAGGCGCCGCAGCACCGCCAGGGATTCGGCGTTGTCACCGTGCACGCAGAGGCTGTCGGCCCGCAGGCGCATGGGCTGGCCGGCGAAACCGGGGAACTCCTCACCGCGGGCGATGGCAAGGGCCTGGCCGAGGATGCGCTCGGGGTCGTGATGGACGGCACCCGCCTGGCCGCGCGGCGCCAGGGAGCCGTCGGCCAGGTAGGCCCGGTCGGCGAACGCCTCCAGCAGCAGGGGGACCCCGGCGACCTCCGCCAGTCGGCGCTCGCGGCCATTGTCGGTCTTGGCCAGCACCATCAGCGGCAGCCCCGGGCGATAACGAGCGCAGGCGGAGAGCGCCGCGGTCAGCAGGGCATCGTCCTGGACCAGGGCGTTGTAGAGCGCGCCATGGGGCTTCACGTACTCGACCTGCACCCCCGCCGCCCGGCAGAAGGCGTCCAGGGCGCCGATCTGGTAGAGGATCATGGCTTCCACCTCGGCCGGGGTACAGGCCAGTTGCCGGCGACCGAAGCCCACCAGGTCGGGATAGGCCGGATGGGCACCGATCTGCACCCCGTTGGCGACCGCCAGCGCGACGCTGCGCTGCATGGTCAGGGGATCGGCGGCGTGAAAGCCGCAGGCCAGGTTGGCCTGGTCGACCAGGGGAATGGCATGGGCATCGTCGCCCATCGTCCAGGCACCGAAGCTTTCTCCGGAATCGCAATTGAGCAGCAGGCGAGCGGGCATGACAGGTTCCTCAGGGACTAGGACCTGAGTGTCGGAAAGCCGGGGCGATCTTGTCCAACAAAAGATTGCCAGTCGGGGGCAGAGCGACCCCGCGTCACCCTCCTGCGCGCCGCTCTGCAGCAGGAACGGGATTGCCGGCACGGGCTGCCCTACAATGACGCCTCCGCCACCGCTGCGATTGCCCCATGCCGACCCTGCTCGCCGACTGGCACCACCCTGACCTGCATCGCCGCGTCTGGGCGCTGGCCGCCCCCATGATCCTCTCCAACCTCAGCGTGCCGCTGGTGACCCTGGTCGACAGCGCCATCGCCGGCCATCTGCCGGAAGCCCGCCAACTCGCCGCGGTGGCCATGGGCGGTGCCTTCTATACCGCGCTGCTTGGCATCCTCGCCTTCCTGCGCATGGGTACCACCGGCTTCGCCGCCCAGGCCAGCGGACGCCGCGACGGTGCCGGCCTGCGCCAGATCCTGCTGCAGGCCGGCCTGCTCGGCGCCGGGCTGTCCCTGCTGTTGCTGCTGCTCGCCAGCCTGCTGCTGGATCCCCTGCTCGCCTGGCTCGGCCTCGATCCCGGCTTCGCCGAACTGGCCAGCCACTTCCTGCACCTGCGCCTGCTCGGCCTGCCCGCCGCCCTGCTCAGCTACGCCGTGATCGGCTGGCTGCTCGGCACTCAGGATGCGCGCACGCCGCTGGTGCTGCTGCTCGCCACCAATGCCGTGAATCTCTTGCTGGTCACGGCGTTCGTGCTCGGTCTCGGCGCCGGGGTGAAGGGCATCGCCCTGGCCTCGGTGCTGGCGGAATGGAGCGGCATGCTGCTCGGCCTCTGGCTGGTGATCCGCCGTCTGCGGCGGTGGCCGGGCCGGATCGACCGCCCGGCCCTGCGCCGACTCGCCAGCTGGCGACCGCTACTGGCGGTCAATCGCGACATCTTCATCCGCTCCCTGGCCCTGCAGGCGGTGTTCCTGCTGTTCGCCGCCCAGGGCGCCCAGTTGGGCGAGACCACGGTGGCGGTCAACGCCCTGCTGCTCAACGGCCTGCTGGTCACCGCCTTCGCCCTGGATGGCCTCGCCCATGCGGTGGAGGCCCTGGCCGGCCATGCCCTGGGCGCCCGTGAGGGGGCGACCCTGCGGCGGGTACTGGTGATCGCCGGAGGCTGGTCGCTGCTGGCCAGCCTCGGCTTCGCCGTGGCCTTCGCCCTCGGTGGCGATCTCTTCGTCGCCCTGCAGAGCGACATCGCCGCCGTCCGCCAGGAGGCCCATGCCTACCTGCCCTACCTCGCCCTGCTGCCGCTGATCGCCATGATCAGCTACCTACTGGACGGCCTCTTCATTGGCGCCACCCGGGCCCGGGAGATGCGCAACTCGATGCTCCTGGCACTCCTGCTGGCCTTGCCGCTCGGCTGGCTGCTGCGCGGCTTCGGCAACCATGGCCTGTGGCTGGCCTTTCTGACCTTCATGGCGCTGCGCGGGCTGATTTCCGCCGGGCTGGCCTGGCGCCTGGCCCGACGTGAAGGCTGGCTCAGCGCGGGAAGCACTGGCTGATGCCGTGGAACCGGCGGGCCGGCGCTCCCCTCCAAGTCGGAAACCCCCTGCCGAGAGCGCTGCCATGACCGACGCCCCCCACGACCAGGAACCCCTGGACACCCCCGACGACCAGGACGACGTGCCCGCGCACCAGAAGCCGGAGAACCTGGAAAAGCTCAAGGATTACGGCAAGGACCAGATTCCGCCCGGGGTCGCCTGACGCCAATCCTGAACCTCTCGACAAAAGCCGCCGACAGCGGTGGCAAAGCCCCGGCGGAGCTTCTAGCATCCGTCGGGTTGAGTGGGCCCCCGGGCCTTTGTGAAGGGAATCCAGATCACCATGACCGTCAGGTCCTACCTGTCGCCCCTCCTTGCGCCCCTGGTGGCGCTGCTGGCGCTCGCCCCGGCCCTCGCCAAGGCGGTCGACGGCTATGCCGGCATCGCCTTCGGTACTGACCAGAAAGCCTTCCTGGCGAAAAAGCTCTGCACCTTCCAGCCGCGCAAGATCGACGTGGTCGGCGTCGAATATTTCGAATGCACCGACCTGGCCTTCGCCGGCGAGAAAGTCGAGGCCGGCGCCTTTTTCATCGACGGTCACTTCCTGCGCCTGTCCATCGTCACGCCCCTGGCCCAGTCCTTCCTGATCGCCGAAGGACTCACGCAAAAGTATGGCAAGCCCTCCTCCCAGTCTTCGGCCGCGGCCTTCGAGCGACTGACCCAGGACGATGACGCCCAGGCCTACCTGGCCTTCGACCACGACACCGTGGTGTACAAGTTCAGCGCCCAGGCGGCCCGCAAGAAACAGGTCCTGCTGATCTACACCTCGCCCCGCTACGAGCCGCTGCTCAAGGAGAAGCAGCTGCAGTTCGTTAAAGAGTCCCTTTAAACATTCGCTTACAGTTCGTCGGACAATTGCCTCCAGGGCGGCCAAAGTGTCGCCCCGTTCACGGATGGCCGGAAACAAGCCATGAACAATGGCAGATAGCCATGGTCAGAACGCGGGCAAGGAGCCCCTTCCTGTAACCGGCTACTTACGGACGTCGTTCCCTCGGGAGTCCTACCATGATCGAACCTGTCGCGATGCGCGCCTTGGCGACGCAGCGATCTCGCTTACGTTTGTCCCCAGCGTTCCGCTTCAGCTGCACAGGTTCTCTTTTGAAAAGGATCATTCAATGAACACTCGCAATCTCTGGGTCGACTATGCCAAGGCCATTGGCATCGTGCTGGTGGTCTACGGCCACGTGGTCCGCGGCCTGCTCAACGCCGGCATCCTCCAGGACGCCGAATTCCATGGCCTGGTGGACAGCGTCATCTACAGCTTCCACATGCCGCTGTTCTTCTTCCTGTCCGGCCTGTTCTTCTACAGCTCCTTCGTCAAGCGTGGCACCGGCGGCCTGCTGGTGAACAAGATCGACACCATCGTCTATCCCTTCCTGGTCTGGTCGTTGCTGCAGGGTTCGGTGGAGGCGCTGATGTCGCGCTACACCAACGGTGGCGTGAGCTTCACCGAGGTGCTGACGTTCTGGGAGCCACGCCAGCAATTCTGGTTCCTCTATGCGCTGTTCCTGGTCTTCTGCCTGGCCATGCTCGCCTACCGCTGGGCCAAGCCGCTGGCCTTCTTCGCCGTGTTCGCCTTCGGCGCCCTGGTCTATCTGTTCCAGAACGCCGGCCCGGAAGACTTCTTCTTCACCTTCACCGCGCAGAACTTCGTCTTCTTCGCCTTCGGCGTCTGGTTCAACAACTTCAAGCAGGCCATCGAGGAACAGGCCAGCCGCGTGATGCTCGGCTCGGGGCTGCTGTTCGTCATCCTCGAATACTGGTTCCACGGCCTGCTGGGGCTGGTCTACACCGATCGCGGCCTGGCCACCCTGGTACTGGCGCTGAACGGCATCATCTTCGTCAGCAGCACCTGCATGGTGCTGGCGCAGCGGCCGCTGCAATGGGTGCTGACCCTGGGCGCGCTGTCCATGCCCATCTACGTCATGCACGTGCTCTCCGGCAGCGGCGCCCGCATCATCCTCAGCAAGGGCCTGCACATCAACGATGGCCTGCTGCACATCGTCGCCGGTTGCGCCTTCGGCCTGCTGGTGCCGATCGCCATCGCCAAGCTGCTGGAAGCCCGCGGCATCAACGGACTGTTCGAGGCGCCGGCGTGGATCTCCGCCCGGCGGTGGCTTCGGCCCAAAGCTGAAACCCCCCGCCCCGCCGTCTAAGTGAGGACCAGGCCAGGTACCCCAGGTGCCTGGCCTGACCAACCGCCAGACCGCCTGTAAAGCTCCATGAAAAAACCCGCTACCAGTCACCTGGTAGCGGGTTTTTTCATGGCTGAGGCCCGCGGGCTTCAGCCGGGAAGGTCAATCACTGGCTGGCCAGCACTTGGCCGTTCTTCACTTCCAGTTGCTTGCCCGGCTCGTGGTCCATGCGGACCTGGCCGATCTTGCCGTCCAGCAGGTACTTGACGTCATAGCCGACCACCTTGTCGCTGGTATCGGTGACCGTGCTGCAGCGGGTTTGGGTGGTGGTGTAGGTGTCGCGGTTCTGCATGTATTCCTGACCCTTGTTGCCGGCGTAACCGCCGCCAACGGCGCCGGCGATGGTCGCCAGGGTCTTGCCGCTGCCATTGCCTACCTGGTTGCCCAGCAGGCCGCCGACGACCGCGCCGACGGCGGTACCGGCGATCTGGTGCTGGTCCTGCACCGGCCGGCGGTGGGTCACCGCGACCTCCTTGCAGACCTCGCGAGGATTCTTGACCGTTTCCTTGACCGGCTGGACGGCCACGACCTCGGCATACTGAGGCCCGCGATCGACGAAACTGTACGCCACGGCGCCACCGGCGGTGGCGACGATGGCTCCCAGGACCGTTCCGACGAGCATCGACTTGTTCACTACAACCTCCTGACTACCTGTCATAGCGGGCACAAAGCCCATTGCCATGCCTAGGACATCAGGGGCGGTCGTCGAGTTCCTTGGCCTGCGGCGGGATCAGGTCCTCGCTCTTCAGGTCCAGCCAGATCAGCACCACGTTGGCGATGTAGATCGACGAGTAGGTACCGGCCAGCACGCCGATGAACAGCGCCAGGGAGAAGCCGAACAGGTTGTCGCCGCCGAAGAACAGCAGCGCCGCCACGGCGAGCAGCGTCGAGATCGAGGTCGCCAGGGTCCGCAGCAGGGTCTGGGTGGTCGAGACGTTGATGTTCTCGATCAGGCTGGCCTTGCGCAGCACCCGGAAGTTCTCCCGCACCCGGTCGAACACCACGATGGTGTCGTTGAGCGAATAGCCGATGATGGCCAGTACCGCCGCCAGCACCGTCAGGTCGAAGGTGATCTGGAAGAACGACAGCAGGCCGAGGGTCACGACCACGTCGTGCACCAGCGAGATAATGGCGCCCACGGCGAACTTCCACTGGAAGCGGAAGGCCACGTAGACCAGGACGCTACCCAGGGCCAGCAGCATGCCCAGGCCGCCCTGGTCACGCAGCTCCTCCCCCACCTGCGGACCGACGAACTCGGTGCGGGTCAGGGAGAAGCGCTCGGTGCTGGCCTTTTGCAGCGCGCCGGTCACCTTCTGGCCCAGCTGGGGATCGTCGCCGGGCATCCGCACCAGCACGTCGGTGGTGGCGCCGAAGCTCTGCACCACCGCCTCCTCGAAGCCGGCGCCCTGGAGTTCCTGGCGGATCTTGCCGAGGTCGGCCGGCTGTTCGTAGCGCAGCTCGATCAGGGTACCGCCGGTGAAATCCAGGCCGAAGTTAAGCCCCTTGTAGAACCAGCTGAACAGCGCCAGGACGGTCAGGAGGGCGGTGATGGCGAACGCGATGTTGCGTACGCCCATGAAGTTGATGGTCTTTTTCATCGCCGCGTCCTCAAATCCACAGCTTCTTGACGTTCCGGCCGCCATAAATCAGGTTGACCATGGCGCGGGTCACGAAGATGGCGGTGAACAGGGAGGTGAAGATACCCAGCGACATGGTCACGGCGAAGCCCTTGACCGGCCCGGTGCCCATGGCGAACAGGATGGCGCCCACCAGCAGGGTCGTCAGGTTGGAGTCCAGAATCGCCGTGAAGGCGCGACTGAAGCCTTCGTGGATGGCGCGCTGGATTGGCATGCCGTTGGCGATCTCTTCGCGGATCCGCGAGAAGATCAGCACGTTGGCGTCCACCGCCTGGCCCATGGTCAGCACGATACCGGCGATACCCGGCAGCGTCAGGGTGGCATGCAGGATGGACATCAGGGCCATCAGCAGCACCATGTTGAAGCCCAGGGCGATGGTGGCCAGCAAGCCGAAGAAGCGGTAGATGGCGATCAGGAACAGCGAGACGAAGACCATGCCCCACAGCGAGGCGTCGATACCCTTCTCGATGTTGTCGGCACCCAGGCTCGGGCCGAGGGTACGTTCCTCGGCGAAGTACATGGGTGCGGCCAGGCCACCGGCACGTAGCAGCAGCGCCAGTTCCGAGGCCTCGCCCGAACCGTTCAGGCCGGTGATGCGGAAGCTGTTGCCCAGCGCCGACTGGATGGTCGCCAGGCTGATGATGCGCCGCTCTTCCTCGAAGCCGGGCACCGCCACTTCCTTCTGCACGCCGTCGACGGTCTGGGTGGTGTAGCGGGTGACCGGACGCTGCTCGATGAACACCACGGCCATGCTGCGGCCGACGTTGCTGCGGGTGGCGCGGTTGATCAGATCGCCGCCATGGCCATCCAGGCGGATGTTGACCTGGGCGCGGCCGTTCTCGTCGAAGCTCGCCGAGGCATCGGTGACCTGGTCACCGGTGATGATGACGTTACGCTCCAGCGGTACCGCCGGACGACCCGGCTCGCGGAATTCGAAGCTCTCGGTGGAGGCGCGCGGCGTGTCCGCGGTGGCAGCCAGGCGGAATTCCAGGTTGGCGGTCTTGCCGAGGATCCGCTTGGCTTCGGCGGTATCCTGCACGCCCGGCAGCTCGACCACGATACGGTCGGCGCCCTGGCGCTGCACCAGCGGCTCGGCCACGCCGAGCTCGTTGACCCGGTTGCGCACCGTGGTCAGGTTCTGGGTGACGGCGTAGTTGCGGATCTCGCGCAGCTTGGCTTCGGTCAGTTGCAGGCGCAGCACCTGCAGGTCACCGCGGGTGTCGGTGGTCAGGTCGAAGTCGGCGTAGTTCTTGCGGATCAGGCTCTGGGCCTGCTGCAGGTCGGCGGCATCGGTGAAGCCGAGCTGCAGGGCGCCGTTCTGGTCGGGCATGCTGCGATAGCGCACCTTCTCGCGACGCAGCAGGGTCTTGACCTCGTTGTCATAGACCTTCAGCCGCGCCTCCACGGCCTTGTCCATGTCCACCGCCAGCAGAAAGTGCACACCGCCGGAGAGGTCCAGGCCGAGCTTCATCGGGCTGGCGCCCAGCTTGCGCAACCACTGCGGGGTGGTGGGCGCCAGGTTCAGCGCCACGACGAAGTCGTCGCCCAGGGTGCGACGGACCACTTCCTGGGCCGGCAGCTGGTCGTCGGCACGCATCAGCCGGATCAGCACCCGGCTGCCGCTTTCGTTGACGTCGCTGGACTTCACGGCGAGCTGCGCCTGAGCCAGGGCCGCGTTCACCCGCTGCACATCGGCAGGGGTCACCGCGCGTTCGGTGCTGGAAGCGCTGATTTGCAGGGCCGGATCGTCGGGGTACAGATTAGGAACCGAATAGATGGCGCCCACGACCAGTACGGCCAGGATCAGCAGGTACTTCCACAGGGGATATTTATTGAGCATGACACCGCCCGAGATAAAGGCGGGGCGCCTTGCGCGCCCCGGTGTTAGCTAGATTGAGGAAGGCTCAGAGTGCCTTCAGGGTGCCCTTCGGCAGGGTCGCGGCAATGGCGCCCTTCTGGAATTTCAGTTCGACGTTGTCGGACACTTCCAGCACCACGAAATCATCGGTGACCTTGTTGATGCGCCCGGCGATGCCACCGGTGGTCACCACTTCGTCACCCTTCTGCAGGCCGCCGAGCAGGTTCTTGTGATCCTTGGTGCGCTTGGCCTGGGGACGCCAGATCAGGAAATAGAAGATCACCACGAAGCCGATCAGGAAGATGAACTGAATGTATTCACCCCCCGGTGCGGCGTTGGCGGCCGGCGCGGCAGCTTCCTGGGCCTGGGCCGTGGAAATCAGAAAACTCATTGCACTACTCCTTGCAGAGTTGGATGACGGAAAAAGCGGAGATGCCGGGGGTCGCTTGGCGCCGGCTCGACCGCCTCAGGCCCCGGTCGCGCACCTCACGAACGACGCGCGAGCGCCGTTTCGCCAGGACGATCGGACAGGGGCTTTCAGCGGTCGAGCGGCGGCGTAGGCAGGCCGCGCCGAGCATAGAAGGCGTCCACAAAGTCGGCCAATTTACCCTCTTGGATAGCCTGGCGCAAACCGGCCATCACACGCTGGTAATACCGCAGGTTGTGGATCGTATTCAGCATACTCCCCAGCATTTCTCCGCATTTATCCAGATGGTGCAGATAGGCGCGGGAGAAATGTTTGCAGGTGTAACAGTCGCAGGTCGGATCCAGCGGCGTCTCGTCGTGACGGTGCACGGCGTTGCGCAGCTTGAGCACCCCGGTGTCGATGAACAGGTGGCCGTTGCGCGCGTTGCGGGTGGGCATCACGCAGTCGAACATGTCGACGCCGCGGCGCACCCCTTCCACCAGGTCTTCCGGCTTGCCGACGCCCATCAGATAGCGCGGCTTGTCGGCCGGCAGGTGCGGCGGCAGGAAGTCCAGCACCCGGATCATCTCTTCCTTGGGCTCGCCCACCGACAGGCCGCCGATGGCGTAACCGTCGAAGCCGATGCCTTCCAGGCCCTCCAGGGACCTCAGGCGCAATTCCTCGTGCATGCCGCCCTGGACGATGCCGAACAGCGCCGAGGGGTTATCGCCATGGGCTTCGCGGGAGCGCTTGGCCCAGCGCAGCGACAGCTCCATGGAGCGGCGCGCGGTGTCGAAATCGGCCGGATAGGGGGTGCATTCGTCGAAGATCATCACGATGTCCGAGCCCAGGGCGCGTTGCACCGCCATGGATTCCTCTGGCCCCATGAACACCTTGGCGCCGTCCACCGGCGAGGCGAAGTAGACCCCCTCCTCCTTGATCTTGCGCAGCGCGCCCAGGCTGAACACCTGGAAGCCGCCGGAGTCGGTGAGGATCGGTCCCTGCCACTGCATGAAGTCGTGCAGGTCGCCATGGCGCTGGATCACCTCGGTCCCCGGCCGCAGCCAGAGGTGGAAGGTGTTGCCGAGGATGATCTGCGCACCGATGTCGGCGACGCTGTCGGGCAGCATGCCCTTGACCGTGCCGTAGGTGCCGACCGGCATGAAGGCCGGGGTCTCGACCACGCCGCGGGGAAAGGTCAGGCGACCGCGACGGGCCTTGCCCTCGGTGGCCAGCAACTCGAAACTCATGAAACTCATATCAGCTCTCCGGACCCTGGGCCCCGGGATTGCGGGTGATGAACATGGCGTCGCCATAACTGAAGAAGCGATAGCCCTCGGCCACGGCCGTCGCGTAGGCGGCCATGGTCTCGCGGTAGCCGGCGAAGGCCGACACCAGCATCAGCAGGGTCGATTCGGGCAAATGGAAATTGGTCACCAGCGCATCGACCACGTGGAAGGGCCGGCCGGGATAGAGAAAGATGTCCGTCTCCCCGGCGAAGGCCTTGAGCTCGCCGTCACGGGCCGCGCTCTCCAGCGAGCGCACGCTGGTGGTGCCGACCGCGATCACCCGGCCGCCACGCGCCCGGCAGGCGGCCACGGCATCCACCACGGCCTGGTCGACCTGCAGCCACTCGCGGTGCATGTGGTGGTCTTCGATCTTTTCCACCCGCACCGGCTGGAAGGTGCCGGCGCCGACGTGCAGGGTGACGAAGGCGGTCGCCACGCCCTTGGCGCGGATGGCCTGGAGCAGCGGCTCATCGAAGTGCAGCCCGGCGGTGGGCGCCGCCACGGCACCGGCGTTGCGCGCATAGACGGTCTGGTAGCGCTCGCGATCCTCGGCCTCGTCGGGCCGGTCGATGTAGGGCGGCAGCGGCATGTGGCCAACCCGCTCCAGCAGCGGCAGCACGGGTTCGGCGAATCTCAGCTCGAACAGGGCATCATGCCGCGCCACCATCTCGGCCTCGGCGCCACCGTCGATAAGGAGGCGACTACCCGGCTTGGGCGACTTGCTGGAGCGCACGTGGGCCAGCACCCGCTCCTCGTCCAGCACTCGCTCGACCAGGATCTCCAGCTTGCCGCCGCTGGCCTTCTGGCCGAACAGCCGCGCCGGGATCACCCGGGTGTCGTTGAACACCATCAGGTCGCCCGGCTGCAGATAGCCCAGGAGATCGGCGAAGTGGCGATGGCTCAACTCACCGCTGGGGCCGTCGAGCACCAGCAATCGACTGCCGCGGCGCTCGGCCAGCGGATGACGGGCGATGAGGGATTCGGGAAGGTCGAAATGGAAGTCGGCGACGTGCATGGCAGGTAGATCTCGAAAGGCCGCACAGCTTACCGGAAGCGGCCTTTTTCACCAACGCACTTTGGATTGACCGGGCCTGCGACCATCCCTATACTCCGCCGCCATTGCCCCGGTGGCGGAACCGGTAGACGCGGCGGATTCAAAATCCGTTTCCGAAAGGAGTGGGAGTTCGAGTCTCCCCCGGGGCACCAAGCATTACTTTCCGTGCATCTTCTCTGCTTCACGGAAGCCAAAAAGCCGCCTCAAGGGGCGGTTTTTTGTGTCTAGCGCCCCCTCTCCGCCTGCGATCTATTGCGAATGCCGCTGAAACATTAGACTTCAGTCGGTGAATTCGCTGGATAGGACGATATCTGCTTTACCGGCTCCTGCAGCTGCGACACTTTGAATTCATGCGAGCAGATAAGCAGCTGTGCCGAGGCGAAACTCCAACTGCAGTAGTGCCTATCCCCATAGGACGGTGACCGCCATGGAGTGCCCTATGAGGCGATCTGCAGATAGATCTAATGTCGCCTTAGAGTCTGCCAAGCTTGTGCTAACCATACTTTTGGGCTTGCCATTATCAGCTTGCACCTTTGCTATCCCTGCCTGGCAGCAAGGCCCATATGGAGAAGGCTACAGGGCAGGTTGTACTGCTGGTGAAGGCCCGGGCCAAATTAGTGATCGGGACGGCATTGCCCGAACACATTTACAGGCCGAGTATTTCAACGGGTGGACCGCTGGCTTTAAAGCTTGTCGAGCGAGGAAGGCAGACGACCAGCGCTGGAAGTCAGAATGTCTTGCCCGGCTCAATAAGCAGCAACGCAAGGAGGCCAATGCCTGGGACTGCAATCCAGATCAACGACTCCGGATCAACTAAAGCCAGCCGGCCGAATGCCGATACCCTGATGATCACAGAGCAAGGAAGCCTGTATGCGACACCTCCTGACCAGTTCGGTCACCCTCTTTTTGAGCGCTCCGGTCTTGGCCGAAGACACCACGCTCGCCCAGACCGCCAATGCTATTCGCCCGGCTGTTGAAGCGGCGACGAGCCACACTCAGAAATCCATCCTCCAGACTTGGGCCGCAGGCAAAGGTCCGCTGGCAGACGGCGCTAAACGGGCGCTCGCCCAGGTAGAGCGCCAGGAGCTTATCGATAACCGCAGGCCTCGTCGCTCCATGCAGGCGTGCATCAAGCCAGGTAGCGTGATCGATGATGATGTGAAGGAGTGCATGGAGGGGCTAAGAGACAAACAGTGGTAGCCCTGGCAGGATCGGAAGTTAGCGTCTTCCCAAGGACATCAAGCATCACACTTCCTGTATCCCTTAAGCGTTAAGGACTCCCTTGAAAAACGTCTTTCAAAGACGTGCCTAACGCCCCTTAGAAGCCCCGATACGAGCCTCAATCCACGACGAAAAATTTTGCGCCCGTAGCGGTCGAGGATCGGTGCGCCTCTGCATTGTCGGCCACCTGATAGCTCATGCCGGCAGTCAGCGTGAAGAGGCGACCATCGGCCAGCTCGGTGTCCAGTCGGCCGTCCACGCAAAGCAGAATATGGCCTTTGCTACACCAGTGATCGGCGAGGTAACCCGCGTTGTACTCGATCATGCGCACGCGTACTGCGCCAAACCGGCAGGTACGCCAAAGGGCTGACCCGGTTTCTCCAGGATGGACCCCAGGTTCGATCTTCGACCAATCGGTGGTCCCGAATGGAATGTCGTTGAGTTGCATGGTTGGCCTCGACCAGACATGAGAAGGCCATGCTACCCAGGTCGTAAGCCGACAAAGAGCTACAGATCGGACGGATTTCTCCGATACTCACGGAAATAGCGTGTCGCCCATCCGCTGTTGTCCTTGCCGGCTCCTGGACATCACCCTTCGCCTGGCAAAATCGCTCTGCGATACAGTCGTTGTACCCGGGAACGCGCCGGCCTCTTTTTCGTACCGGCTCCTGATCGCCACGCCCGTTCCACTCCCGAGGAGGAATGCCTGTTGAAATCGCTACTTCTGGGCCTCGCCCTGCTGCTGACCGGCTGCAACCATTACAGCGATGCCGGCCCGCTCTGCGAGCCCAGTCCGCTGAGCGGCGAGGACTGCAAGAAGCGTCAGCCGGTCGGCAACTACCTGATGGATAAATATCGGGAATGGCAGCGTTACCAGTAGGCTGGCGCCTGCCCGAGATTTGCCGAGACCAAAAGATGCGCCTATGCCCTCGCCTGCTAATTGCACTGCTGCTGACCCTGGGTGGCTGCGCCGTGCAGCGACCGGTCGACCTGGCCGATCAAGGTGGCGAGTGGGGCCGCTCGCCCAGCTGGACGCTGCAGGCGCGGTTGCACAGCGCCCTCTATGGCTGCGAACTGCTGGTGCTCAACGGCAACAACGCGCGGCTGGCCGGCGAACAGGGGCGGCTGCCAGCGTTCCACCAGCAACTGGACGCCTGCCAGGCGCAGGCCCTGACCACGGCAGCCAGCGCCACGGGGCAGCTACCGGCCGGGCAAGACGCTGATCTGCGCAATGCCCAGCAGCTTTACCTCGTGGCCTGGCGGGATTATCTCGGCAGCCTCAGCATCGAGCATCCCGCCGACCTGCAGCGCAAGCAGTCTTACCTTGAGGCGCGCGCGGCACTACTGGAAACGGCTACCAGAGCGCCAGGGCGTCGGCCTTGAGGCCTGGGTCACGACCGCACAGCCAGCTGACAGTCGGCAGCTGAATCCCTGGGGCAAAGCGTGCAATAGTAAGACTCCGATACGGACGCGAGACCTTGCGCATGGAAACGCTCTCTCCCCTCTCCCAGGTGGCGGTCAAGGACCTGGAAACGGCCCAGACCGCAGCTCGCTTTTCCCCCGACTTCATCGACCGCCTGCTCTCCCGATGCGAGACGCGCATCGGCGAGATGGAGGAGTGTCCCGACATGAGTCCGGATCTACGGCTGATCCACATGCAGAACGTCGACCTGCTGGTGCGGACGGTGGTGGGCGAATGCCGTCATCGCGATCAGATCCGCCGGGTGCAGCGGATCCTCAGCTTCTGCGAGGCGCACGCCGACTGGTTGCAGCTGCCGCTGGCGGCGAGCAAGGGCGCCGCCTAGCGGCTGAACGAGAAGCGCCGGTGTGCGGCGACTTCCCGGACAGCATCCAGCGGTGGGCGCCGACGGGCCCTAACCGGCCCGTCGCAGCAATAGCACCCCTGCCACGGCGCAGAGCAGTGCCGGTGCCAGCACCGCCAGCAGCGGCGAGAAGCCGAACACCAGGCTGGAGGGGCCAAGCAGGTCCTGGAAGATCCGCAGGGCGAAGCCGATGATCACGCCGGTGAAGATGCGCTGGCCCAGGGTCACCGAACGCAGCGGCCCGAAGATGAAGGAGATCGCCATCAGCACCAGGGCAGCGGTCACCAGCGGCTGGAAGATCTTCGACCAGAAGGCCAGCCAGTAGCTCTTGTTGCTCAGCCCCTGGTCGGCCAGGTAGTGGATGTACCACCACAGCCCGGAGATGGAAAGCGCATCCGGCTCCATGATCACGGTGTCGAGCACCTGCGGGGTGAGTTCGACGTTCCAGATCACCTTGGGCTCCTGGCGGACACTGGTCTGCCGATCGCCGAAGTCGGTGATGCTGACGTTCTCCAGCTCCCAGTGGTCGCCACGATAGATGCCGCGCTGGGCGAAGCTGGATTGCAGCAGGTGCCGCTGGTCATCGAATTCGTAGCGCGTCACGCCCAGCAGCAGGCCGTTGGGTTGCACGGCGTTGACGTGGGTGTACTCATGCCCCTGGCGGTGCCAGAGGCCATGGCGGGAGCTCTGCGCCTTGCCGGCGCTCTGCGCCAGGGCGCGCCCGCTCTGGGCCAGGTTCTCCGACCAGGGCGCGACGTATTCGCCGACCAGGATGCCGGCGATGAGCAGCACGAACATCGGCTTCATCACCGCCCAGACGATGCGCCCGAGGGAGACGCCGGCCGCACGCATCACGATCAGTTCGCTGCTGCTGGCCAGGGTGCCCAGGCCGATCAGGCAGCCGATGAGCGCGGCCATGGGCAGCATCTCGTAGGCGCGGCGCGGGGTGGTGAGCAGGACGAACTTGAGCGCTTCGGCGACGCCATAGTTGTCGTCGAAATCGCCGAGCTGGTCGATGAAGGCGAACAGCAGGGCCAGGCCGACGATCACCCCCAGCACCGCGAGGATGCTGACGAAAACGGTGCGACCTATATACCAGTCGAGCTTGTTCATGCCGCCACCTCCGGCTTGCGACCGCGCAGACGCGCCTTGAGCGGCTCCCAGAAGGCCAGCAGCAGGCCGAGCACCAGGAACAGCAGGTGCACGCCCCAGAGGCCGATGGCCGGCGGCAGGCGACCCTTGTCCAGGGCACCCCGGGCGGCGATCAGCAGCGACAGGTAGGCCATGTACAGCAGGATCGCCGGCAGCAGCTTGAGGAAGCGGCCCTGGCGCGGATTGACCTTGGCCAGGGGCACGGCGATGAGGGTGACGATGAAGACCAGGATTGGCAGCGACAGCCGCCACTGCAGCTCCCCGCGGTACTGCAGGTCGTTGCTGCGCATCAGCTCGCCGGTGGTCACGGCATCACGCTCGCTGATGTCCTCGCTGACCTCGGGCTTGGGCAGCAGGACGCCGTAGGTGTCGTACTGCACGGCCCGGTAGTCGGCCTGCCCAGGTACGCCGTCGTAGCGGAAGCCGTTCTGCAGGATCAGGTAGCGACTGCCATCGGGATGGATTTCCTGGCGCCCGGTATCGGCCACCAGCACGCCCACGCCGCGATCCTTGCCGCCCACGGTGGAGGTGTTGCGCTCGGAAATGAAGACGCCGCCCAGCTGGCTGCGATCCGCCGAGAGGCGCTCGGTGTAGGTGACCCGCGAGTTGTCCCGCAGCGACTGGAAGCGGCCGGGTTCGAGGGTGTCGAATTCGGTCATGGCGTCCTGCTGGTTGAGGATGGCGGTGACCTTCTGCACGCCCAGGGGCGCCAGCGACAGGCTCAGCCAGGCCACCACCACGGCGACCACCGCCGCCGGCGCCATGCTGTAGGCCAGCAGGCGGCGCGGGCTCAGGCCGGTAGCGGTGAGCACGGTCATCTCGCTGTCCAGGTAGAGGCGCCCGTAGGCCAGCAGGAAACCGAGGAAGAGGCCCAGCGGCAGGATCAGCTGCAGGAAGCCGGGAATCCGGTAGGCCATGATCAGCAGCAGCACGCCCGGATCCAGCAGGCCCTGGGCCGCCTGGGCCAGGTACTTGATGAAGCGGCCGCTCATGATGATCACCAGCAGCACGGCACTGACCGCGCCGAGGGTGGTGAGAACTTCTCGAGACAGATAGCGGAAGACGATCAAACAGGATTCTCCAGGGTTGTCAGGCTCTGGCGCGAACGCTCACACTAGCTCGGCTGCATGGCTTGCGTCGCAAGGCCCACCCGTTGAAGGCCGATCGCCGGGAAAGGCCCTGGCGAAAGCCCCGCATTATATCCTGCGAACTCATGTGTTTGTCTTGGGGAGCTTCTCCTAATGGAATTCGTCGTCAAAAACGCTCGTCCGGAAACCCTGAAAACCGCCACCCTGGTCGTGGCCGTCGGTGAAGGCGGCGCGCTCGACGCGGCGGCCGGCGCCGTCGACGTCGCCACCGCCGGCGCCCTGAGCGCGGCGGTCAAGCGCGGCGACATCGCCGGCAAGGCCGGGCAGACCCTGCTGCTGACCAACCTGCCCGGCATCAAGGCCGAGCGCGTGCTGCTGGTGGGTAGCGGTGCCGCCGAAGGCCTCTCCGATCGCCAGTACCGCAAGCTGGCCAGTGGCGCCCTGGGCGTGCTCAAGAGCCTGGGCGGCAGCGACGCCGCCATCGCCCTCGGCGATGTACCAATCAAGAACCGTGACGGCTATGCCCGCCTGCGCCTGCTGGCCGAGACCCTGGCCGATGGCGACTACGTGTTCGACCGCTTCAAGAGCAAGAAGGCCGATCCGCGCCCGCTGAAGAAGCTGACCCTGGTCACCACCAAGGCCTCCCAACCGGACGCCGAGCGCGCCCTGGCCCATGCCCTGGCGATCACCCATGGCACCGCCTACGCCAAGGACTTCGGCAACCTGCCGCCGAACATCTGCAATCCGATCTACGTGGCCGACCAGGCCAAGGCCCTGGGCAAGCAGTTCAAGGAAGCCGGTCTGTCCGTCGAGGTGCTCGACGAAAAGAAAATGCGTGAACTGGGCATGGGCTCCTTCCTTGCCGTGGCCCAGGGCAGCGCCCAGCCGCCGCGCCTGGTGGTGCTGCAGTACAAGGGCGGCGCCAAGAACGCCCAGCCCTATACCCTGGTGGGCAAGGGCATCACCTTCGACACCGGCGGCATCAGCATCAAGCCCTCCGCCGGCATGGACGAGATGAAGTACGACATGTGCGGCGCCGCCAGCGTCCTGGGCACCTTCCGCGCCCTGGTAGAGCTCAAGCCGGCGATCAACGTGGTCGGCCTGCTGGCCCTAGCCGAGAACATGCCGAGTGGCACCGCCACCCGTCCGGGTGACATCGTCACCAGCATGAGTGGCCAGACCATCGAGATCCTCAACACCGACGCCGAAGGCCGCCTGGTGCTGTGCGACACCCTCACCTACGCCGAGCGCTTCCAGCCCAAGGCGGTGATCGACATCGCCACCCTCACCGGTGCCTGCATCACCGCCCTGGGTTCGCTGGTCTCCGGCCTGATGGGCAACGACGACGCCCTGATCGACCAGGTCAAGCAGGCCGGCGACCGGGCCGACGACCGCGTCTGGCAACTGCCGCTGCACGACGAGTACCAGGAGCAACTGGACAGCCCCTTCGCCGACATGGCCAACATCGGCGGCCCCAAGGCGGGCACCATCACCGCCGGCTGCTTCCTGTCGCGCTATGCCAAGGCCTACCCCTGGGTCCACCTGGACGTGGCCGGTACCGCCTGGATCAGCGGTGGCAAGGACAAGGCCGCCACTGGTCGTCCGGTGCCGCTGCTGGTGCAGTACCTGCTCGACCGCAGTACCGAGGCCTAAGCCTCTACCCAAGGCCGCGACGCCCTCACGTCGCGGCCTTGCCGCTTCCCTCCCCTCTTCGTGATCCGCCATGACCCGTGTCGATTTCTATGTCCTGCCCTCCACCGATCCCGCGGCGCGGCTGGCGTTCGCCTGTCGGCTGGTGGACAAGGCCTGGAAGCAGGGCATGCCGGTCTATGTGCACTGCGCCGACGCCGAGCAGCGCCAACGCCTGGACGAGCAGCTGTGGGCCTTCCGCCCCGACAGCTTCATCCCCCACGACCTGGCGGAAACCGCCACCGACAGCCCGGTCGTGCTGGGATTGACCACGCCCGCCGACCAGCGCGGCGAGCTGCTGATCAATCTCAGCCTCGCCCCGCCGCCCTGCCATGCGGGTTTCGCCCGGGTCGCCGAAGTGGTCGTCGAGGCCCCGGAGGTACGCCAGGCGATGCGCGAGAGTTTTCGTTTCTACCGCAAGCTTGGCTATGCTCTACAGGATCATCAGTTGTCACGCGTGTGATACCCATGACCAGCGCCAAGCCTCCCGCCCACGTCCTGCAAGACCTCGAAGCCATCCGCCAGGTGCTCGACAAGAGCCGTAACGCTGTCCAGCCGAGCAGCGCCGATGGCATTCCCATCCTCTCCGACGTCATCGCCCCCAGCGCCGAACGCCTCAAGGCCATCCCGCCGCTGCTCGACCAGATCGTGCCGGACGCCATCGAGGACGTGACGCCCAGCGCGCCCCACGAAGACCTGGTCCACGTCCGCCTGCGCCAGGAAGCGCCGGCCATCCTCCAGGAGCTGCTCGACGAGCAGCTGCCCCAGCTGGAAGCCGAGCTGCAGCGCCGGCTGGCGCAACGTCTGGAAGAGCTGCTGCAGCATCCCTGACCCGGGGCGCCAAGGCGCCCTGCCGTCGGCGGGCTGGAGTCGCTATACTCGGAGGCTTTCCTCTTCCAGCGACAAAAGCCCCCTCCATGGACAAGACCTACCAGCCGCACGCCATCGAAACCTCCTGGTACCAGACCTGGGAACGCCAGGGCTACTTCGCGCCCCAGGGGTCGGGCGAGCCCTACACCATCATGATCCCGCCGCCGAACGTGACCGGCAGCCTGCACATGGGCCATGGCTTCAACAACGCCATCATGGACGCCCTGATCCGCTTCCGCCGCATGCAGGGCCGCAACACCCTCTGGCAGCCGGGCACCGACCACGCCGGCATCGCCACCCAGATGCTGGTGGAGCGCCGCATCGGCGCCGAGGGCCTGTCGCGCCACGACCTGGGCCGGGAGAAGTTCCTGGAGAAGGTCTGGGAATGGAAGAACGAATCCGGTGGCAACATCAGCCGGCAGATCCGCCGCCTGGGCTCCTCGGTGGACTGGTCGCGCGAGCGCTTCACCATGGACGACGGCCTCTCCGAGGCGGTCAAGGAAGCCTTCGTGCGCCTGCACGAGGACGGCCTGATCTACCGCGGCAAGCGCCTGGTCAACTGGGACACCAAGCTGCACACCGCCATTTCCGATCTGGAAGTAGAGAGCCATGACGAGAAGGGCCACCTCTGGCACCTGCGCTACCCCCTGGCGGACGGTGCCCGCACCGCCGAGGGCGCGGATCACCTGGTGGTCGCCACCACCCGTCCCGAGACCCTGCTGGGCGACGCCTCCGTGGCCGTGCACCCGGAAGACCCGCGTTACAAGGACCTGATCGGCCAGTACGTCGAGCTGCCCCTGGTGGGCCGCCGCATTCCCATCGTCGGCGACGACTACTGCGACCCCGAATTCGGCACCGGCTGCGTCAAGATCACCCCGGCCCACGACTTCAACGACTATGAAGTCGGCAAGCGACACAACCTGCCGCTGATCAACGTCTTCGACGCCGACGCGGCCATTCTGCCCGGCGCCCAGGTGTTCAACCTGGACGGCAGCGTCAACGGCATGTTCGACGCCACCCTCCCCGCCGCCTATGCCGGCCTGGACCGCTTCGAGGCGCGCAAGCGCATCGTCGCCGACCTGGACGCGGCCGGGCGCCTGGAGAAGATCGAGGATCACGCCCTCAAGGTGCCCAAGGGCGACCGTTCCGGCACCGTGATCGAGCCCTGGCTGACCGACCAGTGGTACGTCTCCACCAAGCCCCTGGCCGACAAGGCCATCGCCGTGGTCGAGAGCGGCGAGGTGCAGTTCGTGCCCAAGCAGTACGAGAACATGTACTTCAGCTGGATGCGCGACATCCAGGACTGGTGCATCAGCCGCCAGCTCTGGTGGGGCCATCGCATTCCCGCCTGGTACGACCAGGCCGGCAACGTCTACGTCGGTCGCGACGAGGCCGAGGTGCGTGCCAAGCACGACCTGGGTGACATCGTCCTGCGCCAGGACGACGATGTGCTGGACACCTGGTTCAGCTCCGGTCTGTGGACCTTCTCCACCCTCGGCTGGCCCGAGCAGACCGAGGCGCTGAAGACCTTCCACCCCACCGACGTGCTGGTCACCGGCTTCGACATCATCTTCTTCTGGGTCGCCCGGATGATCATGCTGTCCACCCACCTGACCGGGCAGATCCCCTTCAAGACCGTCTATGTCCACGGCCTGGTGCGGGATGGCCAGGGCCAGAAGATGTCCAAGTCCAAGGGCAACGTGCTCGATCCGCTGGACATCGTCGACGGCATCGACCTGGATACCCTGCTGCAAAAGCGTACCAGTGGCCTGATGCAGCCCAAGCTGGCGGAGAAGATCGCCAAGCAGACCCGCGCCGAATTCCCGGACGGCATCGCCAGCTACGGCACCGACGCCCTGAGATTCACCTTCTGCTCCCTGGCCACCACCGGCCGCGACATCAAGTTCGACATGGGTCGCGTCGAGGGCTATCGCAACTTCTGCAACAAGCTGTGGAATGCGGCGAACTTCGTCATGGAGAACGTCGAGGGCCAGGACACCGGCGTCAACGACGAGCCCGTCGAGCTGTCCTCGGTGGATCGCTGGATCATCTCCCAGCTGCAGCGCACCGAGGCCGAGGTGACCCGTCAGCTCGACGCCTTCCGCTTCGACCTGGCCACCCAGGCGCTCTACGAATTCGTCTGGGACGAGTACTGCGCCTGGTACCTGGAGCTGGTCAAGCCGGTGCTGTGGGACGAGAACGCCTCCGTGGAGCGTCAGCGCGGCACCCGCCGTACCCTGGCGCGGGTGCTGGAAGTGGTGCTGCGCCTGGCGCACCCCTTCATGCCCTTCATCACCGAGGAAATCTGGCAGCGCCTCAAAGCGCCCGCCGGCGTCCAGGGCGAGACTCTGATGCTGCAGCCCTGGCCGGTGGCCAACGAGGCGCGTATCGACGTCGCCGCCGAAGGCGACATCGAGTGGGTCAAGGCGCTGATGCTGGGCGTGCGGCAGATCCGCGGCGAGATGAAGATCTCCATGGCCAAGCGCATCGACATCATCGTCGCCAACGCCAGTGCCGAGGACCAGCGCCGCCTGGCCGACTTCGAGCCGCTGCTGAACAAGCTGGCCAAGCTGGAATCGGTCCGCGTGCTGGCCGCCGGCGAAGAAGCACCGATGTCCGCCACCACCCTGGTCGGCGAGATGGAAGTGCTGGTGCCCATGGCCGGGCTGATCGACAAGGACGCCGAACTGGCACGCCTGGACAAGGAGATCGCCCGCCTGGACGGTGAGGTCAAGCGGGTCGGCGGCAAGCTGGCCAACGAAGGCTTCGTCGCCAAGGCCCCGGCCGAGGTGCTGGAGAAGGAGCGCGCCAAGCTGGCCGAGGCCGAACAGGCCCTGGCCAAGCTGGTGGAGCAGCGCGAGAAGATCGCCACCCTGTAAGCCATGCAGGCCCGCCCTCTGGCGGGCCTTGTTCTTTCATAAGGACATGAAAGACATGCCCATCGAGTTGCGTTTCGA
Organism: Pseudomonas sp. No.117; assembly: GCF_054558395.1. NCBI lineage: Bacteria > Pseudomonadati > Pseudomonadota > Gammaproteobacteria > Pseudomonadales > Pseudomonadaceae > Pseudomonas > Pseudomonas sp. No.117. Next base: position 621,441 of record NZ_BAAJNP010000002.1, read on the forward strand.
ATCCCGTCTGGCCGTGAGCCCCACTCAAGCCTGGCAGTGGATCACCGAGGTGGCGCTGCTGCGCGAGGAGATGCATCCCTGGCTGCGCATGAGCGTGCCCGCTGGCGTGCGCACGCTGGCGGATCTCGCCTTCCAGCCTGGCGTGCCGCTGTTCACCAGTCGCCTCTGGCTGTTCGGTGTCCTGCCCCTGGGCACGTCGCGCCTGACCCTGAGTGAGCTCGTGCCCCATGTCGGCTTCATCGAAGAGTCGCCCATGACCGGCATGCGCCTGTGGCGCCACGAGCGTCGCCTCGAGGCGCGGGACGCCAGCGGCACCTGGATCATCGATCGCCTAACCGTCGAGCCACTGTTCGGCGCGCCCGTGGTACGGCTGTTCCTGCGTCTGTTCTTCGCCAGTCGCCACCGGGTACTGCACCGTCGCATCCCCTGAAAACCGGAGTTTCCATGGACGTCAGCAAGACCAAGACCAGCTTCTACCGCCGTCTCTATGTGGCCTGGCTGGTGGCCAGCGGTACCGCCACCAGCGTGCCGGCCCTGATGGCGGCTACCGGCATGCCGCGGCGTACCGCCCAGGACACCCTACTGGCGCTGGCCGATCTGGATATCGACTGCCAGTTCGTGCAGGGCGAAGGTGCCCGCAACAATGCCGGTGGCTACGAGATCCGTGACTGGGGTGCGGTGGACCCGCGCTGGGTCGAGCGGGAGCTGCCGCGGCTCAAGACGGTGCTCGGCTATCCCTGAGCGCTAGATTCTGTACGAAAATGCCTACGCTCGGTGATGCTTCGTTGAAAAAGGCCTGGGTCGCCAGCCCGGTCGGAATGCTCATTTACCGCTCGTAAACCCGAGCGCGGGCCCGATCCGCTTCCTCAGCTTTTTTCGCGGGGCCGCCTAGGCCTCGCCTGACCTTCGCTCGGCGACTTTTCGTACAGAACCTAGAAATGCAGCACCTGCACGACGTCATAGGCGGGCGTCTCGTAGGGATGCGCCCTCTTTAGCGCCGCCACGGCCTGGCGGGCAATCTGTTCGTCGGCCAGCACCAGCTCCACCCGCCACTCAACGACCTGTTCGAGACTGCCCTGCTCGCCCAGGTGAGGCTGGCTGCCTGCTAGCGGGCGGAACTGGCCGAGGCCCTGGACCTGCCAGCAGCAGCTGTCATAGCGGCCGATGCGGCCGCCGCCGGCGGCGAAGATCGCCTGCTTGACGGTTTCCAGGTGGGAGTCGGGGACGTAGAAGCAGAGTTTGAACATGCTGGTGGCTCTCTGGCTGGTGGCCCTCACCCCAGCCCTCTCCCGGAGGGAGAGGGGGTAAGAGCGCTGTGGCAGATGTCGGGGGGCCCGCCACGAGCCAACTCTCCCCACCTATAGGCAAGGAGAGTTGGCTAGACACCGAAGCCCTTAGTCCACCCACACCCGCGCATTGCGGAACAGGCGCATCCAGCCACCGTCCTCGCCCTGCCAGTCGGCCGGGATCCAGGAGTTCTGCACGGCGCGGAAGCAGCGCTCGGGGTGCGGCATCATCAAGAGCACGCGACCGTCCTGGCTGGACAGACCGGTGATGCCCAGCGGCGAGCCGTTGGGGTTGGCCGGGTAGGTCTCGGTGACCTTGCTGTGGCCGTCGACGTAGCGCAGCGCCACGGTGCCGGACACATCAGCCGCGACCAGCGCCTGCTGGTTCGGGTATTCGGCAAAGCCTTCGCCGTGGGCGATGGCGATGGGCAGCCGCGACCCGGCCATGCCGGCGAGGAACAGCGAGGGCGAATCCTGTACCTGGACCATGGCCACCCGCGCCTCGAACTGCTCGGAGCGGTTGCGCACGAAGCGTGGCCAGAAGTCGCTGCCGGGCACCAGCTCGCGCAGGTTGGCGACCATCTGGCAGCCGTTGCACACGCCCAGGGTGAAGGTGTCGGTGCGCTCGAAGAACTGCTGGAAGCCGTCACGGGCACGGGCGTTGAACAGGATGGACTTGGCCCAGCCACCGCCGGCGCCGAGGACGTCGCCATAGGAGAAGCCGCCACAGGCCACCACGCCCTTGAAGTCCGCCAGGTCGATGCGCCCGGAGAGGATGTCGCTCATGTGCACGTCGATGGCCGAGAAGCCGGCGCGATCGAAGGCCGCGCCCATCTCCACCTGGCCATTGACGCCCTGCTCACGGAGGATGGCCACCTGCGGGCGCACGCCCTTCTTGATGTATGGCGCGCTGATGTTCTCGTTGGGATCGTAGGACAGCTTGGCCGACAGGCCCGGGTGATCCTCTTCCAGCAGGGCGTCGAATTCCTGCTTGGCGCACTCGGCGTTGTCGCGCAGGCGCTGGATCTGGAAGCTGGTCTCGCTCCACAGACGCTGCAGCATGCGGCGCTCGGCGCGATAGAGGTGCTCGTCGTTGAAGTGGATGTTGATCTCGTAGCCGTTGACCGGGTTGCCGATCACCGCCACGCAGTCTTCCAGGCCGGCGGCGCTGAACTGGGCCAGCACCTCGTGGGTGAAGTCCTGGGGCACCTGGATGACGGCGCCCAGCTCCTCGGCGAACAGCGCACGGGTCAGCTCGTCGCGGTCAGCGGCCAGGGCGTCCAGGCGCAGGGCCAGGCCGCAGTGACCGGCGAAGGCCATTTCCACCAGGGTGGTGATGAGGCCGCCGTCGGAACGGTCGTGGTAAGCCAACAGCAGGCCGTCCTGGTTGAGGCCCTGGATCACGGCGAAGAAGGCCTTGAGGTCTTCGGCCTGGTCGACGTCGGGAGCCGCCTGGCCGAGCTTGCCGTGGGTCTGGGCGAGGATGGAGCCGCCCAGGCGATTCTGGCCACGGCCCAGGTCGATGAGGATCAGGTCGGTCTGGCCCTTGTCCAGACGCAGCTGGGGGGTCAGGGTGCGACGGATGTCCTGCACCGGGGCGAAGCCGGTGATCACCAGCGACAGCGGCGCGGTGACGCTCTTGTCTTCGTCCCCATCCTGCCAGCGGGTCTTCATGGACATGGAGTCCTTGCCCACCGGGATGGTGATGCCCAGCTGCGGACACAGCTCCATGCCCACCGCCTTGACGGTTTCATAGAGGCGCGCGTCTTCGCCCGGGTGACCGGCGGCGGCCATCCAGTTGGCGGAGAGCTTGATGTCGCCGAGCTTCTCGATGCGTGCGGCGGCCAGGTTGGTGACCGTCTCGCCGATGGCCATGCGGCCCGAGGCGGGAGCGTCGAGCAGGGCCAGCGGGGTGCGCTCGCCCATGGCCATGGCTTCGCCGGTGAAGACGTCGAAGCTGGTGGCGGTGACGGCGCAGTCGGCCACCGGCACCTGCCAGGGGCCGACCATCTGGTCGCGGGCGACCAGGCCGGTGATGGTGCGGTCGCCGATGGTGATCAGGAAGCTCTTGCTGGCCACCGCCGGATGGCGCAGCACGCGCTCCACCGACTCGGTCAGGTCCAGGCCGGCGCCGTCGAAAGCATCGCCCAGTTCGTCTTCACGGGTCACGCTGCGGTGCATGCGCGGCGGCTTGCCGAGCAGCACTTCCAGCGGCATGTCGACGGCATTGTTGCCGAAGTGGCTGTCGGCCACGGTCAGCTGGCGCTCCTCGGTGGCCTCGCCGACCACGGCGAAGGGGCAGCGCTCGCGCTCGCAGATGGCCTTGAAGGTCTCGAAGTTCTCGGCGTCCACGGAGAGCACGTAGCGCTCCTGGGACTCGTTGCACCAGATCTCCAGCGGGCTCATGCCCGGCTCGTCGTTGGGCACGTTGCGCAGTTCGAAACGGCCACCACGACCGGCGTCGTTGACCAGCTCGGGGAAGGCGTTGGACAGGCCGCCCGCACCGACGTCGTGGATGAAGGTGATGGGGTTGTTTTCACCCAGCTGCCAGCAACGGTCGATGACCTCCTGGCAGCGGCGCTCCATTTCCGGGTTCTCGCGCTGCACCGAGGCGAAATCCAGGTCGGCGGAGCTGGCACCGGTGGACATGGACGAGGCCGCGCCACCGCCCAGGCCGATCAGCATGGCCGGGCCGCCCAGCACGATGAGCTTGCCGCCCACCGAGATGTCGCCCTTCTGCACGTGGTCGGCGCGGATGTTGCCCAGGCCGCCGGCGAGCATGATCGGCTTGTGGTAGCCGCGCACCTCGGGACCGCGGGGGGTCTCGACCTGCTGTTCGAAGGTGCGGAAGTAGCCGGCCAGGGCCGGACGGCCGAATTCGTTGTTGAAGGCGGCGCCGCCGAGCGGGCCCTCGATCATGATGTCCAGCGGGGTGACGATGCGCTCGGGCTTGCCGTAGGGCTGCTCCCAGGGCTGCTCGAAACCGGGGATGTTCAGGTTGGAGACGGTGAAGCCGGTCAGGCCAGCCTTGGGCTTGGAGCCACGACCGGTGGCGCCTTCGTCGCGGATCTCGCCGCCGGAGCCGGTGGAGGCGCCGGGGAAGGGCGCGATGGCGGTCGGGTGGTTGTGGGTCTCCACCTTCATCAGGATGTGCACGGGCTGGCTGTGCGCCCCGTACTCGCGGGACTCGGCGTCGGGGTAGAAGCGCCCGGCGGTGAAGCCTTCCATGACCGCGGCGTTGTCCTTGTAGGCGGACAGCACGCCGGTGCGGTTCATCTCGTAGGTGTTCTTGATCATGCCGAACAGGGACTTCTCCTGGCTCTCGCCGTCGATGTCCCAGCTGGCATTGAAGATCTTGTGCCGGCAGTGCTCGGAGTTGGCCTGGGCGAACATCATGAGTTCGACGTCGTGGGGATTGCGCCCCAGGGCGGTGAAGCTCTTCACCAGGTAGTCGATCTCGTCCTCGGCCAGGGCCAGGCCCAGTTCGAGGTTGGCGCGTTCCAGGGCGACGCGACCGCCGCCGAGCACGTCCACCGCGGTGAGCGGCTTGGGCGTGGCATGGCTGAAGATGTCGGCGGCGGCGTCCAGGGTCGGCAGCACGCGCTGGGTCATGCGGTCATGCAGGGCCGCGGCCAGCTGTGCGTGGGCGGCGGCATCCAGCTCGCCGGCGACGTAGTAGGCCACGCCGCGCTCCAGGCGCTCGATCTGCGCCAGGCCACAGTTGTGGGCGATGTCGGTGGCCTTGCTCGACCAGGGCGAGATGGTGCCCAGACGGGGTACGATGAGGAACAGCGCGCCGCTGGGCTGCTGCTGGGGGACGCTGGGGCCGTATTGCAGCAGTCGGCCGAGGATGCCCTCTTCCTCCGCGCTCAGGGTGCCGGCAACTTCGGCGAAATGGACGAACTCGGCATAGAGCCCGGAGACACCGGGAACCAGGCGAGTCAGCTGGTCGAGCAGTTTGCCGTGACGGAACGAAGAAAGAGCGGGAGCGCCGCGCAGGATCAGCATCGGGGACAGCCTCGGGGCCAAGTCACTTTGGGGCCGTGCATTCTAGCCTAAAGGCGCGCTCGGGACACCTTCTGGCGACGAGGGTTCATACAGCCTTACCACCAACCTTGTATGTATAAAATGGGCGCTCTGCCACTTCTCGCGTATACTGCGCGCCGAGACGGCCTGCCGCGCCCCATGGACGCGGCTCCCCATTGGGCTCAGGATAGAGCCCTTGGCCGGACCGGTGGCGCGGAGCGTCCCGACGATAACGAGTGCCCGGAGGGGCCGACCGATGAGGCGCGTCAGCAAGGCGCCAGTGCCGTTTTGATGCCGTATGGCCGAGCTAGCCCATTTGAATAAAGCCTTCAAGCGATTCGCCTGGCTTACCCTGCCCTTCCTCGCCTTGCTCATGAGCTGCGGGGAGGCCGACGTGCCTGCGCCGCCCCCGCCGACCGCCCTGGAAAAGGTGCAGCAGGCTGGCGTGCTGCGCGTGGTGACGCGCAACAGCCCGGCAACCTACTTCCAGGACCGCAACGGCGAGACCGGCTTCGAGTATGAGCTGGTCAAGGGCTTCGCCGAATCGCTCAAGGTGCGCCTGGAAATCAGCACCGCCGACAACCTCGACGACCTCTTCAATCGCCTGACCGCCCCGGACGGCCCGGTGATCGCCGCGGCCGGACTCACGCCCTCGGCCAATCGCCAGGACCTGAAGTTCTCCCGCAGCTATCTGGACGTGGTGCCCCAGGTCATCTACCGCAACGGCACCGTCCGCCCCAGCACGCCCAAGGACCTGGTCGGCAAGCGCATCCTGGTGCTCAAGGGCAGCAGCCAGGCCCAGCAGCTCAAGGCGCTGCAGGCCCAGGTGCCGGGCCTCGCCTTCGACGAATCCGACCAGGTGGAGGTCAGCGACCTGCTGCGCATGGTCGACGAGGGCCAGATCGACCTGACCCTGGTGGATTCCAACGAGCTGGCCATGAACCAGGTCTATTTCCCCAACGTGCGGGTGGCCTTCGACCTGGGCGACAACCAGGGCCAGGCTTGGGCGCTGCAGCCCGGTGCGGACAACAGCCTGCTCGACGCGGTCAACGCCTACCTCGACAAGGTCCGCCGCGACGGCACCCTGCAACAGCTCAAGGAGCGCTACTACGGGCATGTCGACGTGCTCGGCTACGTCGGCGCCTACACCTTCGCCCAGCACCTGCAGGAACGCCTGCCCAAGTACGAGAAGCACTTTCGCAAGGTGGCGCAGAAGCATCAGCTGGACTGGCGCCTGCTCGCCGCCATGGGCTACCAGGAATCGCTGTGGACGGCGGACGCCACCTCCAAGACCGGGGTGCGCGGCCTGATGATGCTGACCAACAACACCGCCCAGGCCATGGGCGTCGCCAACCGCCTGGACCCCGAGCAGAGCATCACCGGCGGCGCCAAGTATTTCGACCAGATCCGCGACGAACTGCCGGACAGCATCAAGGAGCCGGACCGCACCTGGTTCGCCCTGGCCACCTACAACATCGGTATCGCCCACCTGCTCGACGCCCGCCGCCTGGCCGAATCCCAGGGTCTGGACCCGGATCGCTGGCTGGACGTGAAGAAGATGCTGCCGCGCCTGGCGCAGAAGCAGTGGTACAGCAAGACCCGCTACGGCTACGCCCGCGGCGGCGAGACGGTGGAATTCGTGCAGAACGTCCGCCGTTACTACGACATCCTCACCTGGACCACCCAGCCGCAGATGGAAGGCCAGCAACTGGCCAAGACCGGCCTGCACGTCCCCGCCATCGCCGACGACCGCCCCGCCCGGGAAACGCCGCAGGATATGTAGAGAGAGACGTGCCCTCGTTCGCCCGATGCGCCAGTACCGCCCCCTCTCCCTCCGGGAGAGGGCTGGGGTGAGGGCCGCCTCGCTCGAACCCTCGTAGCGTGGAAAACCGCGCAGCGTTTTCCACTGGCAACCCGGCACCTCCCGCGTGGACAAGGCTGCGCCGTTGTCCACCCTACGCCCCCGCGGGTGCCTTCACGCCCAACATGGCTGGCTCGATCGGGGCACCGTTGGGCTTCGCTGCGCTCAACCCAACCGACGAAATGCGCTAGCCCTTGGGCTTCTGGATCAACTTGTCCACGGCACGGGCGGCGGCGACCATGCCGAAGGTGGCGGTGACCATCATCACCGCGCCGAAGCCACCCGCGCAGTCCAGGCGCACGCCTTCGCCGACGAAGCTCTTCTGCTGGCAGACGCTGCCATCCGGCTTGGGATAGCGCAGCTGTTCGGTGGAGAAAACGCAGGGCACGCTGTAGTAGCGGCTGGGATTGCGCGAGAAGCCGTAGTCGCGACGCAGCAGCGAGCGCACCCGCGAGGCCAGGGGGTCGTTGTAGGTGCGATTGAGGTCCACCACCTGGATCTGGGTGGGATCGATCTGGCCGCCGGCGCCGCCGGTGGTGACGATGGCGATCTTGCGTCTCTTGCACCAGGCGATCAGCGCCGCCTTGGAAGCCACGCTGTCGATGCAGTCCAGCACCAGGTCGAGATCCTCGGTGATGTAGTCAGCCATGGTCTCGCGGGTGACGAAGTCCGCCACCGCCCTGACCGCGCAGGCCGGGTTGATGGCCTGGATGCGCTCGGCCATCACCGTGACCTTGGGCCGCCCCACCTGCCCGTCCAGGGCGTGCACCTGGCGATTGGTATTGCTGACGCAGACGTCGTCCAGGTCGAACAGGCTGATGCGCCCGACCCCGCTACGGGCCAGGGCCTCGGCAGCCCAGGAGCCCACCCCGCCGATACCGACCACGGCGACGTGGCTGGCGGCCAGGCGTTCGACCGCCTCCTGCCCATAGAGCCGGGCAATCCCGCCGAAGCGTTGTTCATCGAACGTCATGAAGGCTTTCCGCAAAAGCCACAGTATAGGTTTTCCTTTACCATACCGCTCCCCCTGAACCCTAGCTGCCTCCCGGGACCCGCCATGACCACCGCCCTCACCCCCACCCTGGAACTCGCCTGCGACCTGATCGGCCGGGCCTCGGTCACGCCGCTGGACGAAGGCTGCCAGGCGCTGATGATGCAGCGCCTGGAGCGCCTGGGCTTCGCCCTCGAGCCCCTGCGCATCGAGGAGGTGGACAACTTCTGGGCGCGCCGTGGCGGCGAGGGTCCGGTGCTGTGCTTCGCCGGTCACACCGACGTGGTGCCTACCGGTCCGCTGGAAGCCTGGCAGCAGGCGCCCTTCAACGCCCACGTGGATGCCGACGGCATGCTGCGCGGCCGTGGCGCTGCCGACATGAAGGGCAGCCTGGCGAGCATGATCATCGCCGTGGAGCGCTTCGTCGCCGACCATCCCGACCATCGCGGTGCCATCGCCTTCCTCATCACCAGCGACGAGGAAGGTCCGGCGCTGCACGGCACCCGCGCCGTGGTGGAACGCCTGCGCGAACGCGGCGAGCGGCTGGACTGGTGCATCGTCGGCGAGCCTTCCAGCACCCGGCTGCTGGGCGACGTGGTCAAGAACGGGCGTCGCGGCTCGCTCAATGGTCGCCTGACCGTGCGCGGCAAGCAGGGCCACGTGGCCTATCCGCACCTGGCGCGCAACCCCATCCATTTGGCGGCCCAGGCCCTGGCCGATCTAGCCGCCGAGCAGTGGGACCAGGGCAACGCCTTCTTCCCGCCCACCAGCTTCCAGATCTCCAACCTCAATTCCGGTACCGGCGCCGGCAACGTGGTGCCGAGCGAGCTGCAGGCGCTATTCAATTTCCGCTTCTCCACCGAATCCACCGTGGAAGGCCTGCAGGCCCGGGTCGAGGCCCTCCTCGACCGGCATGGCCTGGACTGGCACATCGACTGGTCGCTGTCCGGCCTGCCCTTCCTCACCGAACCGGGCGACCTGCTCGACGCCGTCTCGGCCAGTGTGGAAGCCGTCACCGGTTACCGCCCCGAAGCTTCCACCAGCGGCGGCACCTCGGACGGCCGCTTCATCGCCACCCTGGGCGCCCAGGTGGTGGAACTGGGTCCGGTCAATGCCACCATCCACCAGGTGGACGAGCACGTGCTGGCCAGCGACCTGGACCTGCTGACCGAGGTCTACTACGGCACCCTGGTACGGTTGCTGGCATGAAGCTGATCTGTCCGCTCTGCCAGGCCCCCTTGGCCGAACTCGACGGCGGCGTCGGCTGCCCCGTCGGCCATAGGTTCGACCGTGCCCGCCAGGGCTATCTGAATCTGCTGCCCGTGCAGCACAAGAAGAGCCTGGACCCCGGCGACAACGCCGCCATGGTCGAGGCGCGCCGGCGCTTTCTCGATACCGGCCACTACGCCCCCCTGGCCGAGCGCCTGGCGCAGCTGGCCGCCGAACGCGCGCCCGAGCGCTGGATCGACGTGGGCTGTGGCGAAGGCTTCTACACCGCACGGCTGGCCCAAGCCCTGCCCGCGACGGATGGCTACGCCCTGGACATCTCCCGCGAGGCGGTGCGCCGCGCCTGCCGGCGCACCCCGGCGCTGAGCTGGCTGGTGGCGAGCATGGCGCGCCTGCCGCTGCCGGACGCCAGTTGCCAGCTGCTGGCCAGCGTCTTCAGCCCCATCGACTGGAGCGAAGCCCAGCGCGTGCTGGTGCCTGGTGGCGGCATCCTGCGCCTGGGTCCGGCCAGCGCCCACCTGCTGGAGTTGCGTCAGCGGCTCTACGACGAGGTGCGCGACTACGCCGAAGACAAGCACCTGCAGGATCTGCCGCCGGGGCTGGAACTGGCCCACAGCGAAGGGCTCGAATTCGTGCTGCCGCTGGCCGAGCGCCAGACCCGCGAGGATCTGCTGGCCATGACCCCCCACGGCTGGCGGGTCAATGCCGAGCGCCGCGAGCGGGTCCTCGCCGAGCCCTTCGAGGTGCGGGTGGCAGTACGTTACGATTGGATCGTCAAATCCGGAGCCTAAGCCACATGCGCCAGCCCGATATCGAAATCTACCTCAAGGACGTCGACCAGGAAGCCGTCTCCGCCTGGCTCGAGCAGGTGTTCGCCATGCCCTGCGCCTGGGAGGCCCGCGGGCAGACCTTCAAATGCACCCTGCGCTATGGCGGCGAGTCCATTCCGGTCACCTGGCTGCCGAAGGCCGTGGGCAAGTGGCATAGCCTGTTGCTGGAAAGCGATGTATCGCCCTGGGTGGACGACCTGGCCTGCGCGCGCGATGCCTATGACGCCTTGCAGGTGCAGGTGCGTTGCGCGCCGAGTGGCTGGAGCGAGGAAGAGGAGGAGGAAGCCGCCGATCGCTGGCTGAAGGTGACGGACGCGGGCGTGGAAGAGATCGTCTGGCGGACCGAATGATGCAGGGTCGCGAGGAGCCCTGAGCTCCTCGCGCAGTAGGCTTACACCCGGGCGACGTCTTCGGCCTGCAGGCCCTTCTGGCCCTCGATCACCGAGAACTCCACCTGCTGGCCTTCGACCAGGGAGCGGTGACCTTCACCGCGAATGGCGCGGTAGTGAACGAACACGTCGGCACCGCCTTCGCGTTGAATGAATCCATAGCCCTTGGCGTCATTGAACCACTTGACGGTCCCGGTTTCGCGTTGCTCACCCATCACATCTCTCCGAAGCTTTCTGGATTTCCTATCCCCGACCATCGCCGTGTGGGCGATCGGGTTGCCTTGTTATATCGGTGTAGAGCCTTCGCCGGACCGGCCACCGGGGTTGGCGGCCTTGGTCCGGGCAGCGGCAGGAGGCCTGCCGACAGCTTATGAAGCATGGCTTTCCTGGCAAAAGCAACGTTCTTTACGCAAAGTGCCATCACTGCTGGAAGCCGCGCCAGCGCCGGCTTTTCGACGATTTAGGCGGCATTTTTTCGACAGTGGGGACAAGCGAGCGACTGCTGGGTCGAAGTCTGCATAACAGGGGCGGTTTTACGCCCGCCAGGCCATCCGGCACACTGCCGCCTCGTCAATCCGGTAGCCCTCCATGACTCGTTCGCCGCTGCGCCTGCTGGCCTTCTCGCTGCTCAAGCGCCTGCTCTATCTCTGGGTCCGCTCGGAAACCACCCAGGCAGCCAGCCTGCTCAGCCGCATCGACCCCAGCAAACCGGTGCTCTATGTGCTGCCCGAGGCCTCGCTGAGCGACCTGGCGGTGCTCGACCGCGAATGCCGCAAGGCTGGCCTGCCGCGGCCCCTGCGTCCGTTGGTGCTGGGCAGCAGGACCGAACCCCTGGCCTACTTCAACGCCATCGGCAAGGCGGACTGGCGCGGTCGCCAGGCGCGCCGCTCGGTGCCGCCGACCCTGCGACGGGTGGTGACGGCGCTGACCGAGCAGGGGCTGACTGACGTCCAGCTGGTGCCGGTCAGTGTCTTCTGGGGCCAGTCGCCGGATCGCGAGACCAGCCCCTGGAAGCTGCTCTGGGCGGACAACTGGGTAGTGACCGGCCGGCTGCGCAAGCTGGCGCGCATCCTGGTGCTGGGCCGGCTGACCCGGGTGCAGTTCTCCAAGCCGCTGTCGCTGGGTGCCCTGGCCATTCAGCGGCCGGACCCGCAACGCCTGGAGCGCCTGGTGATGCGCCAGTTGCGTATCCACTTCCGCAACGCGCGCCAGGCGGTGATCGGCCCGGATCTGTCGCACCGGCGTACCCTGCTACGCGGCCTGCTGCGGGCGCCCCAGGTCAAGGCGACCATCGCCCGCGAGATCGCCCAGCGCAAGGCCACGCCGGGGCGCATCGAGGACGAGGCGGCGCACTATGCCCGGGAGATCGCCTCGGACTTCTCCTATCCGGTGGTGCGCTGCCTGGACGTCGGCCTGCGCTGGTTCTGGAACAGCATCTATGACGGCGTGACGGTCAGCCACATCGAGCGGATCCAGGAGATGGCGCCGGGGCATACCGTGGTCTACGTACCCTGCCACCGCAGCCACATCGACTACCTGCTGCTCTCCTACCTGCTGTTCCAGAATGGCCTGACCCCGCCACACATCGCCGCCGGCATCAACCTGGACATGCCGGTGGTGGGCAACATCTTGAGACGCGGCGGCGCCTTCTTCATGAGGCGCAGCTTCAAGGGCAACGCCCTCTATGCCGCGGTGTTCAACGAATACCTGCACAGCCTGTTCAGCCGCGGCTTCTCCACCGAATACTTCGTCGAGGGTGGCCGCTCGCGTACCGGCCGCACCCTGCAGCCACGTACCGGCATGCTGGCCATGACCCTGCGCAGCTTCCTGCGCGACTCCCGCCGCCCCATCGTCTTCGTGCCGGTGTACATCGGCTATGAGAAGGTCTTCGAGGGTCGTACCTACCTGGGCGAATTGCGCGGTGCGGCGAAGAAGAAGGAGTCCATCTTCGATCTGGTCAAGGTGTTCGGCGCCCTGCGCCAGAGATTCGGTCGGGTCTGGGTCAACTTCGGCGAACCCATTCCGCTGCAGGGCTTTCTCGATGCGCGGCGTCCGGGCTGGCGCGACGAGCCCCTCGACGAGGATTTCAAGCCCGCGTGGTTCAACCCGGTCACCCATGAACTGGGCGAACGGGTGGTCCGGCGGATCAATGCCGCCGCGGCGGTCACCCCGGTCAACCTGGTGGCCCTGGCGTTGCTCTCGACCCATCGCCAGGCGCTCGACGAAGGCGCCCTGGTGCGCGCCATCGATCTCTACCTGGATCTCCTGAAGCGGGTGCCCTACTCCACCAGCGTCACCCTGCCCGAAGGGGATGGCCAGAGCATCATCGAGGAGGTCCGCGCTCTGGGTTTTCTCGCCGAGCAGCAGGACGCCCTGGGGCGCATCCTCTACCTGGACGAGCAGAACGCGGTGCTGATGACCTACTACCGCAACAACGTCCTGCACCTCTTCGCCATCCCGGCGCTGATCGCCAGCTTCTTCCAGAACACCGGGCGGATGAGCCGCGAGCTGATCCACCGTTTCGCCCTGGCGCTCTACCCCTACCTGCAGGCCGAGCTGTTCATCCACTGGGAACGCGAGGAGCTGCCGCTGGTGCTGGACGGCTGGCTGGAAGCCATGGTGGAACGCGGCCTGCTGCGGATCGAGGACGATGTCTTCGTCCGGGCAGCGCCCAGCTCACGGCAATTCGTGCGCCTGACCCTGCTGGCGCGCGCCATCCTGCAGACCCTGCAGCGCTACTACATGACCACCGCTCTGATCCTCAACCACGGCCAGAACAGCCTGACCGCGCCGCAGCTGGAGGAGCTGTGCACGGTGATGGCCCAGCGGCTGTCGGTGCTGCATGGTCTCAACGCGCCGGAATTCTTCGACAAGTCGCTGTTCCGCCACTTCATCCAGACGCTGCTGGCCGAGGGCGTGCTGCGCAAGGCCGACGACGGCACCCTGGGCCATCACGAACTGCTCGGCGAACTGGCGGAGGGCGCGGGCAAGCGGGTACTACCCGCCGAGATTCGCCTGTCGATCCGCCAGGTGGCCCTGGATCGACCCGACGCCCCTGACCTGCCGGACCCGGAATCACCCGCCGTCATCGGCAACTAAGGGTGCCTGCGCGGGTCACAGCAGTCGATTTCAACCTAGGATCCACCCATGAAGAGAATCGCCACCCTGCTCGCCACCTTGCTGCTGCTCAGCGCCTGTAGCGGACTGCGCCCCGGCCCCGCGACGCCGCCACCTTCGACGGGCCAGCCCCTGCCGCCGACCGAGCAGCCGCAGACCACGACGCCAGGCGTACCGGCCCAGCCGAGCATGACCAGCCTCAGCGGCCAGGCCACCTTCACCGCCAGCGAGCCGGTGCCGCCCACCGCCAAGCTCACCGTCAGCCTCTACAGTGCCAGCGCTGGCGACACTCCGGCCGGTCGTCTTGCCCAGCGCACCCTGTTCGTCAAGCAGCAGGGCCAGGTGCCCTTCCGCCTCGACTACGCTCCCTCCCGGGTCAAGAGCGGCGAGCGCTACCTGCTCAGCGGCCGCATCCTCCTCGGTGGTCGTCCGCTGTACCTGACCCAGGATCCGGTGGCCGTCGACCTGGGCAACGGTGGCGAGGTCGAGTTACCGCTGCAGCCGGTACGCTAGGGCGCGAAGACACCGGGGCCGCGTGCTAGAATCGTCGCCAGCGACGTAACCGAGCACCGAGGTGCGCCTTGACCCCACGCCTCGCCATCAAGAGCTACCAGGGCGAACACCAGCCCCATGCCCATGCCTTCGCCCAGTTGGTGCTGCCCATCCAGGGCGGCATGGAGCTGGAGGTCGAAGGGAGCCGCGGCGCGCGCCTGCATACCGGCCTGGCCGCCCTGGTGGCGCCCGGGTGCGCCCATGCCCAGCAATCGGCGCCCGACAGCCGCTTCCTGGTGATCGACTGCGCCAGCGACTGGCTGCCCACCCCGATCCTGGATAGCGCCCGGCAGCAGCCCTGCCTGACCATCCCGCCAGCGGCGCGGCAACTGGTCGCCTTCGCCGAACTGACCCCGGCGGCAGCCCTCGTCCAGCAGGCCGGCGACCTGACCCGCCTGCTGCTGGCCTCCCTCGCCGCTCCTGCCGCGACCTCGGCCTTCGACCGCCTACTGGCGCAGGTGGCCGCCCAGCCCGCCGGCGACTGGCGCAACCCGGTCATGGCGCGCCTGGCGGGGGTCGGCCTGAGCCGCCTGCACCTGCTCTTCCACCAGCGCTTCGCCCAGACGCCCCAGGCCTGGCTGACCGACCTGCGGCTGCAGCAGGCCCAGCGCTGGCTGGGTGATAGTCGCCTGCCCATCGCCGAGATCGCCCTGCGGGTCGGCTTCGCCGATCAAGCCGCCCTGACCCGCGCCATGACCCGTCGCCAGGGCATCAGCCCGGCCGCCTGGCGGCGCGGCCAGCGCGTGCCTGGATAACGCAGTCCAGGTAAAAAACTCCGCAGTCTCGCGCAAGACCGACCCGCGCCGCCCTCGCCACACTGCAGGCGAATCGGTGGAGACGGCGCGATGCAGGAACGAGCACTATCGGCAACGGGTATCGGCTACGGGCTGGCGGCAGGCCTGTGCTGGGGCGTGATCTTCCTGGCCCCGGCGCTGGTACCGGACCTCAGCGGCGCCCAGTTCGCCGTGCTGCGCTTCCTCTGCTATGGCCTGGTGGCCCTGGCACTGCTGCTGCCGCGCTGGCGCGCCCTGCGGCCGAACCTGACCCCCGGGGATGGCAGGCGGCTGTTCTGGCTCGCCCTGATCGGCAACCTGGGCTACTACACCCTGGTCGGCGTGGGGGTGAAGCAAGCCGGGATCGCGGCGACCACCCTGATCGTCGGCCTGATTCCGCTGCTGGTGGCCCTCGCCGGACAGCGTGACGCCGGCGCCGTGGGCTTCGGCCGGCTCTGGCCGTCGCTCGGCTGCGCCTTGCTCGGCGTGGCCCTGATCAGCTACGAGACGCTGACCACGACCGCCATCGGCGCCCACCCCGTCCTGGGCCTGCTGTGCGCCTGTGGTGCCCTGCTGGCCTGGAGCTGGTTCGCGGTGGTCAACACCCGTCGATTGGCCAGGACGTCCATCGGTGCCCACGACTGGGGGCTGTTGCTCGGCAGCGTGACCGGGCTCCAGGCCCTGCTGGCCGCGCCCCTGCTGCTGGGCCCGGAGCTGGCACGGCGGGCGCCCACCGACTGGTCGCAGCCGCTGCTGGTGGCCGCGGGCGTGGCCCTGCTCGCCTCGATCATCGGCGGCGCCTGCTGGAACCAGGCCAGTCGCCGGCTGCCCCTGACCCTGAGCGGCCAGGCCATCGTCATCGAGACCCTGGCTTCGCTGCTCTACGGCTTCCTGTGGAACAGGCGCTTGCCGACCCTGCTGGAGACCCTGGCCATCATGCTGCTGCTGCTCGGGACGAGCTGGTGCCTGCAATGCCACCGGCGGCGACCGCCGACAACGTTGCTGGGGGCGGCCTAAGCGGGAGGGGCCTGGGCGTGCGGGCCCGTGCTACGCCAGCGGCGGCAGGGCCCAGTCGATGGGGGAGAGACCGGCATTGCGCAGGAATTCATTGGTGCGGCCGAAGTGGCCGTTGCCGATGAAGCCGCGGTGGGCCGACAGCGGCGAGGGGTGCGCCGACTTGAGGATCAGGTGCTTCTGCGGATCTATGAGGTTCTGCTTGCCCTGGGCATGGCTGCCCCAGAGCAGGAACACCAGGTTCTCGCGCTCGGCGCTGACCACCTCGATGATGCGGTCGGTGAATCTGTGCCAGCCGGCCTTGGCATGGGAACCGGCGTTGGCCTGTTCCACCGTCAGCGAGGTGTTGAGCAGCAGCACGCCCTGCTCCGCCCAGTGCTGCAGATAGCCGTGGGTGGGGATGGGCAGGTTGAGGTCGCGCTTGAGCTCCTTGAAGATGTTCTGCAGGGAGGGCGGGGCCGGCACGCCGGGCTGTACCGAGAAACTCAGGCCATGGGCCTGCCCCGGGCCGTGGTAGGGATCCTGGCCGAGTATGACCACCTTCACCTGGTCTAGAGGGGTGGTATTAAGGGCATTGAAGATCAGCGGACCGGGCGGGTAGATGACCTTGCCCGCCGCCTTCTCCCGCCGCAGGAATTCGCTCAGCTGGCGCATGTAGGGCTGCTCGAACTCGTCGCGCAGCGCGGCTTTCCATTGGGGGTCGAGCTTGATGCGATCGTCGTCCACGCGTCGGATTCCTGGTCAAGACAAGGGCAGCACCCTAGAAAAGCCGGCTGCCCCTGTCAAACCCGTTACCAACGCGGACCGTAGCGCGGGCCCCAACCGGGCGGACCATAGCCCGGACGTGGCCCCCACCCAGGCGGCCCCCAACCGGGACCCGGGCCCCAATGCGGCGGCGGGGGCGGCGGTAGCGGCCGATAGTAGTAGCCGTAGCCATAGGGCCGCACGATGACCGCGGGCGGCGGATAGGCCGGGGTGCCGTAGAAGACCGCCGCGGGCGGCGCCGGACGGCTGTAGTAGCGCGGGGACGTGTCGTAGACGGTGCAGCCGGTGAAGGTCAGGGCACAGAGCGACGCCAAGAGGAAATGGCGCATGGGAGATCTCCAGAACGGCCCGGATGGGCCTGGAGAAAGCTTAAGCCGAGTGCCTGTCCCCTGCTCGCTTATCGCACGTTCATTCAGCCGGGATTAAGAGACGCCCGTCGCCACCCTCACGCGCGCCCAGGTAGTCGCGCAGGCGTTCTTGCAGATGGGGCACGCCCTGGGGATGGGCGAGGAAATCGGCGATGGTCATCAGGCGCCAGTCCTGGCCTTCGTCGCCAAAGCGGATGGCGGCGATCTCGGCGGCATCCAGCCGGCCGGCGAACAGCCAGCTGGGCAGGCGGCCTGGCTCGCGCGGGGCATAGCACCGCCCCCAGGTCAGCCGCGCCTCGTCCAGCACCAAGCCGAATTCCTCCTCCAGCTCGCGCAGGGCGCAGCGCGCGGGCGTCTCCCCGTCTTCGCGACCGCCGCCGGGCAGGTCCCAGAGGCCGGGCCAGGGAATGTCCGGCTTGTCGTCACGCTGATAGACCAGGATCTGGTCGTCGCAGAGCAGCGCCAGCTTGGCACCGTTGAAGGCTTCGATGGACATGGCAGGGTTTCCAGTGAGAAGGGGGGAGACCGACCGGCCTCCCCGCCCGGGTTCAGTAACCGAGCTGCTTGAGCAGGGCCCCCGGCGCCTGCTTGGCAGGACGCTCGTAGAACTTCAGCAACTCGGCGCTGCGGTTGCTGAAGAAACCGTCCACGCCGCGGGGCGCCAGGCGAGCGAAGTCCGTCGCCGAGTCCACGGTGTAGGCATGCACCAGCAGGCCGCGCTCGTGGGCCACGTCGTTCATCCAGGGCTTCACCAGGTCGGCATAGCTCTGGTCGCCACCCTCTTCCAGGGCGGCCGAGGGCCCGATGCCGATGGCGCCATGGGCCTTGGCCCATTCGAGCCAGGCGGTGAAGTCACCCTCGGAACGCACCTGTTGCTTGGCATAGTAGGCCGCCTTGCTCGCCTCGCCCGAGTCGGCGTAGCTCGGTCCCGCCTTGGCCGGGATGTAGTCGTCACCCAGCCACAGCAGCAGGATCTTCGGCGTGTTGGGCATTTCCTTCTGCAGCAGTTCCAGGCTGCTCTTCTCGAAGGTCTGCAGGATTACGCGCCCGGGCATGGCCGCCACGCCGGTGGCGCCGGCCTTGGGTTGGCCCAGCCAGCCGCGCTGGGTCAGCTTGGCCTTGAGGTCGCGCTCGATGCCGGGAAACAGCTTGGGCTGCTTGGTCTCGATATAGAGACCCGGCTTGTGGCGACCACCTTCGGCGATGTCGATGACCTCGTCGAGGGTGAGGATCCTGAGTCCGGCGAACGTCGGCCGGGCACGGTCGGGATGGGCCTGGTTGAACCAGCTGCCGGCGTCCAGGGACTTGAGTTCGGCCAGGGTGAACTGGCTGACCGGCGCCTTGGCGCGCTCCGGAAATTTCTTGGCGACGTCCGTGGTGCGCTCCAGGGTGTCGTCGTGCAGGGCAATGAGCTGACCGTCCTTGGTGCGCTGCAGGTCCAGCTCGAGATAGTCGGCGCCGAGCTCCCGCGCCACCAGGTAGGCCGGGGCGGTGGATTCGGGCGCGTCGAAGGAGGCGCCGCGGTGGGCGATCACCGCCGGCCAGGGAATGCCGGCCTGGCGGGCCAGGGTCTGGCCGATATCGCCTTCGGTGGCCAGCGCCAGCTGGCTGACCAGCAGGGTGCCGGGAATGAGGGTACGGATCAGGGTACGCAGAGCAGTTATTGTCATGGGTTCCTCGGGTGGTCCGACGATCGGAGCTAGGATGCAGCTTGCACCCCGGATGCGACAGTACGCAGACCCCCAGCGTAGCGGACGTTATCCAGGTCGCAATTTCCGGTACTCTGCCGCCCGCTTCGCCCGACGAGATCACCATGGCTGCATCGCTTACCCCCTTCGATCCCACCCGCTGCCCGCTGTGCGGCCAGGCCAACAGCTGCGCCCTGGCGGCCGGTGGCGAGCTCCGCGACTGCTGGTGCCTGCAGACGCCGATGGATCCCGCCGCCCTGGAACGCCTGCCCGCGGAAGAGCGTGATCGACGCTGCCTCTGCCCGGCCTGCGCGGCCGGCGTCGCCGACGAGCCTTGCTGATGCGTCTGGATCGCTGGCTGGGCAACCGACCCGAGCTGGGCCGCCAACTCGCCCGGCGCCTGCTCGCGGAAGGTCGGGTAAGGGTCAACGGCGCCACCACCCTGCAGGCCGCCCAGGAGGTGTTCGCCTTCGATCGCATCGAGGCCGATGCCTGCCTGCTGCAGGACGGTCCCGGCGGCCGCTACCTGATGCTGCACAAGCCGCGCGGCTGCGTGAGCGCCACCGTCGACGCGCGCCATGCCACGGTGCTGGACTGTCTCGCGCCGGACCAGCGCGCCGATCTGCACCTGACCGGACGGCTGGACTTCAACACCACCGGCCTGCTGCTGCTCACCAACGACGGCCAGTGGTCGCGCGGCCTGAGTCATCCGCGCCACAAGCAGACCAAACGCTACCGGGTCACCACCGCCGAGGTCATCCCCCAGCACCTGGTCGCGGCCTTTGCCGAGGGTCTCTACTTCGCCTACGAAGACCTCACCACCCAACCGGCGCGGCTGGAGCTGCTGGACGAGCACAACGCCTACCTGACCCTGGTCGAAGGTCGCTATCACCAGGTCAAGCGCATGTTCGGTCGCTTCGGCATCGAGGTCATCGCCCTGCACCGCGATCGCATCGGCAGCCTGGTACTGGATCCGGCACTGGCCGAGGGCGACTGTCGTCCACTCACGCCCGCAGAGGTGGCGCTGCTACGTCCGGCGGACTAGGGGAACAGGACCACGCTGACGTCGGTCGGGATGCAGACACGCACCACCCGGAGACCTCTCATGCGTATCGACATCCCCTCCCTCGGTTTCGGCGGCGCCCCGCTGGGCAACATGTTCCGCGAGGTCAGTGAGGCCGATGCCCGAGCGACCCTCGAAGCCGCCTGGGACGCCGGCATCCGCCTCTATGACACCTCGCCACACTATGGCGCCGGCCTTTCCGAGCGCCGCTTCGCCGAGGTGCTGGCCGACAAGCCGCGCGACGACTTCGTGCTCTGCAGCAAGGTCGGCCGGCTGCTGGAGCCCGCCGACCAGCCGGAAAACGCCCCGCCGTTCGTCAATGAACTGCCCTTCAAGCGGGTGCTCGACTATTCCGCCGATGGGGCCCGCCGCTCTATCGAAGACAGCCTGGAACGGCTGAAGACCGACCGCCTCGACCTGGTCTGGATCCATGACCTTTCCGAAGACCAGCACGGCCCGGCCTGGCGCGACTACTTCGCCCAAGCCATGCAGGGCGCGGCCAAGGCCCTCACCGAGATGCGCGAGGAAGGCCTGATCATGGGCTGGGGCCTGGGCGTCAACCTGGTGGAGCCCTGCCGCCTGGCGCTGGAACAGAGCGATCCCGACGCCTTCCTGCTGGCCGGGCGCTATTCGCTGCTGGACCATCGCGAAGCCCTGGATACCCTCTTCCCCGAGTGCGAACGCCGCGGTGTGGGCATCGTCGTGGGCGGGCCCTTCAACTCCGGACTGCTCGCCGGCGGCAAGCACTACAACTATGCCGAGGCCGAGCCGGCGCTGCGCCGCAAGGTCGAGCTGATCGAGGGTGTCTGCCAGGATCACGGAGTGGATATCCGCGCCGCGGCCCTGCAATTTTGCCTCGCCCATCCCACCGTGGCCGCCACCATTCCCGGCAGCAGCAAGCCGGAGCGGGCCCGACAGAACGCCGAGCTATTGCGCGCATCCATCCCGGCCGCTTTCTGGCGCAACCTGCGCGAGATCGGCGTGCTGCCCGAAGATGCCCCGACCCCGGCGTGAGCCCCCCATGTGAGTCCAAGGGGCGGCTGTGCTAGGCTCGCCGCCCCCTTTTCCATCTCGTCCGTCGCCATGACCTCGCCCCGCCGGCCCCTGCCGGGCCGCCCCGCTCCCCTGCATCCGCGCAATCGCCACCAGGGCAGCTACGACTTTCCGGCCCTGATCCGCGTGAGCCCCGCGCTCAGACCTTTCGTGGCACCGACGCCGCGGGGCAACCTGTCCATCGACTTCACCGATCCCCAGGCGGTCCGGGCGCTCAACCGCGCCCTGCTGGCCTTGCACCATGGCGTACGCGACTGGGATATCCCCGCCGACTTCCTCTGCCCGCCGATTCCTGGCCGGGCCGACTATCTGCATCACCTGGCCGATCTGTTGGCCGAAGGCAATGGCGGCAAGCTGCCGCGCGGGGAAAGGGTTCGCCTGCTGGACGTGGGGACCGGCGCCAATGGCGTCTATCCGCTGATCGGTTTCAAGGAGTACGGCTGGCACTTCGTCGGCAGCGACATCGCTCCGGCGGCGCTGGACGCCTTCGGCCGCACCCTGGCCGCCAATCCGGATTGCGCGGCGGCCATCGAACTGCGCCGCCAGCCCGATCCCCAGGCGATCTTCGCCGGCATCCTGCAGCCCGGTGAGCAGTACGCCGCCACCCTGTGCAACCCGCCCTTCCATGCCAGCCCCAACGACGCCGTGCGTGGCAGCCAGCGCAAGTGGAAGAACCTGGGCAAGACCACCGGCAAGCAGGTGCCCCTGCTCAACTTCGGTGGCCAGGCGGCCGAACTCTGGTGTCCAGGCGGCGAGGCGGCCTTCATCGAGCGGATGATCCGCGAGAGCCGCACCTTCGCCAGCCAGGTCGGCTGGTTCACCTGCCTGGTGTCCAAGGCCAGCAACCTGCCGGTGCTGCAAGCCGCGCTGCGCTGTGAACAGGCCAGGGAAACGCGGGTGGTGGCCATGGCGCAAGGCCAGAAGCAGAGTCGCTTTCTCGCCTGGCGCTTCGCCTAGCCGGCCAGGCCCGGCGCCCGCCGGGTGCGGCGGGCCACGACCCTTCGGCGGCTTTCTGACCGGTTTCGTCGGGGCTGGGCCCCCTGCGTCCGCGGCTCGCGCACAGCCCGGGGGCGCCTGCGGGAAGACCTGGCGGGGATTCGATGGGGATTAGACTAAAGGCTAATAGCCAAACCTAATGAATTCCGGGCTAGGCATTCCTACCCCTTGTCATTAAAATGCCCGGCAACAAAAACGCCACGCGCACGCAGCCGCGCCCGAGACACCTGGTCTCCGGTCAGCCGTTGCCGAGGCCGCGTATTGCGTTTTTGCTCCGACCCCTCCGGTGGTTCACGAGAGAGGGGCGGTGGAGGGACAAGAACCTGCCCTTGCGTGTTTCTGGCTGCATTCTGCCTTGCCCACTGCACATCCACCCATGTGCCATGGTGCCGCACCGCACCGAAACTCGATAAGCAGACACAGCTTCTATCGATTGAGAGACCACATGTTGAAGAAAATGACTGGCGCGCTGCTCGGCATGGCCATCGCCTCCGCCCTGGGCACCGCACATGCCGAAGACGTCAAGAAGGTCGACGTCCTGCTGATCGGCGGTGGCATCATGAGTTCCACCCTGGGCATCTGGCTGAACGAGCTGGAGCCGACCTGGACCATGGAAATGGTCGAGCGCCTGGACAAGGTCGCCGACGAGAGCTCCAACGGCTGGAACAACGCCGGTACCGGCCACTCCGCCCTGGCCGAGCTGAACTACACCCCCGAAGACAAGGACGGCAAGGTCAGCATCTCCAAGGCCATCGAGATCAACGAGGCCTTCCAGATCTCCCGTCAGTTCTGGTCCTGGCAGGTCAAGAACGGCGTCCTCAAGGACCCGAAGAGCTTCATCAACAGCACCCCGCACATGAGCTTCGTCTGGGGTGACGAGAACATCGCCTTCCTGAAGAAGCGCTACGAGGCCCTCAAGGCCAGCCCGCTGTTCTCCGGCATGCAGTATTCCGAGGATCCCGCGCAGATCAAGCAGTGGGTCCCGCTGATGATGGAAGGCCGCGATCCTCAGCAGAAGATCGCCGCCACCTGGAGCCCGCTGGGTACCGACGTCAACTTCGGCGAGATCACCCGCCAGTTCGCCGCCAACCTGCAGTCCAAGCCGAACTTCAAGCTGAACCTGTCCAGCGAAGTCGAGAACATCACCCGCAATGCCGACGGCAGCTGGCGCGTGGAGTACAAGAACGTCAAGGACGGCAAGAAGACCGAGACCGACGCCAAGTTCGTCTTCATCGGTGCCGGCGGCGGTGCCCTGCACCTGCTGCAGAAGTCGGGCATTCCCGAAGCGAACGACTACGCTGGCTTCCCGGTGGGCGGTTCCTTCCTGGTCACCGACAACCCCGAGATCGCCCAGCAGCACCTGGCCAAGGCCTATGGCAAGGCTTCGGTCGGCGCGCCGCCGATGTCGGTTCCGCACCTGGATACCCGCATGCTCGATGGCAAGCGCGTGATCCTGTTCGGGCCCTTCGCCACCTTCTCCACCAAGTTCCTCAAGCAGGGTTCCTACCTGGACCTGCTGACCAGCACCAACACCCACAATGCCTGGCCGATGGTCCGCGTGGGCGTGGCCGAATACCCGCTGGTGGAATACCTCGCCGGTCAGCTGATGCTGTCGGATGACGATCGCCTGGCCGCCCTGCGCGAGTACTTCCCCAACGCCAAGAAGGAAGACTGGCGCCTGTGGCAAGCCGGTCAGCGCGTGCAGATCATCAAGCGCGACGCCGACAAGGGTGGCGTGCTGAAGCTCGGCACCGAGATCGTCGCCGCCAAGGACGGCAGCATCGCCGGCCTGCTGGGCGCTTCCCCGGGTGCCTCCACCGCCGCGCCGATCATGCTGAGCGTGCTGGAGAAGGTGTTCAAGGACAAGGTCGCCACCCCGGAGTGGCAGGCCAAGCTGCACCAGATCGTGCCCAGCTACGGCACCAAGCTGAACAGCGACCCCGAGCGCGTGCAGCAAGAGTGGAACTACACCGCCGAGGTGCTGCAACTGGCCACCCCGCCGGTCGCCACCGGCGCCCAGAACGCCAAGCCGACGGTCGCCGCCCCGCGCGCCGACAAGGCCGCCAACGACATGGCGCTCTGATCGCCCGCCGGCCCGCTGTCGTGCAGCGGGCCGATGCCTGGCACGCAAAGCCCCACCCCCTCCAGGGCGTGGGGCTTTTTTTCGCCTGGCTTTCGACCCTTGCCCCGGCCTGCCACGGGTACTCACCCTGTGATGGAAAACGCAACGGCGTGAATTTTTTCGTCGCGGGCAGGCACTAAAATGGCAAGGATGCGCCAGGCAAGGTCCCTGCGCGCCACCCTGGTGATCTATCCTCGAGCTTTAACCGTTACCTGAATCTGGAGACACGATGACGGCACATCCCGCCCCGGGCATCCTGCATACCCGAGAAGGCCAGCGCCTGGCTGACACCGACGCCGCCGCCTGGCGGCAGTGGGGGCCCTACCTGAGCGAGCGCCAGTGGGCCACGGTCCGTGAAGACTACAGCGCCGACGGCGACGCCTGGCGCTACTTCCCCCACGACCATGCGCGCAGCCGTGCCTACCGCTGGGGCGAGGATGGCCTCGCCGGCTTCTGCGACCAGGCCCAGCACTGGTGCCTGGGTATCGCCCTGTGGAACGAGCGCGACCCCTTCCTCAAGGAGCGCCTGTTCGGCCTGACCAATGCCGAAGGTAACCACGGCGAAGACGTCAAGGAGCTCTACTTCTACCTGGACGGCGTGCCGAGCCACGCCTACCAGAAGATGCTCTACAAGTATCCCCACGCCGCCTTCCCCTATGCCCAGCTCACCGAGGAGAACGCCCGGCGCGGCCTGGAGGATCGCGAATACGAGATCCTCGATACCGGCGTCTTCGCCGAGAACCGCTACTTCGACGTCACCGTCGAATACGCCAAGCACACCCCAGACGACATCCTCATGCGGGTGACCGTGGAAAACCGTGGCGCCGAGCGCGCCAGCCTGCGGGTGCTGCCGCAGATCTGGTCGCGCAACACCTGGGCCTGGACCGGCACGCCACCGCGTTCCATGCTCAGCCTCGAAGGCGAGCAGGTGCGCGCCAGCTACTTCGACCGCCCCGACCTGGTCGTCACGGCCTGGGGCCCGCGCGAGGCGGAGTGGCTATTCTGCAACAACGAAACCAACCTGCCCCGCCTCACCGGCGAGAGCGCCGAAGGCCCCTTCAAGGACGGCATCAACGACTACGTGGTGCGCGGCGCCCGGGAGGCGATCCGCCGGGACTTCGGCAGCAAGGCGGCCGCCCACTTCACCGTCGAGCTGGAAGGCGGCGCCAGCACCGTGGTCTACCTGCGCCTGGCACCCACCAACGCCCCGGCGGTGGACGCCGACGCAGTCTTTGCCGAGCGCATCGCCGAAGCCGATGCCTTCTACGCCGCCCTGCAGGAAAAGATCAGCGATCCCGACGCCCGCCTGGTGCAGCGCCAGGCCCTGGCCGGCCTGCTCTGGTCCAAGCAGCTCTATTATTTCGAGGTCAATCGCTGGCTCGACGGCGATCCGGCCCAGCCCACGCCGCCGGCCCAACGCCAGCGCATCCGCAACGGCCACTGGCGGCACCTGCTCAATTTCGACATCGTCTCCATGCCGGACAAGTGGGAGTATCCCTGGTACGCCTCCTGGGACCTGGCCTTCCAGGCAGTGGCCTACGCATTGATCGATCCCGGCTTCGCCAAGCAGCAGCTGCTGCTCCTGGTGAAGGACAGGTTCATGCACCCCAACGGGCAGTTGCCGGCCTACGAGTGGAACTTCGAGGACGCCAACCCGCCGGTACATGCCTGGGCCACCTGGCACGTCTACCTGCAGGAAAAATCCCTGACCGGCGTCGGCGACCGGGCCTTCCTCGAGCGCGTCTTCCACAAGCTGCTGCTCAACTTCTCCTGGTGGATCAACCGCAAGGACACCGAAGGCCGCAACATCTTCCAGGGCGGCTTCCTCGGGCTGGACAACATCGCCCTCTTCGACCGCTCGGCGCCGCTGCCCGAGGGTTACCACCTGGACCAGGCCGACGGCACCGCCTGGATGGCCGCCTACGCCCTCGACCTGATGCGCATCGCCCTGGAACTGGCCAAGGAAAACCCGGTGTACGTCGACCTGGGGGTGAAGTTCTTCGAGCACTTCCTGCACATCGCCGGGGCCATCAACCACAGCGACGAGCGGGAAGACGGCCTCTGGGACGACCAGGACGAATTCTTCTACGACGTGCTGCACAAGCCGGACGGCAGCGCCGAACCGCTACGGCTGAGATCCATCGTTGGACTCATCCCGCTGTTCGCGGTGCAGGTGCTGGAGCAGCGCGAGCACGAAGGGCTGCCCGGCCTGGGCGGTCGCCTGCGCGGCTTCCTGCGGCAACGCCCGGATCTCGCGCGGCTGGTCTCGCGCTGGACCGAACCCGGCCAGGGCAATAGATTCCTGCTCTCGCTGTTGCGCGGCCATCGCACCAAGCTGCTGCTCAAGCGCATGCTCGACGACGGCGAATTCCTCTCCGCCTACGGCATCCGTTCCCTGTCCAAGGCCCATGCCGACAAGCCCTTCGAGATGCGCCAGGCCGACGGCAACCTGCTCAGCGCCCGCTACCAGCCGGCGGAATCGGACTCCCGGCTCTACGGTGGCAATTCCAACTGGCGCGGGCCGCTGTGGATGCCGATCAACTACATGCTCATCGAGTCGCTGCACGAATTCCACCGCTACTACGCCGACAACTTCTCGGTGGAATACCCCAGCGGCTCGGGCTACCTAGCCAACTTGGAAGAAGTGGCCGACGGCCTCAGCCAGCGGCTGACGCGGCTGTTCCTCAAGGACGCCGACGGCCGCCGCCCGAGCATGGTCGACTACCCGCAGTTGCAAGACGATCCGCGCAGCCGTGACCTGGTGCTGTTCCACGAGTACTTCCATGGCGAGAATGGCCGCGGCCTGGGCGCTTCGCACCAGACCGGCTGGAGCGCGCTGGTGGCGCTGCTGCTGCAACCCCGGCGCTGACAGCAATCCCGAGGGGCCGGCCGCCAGCCGCCCCCTCGGCCGATTGTGCGAGAGGCACGGTTTTCCTCCGCCCCGCGGGATACTATGCTCAAGCCTGAGACCCCGCCTTCGCGAGCCCGCATGACTCCCCCCGATGACGCCCGCCGTCTCCACGCCCTAGGTGAGTTGCAGATTCTCGATAGCGGTGTCGAATCCGCCTACGAGGACATCGTCGCCCTGGCCTGCCAGCTGACCCGCGCACCAGCGGCCTTCGTCACCCTGGCCGACCGGCATCGCCTGTGGTTCAAGGCGTGCCAGGGGGTGGTGGTGGACGAGATCCCCCTCGAATCCTCGCTCTGTCACCTGGCGATCCTCACCCCCCGGCAGCCCTTCGCGGTGGAAGACCTGCGGGAAGATCCGCGGGTCGCGCACCTGCGAGCGGCCCCGGGCCTGGAGAAGATGCGGGCCTACCTGGGCATCCCGCTGCTCGACCGGCATGGCGTGGCCCTGGGCACGCTCTGCGTGATGGACGACCGCGTCCGCCGCTTCGAGACCGCCCAGATCACCAACCTGCAACGGCTGGCCCGCCAGGTCACCCTCCTGCTGCAGCAGCGCGAGACCCTGCACCGGCTGGAAGAGCTGGACATCAACTTCTCCGCCTTCATGAACAACGGCCCCTTCGTCGCCTACATCAAGGATAAGGACTGGCGCTTCTCGTACGTCAACGAACCCTTCCTGCAGCAACTCGGCCTGACCCGCGACGAGGTCATCGGCAAGGACGATTTCGCCATCTGGCCGGAATCGGCGCCGCGCTTTCGCCAGGTCGACGAACAGGTCATGGGCGAACTCAAGCCGAGCCGACTCGTCGAGCACATGGCCGCCCACGACGGCCGACGCATCTTCTGGCAGTCCTACAAGTTTCCCCTGGTCACGCGCCAGGGCATCGCCCTGGCCGGCCTTTCGGTGGACGTCACCGAGCACATCGAGCAGCAGCACATGCTGGAGGCCTCGCAGCGGCAGTTGCTGGACATGATGCAGGCCGCCGAACAGCGCAGCGTCACCGACGCCCTGACCGGCCTCTACAATCGTCGCGCCTTCGACCTGCGCCTGGCGGAGCATCTGCTGCGCGCCGAGGAACAGCACAGCGCCCTGTCCATGCTGTTGATCGACGTGGATCACTTTAAGGCCTACAACGACGCCTTCGGCCACCAGGCCGGCGACACCGCGCTGCAGGCCGTGAGCCGCCTGCTGCTGCAGAGCTGTCGCGACAATGACGCCTGTTTCCGCTATGGCGGCGAGGAATTCGCCATCCTGCTGTCCGGCGCCGATCTCGCCGCGGCCCATCTGGTGGCCGAGCGCTGCCGCACGGCGGTGGCCCACCACGCCTGGTCACGCCGGCCCATCACCCTCAGCGTCGGCCTGGCCGCCCATGCGCCTGGCATGGACGCCTACACCCTCACCGAGGAGGCCGACCGGGCGCTCTATGCGGCCAAGGCGGCCGGACGCAATCGGGTGGTCGGCTAGGTCAGGGCACCACCTGGTAGTGGTTCTGCAGTTTTCCAGTCTTGCCGTCCAGGAACCACAGCCCCTCGGCTGCCTGCTTGACCACGTCGCACTCCCGGGGATACCCAGGCGAATCGATACAGATCTGCCCATCCGCCACCCGCCAGCGCTCGACCAACCGTTCCGTCCCCATGGTGAACACACTGGTGCCATCGGCCTTGAAAGTCTGGGTGACGCTTTCGCCCCCCATGCTTCGAGTCTGCAGGGTTTTCCCGACAATGGCGGCACGGATGCCAGCGTCGTCCAGCGTCACGGCGTTCGGCGGAGGCGGCTCGTGCCCGGGTCGCGGGCCACTGGCGCAGGCGGCGGTCAATATGAGGACAGGGACGAGCGACAGGGTCGATATCGAGTGCATGGCGAAGATCCTCCGGGAAGAGCCCTCACTGTGCTACCCGATCCGCTCACGCTCATCCTCCGAATGAAGGATGCCGGACGACAGAAAACAAAAAACCCGCCGAAGCGGGTTCTTTGTTGTGACCACCCCAACGTCCTGTCAGGTGCCATCCTGGCCTGGTCATCGTCCTTGACCTCAGAGCTGCGCATCCTGCGCGGCTGATGGGTGTAGATTACGCACCCTGCCAAAGTGGCGACATGGCCAGCTGACACCATCGCATGTAAGCCTTTCGCCATACCCCCTGGCGTGATCGACCCGAGCCGAGAAACTCCAGACAACAAAAAACCCGCCGAAGCGGGTTCTCTGTTGCGACCATCCCAACGTCCTGTCAGGCGCCATCCTGGCCTGGTCATCATCCTTGACCTCAGAGCTGCGCGTCCTGCGCGGCTGATGGGTGTAGATTACGCAGCCTGCTGGAGTGGCAACATGGCCAGCTGACACCATCGCATGTAAGCCTTTCGCCATACCCCCTGGCGTGATCGACCAAGGCCAAGAAATCCCGGGCAACAAAAAACCCGCCGAAGCGGGTTCTTTGTTGCGACCATCCCAACGTCCTGTCAGGTGCCATCCTGGCCTGGTCATCGTCCTTGACCTCAGAGCTGCGCATCCTGCGCGGCTGATGGGTGTAGATTACGCACCCTGCCAGAGTGGCGACATGGCCAGCTGACACCACTGCGTGTAAGCCTTTCGCCATACCCCCTGGCGTGATCGACCCGAGCCGAGAAACTCCAGACAACAAAAAACCCGCCGAAGCGGGTTCTTTGTTGCGACCATCCCAACGTCCTGTCAGGTGCCATCCTGGCCTGGTCATCGTCCTTGACCTCAGAGCTGCACATCCTGCGCGGCTGATGGGTGTAGATTACGCACCTTGCCGGAGTGGCGACATGGCCAGCTGACACCATCGCGTGTAAGCCTTTCGCCATACCCCCAGGGCTGATCGACCAAGGCCAAGAAATCCCGGACAACAAAAAACCCGCCGAAGCGGGTTCTCTGTTGCGACCATCCCAACGTCCTGTCAGGTGCCATCCTGGCCTGGTCATCGTCCTTGACCTCAGAGCTGCGCGTCCTGCGCGGCTGATGGGTGTAGATTACGCAGCCTGCCGGAGTGGCGACATGGCCAGCTGACACCATCACGTGTAAGCCTTTCGCCATACCCCCAGGGCTGATCGACCAAGGCCAAGAAATCCCGGACAACAAAAAACCCGCCGAAGCGGGTTCTTTGTTGCGACCATCCCAACGTCCTGTCAGGCGCCATCCTGGCCTGGTCATCGTCCTTGACCTCAGAGCTGCGCATCCTGCGCGGCTGATGGGTGTAGATTACGCACCCTGCTGGAGTGGCAACATGGCCAGCTGACACCATCGCGTGTAAGCCTTTTGCCATATCCCCGGGAACACCCTGCTCACCGCTCCGCCTAATGCTGGATTCCAGCCGAAGATCCGCCATGGCCCTCTCCACCTCCTTCGCTATCGTCCAGTTGCAGATGCGCCGCGCCGCCGGCCTGGTCTGGAGTACCTCTCCGGCGCTCATGATCGGCCTGGTCCTGGCCACCTTGATCGCGGGCCTGTTACCGGCCCTGGCCGCCTGGCTGGGGCAGCGTATCGTCGATGCCGTGGTGTCCGCCATGCAGCTGCATGCGCAGCAGGGCCAGGCGCCACTGTGGCCGGTGCTGAAATTCGTGCTCGCCGAAGCCGGGGTGCTCGCCGCCCTCGCCGGTGCCCAACGGCTGCTGTCGGTGCAGCAATCGCTGCTGCGGGTACGCCTGGGGCAGACGGTGAACCTGCTGATCCTGGAAAAGGCCCAGACCCTGTCGCTGGCGCAATTCGAGGACGCCGACTTCTACGACAAGCTGGTGCGGGCACGGCGCGAGGCCTCGGTGCGGCCGCTGGCGCTGGTGACCAAGTCCCTGACGCTGCTGCAGAACCTCATTTCGCTGGTCAGCTTCGCCGTGCTGCTGGTGCATTTCTCGCCCTGGGCCCTGGTGTTGCTGGTGGTAGGAGCGCTGCCGGTGTTCCTGGCCGAGGCGCGCTTTTCCGGCGATGCCTTTCGCCTGTTCAGCCGCCGCGCCCCCGAGACGCGCCGCCAGACCTACCTGGAAACGCTGCTGTCCCACGAGGCCTACATCAAGGAGGTCAAGCTGTTCGGCCTCGCCCCGCTGCTGCTGGCGCGCTACCGCGCCACCTTCGCCAAGCTCTACGCCGAGGACCGCCGCCTGACCCTGAGACGCGACGGCTGGGGCTTCGTCTTCGGGCTGCTGGGTACCCTCGCCTTCTATGCCGCCTATGCCTGGGTGGTGCTCGACACGGTGCGCGGCCGCCTCAGCCTGGGCCAGATGACCCTCTACCTGACCCTGTTCCGCCAGGGCCAGGCGGCGGTCAGCGCCAGTCTCACCGCCGTGGGCGGCCTCTACGAAGACAGCCTCTACCTGAGCAACCTCTATGACTACCTCGGCCAGCCGACCACCGTGGAGGGCGGCAGCCTGACGACCGGCAGCCGGCCCGGCGATGGCCTGAGATTCGAAGACGTGGGCTTCACCTATCCAGGCGCGACGGCGCCGACCCTGCAGGACATCAGCTTCCACCTGGCGCCGGGTCAGAGCCTGGCGCTGGTGGGCGCCAACGGCTCGGGCAAGACCACTCTGATCAAGCTGCTGACCCGTCTGCATGCCCCCAGCCAGGGTCGCATCCTGCTCGACGGCAGCGATCTGCAGGACTGGCAGCCCACCGCCCTGCACCGGCGCATCGGCGTGATCTTCCAGGATTTCATCCGCTACCAGCTCAGCGCCGGCGAGAACCTCGGTGTCGGCGATACCCAGGCCTTCGACGACGAGACGCGCTGGCGCAAGGCCGCCGAACAGGGACTGGCCGACGAGGTCATCGCCGGCTTGCGCGAGGGCTACGCCACCCAACTGGGGCGTTGGTTCATGGGGGGCCAGGAGCTGTCCGGCGGCCAATGGCAAAAGATCGCCCTGTCGCGGGCCTATATGCGCGAAGACGCCGACATTTTGGTGCTGGACGAGCCCACCGCCGCCCTGGACGCCGCGGCCGAAGCGGTGATCTTCGAACGCTTTCGCGCCCAGGCGCAGCAGCGCATGACCCTGCTGATCTCGCACCGCTTCTCCAGCGTGCGCAACGCCGATCAGATCCTGGTGCTGGAAGGGGGTGAGATTCGCGAGCGAGGCGATCATGCCCAGCTGTTGGCCACTGGCGGACGCTATGCGCAGCTGTTCGATCTGCAGGCGCGGGGTTATCGCTGATCGCCGGTGGCGAACTTCGCGGGTAGGGCTCTGCCCAAACCTTTACCACCCCACTCGCGGAGCCCGTATGAACGATCAGATCAAGGAAAACCCCGACGACCTGGATATCGATCCGGACATCGCGCCCGATCCCGAAGAGCCGGTGGGCGAGGATCCGGATGACCGCCCCCTCGAGGAGCGCCTGCCGCAGAAGAATCCGCGCAACCCGGAGTACAGCTGATGAACGCCATCCTGCCATTGCCCGAGGAAGAGGATCCGGAAGGCCTGCATCCCGCCGAGCTGCCCGCCGACGAGGACGATGCGCCACCGGTGGATCCGCTGTGAAGTTCTAGACTTTCAGGCTACAGAGGTCTGGCGTGGGGTTTGCCCTCACCCCGACCCTCTCCCAGAGGGAGAGGGAATGGCAGCCCGTAGGTTGGGTTGAGCATAGCGAAGCCCAACGGGTCGATCATCACTCCCGGATCGTTGGGCTTCGACGATGAGGTTGTCTTAGCCCAACCTACGGATTGGCAGCAACCTGAAAAGGTCCGCCATGGCGGACCTTTTCCTTGGCCTTACTGCGCGCCGGTTTGCGGCTTGTAGAGCTCGAGCAGCTTGAGGGTCACGCCATTGGTCCAGCCGAAGCCGTCCTGCAACTCGTATTCGCCGCCACCACCGCCCTTGCCGCCGGTGAGGTCATATTTCTCCACCAGCTTCTGCTCGCGGGCGTAGAGGTTCTGCACCTGGGTCAGGAAGCGGCCGCCGATGTCCGCGGCCAGCTTGTCCTGCTGGTAGCGGCGCAGGCCATCCACGGCTACCCATTGCAGCGGCGCCCAGCCATTGGGTTCGTCCCACTGCTGGCCGGTCTTGACCGTGGTGGTGGCGATGCCACCGGGACGCAGCAGCTGGTTGGCCACCGTCGCCGCGGTCAGGTCGGCGCTGCTCTGGCTGGCGAGGCCCACGTACAGTGGGAACAGGGCGGCGGCGCTGACCTTGTCGGTGCGGCGCTTGGCCTGCCAGTCGAAGTCGGTGTAGTAGCCGGCCGGATTCCACAGATAGCGGTCGATGGCCTGCTGGCGGCTCTTGGCCTTCTGGCTGTAGGCCTGGACGCAACTGGCCTCGCCGGTCTTGTCGCAGGCCTTGGCGATGGTCTGCTCCAGGTGATAGAGCAAGCTGTTCAGGTCCACCGGGGCGATGGCGGTGGTGCGAATGGTCGCCAGGGTCTTGCCGTCGCCGAGCCAGCGCGAGGAGAAGTCCCAGCCGCTTTCGGCACCGGCGCGCAGGTCGCGATAGACCTCGCCGGCCGGACGGCCCTTGGCCTGGGCCGCGGTGGCCAGGTCTTCCAGGTAGGATTCCTGGCGCGGGGTATCGCTGGCGTCCCAGTAACGGTTGAGCAGGGTGCCGTCGGCCAGCTTGACCACGTGGGCATTGGCCTGGCCCGCCTGCAAGGCGTCCGCGCCGGCCATCCAGTAGGCGTATTCCTTCTGCAGTTGCGGCAGGTAGCGGCGATAGGCGGAGTCGCCTTCCAGGCTGGCCTGCAGGTCCACCATGTAGGCGAAGAACGGCGGCTGGGAGCGACTCAGGTAGTAGCTGCGGTTGCCGTTGGGGATGTGACCGTAGACGTCGATCTCATGGGCGAAGTTGTCCACCATGTCGCGTACCAGGTCGGTACGGCCATTCTTGGCCAGGCCGAGCATGGTGAAGTAGGAATCCCAGTAGTAGACCTCGCGGAAGCGGCCACCCGGCACCACATAGGGCTTGGGCAGCGGCAGCAGGCTGCTGTAGGCCGGCACCTCCTCGTAATGGCGGGTCAGCACCGGCCAGAGATCCTTGATGTGGGTCGGCAGGTCGGCGCCGGCCTTGGGCGGTGCTGCCTTGATGGGGTCGGACTCTTCGAAGTTGGCCCTGACGAAGGCCTTGAGGTCGAAGCCGGGCTGGTCGCGCTGGGCCAGGTAGTCGCGGCGAATGGCGGCCGGGTCGCGCTTGGGCAGCGCATCGACGAAGTGCTTCTGGTCGGTGAACAGCTTGCCCTGCTGCACGGCGGTGAACAGCTCGGGGTAGGCCCGGTCCGGTGGCACGACGCGTGCGCTGCTGGCGTCGCGCCAACTCCAGGAGAGGGTTTCCGGCTTGTCGCCGTCATGGGCGCAGGCGGCGAGAAAGGCGATGGACAGGGATAGGGCGAGCATCCGCGCGGGCGGCGCGGGTGGCAGGCGTTTCATGAAGCGCTCCTTTTCTTGTCGAGACGACAGCAGCCGCAAAGGACGTTGCGACACGAAAGGATCGACCCCCGACCGCCGCGACAGTTCGCCGCGGCGCATTCAGACGTCCGGGCGCAGACGCCTCACGCAGCGGGCCAGTTCCTCCAGGCCGAAGGGCTTGCTGATGAGTTCGACGCCCTCCTCGGCCAGTTCCGGCAAGCTCGCCGGATCGGCCTGGCCGGAGAGATAGAGCACCGGCAGACTGGGGGTGGTGGCCCGCGCCTGTTCGGCCAGTTGGCGGCCGTCCAGCCCGGAAAGACCCAGGCTGGTCACCAGCAGGTCGATGCGCAGGCTGCCCGAGGCGATGAGGGCGACGGCCGTGGTGCTGTCGCTCACGGCCAGGGGCGTGTAGCCCAGCTCGGCGAGGGCCTCGCTGATGATCACCCGGACCTCGCGTTCCTCTTCGACGATCAGCGCGCAATCACCGGACACCTCGGGCAGCAGCTGGCCCTGGGGGGCTACCGTCACCACGGCGGTCTCCGGCTCGGCGAGCAGCCGAGGCAGATAGAGGCTGATACGGGTGCCCTCGCCCAGCACCGACTGGATTTCCACCTGGCCACCCGATTGCCGGACGAAGCCGTAGATCATCGACAGCCCCAGCCCGGTCCCGCGACCGCTCGGCTTGGTGGTGAAGAAGGGCTCGCAAGCGCGCTGGAGCGTCTCGGCATCCATCCCGGTACCGCTGTCGCAGACCTGGATCCGAATGAAATCGCCGGCCAGCGTCTCGCCGCCCAGGCCGATGCTCAGCGGACCGCTGACGTTCTCCACCCGAATGCTCAGCTCACCGCCCTCCGGCATGGCGTCGCGGGCGTTGATGGCCAGGTTGAGGATGGCGTTTTCCAGCTGGTGCGGATCGCAGTGCAGCAGCCAGAGGTCGTCGGCCAGCTGGACTTCCTTGCGGATCTTCTTGCCCAGGCTGTGGCGCAGCAGTTCGTGCATGCCCTGCACCAGCTGGCCGGCATCCACCGGCCGCGGCTCGAGCACCTGGCGCCGGGCGAAGGCCAGCAGGCGCTGGGTCAGGGCCGCGGCGTTCTCCGCGGAGCGGGTGGCGGTGTCCAGATAGCGCTCCAGTTCCTGGACGCGCCCCTGCTGGACCCGGCGTCGCATCAGGTCGAGGGAGCCGACGATGCCGGTGAGCAGGTTGTTGAAGTCGTGGGCGATGCCGCCGGTGAGCTGGCCGATGGCTTCCATCTTCTGCGCCTGGCGCAATTCCTCTTCCAGCGCGACCAGCTCCTGGCTGCGCGCCTCGATGCGCTCCTCGAGGTTGCGATTGAGTTCGTCCAGCGCCTCGCGCGCGCGGACGGTCTCGCTGACGTCGCGGGAGATGGACAGGAAGCGCAGGGGTTGGCCGTCATCGCCGAGGATCGGCGTGACCACCACGTCCCACCAGCGGCGGGTACCCTTGGCGGTGGGGGCGAGGCCGGTGAAGCGGCCGATGCCACCCTGGCGCGCCGCTTCGATCGCGCCCAGTACCTCGTGGCGCTGCGCCTCGGGCCAGAGTTCGGCCCAGGGGCGGCCCTGGAAGGGAATGAAGTCGTCGATCTCCATGACCACCAGACCGCCCGGATTCATGTACTCCAGGCGGCCCTCGAGATCGATCAGCTTGATGCAGTCGACGCTGCAGACCATGACGCTGCGCTTGAAGGCCTCGCCCTGCCACAGCTCGGCCTCGTGCCGGCGCTGTGCGGTGACGTCGAGCAGCACGCCGCCGTCGTCGCGGCGCTGGAACTGCAGGCAGCGCGCCTTGCCGTCCGCTCCATGGCGCCAGGCCTCCCAGACCGCGCCCGGAGCGGGCAGCAATCCCTCGGGCGGCGCGGTTCGGCTCTGCAAGCCGGCCAGCAGCTCGGCCAGCGGAAGGCCCCGGGCGAGCTCCTCGGCGTCCCGCTCCAGCATGGCCGCACAGACGGCATCCGCGCGCCATTCGGCGCGGCGGGGATCGAAGTCGAACAGGCCGACGGCAAGGAATTGGGACATGGTAGGTAGCGGGCCGGTTGGAGAAAAAGACGTCACCGAGCGAAGGCGGACGCGAAACCGGTCTAAGTTAACAGTTTCGGCGTATCGCTTGGCGCTGGGCTTCGACCTCCAGGCAAGAAAAAATGCTCACTCGGTCGCGCCCTGCGCCACCGCATAGCGCCGCTCCAGGCCACTGTGGCCCAGGCCGACGCCCTTGCGCACCTTGAGTTGCACGGGTATCCGCTCCTTGAGTGCCTCCACGTGGCTGATGATGCCGATGGTCTTGCCGCCGGCGTTGAGCTGGTCCAGGGCATCGAGGGCGACCT
The DNA here is from genome assembly GCF_054558395.1 of Pseudomonas sp. No.117. Taxonomy (NCBI): domain Bacteria; kingdom Pseudomonadati; phylum Pseudomonadota; class Gammaproteobacteria; order Pseudomonadales; family Pseudomonadaceae; genus Pseudomonas; species Pseudomonas sp. No.117. The sequence goes on from NZ_BAAJNP010000002.1 coordinate 658,137, forward strand.
CCAGGGTCTCGCCGTCCAGGGTGCCGAAGCCTTCGTCGAGGAACAGCGAATCGATGCCGGTGCGCTGGCTGACCAGATCCGACAGCGCCAGGGCCAGCGCCAGGCTGACCAGGAAGCTCTCGCCCCCCGAGAGGGTACGGATGTCGCGCAGGGCATCGGCCTGCCAGGTGTCGAGGATCTGCAATTCCAGCTCGGCCGCCTGGCGCCGGATCAATCGGTAGCGACCGTGCAACCGCTGCAGTTGGCCGTTGGCCAGGTGCACCAGGTGATCCAGGGTCAGGCCCTGGGCGAACTTGCGGAACTTGGCGCCGTCGGCCGAACCGATCAGGCCATTGAGGTGCTGCCAGAGGTCGTGGTCGCGCTCCTGGGCGGCGATCTCGACCAGCAGCGCTTGCAGGCCGTCGCGACGACGTTCGTCTTCGCGCAGGGCGGCGCCGACCTCACCCTGGCGCTGGCCGAGGGTGCGCAATTCGGCGGTCCCGGCGGCCAGGTCGGCATCCACCTCGGCGGCGCTGCGCTCGGTGAGGGGCTGGGCGCGCAAGGTGGCGTCACGCTCCTGGACCGCCCCGGCGAGGGCACGGGCTTCGGTCAGGGCGGTATCGAGATTTGCCAGCGCGGCGCTCAGGGCGCGGCGCTCGGTTTCGTCCAACTGTGCTGCGCGCCAGGCGTCGGCATCGGCGAAGGCGCTGGCGGCCAGGGCCGCCGTCCAGCGCTCGCCCGCGTCGGTCACCGCCCGCGTCTCGCTCTCGAGGCGCGCCTGCAACGACTGCCGGGTGCCCTGCAAGGCCGCGCCCTGCTCGCGGCAGTCGTCCCAGGTCTGGGTGGCCTCGGCGAGGATGGCGGCCGCCGCCTCCGGCGCCACCTGGGCCGGCGCGACCGCCGTCGCCCGGCTACGCCATTGCTCCACCACGGGCGCCAGGGTGGCCAGACGCTGTTCGAGGTCTTTCAGGCGCTGCTGCACCTCCAGGGCGCGCCGGCCATCGGCTTGCCAGGCACGCCACTCCTGGTCGCGCGCGGCCAGCCACTCGGCGGCGCGGCCGGGTACCTCATGGCCCCAGCGCCCCAGCTCCGCGGCCAGCTCGCGCTCCGCCTGGGCCTGTTGTGCCTCGGCCGCCCGCTGCTCGTCCGCGCCTTCGGCCAGGCTCTGGCGGGCGCGCTCCCAGGCCGCCTCGGCCAGCGCCAGGCGCTGTTCGGCATCGGCCTGCTGGCGAGCCGCTCGTTGGGCGTCCTGGCGGCTTTCCTCGCCCTGCTGACGCAGGCCATCCAGGGTGGCGAGGACCTGCTGGATGCGGGCCAACTCGGTGTCCTGGCGGCGGCGCAACTCGGCCACCGCGCCCGGTGCGGCGGGATCGGCGCCCAGGGCGACGCAGCGCTGGCGCCAGAGTTCGCCCAGTTGCTCCAGCTGCTGGTTGGCGTCGGTCTGCTGTTCGGTGGTCTGCGCCAGCTGCGCCTTGAGGGCGGCCAGGGCTTCACTGAGGTCCTTGCCTTCCTGGGTCAGTCGTTCCAGCTCGGCCTTGGCTTCCTGCAAGGCCGTCTGGGTGGCCGAGACGTCCAGGGCCGCGTATTCGGCCACCGCCGGATGCTCCCGCGAGCCGCAGAGCGGACAGGGCTCATGGGGCTGCAATTCGGCGCGCTGGGCTTCGAGGCTGCGGATGACCCTTTCCTGCTCGAGCAGCTTGTCACGCTCGCGCACCTGCTGGGCCACCTCGCGATAGCGACCACGCAGGGCATCCAGTCGCACCTGCTGGTCATCGTGCTGGCGCTGGCGCTCGCCCTGGGTACGGGCCAGGCGTTCCAGCTGGGTGTGCAGCTGCCGCTGCCGTTCGACCAGTTGATCGAGCTGGTCCACTTCGTTGACCCGCCCCAGCGCCGCCTGCCAGAGGGACCGCCAGGCCTTTTCGTCGCGACCGTCCAGGGCGGCCTGCCAGCGCTCGAGGTGCACCTGTTCCGCGGCCTGGGCGACACTCGCCTGGTCGCGTGCCCGGGTCACCGCGACCTGCTGGGCGTCCCGCTCCTCGACCAGCAGCTGCAGTTGGCGGGTCTGCTCCTGCTGGCGTCGTCCGAGACGGGCCAGGCCTTCGGCTCTTTCGTCGCGCAGGGCCAGCTGGCTGCGCCAATCGCCGAGGCGCTCGCCCAGCTCGGCATGGGCGCTGCGCTCCGCCAGGCTGGCGTCCAGGTGCTGGCGTTCCGCCAGGGTATCGGCCTGCTCCGTCTCGGCCTGGCGCAGCTGTTCCAGACTGGCGCCCAGGGCCTGGGCCAGGGCGGTCTCGCGCTGGCCCGTCAGGGCCTGGATACGCTGATCGAGTTGCGTCAGTTCTGCACCGCTGCGCTGCTCGCGCGCCTGGGCCTCGCGCCAGGCCTGTTCCAGGGGCAGCAGGCGCGCTGCCGGTTCGGCCAGGGCCAGCCGCTGGCGTTGCGGTTCGGCCGCGTCCCAGGCCTGCTGCGCCGTGGCCAGGCGGGCTTGCGCCTGCTGCTCGCTGGTCGCCGCCTGTTCCAACTCGGTCAGCCAGTGCCGCTGCGCCTGCCAGGCCTTGAGTTCTTCGCCCAGTTGCGCCTCGCGCGCCGCCAGGCTGGCGCCCTCGGCGGTCAGCGCCTGGCGGCGCTCGTCATCCAGCACCTCGACGCCGGCGACGCGTTGGCGCAGGCCTTCCAGCACCCCCTTGGCCTCCCGCGCGCGCTCGAACACCCGCTGGGAGATCTGCCCGTACACCGCCGTACCGGTCAGCTCTTCCAGCAGTTCGGCACGCTGGCTGGCACTGGCCTCCAGGAAGGCCGCGAAGCCGCCCTGGGCCAACAACATGGAACGGGTGAAGCGCTCGAAATCGAGGCCCGTGAGTTCCTCGGTGAGCCGCAGCTTGTCGCCGGTCTTTTCGGCGAGGATGCTGCCATCCAGCTTGGCCAGTTCCACCTTGGGTGGTTGCAGGGCGCCATCGGCGCGATCCCGGGCCCGGCGCTGGCTCCAGAAGGCGCGGTAGCGCTCGCCACGCACGGCGAATTCGACCTCGGCGAGACAGTCGCCGGTGTGGCGGGTCATGAGTTCATTGCTGTCCCCGCCCACCTTGCTCATGCGTGGCGTGCGGTGATAGAGCGCCAGGCAGATGGCATCCAGCAGGGTGGTCTTGCCCGCCCCGGTCGGCCCGGTGATGGCGAACAGGCCGCTGCTGGCGAAGGGCTCGGCAGTGAAGTCGATCTTCCACTCACCCTTGAGGGAATTGAGGTTCTTCAGGCGCAGGGTGAGGATCTTCATCGGGCTTTTCCAGGACGACTCGGCGAACCGCCGATTCTGGCATTGTTGGGCGCGCTCGCCCATGCCAACCGACCATTCGACCTGTGGTCGTGTCCATCGCTGAACTTGCCTCCTGCCCCGCTCTCAACTGCAAGGTATCGCTCTGCAACCTCGTATCCCGGGAGGATTCGTCGTGCGCTCGCCTCTGTCCCCCTTCGATTTTCTCGGCATGCCCATCCTGATCGGCCTGGGCACCTTGGCCCTGGTCAGTTGCAGCGGCGACCACCGGGTCGCCGCGCTGGTGCAGCCGCTGACGACCTGGCTGGTGTAAACGCCAAGAAGCCCGGCGGCATCAGGATCACCGGGCTGCCCCTCAAGGCATGAACACCGCCCTCATGCAGTTCTTGTCCTTTGACTTGAACAGCTCGTAGCCATAGGGCGATTCCTCCAGGCTCATCGGGTGGGTGAGCAGGTAGGAGGGGTCCAGCTCGCCCTTCTTGATGTGCTCGAACAGCCGCTCCACATAGCGCTGCCCTGGCTGCTGGCCCGACTTGACCGTCAGCGCCTTGTTGACGATGGCGCCCATGGGGAATTTATCGATCACCCCGCCGTAGACGCCGATCACCGAGACCGTGCCGCCCTTGCGGCAGGCACGGATGGCCTGGCGTAGCGCCGAACCCCGCTCGGTGTGCAGCCGCAGCAGTTGCTTGGTCTTGTCGTAGGTGTAGTCCAGCTGGGTGCCGTGGGCTTCCATGCCGACGCAATCCAGGCAACGATCCGGGCCCCGGCCGCCGGTCAGCTCCAGCAAGGCTTCGTGGATGTTGGTGGTCTCATAATCGAGGGTGATGGCGCCGGCCTTCTGCGCCGCCAGCTGCAAGCGATCACTGAAGCGGTCGATGGCGATGACCCTTTCGGCACCCAGCAGGTAGGCGCTGCGAATGGCCATCTGCCCTACCCCGCCACAGCCCCAGACCGCCACGGTGTCGCCGGGCTGGATGTCGGCCAGGTCCGCCGCGTAGTAGCCGGTGGGCACGGCATCGGAGACGAACACCGCCTGGGCGTCGCTGACGCCATCGGGCACCTTGAACAGGTTGACGTCGGCATAGGGCACCCGCACGTAGGTGGCGTGGCTGCCGGCGTAGCCGCCGAAGGCGTGGCTGTAGCCGAAGATGCCGGTGCAGGGCTGCCCATAGGCCAGGTCGGTCAATTCGGGCTTGGGATTGCTGTTGTCGCAGCAGTTGTAGTCCTCGCGCTGGCAGTGCTCGCAGTCACCACAGCCGATGATGGAGATGGTGATCACCCGGTCGCCGATGGCCAGGTCACCATTGCGCAGGCCACTGCCCAGCTCGACCACCTCGGCGAGGAATTCATGGCCGATGATGTCGCCGGGCTTCATCGCCGGGACGTAGCCGCCCAGCAGGTGCAGGTCCGAGCCACACACCGAGGACATGATGACGCGCACGATGGCATCGCGCGGATTGAGGATTTCCGGGTCTGGAACGGTTTCCACCTGCAGACGGTTGGGGGCTTGCCAGGTCAGCGCGCGCATTATTCGGTCCTCGCTTGGGTACCCAGGCCGGCGTCGAGGTCAGCCTGGGGTTCGTCGGCCGGCCGGGTGACCGGCGGATGGGATGGCGCCAGCGGGCGGCCGCTGCGGGTGATCTCGGGAGTGGCGATCTCGCCGGTCTCCAGTTGCTGCTTGAGCCGGCGCAAGCCGAGATTGACCGCCTTGCCGGTGAAGCGGCTGATGCCTTCGGTGACGGCATGGCCGAGCAACCCGGCGGGCGCCTCGCAGGCCAGGACGGCCTGGACCAGGGTGCCGCGCCCCTGGGGTGCGTCGCTGAAGGTCAGGCTGGCCTTGTGCGCCATCACCGTGCCGGGCACGGTGCTCCAGAGCAGGAATTCGTTGTCGCGGCGCTCGCTCTGCTCCAGGGTCCAGGTCAGGGTGCGGCCCAGGGGACCAGAAGCATGCCAGTGGCTATCGCCATCGGCGCCCAGCTCGATACGATCGACGAAGGGCAGCAGCTCGCGCAGGTGCTGCAGGTCTGTGCAGTAGGCGAACACCTCTTCGCGTGGTTTGGCGATGGTGACGCTGCGCTGGATGGCGGTGGGATTGTGCCAGCCCCAGCGCTCGGCCAGGGCTTGCTCGAACGGCGAGGGTTGCAGTGCGGCCTTGAGCTCGCAGCGCTGGCGTACCCCGCGACTGAGCGCCATGGCGCCCAGGGCCATCTTCACGCAGCCGGTCAGGCCGCCGCGGCGGAGACCACCGAGGATGAGCAGGCCACCGCCCAACAGGGAGATGACGCGCTCGCTGCCCTGGACATTGGGTACCTGTCGCGTCGAATGCGCCCGGTGGGTAGCGGCGAGGGGTGGGGATAGGTCGTTCATCAGGTCTCCTCCTATGGCGGGTGCTTAGGAGGGTGACCCCGGGCAAACGGGCGTTGTTCCTGTCGAAAAAAACCGTCCGATGGAAGCGTTTCGCTGCGATCAGGCGGGCATCTCGCCGAGAACCTCGCGGTAAAGCCCTTCCAGCCGGGTGCGCAGCTCGTCGTCCAGCTGCTCGTCCGCCAGGCGCTGCTGGAAGACATCCAGGGGGCTGAGTTCCTCCAGCGTCTCGCGCTGGGTGCCTTGCAGGGTAGGCGCTGCGGCGCTACGCGCCCGGCGTACCCGCAGTACTTCCAGCGGCAGTTCGGCGACCAGCGCATTGATGCGCGGTTGCAGATCGGCCAGGTAGTCATCGCCGGCCACCACCACCTCGGCCCACACCGGGAACTCGGCGCTGCCGTCGGCGGCCGCCTGGGCCAGGGCCGTGCCCAGGGTATCCAGGTTGCCCTGCACCACCGCCAGCGGCTGGAAACAGGGCACCGCCAGGGGCGTCACCCGCTCCAGGCCATGGGCGAAATCCACCAGCAGGACCTCCTTGGCGCGCTCCTCGTCGAAGCTCAGGCACAGCGGCGAGCCGCTGTAGCGCACGTGCTCCAGGCCACCGACCCGCTGGGGCCGGTGGATATGGCCGAGGGCGATGTAGTCCGCCGGCGGGAAGGCGCTGGTGGGAAAGGCATCGAGGCTGCCGACGTAGATCTCCCGTACCGACTCGCTGGCGCTGGCACCCACGGTGGTCAGGTGGCCGGTGGCGATGATCGGCAGGCTGCCACCCAGCTCGGTGCGCCGCGCCTCGGCCAGGCCGTGCAGTTCGGCATAATGCCCCTGGATGGCCTGTTGCAGCGCCTGGCGCTTGTCATCGGCGCTCTGCCCCGCCTGGCTCTGCACCACGTCACGCGGGCGGACGAAGGGAATGCCGCAGAGCAGCGCGCCGATCTCGCCGTCCCGCCGACGCAGTTCCAACAACTGATCCGCCGGCGTCGCGCTGACACAGGGGATGACCCGGGTATCCAGGCAGGCCAGCAACTCGCGGGATTCCGCCAGGACCGCCGCGGAATCGTGGTTGCCGCCCAGCACCACCAGGCTGGCCCCCGTACCGCGCAGGGCGACGATGAAGCCGTTGTACAGTTCGCGGGCATAGCTCGGCGGGGTCGCGGTATCGAAGATATCCCCCGCCACCAGCACCACGTCTACCTGCTGTTCCTCCACCTGGGTCACCAGCCAGGCCAGGAAGGCCCGATGCTCGGCCTCGCGGGTACGGCCGAGGAAGTGCTGCCCCAGGTGCCAGTCGGAGGTGTGCAGCAGGCGCAGGCCAGCGCGCGCGACCGGCTTGCGGGCACGCTTGGCGGTGGGCTTTTCCGGCGGGGCGGTGGCGGGCAGGTCGAACAGCGGGAGGTTTTCCATGGGCCTGGGGGTCGAAGCGGCAAAGAGGCGCAGTATCTCCTCCCCCGCCTAGAGATGGAAATCTTCAGCGATCAAGGCCGCCAGATGGGCGCAGGCGGGACTGCGCTCTCCTGGCGGCGACGCCAGGCGCAATTCGTGCACCGGCAGCGCGGGAAAGCCGTCTTCCGGCCGCAATTCGCGCATGGGTGCAGTCATCCGCGTGCGGTCGGTGATGGCGACCGCCTGGCCCAGTTCGACCGCCGCCTCCAGCGCCGAAGAGGCGGCGCTGGTCATAACCGCCTGCCAGGGCCGGCCCTGGCGGGTCAGCAGGTCGATCCCTAGCTCCCGATAGCTGCAGCCTTCGCCGTGCAGGGCCAGGGGCACGCGGGTGTCCGGGGTCAGCAGCAGACCGGGACCGGCGACCCAGACCGGTTGGGTATGGCCGAACACCTGGCCCTCCGCCTGGGCAGCGCCAGGCGGCCCCACCAGCAGCGCCAGATCCAGCAAGCCCTGACCGAGCCAGCGCCGGAGTTGGCCGCTGTTACCGGTGAGCACCTCGAGCACGATGCCGGGATACTCGCCCTGCAGCCGCGGCAGCACGGCCTTGAGCAGCCGGGCGGCATAGTCCTCGGCCACCCCCAGGCGCACCTCGCCCACCACCGGCTGGCCGGTGAGACCGGCGAGGATGCGGTCGTGGGCCTGCAGCAGGTCGGCGGTTTCCAGAAGTACTCGGCGACCGAGCGGGGTCAGGGTCACCGCCTGGTTGTCCCGCTCGAACAGCCGTCCGCCGGTCTGCTCTTCCAGCCGGCGGATCTGGCTGCTCACCGCCGAGGGGCTGCGATTGAGCTGCAACGAGGCGGCCCGGAACTGCCCCAGCCGAACGATGGTGTGGAAGGTGCGTAGGACGTCGATATCGAGGGGCGCGGGCATGATGCGTTTTTATCGAACAATAGCTACCAATAATGTCGTTTGAGTGTATTAGCACCCCGGTCCAGGCTCAAGGCATTCCGTCACCTGGAGCCTGCTCATGCCTACCATCCGCTCTTCCGCGCTATTCCGTCAGTTCGCCCTGGTGCTGTGCTGGAGTGCCGGTTTCGTCGGCTATCGCTACGCCGCGGACCAGGCGCCCACACTGCTGGTCACGCTCTGGCGCTTCGCCCTGGCCGCCCTGCTGCTGTTGCCCTTTGCCTGGGCCGAGCTGCGCCGGTTGCCGCTGAAGAGCATCAGTCAGCAAGCGGCCATCGGCGCCCTCGCCTTCGCCGGTTGCATCGCCCCGGCAGCCAAGGCCATCGAGCTGGGCGTCTCGCCGGGGCTGGCGGCGCTGCTCTCGGACCTGTCGCCGCTGCTGGTGGCCCTGGGTTGTTGCCTGCTGCCGGGACAGCGCACTAGCGGCCGCCAGTGGCTCGGGCTGGGCCTGGGGCTGACCGGGGTGCTGCTCGCCACCGGAGCGGGACTGGGCCTGGGCGTGGCCCCCGGCTGGGCCTATGCCCTGCCCCTCGGCGGCGCCCTGGCACTGGCCTTGGCCACCCTGGTGCAGAGTCGCCTGCCGCCCAGTCGTCTGGCGCTGCCGACCCAGCTGTTCATCCAGCTCGCCGCCAGCAGCCTGGTGATGACGGTGGCCGCCGGCCTGGAAGGGTCGCTGCGCCCGCCCTTGACCCCCGGCTTCGCCCTGGCGGTGCTCTGGCTACTGATCCCGACCCTGCTCGGCTACGGGCTTTATTGGTTGTGCCTGCGCCAGGGCAGTCCCCAGGCGGTGAGCGGCGCTCTCTATCTGAGCCCGCCGGTGGCCCTGCTGTGGGCCTGGGCCTGCTTCGACGAACCCCTGGCGCCGGGCATGCTGCTCGGGCTGCTGTTCGCCCTGGCGGGACTGCTGTGCCTGAATGCGGCGGAGCGGAACCGGCAACTGGAGCCGGCGCTTGGCGGATGAGGCTTTCAAAGGAGTGCGATGCTGACGGCTGTCAGCATCGGCGCAGGCCCCGCTTGCGAGGCCAGGGTAACGTCAGGCCCTGTCGTCGGCCTGCTCGTCATGGTCCTTCAGCGCAGGCTTCTTGCCCGGTTGCGGCGCGTGCTCGGCCTCGGCGGCGATGTCCTCGCCCTGATGCTTCTTTTCCTGCTGCACCTTCTTGTCGTGGGCGACGTTACGTGGATCGGTCATGGAATTGCCTCGCTCGGTAGGTCGTTCGGGCCCCTTCGATGCATCACGCAGGCCGTAATGCACGGGGTGATGTTTCGAGCGAGGCGGCACGGAGCCGTTCCTGTGCGCCGACGAAACGCTCTGAGCCGGGCCACTCCGGCTGCTCAGGGAGCGTTGCGCATGCCGGGGTGGCGAAGTTCTGGCCTAGTACTTCAGCCGCCGCTCCTTAGATGGTGGATAGCCGAAATAAGCCGAGTATCTCTTGCTGAAGTGGGTGACCGAGGTGAAGCCGCACGCGACCGCCACCTCCAGCACCGACAGGGTGGAGTGCTGCAGCAGACGGCGGCCCTCGGTAATGCGCAGCTCCAGGTAGTAGCGCATGGGCGCGGTGTCGAGCTGCTCGCGGAACAGCCGCTCGACCTGGCGCCGCGAACGGCCCGCGTAGTCGCACAGCTGCTCGATGGTCAGGGGTTCCTCGATGTTGGCTTCCATCAGGGTCACCACCTCGCGCAGCGGCGGGGTCATCTGAACCTTGAGCGTCGGATTGACCTGGCGAAAGCGCGACTCCTCGAAGGCTAGGATGTTGACCAGGCCATCGGCCAGGGCGCTGCCGCACTGGGCACCGATCCATTCGAGGAAGAGGTGGAAGGCGCCGCTGGGGCTGGCGGCGGTCAGGCGATCACGATCCAGCACATGGCTTTCCGCCGAGGTCTTGCAGCCGCGCACCCGCTCGCTGAAGGCGCTGCGCTGCTCGGGATGGATGGCGCAGCGATAACCGTCCAGCACCCCGGCCTGACCCAGCTGCCAGGCGCCGTTCCACAGCCCGCAGAGGGTGACCTGCTGCTTGGCCGCCCGCACCAGCAGCGCCTTGAGCCGCGGGTCCAGTTCCAGCGGGGTGCGCAGCCCGCCGCAGACCACCAGCAGGTCGAAGCGGGCGCCTTCCACGGCGCGATAGTCGCCGTCCGGACGGATGACGATGCCCAGGTCGCTGAGCACCTCGGCGCCGGTCGGACTGTAGGTCCGGGTGGCGAAGGTCCCAGCGGCGAGCAGGTTGGCGGTGACCAGGGTGTCCAGCGCCTGGGTGAAGGACGGCAGGGAAAAGTGATCGAGCAGGATGAAGCCGACCAGCCGGGAAAACTCCGGCCGCGGCCGCGTCGACTGCAACTGCAGGTAGTTCTTGCCCTGGATACCGCTACCGAAGGTTCTCGAATCGATCACGCTGCACTGCCTTCTACGACCTGGGCCCATGCTAGCCGAAGCGCAGGCCGGCAATGATCGGACTGCGACAACGCCGCACCGACGACCGTCATCCCACCTGGCACCCGCGGCCTGCTAAGCTTCGCCGCTTTTTTGCCGCCTGTCCCCGCGGGACGTCTTTCGCGGGTGGCGCAATCCCTTAGCTTCGATTACCGCGAATGGCCGCCAGAGCCAGCGCCGGACCCCGTTCAACTGCCAGCTGGAAACCTCATGTCCACCCCCTCCCCGAGCCTGCAGCGCCGGCTCAAGCCCCGTCACCTCAACATGATCGCCATCGGCGGCTCCATCGGCACCGGCCTGTTCGTCGCTTCCGGCGCCACCGTGGCCACGGCCGGTCCGGGTGGCGCCCTGGCGGCCTATGCGCTGATCGGCCTGATGGTCTACTTCCTGATGACCAGCCTGGGCGAGATGGCCGCCTACCAGCCGGTATCGGGTTCCTTCTCCATCTATGGCAGCCGTTTCGTCGAGGACGGCTTCGGCTTCGCCCTCGGCTGGAACTACTGGTACAACTGGGCGGTGACCATCGCCGCCGAGCTGGTGGCGGCGCAACTGGTGATGGGCTTCTGGTTCCCTGAGGTACCGGGGCTACTCTGGAGCGCGCTGTTCCTCGGCCTGATGTTCCTGCTCAATGCGGTATCGGTGCGCGGCTTCGGCGAGAGCGAATTCTGGTTCGCCGCGATCAAGGTCGCCACCGTGGTGGTCTTCATCGGCCTGGGCCTGGCCGCCATTCTCGGCATCTTCAGCGGCATCGAGCCGCCGGGGCTCTCGGTCTTCACCCAGGGTGAGGCGCCCTTCGTCGGCGGCCTGCAGGCCATGGTCGGGGTCGCGATGATTGCCGGCTTCTCCTTCCAGGGCACCGAGCTGATCGGCATCGCCGCCGGTGAGTCGGAAAATCCGCGCAAGAACGTGCCCATCGCCATCCGCCAGGTGTTCTGGCGCATCCTGATGTTCTATGTGCTGGCGATCTTCGTCATCGGCATGCTGATTCCCTACACCGATCCGCGCCTGTTGCAGAACGATGCCAGCGACGTCTCGGTCTCGCCGTTCACCCTGCTGTTCGAGCGTGCCGGCCTGGCCTTCGCCGCCAGCCTGATGAACGCGGTGATCCTCTCGGCGGTACTCTCCGCCGGCACTTCCGGCATGTATGCCTCGACCCGGATGCTGCACAGCCTCGCCGAACAGGGCAAGGCGCCGCGACTGTTCGCCCGCGTCGCCCGCAACGGCGTGCCGCGCAACGCCCTGCTGGCCACCACGGCGGTCGGCGCCCTGTGCTTCTTCACCTCCTTGGTGGGCGACAAGGCGCTCTATGGCTGGCTGCTCAACACCTCGGGGATGTGCGGCTTCATCGCCTGGCTGGGCATCGCCGTGTCCCACTACCGCTTCCGCCAAGGCTACCTGGCCCAGGGCCGCCGCCTGGAAGACCTACCTTACCGCGCCAAGCTGTTCCCCTTCGGTCCGCTGCTGGCCTTCGCCCTCTGCCTGGTGATCACCCTGGGGCAGAACTACGGGGCGCTGTTCGGTCCGAACGGGGTCGACTGGCTGGGTCTGGCCGCCACCTACATCAGCCTGCCGCTGTTCCTCGCCGTCTGGCTGGGCTATAGATTCAAGCATCGCAGCCGGCTGGTGAAGCTCCAGGAGATGGACGTACGCCCCAGCGCCGAGTGATGGCGCTACCCTGAGAGAACCGCCCGGGCCGGCTGCGCCCGGCGGCTCCCGTGCTAGCATTCCTGACTCTTCCCGCCGATTCGCCAGCGCTGCCATGGGCAACACCCTCGCCTCCCGCCTCATCCCCGACATCCTCAGCTACATCGCCTCCCACCAGCTGGCGGTGGGCACGCGGCTGCCCGAACGGACGCTGGCCGAGCGACTGCGGGTGTCGCGGTCGCCGGTGCGCAGTGCCCTGCAGCAGATGGCCGATCAGGCCCTGCTCATGCGCCATGTCGATGGCGGCTTCGCAGTGGCTGCCGAAGCCCTGGTGGCCACGCCCCAGGCGCGCGAAGAGGTATCGGCAAGCGAGCGCCTGTACCTGGCCATCGCCCGGGACCGCATCGAGGGCGAGTTGCCGCTGAAGGTTTCGGAAAACGAGCTGATCCGTCGCTACCAGGTCACCCGCGGACAATTGGCGGACATCCTCCGGCGCATCGTCCAGGAGGGCTGGGCCGAGCGGCTGCCAGGCTATGGCTGGAGTTTCGTCGAAGGCCTCACCTCGCCCGCCGCCTATGCCCAGAGCTACCGTTTCCGCCTGCTGATCGAACCGGCCGGCATCGGCGAAGCCGACTTCACCCTGGATGCCGAGGCGCTGCGCCGCTGCCGCGACGAGCAGGAGCTCCTGGCCGAGGGCCGGGTGTTCGAGGCTTCGCCGGCGGAGATCTTCGACGCCAACACCCGCCTGCACGAGACCATCGCCCGCTGCTCGGGCAATGCCTTCATCCTCGACGCCCTGCGCCGGCTCAATCGCCTGCGGCGGCTGATCGAATACCAGAAGTCGGTGGATCGCGAGCAGGCCCAGCGTCGCTGCCAGGAGCACCTGCAGCTCATCGACCTGCTGCTGACGGACCGCCGCGAGGAGGCGGCGCTCTTCATGACCCGGCATCTGCGCAATGCCGCCGAGGAGAAGCAGGAGCCGGCCGCGTCCTGAGGCTGCGGCGTCAGGGGCCTGCCCGTCGCCGCGCCTGGGCGTTAGACTGGCGGACTTTTCCCGTTACCCGAGTCCGCCATGCCGATCCGTCACGCCATCGTCCATCTGATCGACAAGAAGCCCGACGGCCAGCCCGCGACCCTGCACGCGCGGGACGCCGAACTGGCCGACTCCCAGGCCATCGAGAACCTGCTGGCCGATCTCAACGACAGCTACAACGCCAAGCCCAACAAGGCCTGGGGGCTGTTCCACGAGGAATCCGGCGCCTATCCCTTCAGCGGCTGGCTCAGCGCCTACCTGGAAGGCGAGCAGGACTTCGTCGCCTTCAGCCGCCAGGCGGTGGAGCACCTCAAGGGCCTGATGGAGAACAGCAACCTCTCCACCGGCGGCCACGTGCTGTTCGCCCAGTACCAGCAGGGCATGACCGACTACCTGACCATCGCGCTGCTGCACCACAGCGAAGGGGTGACCGTCACCGAGACCCTGGAAGTGGCCCCGGCCAAGCACCTGGACCTGGGCCAGCTGCACCTGGCGGCGCGCATCAACCTCTCGGAATGGCGCAACAACAAGCAATCGCGCCAGTACATCTCCTTCATCCGCGGCAAGGGCGGCAAGAAGGTCTCGGACTACTTCCGCGACTTCATCGGCTGCCAGGAAGGCGTCGATGCCAAGGGCGAGACCCGCACCCTGCTCAAGGCCTTCAGCGACTACGTGGAAAGCGAAGACCTGCCCGAGGAAGCCGCCAAGGAAAAGACTGACACCTTGGTGGACTACGCCAGCAGCCAGGCCAAGCGCGGCGAGCCCATGGCCCTGGACGCCCTCTCCGAGCTGATGGACGACGAGGCCCCACGCGCCTTCTACGACTACATCCGCAACAAGGACTACGGCCTGGCGCCGGAGATCCCGGCGGACAAGCGCACCCTCAATCAATTCCGCCGCTTCACCGGCCGCGCCGAGGGGCTGTCGATCAGCTTCGAGGCGCACCTCCTGGGTTCGCGCATCGAGTACGACGAAGGCCAGGACCTGCTGATCATTCGCGAGGTGCCCAGCCAGCTCAAGGACCAGCTCAAGCGGCGCAAGGACTAGCAACCGTCGAGCCGCCCGACACCTGGGGTTGCAAACGAAGTCACCGATCGGGCGCCCCCGGCTGGACAGGCGCCGGCCAAAGGGGGCACAAGATGTCCCTTCTTTTCTTCTTCTGCCGAAAAAGTCGAAACCATGAGCCAGTACCCCTTCGAACGCCGCATCGTCATCACCCTGCAATCGAACAACGAGCTGACGCTCGACGCCGCCTTAGACCAGGCGGTCTCGCGCATCAAGCAGGGGGAGATCCATGGCGGCGACGAAGGCCTTGCCACCGCCTACAGCTTCCATGTGGATACCGTCGCCGAGGGTCCGTCCGGTCCGGTGGACCTGGGCGAGTACCTGGGCCGCCCGGCCACCAAGGCCGAGCAGAGCGTGGTGGACAGTGGAGTCATCCCCCGCTTCCGCCTCGGGCAAGAGGTGGCCGTGCAGCTCGGCAACGGCGCGTTCAAGCCCAGCAGCATCCAGGAAGTCCGCCTCTTCCCCCAGGTGGAGGGCCCCTGCTGGCTGTACCTGGTGGAAGAGCGCGTGCACCGCGACTACCTGCCGGCGAAGAAGCTCAAGGCGATCTGAGGGGGCCTTGGTGGGCGTGTTGGGCTTCGCTACGCTCAACCCAACCTACCAGCCGCGTAGGTTGGGTTGAGACGGCTCCATCGTCGAAGCCCAACACCCCCGCGCACGGCCCGACACCGTTGGGCTTCGCTGCGCTCAACCCAACCTACCGACCCGCGTAGGTTGGGTTGAGACGGCTCCATCGTCGAAGCCCAACATGAGGAACCCAGCCTGGGATTGTTGGGCTTCGCTGGCGCTCAACCCAACCTACCGGTCTGGCGTAGGTTGGGTTGAGACGGCCCTATCGTCGAAACCCAACATGCGGGAGCCGACCAGGGAATGTTGGGCTTCGCTGCGTTCAGCGCCAACCTACGAGAGGCAGCGCGAGACGCGGAGGCGGCAGCTAGGCCCGCCGCTCCCAGACCTCGCAGGAGTAGGCAGGGCGGTCCTCTTCGGCCGGATGTTCCTGCCGCGAGACCAGTTGCCAGTCGCTCTCCTGCCAGTCCGGAAAGAACACATCCCCTTCCGGCGCCAGGGCAACGCGAGTCAGGTAGAGACGTTGCGCCACCGGCAGGGCCTCGGCGAACAGCTGGGCGCCGCCGATCAGCATGATCTCGCTGGCCTCGCGCTCCCGGGCCCAAGCCTCAGCGCGCTCCACGGCAGCCGCCAGCGAAGCCCGGACCTCGGCACCTTCGGCGTGCAGATCAGTCTGACGGGAGACCACCAGGTTCAGCCGTCCCGGCAGCGGGCGGCCGAGGGAGTCCCAGGTCTTGCGACCCATGACCAGCGGCTTGCCGAGGGTCACGGCCTTGAAATATTTGAGTTCCGCCGGCAGGTGCCAGGGCAGCCGATTGTCGATGCCGATGACGCCGTTGTCGGCCACGGCGACGATCAGGCTCAGGGGAAGAGAGGTTTTCATGGTGACAGAGCATAGCAGAGCCGTTAACAGGGCGGGCGCCAGGGACTATCCTCGGCGTTTTTGCTGCAAGGGCGCCGACGCGTGACCGCTACCCCCTCCCCCGCCTTCGAGGATCTCTGGCTGACCGAGGCCTTGCGCCTGACCGAGGAAGACAGCGGCCCGCTGGAAGACGCCGAGGCCAATCGCCAGGCGCGGGCATCCGGGGGCGCCTTCGAGACGCGCCTGGTGAATCGCGCCCGCCTGCTCGGCCAGCGTGACGGCTTGTTGGCCGCGCGGCGCCGCTGGCGCCAGGGCGCGGTGCTGGCCGCCTGGCTGCTGGGGATCGTCGCCCTGTGCTGCGGCGCTGGTCTCGCCGCCGGGGCGCTGGGCGACGGCAGTCGACCGGTCAATGTGTTCTGGGCGCTGGGCAGTCTGCTCGGCCTCAATCTGCTCAGCCTGCTGGTCTGGACGTTCGGTCTCATGGGCGGCGGTCGGCAACTGGCCTCGCCGCTGGCGCGCCTCTGGCTGTGGCTGTCCGGCCGCCTGGCGCGCGATGCCCGCGCCCTGCACCTGGGCCCGGCGCTGGTCGGCCTGCTCGGCCGCGCCCGGCTGCTGCCCTGGGCCCTGGGCGGCCTGGTGCACGGTCTCTGGCTGCTGATCCTCGGCAGCGCCCTGGCCACCCTGCTGGCACTGCTCTCCGGACGCAGCTATCTGTTCGTCTGGGAAACCACCCTGCTGGGCAGCGACACCTTCGTCGTCGTCACCCAGGTCCTCGGCGCCCTGCCCCAGTGGCTGGGCTTCCCGCTACCCGACCCCGCCAGCATCGCCGCCAGTGGCGATGCCGCCAGCCCCCTGGCCGGGGCGCGCCAGGCCTGGGCCGGCTGGCTGCTGGGGGTGGTGCTGGTCTACGGCCTGCTGCCACGCCTGCTGTTGACCCTGCTCTGCCTGTGGCGCTGGCAACGCGGCCGCCAGCGCCTGCGCCTGGACGTCGAGCGCCCCGGCTATCTGCGCCTGCGCGAACGCCTGCTGCCGACCAGCGAACGCCTGGGCGTCAATGACGCCGCCCCCGCCCAGCTGCCGCAGCAGGAGGCCAGTGGCCTGGCCCAGGCCGGCGACGAGGCCCTGCTGGTGGGCATCGAACTCACCGACCACAGCTGGCCGCCGCCCTTGCCCGCCGGGGTACGCGACGCGGGTGTGCTCGACGACGGCCAGGGCCGCCGCCACCTGCTGGAACAGCTGACCCGCTACCCGGCCCGCCGCCTGCTGATCGCCTGCGACCCCCGCCGCTCGCCCGATCGCGGTACCCTGGCCCTGCTGGCGGAATTGTCGCGCTGCGCCACGGCGACTCGCATCTGGCTGCTTCCTGCGCCCCTGGGCGGCAAGCTCGATCTGGTCCGCCTGGACGACTGGCGCCAGGCGCTGGATGCCCTGCGCCTGACGCATTGTGCGGGTGACCTCGAAGAACTGGCCTGGCTGGAGACGAATCCATGAGCGGCCCCCTGCGCCTGGCGCTGGTCGGTCACACCAATGTCGGCAAGACCTCGCTGCTGCGCACCCTGACCCGCGACGTCGACTTCGGCGAGGTCTCCCATCGTCCCAGCACCACGCGACATGTGGAGGGCGCCCGGCTATCGGTGGACGGCGAAGCCCTGCTGGAGCTCTACGATACCCCGGGCCTGGAAGACGCCATCGCCCTGCGCGACTACCTGGAACAACTCGAACGCCCCGGTGAACGCCTGGATGCCGCCACCCTGCTCGACCGCTTCCTCGACAGCGTGGAAGCCCGCCAGAGGTTCGAGCAGGAAGCCAAGGTGATCCGCCAGCTGCGCGCCTCCGACGCCGGGCTCTATGTCATCGATGCGCGCGAGCCGGTATTGGCCAAGTATCGCGACGAACTGGCGGTGCTGGCCGGCTGCGGGCGACCGCTGGTGCCGGTGCTTAACTTCGTCGCCGCCGAGGGTCACCGTGCCGACGACTGGCGCGCCACTCTTGCCCGTCTCGGCCTGCACGCCCTGGTGCGCTTCGACAGCGTTGCGCCGCCGGCAGATGGCGAGGCGCGGCTCTACGAGAGCCTGGCTACCCTGCTGGAAAGCGGCCGCCCCGCACTGCAGCGCCTGCTCGCCGATCACGCCGAGCAGGCCCGGCGTCGCCATCACGAGGGCGTGCGCCTGATCGCCGAATTACTGGTGGACGCCGCCGCCGCCCGCCGCAGCGTGGCGCCCGGCGACGCCGAGGTGAGCACTGCCACCGCTGAGTTGCGCGACGCCCTGCGCACGCGCGAGCAGCGCTGCGTGGAGGAGCTGCTACGGCTGTTCGGCTTTCGTCCGGGCGATGCCCAGGCCAGCGACCTGCCCTTGCTGGACGGCCGCTGGGGCGACGACCTGTTCAATCCAGAAACCCTGCGCCTGCTGGGCATTCGCCTGGGCGGCGGCGTGGCGGCCGGCGCCGCGGCGGGGGTCGGTCTCGACCTGCTCGCCGGCGGCCTGACCCTGGGTGCCGCCACGGTGCTGGGCGCACTGGCCGGTGGCCTGGCGCAGACCGGCGGGCACTACGGCAAACGGCTGTTCGGCAAGCTGCGCGGTGGCCGGGAGCTGTCCATCGACGACGCCGTGCTGCGGCTATTGGCCGTGCGCCAGCGTCAGCTGCTGGCCGCCCTGGAAGCCCGCGGCCATGCCGCCCAGGGTGCCATCGAGGTCCTGGCGCCGGACGAGCGACGCTGGCGCGAAGGCAAGCTGCCCCCCGCCGTCCAGGTGGCCCGCGCCCACCCGGAGTGGTCGGCGCTCAATCCGCGTCCGCGCCTGCAGGCCGACGACCGCCAGGCCCGCATCGACGAGATCGCCGCAGCGCTGGATGCGGACGCCTAGCCGCGTTCAAGCTCGGCGAGAAAATCCGCCACCAGGTTCATGCAGGCCTCGCGCTCTTCCACGTGGGGCATGTGACTGGAGTCCTCGAAGATGCGCCAGCGCGCATTCGGGATGAGTCGGTCGAAGGGTTCCACGCAGGCCGGCGTGGCCTCGTCATGGCGCCCGGAAATCAGCAGCGTGGGCACCTGGATCCGCTCCAGACGGTCGATCACGCTCCAATCCCTGAGACTGCCGATCACATGGAACTCGGTGGGGCCGTTCATGGCGTGATAGACCGTGGGATCGTCCTCGATGGCGGCGAAGGTCCGCGCCACCTCGGCCGGCATGGGTTGCACCCGGCAGACGTGACGGGCGTAGAAGACCTCGCTGGCGGCACGGTACTCGGGTGAGTCGGTGGTACCGGCGGCCTCGTGGCGATCCAGCGTAGCCTGCACCTCGGGCGGCAATTCGGCGCGCAGCCCCGACGCGGCCTCCCGCCACAGCGCCATGGACGCCGGCGAATTGGCGATGATCAACCCGTGCAGTCCCTCGGGTTGGCGTACCCCATGCTCGGCGGCCAGCATCCCACCCCAGGATTGGCCGAGCAGCCCGTACTGGGTGATGTCCAGGTGCCGGAGCAGATTGCTCAATTCGTCGAGGAACAACTCGACCGTCCAGAAGGCTGGGTCGATGCCGCGCAGATGGGTGGAGCGGCCGTTGCCGAGCTGGTCGTAATGCACCACCGGCCAGCCGCGCTCGGCCAGGTCCTTGAAGCTGTCGACATAGTCGTGCGTGCAACCGGGACCGCCATGGGCCACCACCAGCGGCAATCGCCCACTGGCCAGGTCACCGGTGACCCGGTACCAGGTCTGGTGCCCTTGGAAATCGGCGTAGCCTTCGCGAACCTGCATGGATGCCTTCCTCGTCTCGATGGGAACGAGAGCAGGCTAACGGGCAGGTGGCGGGGGGATAACTGGGAAAAGTTGTAGGTTTGGGGAGTTTGGCTGATTCGCGGAACCAGCAGTTTCCCTGTGCTGATGGTCCCTGTACGCCGGACTCCTCCTCCACGCTAGACAGCCCCCTCTCCCGCTTGCGGGGGAGGGTTGGGGTGGGGGCGCTCGGCTCAGGTCGCCAAGCTGATTTTAGCAAGCTACTGACGCTCTTTGTTTCGCCCGGCGAGGGCGGAACGAGGGCTATCCGAGCACGCCGTAAACCAGCCTGGCGACCAAGCTAACCGCCCCCACCCCAACCCTCCCCCGCAAGCGGGAGAGGGGGCTGTCCAGCGTAAAGGGTAGCTTCCGAGCACAGGGTAGTTTCTCGCGTAGGGTGGATGACGGCGCAGCCTCATCCACCGAAACACCCGAGGGATCAGTGCGACTTGAGCCCCGCCGCCGTCAACACCAACCGCAGCACCCAGGCCACCACGCCCAGCGCCACCAGGCTGCACGCCCAGATACCGGCCATCCAGGCCAGCCGCTGCCAGAGCGGCTTGCTGTCGGCGGGATTGGGTTCGCGCGAGCGGCCGGCCATCAGTGGTAGCCCTCCCCCGCGCGTACCTTGCCGCGGAACACGTAGTAGCCCCAGAAGGTGTACATCAGGGTGATGGGGATGATGAACAGGGTGCCGATGAGCAGGAACAGCTGGCTCTGCGGCGGCGACGAGGCCTCCCAGATGGAGACCGCCGGCGGGATGATGTTCGGCCAGAGGCTGATGCCCAGGCCGCTGTAGCCGAGGAAGATCAGCGCCAGGGTCAGCAGGAAGGGCGCATGGTGCGAATCCTCGCGCAGGATGGCGCGCAGCAGGGCCAGGGTCACCACGCCCACCAGGATGGGCACCGGCAGGAACCAGAACAGGTTGGGCATGCTGAACCAGCGGGCGGAGATGGCCGCCTGGCTCAGCGGGGTCCAGATGCTCACTACCGCGGTGAAGGCCAGCAGCAGGAACAGCAGCGGCTTGGTCAGGCGGCGCATGGTGGCCTGCAGCGGGCCCTCGGTCTTCATGATCAGCCAGGTACTGCCCAGCAGCGCATAGGCGGCGATCACGCCCAGGCCGCAGAACACCGAGAAGGGTGTGAGCCAGTCCAGCGGGCCGCCGACGTACTGGCGATTCTCCACCTGGAAACCCTCGATGAAGGCGCCCAGGGCGACACCCTGGCAGAAGCTGGCCAGCAGCGAGCCGAAGATGAAGGACTTGTCCCACAGGGCTTCCTTGCCTTCCTGGACCTTGAAGCGGAACTCGAAGGCCACGCCGCGAAAGATCAGGCCGATCAGCATGAAGATCAGCGGCAGGTAGAGCGCCGGCAGGATCACCACGTAGGCCAGCGGGAAGGCGCCATAGAGGCCCGCCCCGCCCAGCACCAGCCAGGTCTCGTTGCCGTCCCAGATGGGCGCCACGGTATTCATCATGACGTCGCGGTCTTCCTTGCCCTTGACGAAGGGAAAGAGGATGCCGATGCCCAGGTCGAAGCCATCCATGACCACGTACATCATGAGGCCGAAGATGATGATGATCGCCCAGATCAGCGGGAGGTCGATGCCAGGGATGCCGTTCATGTGCGGTCTCCGGTCAGCTGGTCTTTGGGATTGTCTTCTTCCAGGCCGCCATCGGCGCCGGACAGCGGACGCTTGGGATGCCGATCGGTACCGGGGCCGCCCGAGGTGGGCAGGTCGCCTTCACCGGTGTGCGGGCCCTTGCCGATCATGCGCAGCGCATAGAGGGTGCCGATGCCGAACACGGCGAAATAGACCACCACGAAGGCCACCAGGGTGATGCTCAGCTGGGTGACGCTGTGGTTGGACACCCCGTCCTTGGTGCGCAACAGGCCGTAGACGATCCACGGCTGGCGGCCCACCTCGGTGGTGAACCAACCGGCCAGCAGGGCGATGAGGCCCACCGGGCCCATGCAGGTGATCAGGCGCAGGAAGCCGCGGGTCTCGAACAGCTTGCCGCGCCAGCGCAGCCAGGCGCTCCACAGGCCGGCGGCGATCATCAGCAGGCCCAGGGCGACCATGATACGGAACGACCAGAACACCACGTAGGCCGGCGGCCGGTCTTCCTTGGGGAAGTCCTTGAGCGCCGGGATCGGCTCGGTGAGGCTGTGCTTGAGGATCAGGCTGCCGAGCACGGGGATCTCGACCTTGAAGCGGGTTTCCTCGCGCTCCATGTCCGGCCAGCCGAACAGCACCAGCGGGGTCGCCTCGCCGGGCGGATTCTCCCAGTGGCCTTCCATCGCGGCGATCTTCGCCGGCTGGTGTTCCAGGGTGTTGAGACCGTGGGCGTCACCGACCATGGCCTGGATCGGCGCCACCAGCAGGGCCATCCACATGGCCATGGAGAACATCTTGCGTACCGCCGGATTATCGTTGCCGCGCAGCAGGTGCCAGGCCGCCGAGGCGCCGACCAGGAAGGCCACCGACAGGTAGGCGGCGATGGTCATGTGCGCCCAGCGGAAGGGAAAGGATGGGTTGAAGATCACCGCCAGCCAGTCCACCGGGACGATGCGGCCGTCGACGATCTCGTAGCCGCTCGGCGTGTGCATCCAGCTGTTGGAGGCCAGGATCCAGAAGGTCGACATCAGGGTGCCGATGGCCACCATCACCGTCGAGAAGAAGTGCAGGCCACGGCCGACGCGATTCCAGCCGAACAGCATGACGCCGAGGAAGCCGGCCTCGATGAAGAAGGCGGTGAGCACCTCGTAGGTCAGCAGGGGCCCGGTCACGGCGCCGGCGAAGTCGGCGAAGCCGCTCCAGTTGGTGCCGAACTCATAGGCCATCACCAGGCCGGACACCACGCCCATGCCAAAGAAGATCGCGAAGATCTTCAGCCAGAAGTGATACAGATCCTTATAGACGTGGTTGTCGGTCTTCAGCCACAGCCCTTCGAGCACGGCGAGGAAACTCGCGGTACCGATGGAAAGCGCCGGGAAGACGATGTGGAAGGACACGGTGAAGGCGAACTGGATCCGGGCGAGATCCAGGGCTTCGAGGCCGAACATAGCTTTTCCTCTCAGGCACGCCGGCCATCGAGGGTAGCCGGTCGAGTTGGACGCTGACCGAGGTTCGAGCCCCGCCGCGCGAGGACGGTTCTAGCGCAGCGCCGAAAAAACAGCGGTGACTAGTCCATCCAGCCTGTCGAAGGGCTGACGCGGATCAACGTCAGGCTTTAGAGTAGTCCTCCTGGATACATTTGCTTACGTGGTTCGATGTCGCATTGGGCAGGCTGTCGCACCCCTGGGGCACCAGGCGCGCTATCGATGACGCGCCCTGGGCAGCGCCGCCTTTCCTCGGGCCAGAGCCTCCGGGCGGCGGCGCCCGCCTGGTCCTGGGCCGGGTCTGGAATCCGCGCCAGCCGCTGCGGCGCCGCCCGGGAAGCGGATCTGCCGCGTCTTCGACCAGGCTGCATCCCCCTCGAACTTGTCCGACGATTCGCCTCCCGGTGGCTTAAGATGCCGCCTCTGCCCTTCGAGCCCTAGCCATGTCCGGCGATACCCTGCAGTTGCGTCACCACCGTCCCTTCGTCGCCTTCTGGTTCGCCCGCATCTGCACCGCCGGCAGCTTCCAGATGCTTACCGTGGCCATCGGCTGGCACCTCTATTCGCTCACCGGCAACGTGCTCGACCTCGGCCTGGTGGGCCTGGTGGAATTCCTGCCGCGGGTGCTGTTCATGCTGCACACCGGCCATGTCGCCGACCGCTACGACCGGCGCCGGGTCGCCGCCCTCTGTCAGACCGGCCAGGGACTGATCGCCCTGGTGCTGCTGGTGGGCAGCCTCAATCACGCGGTGACCCGCGAGCTGATCTTCATCCTGGCCTTCTGTCTGGGCACCGCCCGTGCCTTCGAGCAGCCCACCACCCAGGCCCTGCTGCCCAACATCGTGCCGCCGGCGATCTTTCCCCGCGCCATCGCCGCCGCGGCCTCGGCCATGCAGGGCGCCACCATCATCGCTCCGGCGCTGGGCGGCCTGCTCTATGCCCTGGGCGCCGCCTGGGTCTATGGCCCGGCGCTGCTGTTCTACGGCATCGCCGTCCTGCTGGTCTCCAGCCTGCCGGCGCGGCAGACGCCCAGCCAGAAGGAAAAGCCGACCCTGGACAACCTGCTGGCCGGCATCCGCTTCATCAAGAGTCGCCCGGACGTGCTCGGCGCCATCTCCCTGGATCTCTTCGCCGTGCTCCTGGGCGGCGCCACCGCCCTGCTCCCGGTGTTCGCCGCCGACATCCTGCTCACCGGGCCCTGGGGCCTGGGCCTGCTGCGCTCGGCGCCGGCCGTGGGCGCCCTGGGCATGTCCTTTCTGCTCGCCTACGTCAATCTCAATCGCCACGTGGGCCGCATCATGTTCGGTTCGGTGGCGCTGTTCGGCGTCGCCACCATCGCCTTCGGGCTGTCCACCTCGTTGTGGTTCTCGCTCTTCACCCTGGTGGTGCTGGGTGCCGCTGACATGGTCAGCGTGGTGATCCGCAGCTCCTTCGTCCAGCTGGAAACCCCGGATGCCATGCGCGGTCGGGTCAGCGCGGTCAATGGTCTGTTCATTGGCGCCTCCAATCAGCTCGGCGAATTCGAATCCGGGGTCACCGCACACTTCTTCGGCACGGTGCCGGCAGTGGTGCTGGGCGGCGTCGGGACCCTGGTGATCACCGGGGCCTGGATGAAGTTGTTTCCGGGGCTGACCAGGCGCGATCGGCTGACGGAGCCACGCCAGGACAGCTGATTCCAGGCTCAGCTGCCCAGGCAGCCATTCATGCCCAAGGGATGACCGCTTGGCCTAAAGTAAAGCTTATCGCGCAAACCTTAAGCGCAAAATGTGATCTGTATCACATCGTATTTGCGTTTCGAGGTTCACATGCGTACTCCCCTTTCCATGGCCGCCCGCCTGGGCCTGGGCTTCGGCCTGATCCTGGTGTTGATGCTGCTGATCACCCTGGTGGGTGTCCAACGCGTCGGCGTCATCGACGACACCCTGACCTCGGTCAGCCAGGGCGCCAGCCTCAAGCAGCGCTATGCCATCAACTTCCGCGGCAGCGTCCATGATCGTGCCATCGCCATTCGCGATGCGGTATTGATCCATGACGCCTCGCCGCTGGCCACTCGCCTGGCCGACATCGACCGGCTCAAGGCCTTCTATCGCCAGTCCGCCGAGCCGATGGACCAGCTGTTCGCCAGCCAGGGCGCTACCGCCGAGGAACAGCGCCTGCTCGCCGCCATCAAGGACATCGAGGGCACCGCCCTGCCGCTGACCGATCGCCTGCTGCAGCTGCGCCAGGCCGGTGATCTCGAAGGCGCCCGGGTATTCCTGCTCGAGCGCGTTTCGCCGGCCTACGTCGAATGGCTCAAGCGCATCAATGCCCTGATCGACCACGAGGAAGCCATCGCCAGCGGCCATCTCGCCGACGTCCGGGCCATCGCCGGCGGCTTCCGCTGGCTGATGCTGGTGACCTGCGCCATCGCCCTGCTGCTGAGCGTGACCGTCTCCCTGCTGATCATTCGCCAGATGGGCGCCACCCTGGGTGGTGAACCCCATGCCGTGGCCGCCGCCATCCGCCGGCTGGCGGAGGGTCGCCTGGACGAGCGCCCCGCCACGCGCCATCCGGCGAGCGTCATGGGCACCCTGGGCAGCGCCACCGCACACCTGGGCGAGACCATCGTCCAGGTCCGCAGCACCGCCACCTCGGTCGCCGCGGCCGCGGCCCAGTTGCAGAGCACTGCTCAGGCCAACCAGCGGCAGACCGATGTGCAATCCAACCAGGCCCAGCACATGGCCGCGGCGGTCACCGAACTGGCGGCCACCATCGGCGAGGTCGCCGGCTATGCCGCCCAGGCGGCCCAAGCCACGGGAAATGCCAGTGCCCAGGTCGATAGCGGCAACCGCCTGGTGGCCAGCTCCGGCCAGGCCATCGGCCACCTGGTGCAGGCGCTGGAACAGGCCAGCGTCACGGTCCAGCAGGTGTCCAGCGACAGTGCCAGCATCGAGAACATCGTCGCCGTCATCAACGGCATCGCCGAGCAGACCAACCTGCTGGCGCTGAATGCCGCCATCGAGGCCGCGCGGGCCGGCGAGCAGGGCCGTGGATTCGCGGTGGTCGCCGACGAGGTCCGCAACCTGGCTACCCGCACCCAGGCCTCGACCCGCGAGATCCGCGGCATGATCGCCACCCTCCAGGAAGGAGCCAGCCGCGCCTCGGCGCAGATGGAGGAAAGCCGCGACCAGGCCCATGAAACCGCTGCCCTGACCCAGCGGGCGGTCGAGGCCCTGGCCGCCATCCAGGCCGACGTCGGCTCGGTCAACGCCATGAACAGCCAGATCGCCACCGCCGCGGCCCAGCAGAGCGCCGTGGCCGAGGAGGTCAACGAGAACATCAACCGCATCCATGCCGCCACCCTGGAAACCGCCAGCGGGTCGCAGCAGATCGCTGGCGCCAGCCGCCAACTGGCGGAACTGGCCGAGGACCTGGAGCGCCGCATGAGCCTGTTCCGCACCGCCAGCGCCTGAACATCCGGCAACGCGCTCAGGCTGAACCTAGAGCCGAGCGCGGCGGTCAGCAGTCAGACACCTTTTCCGCTTCCGCGAGGAGTCCGACATGCAGCTTTCCCTCAACGGCCAGGTCGCCCTGGTCACCGGCGGCAGTTCCGGTATCGGTGCCGCCGTCGCCGAAGCCCTGGCCAAGGCCGGGGCCGCCGTCGCCATCAACTACCACTCCCATGCCGAACCGGCCGAGGAACTGGCCAAGCGCGTCCAGGACGCCGGTGGCCGCGCCATCGCCGTGGGTGGTGACGTCGGCGACGAGGCCGCGGTGCAGGCCATGTTCGAGCGCACCCTGGAGGCCTTCGGCCGACTGGATATCCTGGTGGCCAACTCCGGCCTGCAGAAGGACGCCGCGGTCGCCGAGATGTCCCTCAAGGACTGGAACACCGTCATCAACACCAACCTCACCGGCCAGTTCCTCTGCGCCCAGGCGGCCATCCGCCAGTTCCGCCAGCAGGGCCGCGATGACAAGATCTCCCGCGCCCTGGGCAAGATCATCCACATGAGCTCGGTGCACGAGGTCATCCCCTGGGCCGGCCATGTCAACTACGCCGCCTCCAAGGGCGGGATCTACATGCTCATGCGCAGCCTGGCCCAGGAGGTGGCGGCCGAGGGCATCCGCATCAACAGCATCGCCCCGGGCGCCATCGCCACCGCCATCAACGAGGACGTCACCGGCGACGAGACCAAGGCCCGCGAACTGCTCAAGCTGATTCCCTACAAGCGCGTCGGCCATGTGGAAGACATCGGCAACGCGGCGGTCTTCCTCGCCAGCGACCTGGCCGACTACATCGTCGGGACCACCCTCTTCGTCGACGGCGGCATGTGTCTCTATCCGGGGTTCGAAGACAATGGCTGATTCGACCTCGGTGCACGCCCGCCGCAGCATCGGCGCCCACGGTGTCATCGGTGACCTGCGCACCTGCGCCCTGGTCGCCACCGACGGCACCATCGATCACTTCTGCTGGCCGAACCTGGACAGCCCCTCGGTGTTCGCCGCCCTGCTGGACTCGGAAAAGGCCGGTTATTTCAGCCTGGCACCGCTCTGGGACGACGCCCGTGAGCAACAGCTCTACCTGCCGGACACCAACATCCTGCAAACCCGCTGGCTGTCGGCGGCGGGCGTCGCCGAGGTCACCGACCTGATGCCGGTATGCAGCAGCGAGGACACCAAGCCCCGTATCGTCCGCCGGGTCCAGATGGTCGCCGGGAGTGGCCGTATCCGCCTGCATTGCGCACCGGCCCACGACTATGCCCGGGCCACCACCCGCGCCCGGCGGCTGGACGACGGCGCCCTGTTCGAAGCCGAGGGTCAGCCCAGCCTGCGCCTGGCTTCTCCGGTGCCGCTGGAGGTGGAAGGCAATGCCGCCCATGCCGAATTCGACCTGCAGCAGGGCGATACCCTGGACTTCGTCTTCGGCTGCGCCGAGGACGAGCACGTGACGGCCGGCGACAGCGATCTCTGCTTCCAGGAGACCCTGGCCTACTGGACCCGCTGGACCGCCCAGAGCCACTACCAGGGCCGCTGGCGCGAGATGGTCACCCGCTCCGCCCTGGCGCTGAAGCTGCTGACCTCCTGCAAGCACGGTTCCATCGCCGCGGCCGCGACCTTCAGCTTGCCCGAAGCCCTGGGCGGGGAGCGCAACTGGGACTATCGCGCCTCCTGGATCCGCGATTCCTCCTTCACCGTCTACGCCTTCATGCGCCTGGGCTATACCGCCGAAGCCAAGGACTTCATCCACTGGGTCGGCCGCTGCATGAAGAACAGCCATAACGAGCCGGAGCGGCTGCAGATCATGTATCGCCTCGACGGCGGCCTGGATCTGCCCGAGGAGACCCTCGACCATCTCGCCGGCTATGCCGACTCCAGTCCGGTACGGATCGGCAACGAGGCCTACAAGCAGACCCAGCTGGACATCTACGGCGAGCTGATGGACGCCGTCTACCTGTCCAACAAGTATGGCGAAGCCATTTCCCACGGGGGTTGGCGCCACGTAGTGCGGATGATCGACCACGTCTGCGAGGTCTGGGACACCCCGGATGCCGGTATCTGGGAAATGCGCGGCGAGCCTGAGCACTTCCTGCACTCGCGGCTGATGTGCTGGGTGGCCATCGACCGGGCGCTGCGCCTGGCGGTCAAGCGTTCGCTACCGATGCCCTATGAGCGCTGGTACGCGGCGCGCTCGGCCATCCAGGAGGACATCTGGGACAACTTCTGGAACCCCGAACTGGGTCACTTCACCGCCACCCGCCAGGGCAAGAGCCTGGATGCGGCCATGCTGCTGATGCCGCTGGTGCGCTTCGTCAGCGCCACCGACCCCCAGTGGCTGGCGACCCTCGACGCCATCAAGGAGCACCTGACCTACGACGGCATGATCCGCCGCTATGACCCTGCGGACACCCCGGCGGACAACCTCGACGGTGAAGAAGGCGCCTTCGTCGCCTGCTCCTTCTGGTACGTCGAATGCCTGGCCCGCGCCGGGCGGGTGGACGAGGCGCACCTGGAGTTCGAGAAACTGCTCGGCTACGCCAACCCCCTGGGGCTCTACGCGGAAGAACTGGACAAGCGCGGCTACCCCCTGGGCAACGTGCCCCAGGCGCTCTCGCACCTGGCGCTGATCAGCGCGGCCTTCTTCCTCGACCGCCGCCTCAGCGGCAAGGATCCGCAGTGGCAGCCGTAACCTGACCCACATCGCGGCCGTGGCGGACCGGCGATGCGGCCGCTCCAACGGATGACGACCCGATAGCCAATCGTGATCCTGCCCAGACGGATCCAGATGGATAAAGCCGAACATCTGCTCGAACCGCCCCCTCTCCCTCTGGGAGAGGGTTGGGGAGAGGGTACCGCGTGCTACGAAGCTACTCGTGGAAAAGGCCATGCCGTTTTCCAGGCTACGACGCTGATCTGCGCGGCCTTCTTCCTGAACCGCCGACCCAGCGGCAAGGTTCCGCAGTGGCAGCCGTAGCGAACAGCAAAGGTAGGTTGGGCTGAGGCGGCACCATCTTCGAAGCCCAACGAGGCGGAGTGGATCGTAACCCTGCCTCGTCGGGCTTCGTTCGCCCGTAGGCCTCGGTGTTAGCGCCCGTATCTTTTGTTGCCACCGGCGGTAATGCAGTAACGCCCGCCGCGAGGCCCGATACAGACATTGCCGCCACTGCAGGAGCAATCGTCAGATATGGAAGATGAGTTGGAATAGCTACGCCTACTGGACGAGCGCCGACTACTGCCCGAATGCCCTCAGGCTTCCTGCCAGGCGTTGGCCTGACTGACCGTATCGGCGAAAGGCGTTGGAATGCGCCCTCCTCGCGGGTTAGACAGCGCAGGGACCTGCTTCGCCTTGTCCAAGACCAACGCATCAGCGTGTTCGGTCATGACAAGGCCAAGGGCAACGAAAAGCAGTACCGGGATCCGTTTGTTCATGCAGCGTCCCTGTGCAGATAAATAAAGGCACAGGCTGACGTCTCGTTCGATAAGGCCCAACACCCAATGGATCGGAGGTCAAAAGAGCGGGGCCTGCGGACGAAGACTCACGCCACCCGACTCTGCCCCAGCGCCTCGTTGACACAATTGGCCATGTCGTCGATATGCCAGGGTTTGGGCATGAAGCGGGTACGCCCGGCTCCGCGAGGCACTGCCAGGCGGTCGCCCGAGGTGAGGATGACCGGGATGTGCGGCCAGCGCTGGGCGACCAGTTGCGCCAGCGCCTCGCCGTCCAGGCGTCCCGGCATGCGGACATCGGTGAAGAGCACGTCGATCCGGGCGCCGGTCTGCTCCAGGTAGCTCAGGGCCGCATCGGCGGTCGACACCGCCACCACCTGCAGGTCAACCAAGGACTCCAGGGCTTCGGTGGCCAATTCTCGCAGCAACGGCTCGTCCTCTACCAAAAGGAGCAGAGGTCGATAGGAGCCGAGTGGAGAAGATGCCTGATTCATACCCAACAGACTTTGCCGGAAGGTCGCGGTTCTGACCGTCTGGCCTGCGCGCGACGAAAGTCGACCACCGGCACGAGCAAACCCTCTGGACGGCAACTTTCCAGCCCTCGCCCACTCGAAGCGTTCACCTCAGGGGTCGCCTGTGGTATTCTTTTTTAATCGAACGATCAATAAAAAAAGAATTTCCTCTTTTCGTCAGCTCGCAAGGAGTCCTCATGAGTGCGACGCCCTCATCCGGCACCGTACGGCTGAATCCCCCCGCCTTCTATTGCGCGGCCGCGGTGATCCTGCTGTTTTCCCTGATCGTCATCAGTCGCCCCGACCAGGCGGGCGCCTGGTTGCTGCAGGCCCAGACCTGGGCTGCCAATACCGTCGGCTGGTACTACCTGCTGGCCATGACGCTCTATCTGGTGTTCGTGGTGGTCACCGCCCTGTCCGGCTACGGCAAGATCAAGCTCGGTGCCGACCACGACCAACCCGAATTCAGCTACCTGTCCTGGGCCGGTATGCTGTTCGCCGCCGGCATCAGCATCACCCTGTTCTTCTTTTGCGTCTCCGAACCCCTGACCCACTTCGCCCAGCCGCCGACCGGTGAAGGGGGCACGCCGGCCGCCGCCCGCCAGGCGATGCAGATCCTCTTCCTGCACTGGGGGCTGCACGGCTGGGGCGTGTTCGCCCTGGTGGCCATGGCGCTGGCCTACTTCGCCTATAGACACAACCTGCCGCTGGCCCTGCGCTCAGCGCTCTATCCGCTGATCGGCAAGCGCATCAACGGGCCCATCGGCCACGCCGTGGACGCCTTCGGCATCATCGCCACCATCTTCGGCCTGGGCGCCGACCTGGGATTCGGCGTGCTGCACCTCAATGCCGGGCTCGACTACCTGTTCGGCATCAGCCACAGCCATTGGGTGCAACTGATCCTCATCGTGCTGATGATGGGCGCGGCCATCGCCGTGGCCGTCTCCGGCGTCGACAAGGGCGTGCGCATCATGTCCGACATCAACATGGTGCTGGCCGTCGCCCTGCTGCTGTTCGTGCTGTTCGCCGGTCCCACCCAGCACCTGCTCAACACCCTGATCCAGAACATCGGCGACTACCTCGCGGCGCTGCCGGGCAAGAGCTTCGATCTCTATGCCTACGACGAGCCCTCCGACTGGCTGGGCGGCTGGACGGTGTTCTACTGGGCCTGGTGGATCGCCTGGGCACCCTTCGTCGGGCTGTTCATCGCGCGCATCTCGCGCGGCCGCACCATCCGTGAATTCGTCTTTGGCGTGCTGTTCATCCCGCTGGGCTTCACCCTGGCCTGGCTGTCGATCTTCGGCAACAGCGCCCTGGAACTGGTCCTCGGCCAGGGCATGAATGGCCTGGCGCAGACCGCCCTCACCGATCCGGCCATGGCCTTCTACCAGGTGCTGGAGACCTATCCGGCCAGCCGCGTGGTGATCAGCGTGGCCGTGCTGGTGAGCTTCGTCTTCTTCGTCACCTCGGCCGATTCGGGCACCGTGGTGCTCTCCACCCTGTCGTCCACCGGTGGCGAGGCGGACGAGGACGGTCCCAAGTGGCTGCGGGTGTTCTGGGGCGCCGCCGTGGCGGTGGTCACCGGCGGCCTGCTGTTCGCCGGCAGCATGGATGCACTGAAGTCGGCGGTGGTGCTGACCTCGCTGCCCTTCTCGGTGGTGGTGCTGTTGATGATGTGGGGCCTGCACAAGGCGCTGCACCTGGAAACCCAGCGCCAGCGGGCGCGGCTGCACTCCCTCGCCCCGGTGGCGACCAATGGCAAGGCGCGCCATGGCGGCTGGCGCCAGCGCCTGGCCCAGGCGGTGTACTTCCCCTCGCGGGACGAGGTGTATCGCTTCATGGACAGCACCGTGCGGCCGGCGATGGAAGAGATGGTCGAGGTGTTCCGCGAGAAGGGCCTGGTGGTGGACACCCAGTTCGACGCCACCAATGCCAACCTGCAACTGATCATCGGCCATGGCGAAGAGCATCCCTTCGTCTACCAGGTGATCATGCAAGGCTATTTCACCCCCTCCTTCGCTCGCGCCGGCATGGGCGGCCTGCACCTGAAGAACCGCCGCTACTACCGCGCCGAGGTGCACCTGACCGAGGGTAGCCAGGACTATGACCTGGTGGGCTACAACCGCGAGCAGATCCTCAACGACATGCTCGACCAGTACGAACGCCATCTGCAATTCCTGCATCTGGTGCGCTAGCAAGTGGTTTTTTCCCTGACCGAAAGGCCATCGAAAGTCACGAACGTCGTATAATCGCCCCAGGGCCGGCCCGCGCCGGCCCTGGGGTCGGTACGCCTCACCGGTCCCTCGTCGCTCGGAGACCGTCTTGTCCGCCCCCGCTACCCCTGCGCCCTATTCACCGCTGTTGCAATGGCTCGCCCTGATCCTCTGCTCCGCCCTGGTCGGCGGCGTGCTGAGCTGGCTGCAGGTGCCCGCCGCGCTCTTTCTCGGTCCCATGCTCACAGCCATCGCCTTTGGCGTCGGCGGCGCCAGCATCCGCCTGCCCCGACGCCTGTTCCAGTCCGGCCAGGGCGTGGTGGGTTGCCTGATCGCCCATGCCATGACCGCGGCGGTGCTGCTGACCGTGGCCGAACATTGGCCGGTGATGCTGCTGGCGACCGTCCTGACCGTCCTGCTCAGCCTGCTCACCGGCGCCCTGCTGGTCCGCTTCGGCGGCCTGCCCGGCAGCACCGCCGCCTGGGGCACCACGCCGGGCGCCGCGGCCGCCATGGTGGCCATGGCCGAGGAATACGGCGCCGATCCCCGCATCGTCGCCACCATGCAGTACGTGCGGGTGGTCTGCGTGGTGCTGATCAGTGCGCTGGTCGGGCGCCTGCTCGGCGCCGAAGGCAGCGGGACCGGGCACCAGGCGACGGAGATCAGCTTGAACGGACACTTCGCGTTCAACCTGTTGCTGACGCTGGCGGTAGCCCTCGCCGGCAGTTGGCTGGGTGGGCGCCTGTTTCCCGCCGGCGCGCTGCTCGTGCCTATCGCCCTGGGCACCCTGCTGCAACTCAACGGCTGGCTGGACATCACCCTGCCCCACGTCCTGCTCGCCGTGGCCTATGGCGCCATGGGCTGCTACGTTGGATTGCGGTTCGATCGGGCCACGGTCAGCTATGTCTGGCGCGCCTTGCCGAAGATGATCTTCGCCTCCTTGCTGCTGATCGCCCTATGCGCCCTGTCGGCGCTGCTGATGGCGCGGCTGATGCACGTGGATTTCCTCACCGCCTACCTGGCTACCAGCCCGGGTGGACTGGATTCCATGGCCATCATCGCAGTGGACGCCCACGCCGATGTCGGCCTGGTGCTGGCGATGCAGGCGTTGCGCCTGATCGGGGTGGTGCTGACCGGGCCGTTGCTGGCCCGGCAGCTGGTGAAACTCGCCCGCACCTAGGGGCAGTTGCGGGCGCGGCGGTCAGGCCGAGCGGCGCCACTCGACCTGGGCGGTGATGTTGTAGCCCTCCGCGGCATGGCCACGCACCACCACGCGGGCATCGGGATAGAAACCCTTGAGACGCTGCTCGAAGAGAAAGTAGATCTCCGCGCCGACGCGGATTTCCGCGGGGTCGGTCAGGGTCAGGGAAAAATTGCGCACTGGCTCGGCGGCATGCTGCCGCTCGTTCTGCTCGATGCGCTGCATGGCATCTTCGACGATCTGTTCGGCGATCTGCGACATCTGTGACCTCCCGGTCGGCGTTGGCTGGGGCGCCATCCCAGGGGGACGGCTGTTTCGCTAAAGACCGCAGCCGCAGCGGGAGAATTCGTCAGCCGCGCAAGATTCCGACGAAACTGTAGAATCGTCGGACTTTTCCCGCACCCAGTGCCCCGTGGCCAGCGTGCGGTCCCTGCCCAGCGAACCGAGGAATCCGCCCCACCATGGTCGACGGCACCGTCACCCCCCAGCGCAACCGGGCCGCCCAGCGCCTGGCCCTGCTCTTGCTCATAGGCGCGGTGGCGGTGATCCTGGCACTGGAGTCCTGGCAGGTCTGGCGCAACTACCAGAACGCCTTCGCCAGCGCCCGCAGCGACGTCGGCAACATCGCGCTGGCGGCCGCCCAGCATGCCGACGATGCGATCAAGGAAGCCGACTCGCTGCTGGTCAGCATCCGCGATCGCCTGGAAGACCAGCCGCTCGACGAGCTGGATCGCCCGCGCGTCCACCGCCTGCTGGCGCGCCAGGCCGCCCTGCTGCCGCAGCTGCACGGGTTGTTCATCTACGATCGCGATGGCAGCTGGCGGGTGACCGACAAGAGCAGCACGCCTCCCCAGGCCAGCAACGCCGACCGCGAGTACTTCCAGTTTCATCGGCAGCATCGCGAAGACCAGTTGCATGTCGGCGCGGTGATCGAAAGCCGCAGCACCCACGAACTCATCATTCCCGTCTCGCGGCGCCTGGAAGACAAGGAGGGCCGCTTCGCCGGCGTGCTGCTCGCCACCATCCGGCTGCAGTATTTCATCGACTACTACGCCCGCTTCCGCCTGGACGCCCGTGGCGCCATCAGCCTGGCCCTGGATGACGGGACCCTCATGGTGCGCCGTCCCTACGACCCGCAGCACATCGGTACCACCCTCGCCGACGGCGAGCTGTTTCGCCAGTACGTGACCCAGGCGGCCAACGGCACGGCGCTGGTGCGCGCCCTGATCGACGGGCAGGAACGGCTCTACGCCTTCCAGCGCCTGGAAGGCTATCCACTGGTGGCCCTGGCCGGTATCTCCAAGAGCGACATCCTCGCCAGCTGGCGGCAGGACATGCTGCGCTCGGTGATCGTGGTGGGCATCATCATCGTCGGGATGCTGATCTTCGGCTTCAGCCTGCTGCGGGAAATCCGCGCCAGCCTGCGCAGCGAGGCGGCCTTGCGCCAGGCCCACGACGACCTGCACCTCCTGACGCTCAAGGACAGCCTGACCGGACTGGGCAATCGGCGGCAGTTCGATACCCTGCTGCCGGTGGAGCTGGCGCGGGCGCAGCGCAACCACCAGCCGCTGAGCCTGCTGATGATCGACATCGATCACTTCAAGGCCTACAACGACCATTATGGCCATCCGGCGGGCGATCGCTGCCTGCAGGCGGTGGCAGGGGTCGTGGCCTCGGCGGCGCGCCGCCCGGGCGATCTGGCGGTGCGCTACGGCGGCGAGGAAATGGCCCTGCTGCTGCCCAACTGTGATGCGGCCGGCGCCCAGCGGGTGGCCCATACGGTCCAGGAGCGCCTGCAGATGCTGGAGGTGCCCCATGCCACCAGTCCCTTCGGCCGCATCACCGTCAGCCTCGGCTTCGCCGTCCAGCGCCCCGGCGAACCCCAGCCGCCGCTACCGGCCGAGCTGTTGGCCAGTGCCGACGCCGCCCTCTACCGGGCCAAGCACCTAGGGCGCAACCGCACCCACCCGCCACTGGACGCGGCCGACGCCTAGCCGCAGATCATCCCACCGCGGTAATGCACCCGGTCCTTGCCGGCACGCTTGGCCTGGTAGAGCTCGCCATCGGCCTGCTTGAGCAGATCCGACGGCTGATAGCCCGGGACCAGGCGCGCCACGCCGGCGCTGAAGGAAAAGCAGGTGCCGGTGCGGGTATTGCCGCGGATGTCGTCCAGCAGCGCCTGCAGCTGCTGCGCCAGTAGCCGTTCATCGTCGGTCTCGAGCAGTACCCCGAATTCCTCACCGCCCAGGCGGCCGAAGCGTCCGCCGGGAAAATGCCGGTTCAGGATGCTGGCCATCTCCTTGAGTACCTCATCGCCCACGTCATGGCCGAATCTGTCGTTGATCCGCTTGAAGTCGTCGATGTCGAGCATGGCGAAGTAGCAGGAGGACGAGCCCTCCCGGCAGACCTGCTCCAGGTCGAGCATGAGCGCGCGACGATTGCTGATGCTCGTCAGGGCATCGGTTTCCGCCTGCAGGCGATAACGCTCCTTGAGCTCCAGGGTACTGGCGACGATGCGGACGAAGGTGGCGTTGAGCAGCAGGCCCAGCGCCAGGCTCGCCCCGAGCATCACCAGGAACAGCGGCAGGGCCACCTCCCTGACGACGTCCATCGCACCATGGAACAGCAGCAGCCAGACCGCAGCGGCGGCGATGCCGTAGTCGAGCACATGGGAAAAGAGGATCGTCGAGCCCAGGGTGATGACGATGGCCATGGGTATCATCCAGTCGTGACCGGCCCCGCCCATGCCGAGAATCTGGTAGCGAAAGGCCAGGGCCTCGAACAGCACGAACACCAGGGCGAACAGCCGCCACAGCACGAAACGCCGAGCGGTGGCCATCGCCAGGCACGAGCCCACCATGCCCGCGAAAGCCAGCCAGCCCGCCAGCGCTACGCCATCGACCAGGAAGGGATTGACCAGCGAACTGATCAACCAGCCCAGGATGCCGGTGCATTGCGCCAATACGTTGGGCAGGTGCAGCATCTGGCGGATATGCGTCTGGTAGACCATCGAATGACCCGGGCGCCAATTATTTAGTGTCAAAATGACATCATACTACCTGACGCTCGCTTGGCCCGTCGTCAGCCGATGCATGGTGTCCCCTGGAGCTGGACGTCCGGATCAGGCTGCGGTCAGGGCGACGAAGGCACAGGTTTCGTCCAGGGCCGCGCTGATCAACGCCCCGGTTACCCGCAATTGCTCGGCCAGTTGCGCGTGGGAGAGGTGCAGCTCCCAGCCGACATCCGGCGTCGGTGCCGTCCCGCCAAGAACCTGCTCCGCCGCCGCCAGGAAAGCGTCGGCCTGCGGTCGATAGGTGGCGAAGCCGTCTCCCTTGAGGGCGGTGGTCCGAATGCCCAGCAGGGCGCAGATGGCGACCTTGCTGGCGATTTCGTCACGGTCGGCCTGCCGGGACCTCTCGATCAGTTCGGCGAGGCCCGCATCCAGTAGCTGGCCGCCATGAATGAGCGCGGGGCCTGCCTGCCAGGCCTGGGGCGGACAATCCTTGGACTCCGGCCGCAACGGCAGGTGCGGGTTGATTTCGAACGGATAGATCCGACAGACCAGCGGCCGCTGCTCATAGATGGAACAACGCTGCTCATTATCCAGGTGAATGCAGGGTCCGACGTTGTAGCCGGCGAAGGTGATCGCCAGGTAGGCCTGGGCGGCGCCACAGCGCACGGGCAGCGAGCGGCGCTCGGCATGCGGGCGCTGCTGTGGCGAAATCCCCGGCCCGGCATCGAGGAAGGCCTCCACCAGGACGATGAGCTCGCCCTTGCGCCGAACCCAGTCGATAGCTTCCGTCAAGGTCAGGGGCACATGGTGATCGGAACAGCACTTGCCGCAGCCGGTACAGGAGAAGCGTGTGGTCATGAAGGAAACCCTTGGATGGTCGACCAGGCAAATGGCGGGAAAATGGCGCCTTCGGTCAGATCTTTCTCCAACAGCAAGTCTCGCGCCAGCTAAGCTTTCCGACCAACGCTGGGCTTATGCCTGGCGGTTCACGCGGCTCGGTCGTGCTCTGAACGCGAGCCCTCTCTACCGGTATAGAACAATCCAGGCGCCGTCATGGAAATCGATGCTCTGTTCGATCATCTGCATACCCTTCCCAGCATTCCCAAGGTAGCGCAGGAGCTCATCCAGCAGTTCGACGATCCCGACAGCAGCATCGAAGACGTCGCCCGCAACCTGGCCCTGGATCCGGTGCTGTCGGCCAAGGTGCTGCGCCTCGCCAACTCGGTGCGCTTCCGTGGCGTCCGGCCTTCGACCAGCATCGAAGGCGCCGCCATCCGCCTCGGCTTCGACGCCCTGCGCACGTTGGTCCTGGCCTCCGCGGTGACCGCCGCGTTCCGCCACAACCCCAGCTTCGATCCCCGGGATTTCTGGCAACACAGCTTCGACGTGGCCAGCGTCTGTCGCGTGCTCGCCCGCCAGGCCGGTACCGAGCCGGAGACGGCCTTCACCTGCGGCATGCTGCACAGCATCGGCGAATTGCTGATCAAGACCGCCGCGCCCGACATCGCCGCGCGCATCGACGCCGAACAACGCGGTCCGTTGGCGGGGTCCGAGCCCATCGGCTTCGGCTATCCCGAGGTCGGTGCCGAGCTGGCGCGTCGCTGGCAGCTGCCGGTGGTGATCCAGCATGCCATCGCCTACCAGTTGCATCCCCAGGACGCGCCGGACGACCCCACCCTGCCGCGGCTGGTTGCCCAGGCTCGCCTGGTATCCTTCGTGCTGCGCCGCCACGGCGGCATCAACGAGCCGGCCAAGGCGGCGCTGGCCAACCCCCTGCTGGAGGGCGTCGACCTGGATCATCTGCTTGACGAGCTGCCCGAGGTCATCGAGGCCGACAAGGCCTTCGGCACGCTCATCAACTGACCGATCGTCTCCCAGGGCCTGGCGGCCACCGTTTGCATCACAAATCTGCCGGCCGGTGGTGGCGAAAGTCGAACGGGTACCGCAAGAATCGGTCGAAGCTGTATAGCTGACAGGAGTGAGTGCGATGGCCGAGCCGCTGAAGTTCACGGATGCGAACACCATTATCAAGGGCGCCTTTCAACCGATGCTGTGCGCCATGACCGCCCAGGATCCGGCAACCTTCAATGTCGAGGTCTATGCGCCCAACGGTACGGCGCTGCTGCAGCGGCGCATCGCCCGGGTCGACCTGCTGGACAATTCGCTGCTCGAGGCCTTCATCTGCGACAGCCGCGCCCGGATCGAACGGGCCACCCACGAGCGACTCGACTGGCAGGTACGCTACACCCGCGCTTCCTGAAGCCATTCCGCTGCAACGACGAAAAGGCGCCCTGCAAGGCGCCTTTTTCATGATCCTCAATCGTTGAGTTCGCGTTTCTGCTGCGTCTTGGTAGCCGGGGTCTTGCTGGCTTTCTTCTGGGTGGACGGCGTGGCGTTGGAGGTATCGTCGGCGCTGTCGCGGTTGCTGGTATTGGAGCTGCCGGGCGCGCCGATGCCATTGCCGGTCACTCCGGCGTCGTTGCTACTGGCAGCCAGGCTCGGGCCGGCCACCAAGGCCAGGGCGGCGCCCAGGGCGAGGATCAGCGGGGTCTTGCGCATCTGTATGTCCTCCTGCCGCGAAAGGAAGGGGGTGTCGCGGGCTGCACCCTGCTGATTAGGCCAAAGGCCGGGCCAAGCGTTCCCGCCTTCCTATAGACTAACGACCATTCCGCCGTCCCTCGACCGGGCCGGCCGTCGTATTCAGGAGTTGCCGTGAAGCACCGCTATCTCATCGTCGACCGCACCGCGCTCGACACCCCCGCGCTGTTCGATTATCTGGCCGAGGCCCCGCAGCACCGCGTCATCGTCTCCGGCGGTACGGCCGAACAGCTGTTCGCGGCGGAGCTCTGGCCACGGTTGCGCGAGCGCCTGGCGCCCCACGCCGAGCGCTTCTTCTTCGCCGACTCCAGCGGCCCCCTGTTGCAAGCCGAGCTGGAAGGCCGCAAGCCCGGCCTGCTGGATCGCGAGCTGACCCTGGCGTTCAAGCAGGCGGTGAGCGCCGATGCCGAAGACGACCGGGTCCTCAACCGGATCCGTGGCGAATTGCTCGACACCGACCATGACTACCAGGCCAACCGCCGCATCTTTCTCAACAGCCTGCTCGGCCAGATGCGCCGGGCCTTGCCGGCTGGCGCGGTGACCGCCGGCAACTGGCAGGACGCCGTCCGCCAGGCCATCGCCGCCGCCCAGCAAGGCCTCGCCAAGGGTTTCGCCCCCGGCCTGGCCGACGCACCCTTCAAGGTCTTCCTCAAGGCCTATCCGCTGGCGGCGCGCTATGTCGCCCAGCTCGCCGTGCTGCTGATCACCGCCGGCCGCCAGGACAACGATATCCTCATCGACCGCTTCGTCGCCCAGGATCCGGCGCTGGTCGCCACCCTGTTCGATGGCCTGCTCACCGAGGACGACGAGCAGCGTCAGGCCTACACCGCGCTCAAGCGCACCCTGGATGCCCTGGGCACCGGCGGCCAGGCGCTGCATTAATTCATCGGAACCGCCACTCAGAGCTGCCTGAGCAGCGCAGGCAGGATCTCTCCCGCAGCGCCCAGCAGCTGCCAGTCATCACGGAAGTCCGCCGCCGGCTGTGGATCGAGGCGCACCACCGTCGCGCCCTGCTGACGCGCCACCCCCGGCAGGCTGGCCGCCGGCTGCACCAGCCCCGAGGTGCCTATCACCAGGCACAGGTCGCAGCGCTCGGCCAGGGCCCAGGCGCTGGCCAGGGCGTCGCTCGGCAGGGGCTCACCGAACCAGACCACCCCGGGGCGCGCCAGGCCGCCGCAGTCAGGACACGCCGGCGGCGCCACCAGTCGCTCCGCGGCATCTGCGAGTGGCGGTGTGGCCAGCGGCCGCGCGCACTCGAAGCAGCGCGGCGCCTGCAGGCTGCCGTGCAGATGGATGACGTCGCGACTGCCGGCCCGCTCGTGCAGGTCGTCGACATTCTGGGTGACCAGCCGCAGTCGCCCATGGCGGCGCGCCCATTCAGCCAGCGCCCGATGGGCCAGGTTGGGCTGGGCCGCGAGCACCTGGGCGCGACGCCACTCGTACCAGCTCCAGACTCGCGCCGGATCCTCGCTGAAGGCCTCCGCCGTGGCCAGCTCGGCGGGATCGAAGCGTGCCCAGAGCCCGGTGAGCGCCTCGCGGAAGGTGGCGATGCCACTCTCCGCCGAGACCCCGGCGCCGGTCAGCACCAGCACTTCGTCGGCCGCTCTCAGACGTTCGAGCAAGGCCTCCGGCAGTACCGGCAGGCCCTGGCGGCAA
The DNA here is from genome assembly GCF_054558395.1 of Pseudomonas sp. No.117. Classification (NCBI taxonomy): domain Bacteria; kingdom Pseudomonadati; phylum Pseudomonadota; class Gammaproteobacteria; order Pseudomonadales; family Pseudomonadaceae; genus Pseudomonas; species Pseudomonas sp. No.117. The sequence goes on from NZ_BAAJNP010000002.1 coordinate 698,680, forward strand.
TCCAGGCATTCGGGCATGGCGTGGGCTACTCCTTGAAATCTGGCGCAAAACAACCAGGCCTTGCGGACCGCGGCAAAGGCCGAAAGTGTGACGATACTCGACGGATGGTGAGTCCACTCATCGTTTTCCGCCGAACCGAGGTTCACCCCCGCCGCCACAGGCCGATAATCCGGGAGTCCGCGTCCGATGTCGCTCCGACCCTAACGGTATGTGAATGAAGAAGTCCGTCTTTGCCAAGTATCCGCGCCGCTTCATCGCTGGTGCTCTCGCCCTCGTCACCGCCACCAGCCTGGCCGGCTGGCTGTGGCTCAAGCCCACCACCCCGGCGCCGACCGCCACCGCCATGCTCGCCAGCGTGCAACAGGCCCCCGAACACTGGACCCAGCAGCCACGTGACCTTTCCGTGCTGCTGGCCGACCTGCGCGCCAAGGCCATCAGCGGCGCCGTGATCGGTGATCACACCCTCTACATAGACACCGCCCGTGGCGAGCACTATGCCGTGGCGGACAATGGCGGTCGCATCGCCAACCTGCTGCTGGCCGACTACGCCGCCCAGGGCGAGCCGCAGTTCCCGGTGGCGACCTGGAACGAAGCCGGCCAGCGCCATGCCTGGCTGGATGCCCTGCTGATCAACCTGCCGGGCTACCTGCTCCTGCTGCTGCTCGCCGTGCCCCTGGCGCTGCGCTTCGCCAGCCCCTTCAAGCTGCACCGCAAGGGCACCGGCATCTCCTTCAAGGACGTGGTCGGCGCCGCCGAAGCCAAGCGGGCTCTGGAAGACGTCACCACCTGCCTGCGCAATCCCAAAGCCTTCGCCGCCCTCGGCGCCCGTCCGCCCAAGGGCGTGCTGCTGACCGGCGAACCAGGTACCGGCAAGACCCAGCTGGCCAAGGCCCTGGCCACCGAGTGCAACGCCCACTTCATCCAGGTGACCGGTAGCGACTTCTCCTCGATGTTCTTCGGCGTCGGCATCCAGAAGGTCAAGTCGCTGTTCCGCACCGCGCGCAAGAAGGCGCCCTGCATCATCTTCATCGACGAGATCGACGGCATCGGCCGCCGCGCCGAGCAGTCCCGTTCCAGCGATGCCGAGGCCAACCGCATCATCAACCAGTTCCTCACCGAGCTGGACGGCTTCGACGGCACCAGCGGCGTGCTGGTGCTGGGTGCCACCAACTTCGCCGATTCCCTCGATCCGGCGCTGCGCCGCGAAGGCCGCTTCGACCGCACCATCGCCGTGCCGCTGCCGAGCCTGGAAGACCGCCGCGCGCTGTTCGAGCTCTATGCCGGCAAGCTGCCCTGCCAGGGCGAACTGGACCTGGCCGCCCTCTCCCGCGGCACCGTGGGCCTGACCCCGGCGGCCATCGCCTATATCAGCAACCATGCCGCCCTGCTGGCCGCTCGCGAGAACGCCAGCGCCGTGACCATGGCCCACTTCGTCGAAGCCATCGAGACCTGCCGCATCGGCGAGCAACCCGTCGGCGTCACCCCCCTGGGCTCGGCCGAGCGCACCCGCATCGCCGTGCACGAGGCCGGGCATGCCCTGGTCGCCGCCGTGCTCAACGTCGGCCGGGTGGAGAAGGTCACCCTGCTGCCCCGCGGCCAGGCCCTGGGCGTCACCCTGATCACCCCCACCGAAGACAAGCGCCTGCACCTGAAGTCGGAGCTCGAAGGCCGCATCCAGATGCTGCTGGCCGGTCGTTGCGCCGAGCAGCTGTACTTCAACGAGGTCTCCTCGGGCGCCGCCCAGGACCTGCAGGAAGCTTCCAAGCTGGCGCTGTCCATGGTCGCCTCGCTGGGCATGGGCCCCAGCGGTTCGCTGCTCAGCCTGCAGGCCTTGCGCGACGCCGGCATCGACTTCGACGCCGCGCCCAGCATCGCCGCCGCCGACCAGCTGCTGCACAGCCTGGACCATCGCTGCCTGGCGCTAATCACCGAGCTCAAGCCAGCGCTGGACGACATCACCGAGCAGTTGCTGCGCGACGAGACCATCCCCGGCAGCGCCGTGGCCGAAGCCATCGCCCGCGCCAGTGGCCTGGAAGCCTGCGGCGCCCTCAACCGCGCCCTGGCCCACGTGCCGGAGCGCGCGGGTGACAGCGAACCCAGCATCGCCGCCGCCTTCAAGGGCGAGTGATGCCGACGATGCTGCGCTGCTAGCTAAAAGCCCCGGTCCGCCGGGGCTTTTTCATGGTGGGGCCTAAAGCCTGGATAGGGGCTTAGAGAATGTTGGCGTAGTCCGCCTCGATCCGATCCAGGCTCAGGTGATTGAGGAAGTTGGAGAAGCACATCCAGGCCGCCAGGGCATTGAGATCCTGGAATTGCGCCGGCAGGTACTTGGGCGGCACCACCACGCCCTCGTCCACCAGCTGGCGCAGGATGCGCATGTCCTCCAGGGTGGTCTTGCCGCAGAACAGCAGCGGGATCTGCTCCAGCTTGCCCTTGCGCACCGCCAGCTGGATGTAGTTGTAGATGAGGATGAAGCCCTTCAGATAGGACAGGTCCTTGGTGAAGGGCAGCCCGGTGGGCGTCGAGCCGCGGAACACCCGGCTGGCGTTCTGGTAGCCCGATTCCAGGTCGTAGCCCTGCTCCTGGAAGAAGCGGAAGACCTCGAGGAAATCGGCGCCGTCCTCGGCCAGGTGGATGGCGCGGGTTCTGTTGGTCAGCTTGCGCAGCCGGGTCGGATAGGAGGCGAAGGCGATCACCTCCATGAGGATCGCCAGCCCCTCCTGGGTCACGGTGGACGACGGCGGGCCCTTGGCCAGGAAGGTGCAGATGGGCTGATTCTGGCCGTTGAGGGTGGTGCCGACGTGGACCAGGCCCTCGTGGACCTCCAGGGCACGCACGTCGCGCTCGTTGAACAGGGCGTCGGCACGCACCTTGATGTAGTCGGCGCCGGCCGCGGCATCGGCGACGATGCCATCGGACTCGAACACCCGGATGGTGCCCTCGGTCTCGCCGAACACCCGGTTGAGCCGCGCCTGCAGGATGGGCACGGCGTCCTTGGCGGTCAGGGTCTTGGGCTCGTCCTCTAGGGCGCCACGGTGGGCGATGTTGTCCAGGTAGCTGGACATCATCATGCCCAGGTCGGCCAGGGTCGGATCGCCGGCGTGGAAGGCATCCGAGGCCGCACCATAGAGCTCCTGGGAGATCAGGCCGAAATCCGGGGTGCCGCGCGCCTGCAGCATGCGGATCACCATGCGGTACTCTCGGCACATGCGCCTCATGATCTGCCCGACCGGATTGAACTGGCCGAGCTGGCGGGTGACCTCCCGCTCGATGCTCTGGAATTCGCCCTTGAGCGCATCGCCGTCGAAGCCCAGCGGCCGCCCCTCGTAGAAGGCGCGATCCACCGCTGGCAGGCGCTTGCCCTTGCCCTCCAGGAAGCCCTGGCGCACGCCCTCGTCCCACTTCACCGCATCGAGGATGCGAATCGGCGCCTGGGCCGCGACGATGCGATCGGACAGCTGGCGGATGGTCTGGTGATAGGGATCGAGAAACGGCTGGCGGGCATTCATGACGGGAACCAGGCGACAGGCGAGACTGCAAGGATGGCGGCTGGACGGGCATTTGCCTAGGCTTCGGCCAGCAATCCTCCCGCCGTCCGGTCGCCTGCCCGCAAACGTCCGCCACGGAGCCTGCCGCGGTGCGGAACGCCGGCGATCTACCCGAAGGCCTCCGGCCGCTGATCCAGCACCAGCATATGGCCAGGATAGTGGGAGATGGCATAGGCACCTCCCAGCTGCGGCAGTACCTGCTGCGGCGTCACCCCACAGGCCCAGAACACCGGTACATCGTCGGCGCCCAGCGGGGGGACCACGCCGAAGTCCGGCGCCTGCAGATCGGCGATGCCCAGCGCCGCGGGATCGCCGATCTGGACCGGCGCCCCGTGCCCGCTGGGATAGCGAGCGGTGACCAGCACCGCCTGGCTGACCCGCGTCCGGGGGACCGGACGCATGCTCACCACCAGTTGGCCTCCCAGCGGGCCGGCCGGCACATTGGCTCTCGTGGTGGTATAGACCGGCGGCGCCGCGGTACTGACCGGGATCCCGGCGCGGCGCAGGGGCGCATCGAAGGTATGGCTGCAACCCAGCAGGATGGCGACGGCATCGTCGCGCCAGTAGGCTTCGATGTCGGTAGGTTCGGCGACCAGCCGGCCCTGCTGCCAGACGCGATAGCGTGGCAGCATGGTGCGGATGTCGATCACCTCCCCGGGCAGGGGCACCCGCGGGTCCCCCGCATCGCCCACCGCCAGGATCGGGCAGGCCCTGGGGTTGCGCAGGCAGAACAGTAGCAGCGCATAGGCCTGGGCCTGCGGCACTATCACCAGGTTGGCCTGCTGGTAGTCATCGAGCACCCCGGCGGTCGGCGTGGTCCAGTCGCCCCTGGCGATCCGGGAACGCAACTCGGCCGGTGTCACCGCAGCGCCTCCTTCGAGGTTTCCCGCACCAGGCGCAGGGTCAGCAGGCCGATGACCGCAGCCGTGGCGAGCAGGAATCCCGGCATCAGCAGGTTGCCGGTCTGGGCCATGAGCCAGGTCGCCAGATAGGGCGTGAGGCCACCGCCGAGGATGGCGCCGAGGTTGATGGCGATGGCCATCCCGGTGTAGCGCACCCGGGTGGGAAACTGCTCGGCATAGGTGGGATAGCCCACCGACTGCACGATGGGCATCGGCAACGCAGCCACCAGCACCGCCAGGGCGGCCAGCCAGATGTTGCCCTGGGCCATGAGCAGCATCATCGGAATCACCAGCACCACATAGGCCGCGAAGCCCAGGGTCAGTACCCGCCGCCGGCCCAGGCGATCCGACAGCCCGCCCCAGAACGGCATCATCAGCGCCGCGCAGAGGCTGACACCCGCCATGATCCAGTACACCTGGGCCTCGGGATAGCCGAGGTGGGTGGTCAGGTAGAGATTCATGAAGATGAGCCCGACCCAGTAGCCTGCATTCTGCCCCAGGGCCAGCAGCATGACCTTGAGCACCGCCGGACGCTGCTCGGCGAGCACCTCCCGGACCGGCGCCTTGGGCGGCTGGGCCTGGGCCAGGAAACGCTGGAAGGCCGGAGTTTCCTCGACGTTGTGCCGCAGCACTGCCGACAGCGCCACCAGCGGCAGGGCCAGCAGGAACGGCAGGCGCCAGCCCCAGGCCTGCATCTCTTCCGTGCCGAGCAGGGTCGTGGTGACGCCACAGACGATGGCGGCCAGCGCCCCGCCCAGGGCGACGCCCACTGGGGTGAAGGCACCGAAGAAGCCACGCCGACCCTGGGGCGCCGACTCGGCGACGAAGGCGGCGGCGCCGATCACCTCGCCGCCGGCGAAGAAACCCTGCACCAGGCGCAGCGCGACCAGCAGCACCGGTGCCAGCAAGCCGGCCTGGGTGGTGGTCGGCAGCAGGCCGATGCCGGCGGTCGCCAGGCCCATGCCGATCACGGTGACCAGCAGCACCAGGCGCCGGCCGTGTCGATCCCCCAGTCGGCCGAGCAGAACTCCGCCCAGGGGCCGCACCAGGAAGGCGCTGCCGAATACCGCCAGGACCGCCAGCAGCGCGGCGGTGGGATCGTCACCGGGAAAGAACAAGGGTCCGAGAAAGGCGGCCATGAAGCCATAGACGCCGAATTCATAGTACTCGATGGCGGTACCGGTGGCGGCGGCGGTGGCCGCGCGACGGGCCAGGCGTTCGTCGTCGGCGAGGGCAACGGGGGCGGCGAGCGGAGCGGAAGAGAGCACGCGAGACATGGACGTATCCTTTGGTGATGGGAACGTTGCTCGGCAGGGGTGGGACAAGGAGAGGACGGTCGGCGTCTGCTGCGCCGATCCGTGAGGCTTCAGGCGTGGTGGGCGAGATCGAACCGTGGCGTTGCCGTCAGTTCGTGGAGGGTGCGGCCGAGGACGTCACCCGCCGGGCGGTACGCCTGGCGCGGTGGGGCAACGGGGGCGGCCGGGATGCCCGGCGGTGGTCTGCCCAGTGGCCCTAGGTGGCCTGGGGCAAGCCTCCGGCGATAGCCAGGAGAGGCCGAAGGCTGGCGTAGCCGTCGGCCACGCCAGCCGGTCGCCGGGGAAAGCGTCCTGGCCAGGGCTGGGCGCCGGAGGAAGGACCTTGCCCTCGCTCACCGGCAACCGTTCGCCCAGTGGACCGGGCCACCGTTCGAGAGTCGCGGGAGAGGAGCTGCCAACGGGGCTCGTGGTTTCCAAAGGGGTCACCAGCGGGCAGACACTAGCGGGAAGGAGGCGCCGGAATTCTCGCGATTCCGGTCGCGGCGAAACGGCGCGCGGCCCAGCGCCGCTATTTGGCGAACAGCTGGCTCATGTCCTTGAACGCCTTGAACTCCAGGGCGTTGCCACAGGGATCAAAGAGGAACATGGTGGCTTGCTCGCCCACCTGGCCCTTGAAGCGGATGTAGGGCTCGATGACGAACTTCGTCTCGCGCGCCCGCAGCCGATCCGCCAGGGCCTCCCACTCGTCCCAGCCGAGGATGATGCCGAAGTGCGGTACTGGCACGTTGTGGCCGTCCACGGCGTTGGTGTGGGCCTCTTCCTGGGAGGCGGTCTTGGGATGCTCGTGGATCACCAGCTGGTGGCCGTAGAAATCGAAGTCGACCCAGTGATCGCTGGAGCGGCCTTCGGCGAGGCCGAAGACTTCGCCGTAGAAATGTCGGGTTGCGGCCAGGTCATAGACGGGGATGGCGAGGTGGAAGGGCGACAGGGCCATGGTGCGAATTCCTGTTGAGGTGGGCTGCGGTCATTCTCACCCCAGGTTTTCTTGTGGAAAAAGCGTATTTTATTGCCTGCGAGCGATGAAAATTTTGTCGCTCGACGTTCGGGCCCGCTACAGTGCCCTCCCCTTCTTCCTCCGGTGCCGGCCATGCTGCGCGAACTCAAGACCTTGCTCGCCGTGGCCCGCCATGGCAGCTTCGCCGCGGCGGGCCTGCACGTGGGTCTCACACCCTCGGCGGTGAGCGCCCAGATCCGCGTGCTGGAACAGAACCTGGGCGTGAGCCTGTTCGACCGCAATGGTCGCAGCGCCCTGCTCAATGCCGCCGGCCGCCGCGCCCTGCCGCTGGCCGAGGAGATCCTCGCCACCTATGCCCGCATGGCCGGGGTCGGCGCGGGCGAGGAGATCCAGGGCGAACTGCGCATCGGCGCCATCGCCAGCGTCCAGACCGGGCTGCTGCCCGGCACCCTGGTGCGGCTGCGCCAGCGCGCACCGCGACTGGAACCGCGTCTGGTTCCCGGGGTATCGCTCAGCCTGCTCAGCCAGGTGGACGCCGGCGAGCTGGATCTGGCCGTCCTGATCCGCCCACCCTTCGAGCTGCCCAAGGAACTGCACGCCACCGCCCTGCTGCAGGAACCCTTCGTGCTGATCGCCCCACCCGACCTGCCGGGTGACGATCCGCTCCGCTTGCTGGAGACCCAGCCCTTCATCCGCTACGACCGCCATTCCTTCGGCGGACGCCGGGTCAGCGCCTTCCTCCGCGAGCAACGCCTGACGGTGCGCCAGGTGCTCGAACTCGACGAACTCGACGCCATCGTCAAGATGGTGGAGCGCGGCCTGGGCGTGGCCCTGGTGCCCTGCGCCGGCCTCTGGCTGGAGCATCCAAGGGTACGGCGACTGTCGCTCGGCGCCCTCACCTTCCACCGCGAGCTCCAGGTCATCACCCGCCACGCCGGGCGTGATCTACCAGCCGTCGCCCTGTTACGCCGCTGCCTGACCGAGGCAGTGTCAGAACACCTGCACCAGCAGCCAGTAGAGTGACGCCGACAGCGCCATGGCCACCGGCAGGGTGAGCACCCAGGCCAGCAGCAGGTTGCGCACCGTGGCCCACTGCAACCCCGAGCCGTTGGCGGCCATGGTGCCGGCCACCCCCGAGGAGAGCACATGGGTGGTGGAAACCGGCAGGCCGAAGGCATCCGCCGCCCCTATGGTGCCCATGGCCACCAGCTCGGCCGAGGCGCCCTGGGCGTAGGTCAGGTGGGTCTTGCCGATGCGCTCGCCGACGGTGACGACGATCCGCCGCCAGCCGACCAGGGTGCCCAGGCCCAGGGCGATGGCCACCGCTACCTTCACCCACAGCGGGATGAAGCGGGTGGCCTGGTCGATCTGTCGCTTGAATTCCCTGAGATCCTCCTGCGCCTTGGGTGCCAGGCCCGGCAGGTGCTCCTTCTCCAGCAGACGAATGGACTCCGAGGCCAGGTACATGGCGTTGCGCACGTTGGGCATGCTCTGCGCAGGCACGTTGTTGAGGGCGCCGTACTGGCGCACCTCGCGGGCGATGTCGTCGGTGATGGCCGCCAGCGCCGGCATCACCTCGGGAGTGCTCTGCCGCTTGCGCACGAATTCCAGCAGCACCCCATGGGGATCGGCCGGGGCGGCCTGGGGCGCCGCCTGGCGCAGACCGCTGGCGGTGACCTCGGCGACCGCGGCGAAGGCCGGCGTGGCGGTGGCCGGGACCGCCCGGTTCAGCGCATAGGCGGTCGGCAGGGCACCGACCAGGATCAGCATGATCAGCCCCACGCCCTTCTGGCCATCGTTGGAGCCGTGGGCGAAGGACACCCCGGTGCAGGTCAGGATCAGCAGCCCGCGAATCCACGGCGGCGGCGGCTCGCTGCTCCTGGGCTCCTGATAGAGGGTGCGGTCGCGCACGATCCGCTTGAGCAGCAGCAGGAGTACCGCCGCGCAGGCGAAGCCAATCAGCGGCGAGAACAGCAGTGCATAGCCGACCTTGGCCACCTGGCCCCAGTCCACGCCGCTGCTGCCGTCCAGGCCACCCAGCCAGGCGTGCATCAGGCCGACACCGATGATGGAGCCGATCAGGGTGTGGGAAGAGGACGCCGGCAAGCCCAGCCACCAGGTACCGAGGTTCCAGAGGATGGCGGCGATCAACAGGGCGAAGATCATGGCGAAACCCTTGCCGGCGCCCATCTCCACCACCAGGTCCACCGGCAGCAGGGCGATGACGCTGAAGGCCACCGCGCCACTGGAGAACAGCACCCCGAGGAAGTTGCAGAAGCCGGACCAGAGCACCGCCGCGTTGGGCGGCAGCGAATGGGTGTAGATCACCGTGGCCACGGCGTTGGCGGTGTCATGGAAGCCATTGACGAATTCGAAGCCCAGGGCGATCACCAGGGCCAGGGCCAGGCCGGCGAAGGGCAGCCAGGTGGTGGGCGGTGACTTGGCATCGCTGACGTCGTTATGAATACCGCCCAGGGTCACCGCCAGGCCGATCAGCAGCAGGGCGATGAACAACAGGATGCGCAGCGGGCCCGGCTTGCGCGAGCTGCGCAGCGGATGGGCAAGTGGTGACAAGGCAGCGGACGGACTGGACGAGGACATGGCACGGACTCCGACACGGGGTCCGCCTACCCTGCGCCGGCTGGATGACGTTTTTACGTCAGGGTAGTGACCAGACGACGGATGACCGTCACGTCGCTTTTTCCTACCCCCGTACTAGCCTGCTAGGCTGCCGCTTTACCCAAGGAGATCGCCCATGATCCCGCGCTGGCTGCTCTGCAGTCCCCTGCTGCTCCTGCCTTTCGCTACCCCCGGCCTGGCCGCCACCGAGCGCAGCTGTGCCCAGGAACTGGGACAGAAACCGGCCCAGGCGCTGGCCAGCACCTGCCGCGCCCTTTCCCCGGCCACCCACCCGCCCTGCAACGCCGCCAACAGCTGCGCCCTGATGCAGGACGAGATCGCCCGCAGTTGCGCCCTGTTCGGCGATGCCGAAGCGACCAAGCAGCCCGGCTGCGGCCCGCTGCCCAGCAGCGCCGAGGCCGCGGCAGCGGTGGTCCAGCGCTACTACCGGGCGTTGGATGCCCGCGACTATGGCACCGCCTGGCAGCTGTGGGGCGACGACGGCCAGCCCGGCAACTCCTACGAGAGATTCCGCCAGGGCTATGCCAAGACCCGTGACGTACGGGTAACGCTCGGCCAGCCCGGCCCGGTGGAGGGCGCGGCGGGCTCGCTGTACGTCAGCGTCCCGGTGACCGTGAAGGCCCGACTGGAGGATGGCACCCGCCAGACCTTCACCGGCAGCTATCAGGTACGCCGGGTCAACGACGTCGACGGCGCCGCGGCCGAGCAGCGTCGCTGGCATCTGGCCAGTGCCAGGCTGCGCCTGCAGCGCTAGGTTCTGTACGAAAAATCGCCGAGCGAAGGTCAGGCGAGGCCTAGGCGGCCCCGCGAAAAAGGCTGAGGAAGCGGATCGGACTAGCGCTCGAGTTTACGCGCGGTAAATGAGCATTGCGACGGGGCCGCCTAGGTGGGGCTGGCGTCCCAGGCCTTTTTCAACGAAGCATCACCGAGCGCAGCTATTTTTCGTACAGAACCTAATCCGGGCCGATCTGCTGTAGCTGCGACAACCGACTGCGCGTGCGCGACATGTCGGCGATGTCGCTGTCGGCCAGGGTCTCGTCGAGCGGCGCGGCGCTGACCAGGAACAGCGCCAGCCGACGGTCGTAGAGCACGTCGACCAGGTTGATGAAACGCTGCCGGGCGGCGGGGCTGGCCTCGCGCAGGGGCGGCACTTCATCGAGCAGCCAGCGCGGCCAGGTTTCGCTCAGGGTCAGGTAGTCGAGGACCGCGGTAGGGCCTTCGCAGAGATCGGCGAAGCTGAACTGCAGCAGGCCATCCGCCGCACCCAGCGCCGGCAGGTGGCGATGTCCCACCGGCACCTGCACCCGCCCATCGCCCACCGGCGGCAGTCCCAGCGCCTGGCGCTGCTCCGGGCTGCCCGGCCAGAGATAGGCACCGATGCCGAAGGGATCGGGCTCGGCCGGGCTGGCGCTGCGATAGTCCTGGGGCCCGGCCACCGAGAGGATGTCCATGCGCGTCTCGATCAGCCGGATCGCTGGCAGGAAGCGCTCGTGGTACAGCGGATTGGGCAGCAGCCCCTCGGGTGGATAGTTGGAAGTGGTCACCAGCACCACGCCGCGACTGAACAGCGCCTTGAACAGCCGGGTGATGAGCATGGCATCGCCGATGTCGTGCACATGGAATTCGTCGAAGCACAGCAGCCGGCAACCTTCCAGCAGCTCGTCCAGGCTGGCCGCCAGGGCATCGCCACCCGGCGGCTGACGGAACATCCGCTCGTGCAGTTCGCGAAAGAAGGCATGGAAGTGCACCCGGCGCTTCTCGGCGAACGGCAGGGCGGCGAAGAAGCCATCCAGCAGGAAGCTCTTGCCGCGCCCCACCGGTCCCCAAAGATAGAGGCTGCGCGCACTGTGGCGGCGCAGCAGCCGCGGTCGCAGCAGGTCATCGGCGAGCGCGGCCAGGCGGTCGATGGCCGCCTGCTGCGCCGCGTCGAGGGTATAGCCGCGGGTCCGGGCGAGTTGAGCGAAGTGCGCCAGCACCTGCTGGGCGGGCGAAGGAGACGTCATGGCGGCGACCGGCCGGAAAGATAGGGCGCTAATGAAGCGATAACCAGCGCCGCCGGTCAAGACCAGCGACGCCTTGGAGGCCTACTCAGGCGGCCGCGATGAACAGGCAGAAGCAGCAGAAGAAGCCAAAGGCCCACACGAGCGAGCGACGGGTCGCATGGTCGCGGATGTACAGCCAGGTGTAGGCGATGCGGCTGGCCAGGAAGAGCAACGCCCAGAAGTTGATGGTGCCCTGCGCGGCTCCCCCGGTGGCGTGGGCGACGATCACCGCCGCAGCGAACAGCGGATTGATCTCGAAGGCATTCTGCTGGGCCGCGTTGGCCCGCGCCCGGGCGCCTTCCAGTTTACCGAGGAAGCTGCGCGGATCCCGGTTGTCGTCGGGCGTGAAGCCATTGCCCTTGAACTTGGCGTAGTAGGCCGCGCCATAGGGCACGAGGTAGACGAGGAAGATGCACCAGTAGGCGAAGGTCATGTCGGCGTCCCTGGGAATGTGGGGTTCGCCTATCTGACCCGCCTGGCCTGAAAAAATCCACTCCCGACTCAGGCCGTCGCCTGGCGCTGGGTCCAGCGCGCCAGCAAGGCGCTCGACACGGCGCAGAGCGCCAGCACCGCGCACAGGGGCACCACGGTACCGTTGTGCAGGGCGCCAACGCTGGCGGAGGCCAGCGCCGCCAGGACGAATTGCAGGCTGCCCATCAACGCCGAGGCGCTACCGGCGTTGGCGCCCTGCCCGGCCAGGGCGCAGGCCGAGGCGTTGGGCACGATGCCGCCGAGCAGGGCGATGGCGCAGAACAGCGGGATCATCAGCACCGGCAGCGCCTTGGGCTGGAAGGCCCCGACCAGCAGCAGGATCAGCCCCGCCGCGGCATAGGCCAGCACCGCTCGGCGCAACCAGAAGGCCGGCCCCTGGCGCACCACCAACCGGGCATTGACCTGGCCGAGCAGGATGAAGCCGGCCGCGTTGAGGCCGAATACCCAGCCATAGTGCTCGGGCGCCACGCCGTAGAGTTCGATCAGCACGAAGGGCGAGCCGGAGATGTAGGCGAACATGCCGGCCATGGCGATACCACCGGTCAGGGTATGGCCGATGAAACTGCGATCGCGCAGCAGCCGCAGGTAGTTGCGCAAGGCCCCGCTCAGCGGCGCCCGCGGGTGATGAGCAGGTAGCGACTCCGGCAGCCAGAGCGCCACGGCGGCGCCACAGGCGGCGGCGAACAGGGCGAGGCTGACGAAGATCGCCTGCCAGCCGAAGGTGCTCAGCAGGAGGCTGCCGGCGAAGGGCGCGATGATGGGGGCGATGCCGGTCACCAGCATGATCTGCGAGAAGGCCCGCGCCGCCGCTATCGGCTCGCAGAGATCGCGCACCACGGCGCGGGCAATCACCATGCCGGCGCAGCCGCCCAGGGCCTGGACGAAGCGCGCGGCGATCAGCCAGGGCAGGCTCGGCGCCAGGGCGCAGCCCAGCGAGGCCAGGCAGAACAGGCCGATGCCGATCAGCAGCGGCAAGCGGCGGCCGAAGCGGTCCGCCAGCGGGCCATAGAACAACTGGCCACTGGCGAGGCCGGCGAAATACACCGCCAGGCTCAGCTGCACGTGTTCGATGTCGGTCGCGAACGACAGCGCCAGCGAGGGGAAGCTGGGCAGGTACATGTCGATGGCGAAGGGAGCGAAGGCCGAGAGGGCCCCGAGAATCAACAATAAGCGAAAGGTCATGAAGCCTGATCCGAAGGAAGCGGAAGTGTCGCGCAGTTACATACAATCATGTTTGTAAAAGTGCCGAGGCGCGCTAAACTGCGGGACAGACCCACTGCCAGTCAGAACGCCCATGCGCCGTACGAAAGAAGAAGCCGAACAGACCCGCCAAGCCATTCTCGATGCGGCGGAAGCCCTGTTCCTGACCAATGGCGTGGCGCGTACCAGCTTGGAAATGATCGCCCGCGAATGCGGAGTCACCCGGGGTGCAGTGTACTGGCATTTCCAGAACAAGGCGCACCTGTTCCACGAAATGCTTAGCCAGATAAGGATCCCGGCCGACGAACTGACCGAGCGTCTGCGCGTCGATGGCGAGGAGGACAGCCTGCGGCGGCTCTACAAGCTGTGCATCGAGGGCCTGGAAAAATTCACCCGCCCCGGCCGCGAGCAGCGGGTGATGACCATCATGCTGCACCGCTGCGAATTTACCGAAGAGCTGCGCGAGGCGGAGGAACGCGATCTGCAGTTCCTGCGACAGTTCATCCGCATCACCGATGACCTCTTCACCGCCCAGGCCGCACGCCTGCAGCCCGGCGTGACGCCGCAACTGGCCAGCCGGTTGTTGCACAGCCTGTTTCTCGGCGCCCTCTCCGACCTGCTGCGCGACGACCAGACCTTCGCCCCGCTGCTGGCGGCCGACCAGGTCTTCACCACCTTCTTCCGCGCCATCGTCCGCGACTGGCAGTAGGCCCGGCCTGGGGCGCCGCCACTCAGCCAGCGACGCTGTAACCCGCCTGCTCGATGGCTGCGCGGAAGGGCGCGTCCACCTCGGCACTTTCGATGCGGACCTCGCCCGCCTTCAGGTCCACTTCCACCCGGGCGCGGGCATCGACCTTGAGGACCGCGGCCTCGATGGCGCTCACGCAGTGGCTGCAACTCATTCCGCTCACCTTGATGACATGCATGGTCTGCTCCTGTCTGTCTGACCCTATCTCTCCTGACGTCGCGGCCAAGATTGGGTTCCAGTGTTGACCTTGACCTCGGGTCAAGGTCAACACTGGTGACAGGAGGTGCCCCATGCACGAATTCGAACTCTCCATCAGTGGCATGACCTGCGCGGCCTGCGCTGGCCGGGTCGAGCGCGCCCTGCAGCGGGTCCCGGCGGTCACCGCCGCGGGCGTCAACCTGGCCAGTGAAAAGGCGCGGGTCAGCGCCTCGGCCGAGGCGGCGCCGGCCCTGGCCGAGGCGGTCACGGCCGCCGGCTACCAGGTGGCCGAGGCCGAGCATGACCTGGCACTGTCCGGCATGAGCTGCGCCAACTGCGCCGGGCGCATCGAAAAGGCCTTGCGCGCCGTACCCGGCGTGCTGGCGGCCGAGGTCAACCTGGCCAGCGAAAGAGCACGTGTGAAAACCCTGGCCGCCGTCGAGACCCGGACCCTGATCAACGCCATAGAGGCCGCAGGCTACGGGGCGGTGGATCGCCTCGCCGCCGAAGACCGCCCCGCTGCCCGCCAGGGACTGCCCTGGGAGCAGCTGGAGCTGGCCCTGGCGTTGTTGCTCGCCATCCCCCTGGTGCTGCCGATGCTGCTGGCCCCCCTCGGCTGGCACCTGATGCCGCCCGCCTGGCTGCAATTCCTGCTCGCCACCCCGGTGCAGTTCCTAGTCGGCGCCCGCTTCTATCGCGGCGCCTGGCATGCCCTGCGCGCCCGCAGCGGCAACATGGACGTGCTGGTCGCCCTGGGTACCAGTGCTGCCTATGGCCTGAGTCTCTATCTCTGGCTGATCAAGGGCAGCCCCCATCTCTATTTCGAAACGGCGGCCATGGTCATCGCCCTGGTCCGCCTCGGCAAATACCTGGAGGCCCGTGCCAAGCGCCGTACCGGCGCCGCCCTGCGCGCCCTGGAAGCCCTGCGGCCCGAGCAGGCCCGCCGCCTGGATGCGAATGGCAACGAGGAGGACGTCGCCCTCGACCGGCTGCGGCTGGGTGATCGCCTGCAGATCCGCCCGGGCGAACGCATCCCCGCCGATGGCCGCATCCGCCAGGGCGAAAGCCAGGTGGACGAGGCGCTGCTCACCGGCGAGAGCCGTCCCGTGGCCAAGGGCCCAGGCGACGAGGTGGTGGGCGGCGCCATCAATGGCGAAGGCAACCTGGAGATCGAAGTCACCGCCCTGGGCGGCGAATCCGTGCTGGCCGGCATCATCCGCCTGGTCGAGGATGCCCAGGCCACCAAGGCGCCCATCCAGCAACTGGTGGACCGCATCAGCCGGATCTTCGTCCCGGTGGTGGTCAGCCTGGCCTTCGTCACGCTGCTCGGCTGGCTGCTGACCGGCCATGGCCTGGAAACCGCCCTGCTCGCCGCCGTCGCCGTGCTGGTCATCGCCTGTCCCTGCGCCCTGGGCCTGGCCACGCCCGCCGCGCTGATGGCCGGCACCGGCGTTGCGGCGCGCCATGGCATCCTGATCAAGGACGCCGAGACCCTGGAGCGCGCCCAGGGCGTGACCACCGTGGTCTTCGACAAGACCGGCACCCTGACCGCCGGCCAGTTGCGCCTGCGCCAGCTGGCCACCGCGCCGGGCATCGAGGAGCGCGAGCTGCTGAGCCTGGCCGGCAGCCTGCAAAGAGGCAGCGAGCACCCCCTGGCCACCGCCGTCCTGCTGGCCTGCCGCGAACGTGGCCTGGACACGCCGCCGGCCACCGATGTCCGCGCCCTGCCTGGTCGTGGCCTCGAAGGTAGCTGGCAGGCTCGCCCGCTACTGCTGGGCAATGCCCGCCTGCTGGCCGAACAGGGCCTGGACGCCAGCGCCCTGGCCGAGTCCGCCCGCGCCTGGGAAGACCAGGGGCTGACCCTGTCCTGGTTGCTGGAAACCGGTGCCCAACCACGGGTACTGGGTCTGCTGGCCTTTGGCGACGAGGTGCGCCCCGGCGCCGCCGCCGCCATCGCCCGGCTGCGCGCGGATGGCATCGACAGCTGGCTGTTGACCGGCGACAACCGCGGCAGTGCCCGTCAGGTCGCGGCGGCGCTCGGTATCGAGCACTGGCAGGCCGAGGTGCTGCCCGCCGACAAGGCCGCGGTGGTCGCTCGCCTGCAAGGCACCCGGGGCGGCGTCGCCATGGTCGGCGACGGCCTCAACGACGCTCCGGCGCTGGCCGCCGCCGAACTCGGCATCGCCATGGGCTCGGGCACTGCCGCGGCCCGCCATGCGGCCGGCATCACCCTCCTGCAGGAGGACCCGCGCCAGGTGGTGGCGGCGCTGGACATCGCCCGCCGCACCCAGCGCAAGATCCGCCAGAATCTGTTCTGGGCCTTCATCTACAATGTCATCGGCCTGCCGCTGGCGGCACTGGGCCTGCTCGATCCGGTCTATGCCGGTGCCGCCATGGCCTTTTCCAGCGTCAGCGTCCTGGCCAATGCCCTGTTGCTCGGCCGCTGGCGTCCGTCCGGAGACCACCCGTCATGAATATCGGCCAGGCCGCCAAGGCCAGTGGGCTTACCCCCAAGATGCTGCGTTACTACGAGCGGATCGGCCTGCTGGCACCCGCCGGTCGTACCGACAGCGGCTATCGCCAGTACGGCGCGCAAGACCTGCGGGTGCTGGCCTTCGTCCGTCGCTCGCGGGAGCTGGGCTTCAGCCTGGAGGAGATCCGCCAGCTGCTCAGCCTCTGGCAGGATCGGCAGCGTGCCAGCGCCGACGTCAAGGCGCTGGCCAAGCGGCACATCGCCGAACTGGAGCTGAAGATCGCCGAGTTGAGCCGCCTGCGTGCCACCCTGGACGAACTGGTCTCCTGCTGCCACGGCGATGCCCGCCCCGACTGCCCCATCCTCGATACCCTCGGCGGCTGACGCAACCGCCGCCGGCTCATGGGGTCCATCTTCTATCCCCCCGCTGCCGAGGTCCCGTCCATGCACAGGCTGCACCGCTACCAGATCCGCTATCGCTTCAACGGCGAGCCGCTCACCCATGAACTGGAAA
The DNA here is from genome assembly GCF_054558395.1 of Pseudomonas sp. No.117. Lineage (NCBI taxonomy): Bacteria > Pseudomonadati > Pseudomonadota > Gammaproteobacteria > Pseudomonadales > Pseudomonadaceae > Pseudomonas > Pseudomonas sp. No.117. Next base: position 715,708 of record NZ_BAAJNP010000002.1, read on the forward strand.
GCTTCGAACCCGTCACCGAGGAAGAAGCTGTGCTGCAACTGCTGATCAAGCACATCGAGGAACCCCAGGTGGTAGTCGATGCGCCCTGGGAGCGTCATGCCCAGCCGAGCATCGCCCGCCGCGCCCAGGAAGCCGGTCTGAGCGACATCGAGGTCAGCCAGCGGGACTGACGGCCGGGCCAGGCGGGTGGCTTTGCGCTATAATTCCGCGCTTTTGCCCCCTTCGCCGGAGACCTTCATGACCCTGCCTCGCCTGCGCCTCAAAGCCAATGCCGACCGCCGTCTGCGCGCCGGGCACCTCTGGGTGTACAGCAACGAGGTGGACGTCGTCGCCACGCCGCTTACCGCCTTCGAGCCAGGCGACCAGGCCATCCTGGAAACCACCAGCGGCAAGCCGCTGGGCGTGGTGGCCCTGTCGCCGAACAACCTGATCTGCGCCCGCCTGTTCTCCCGTGACACCGGCTACGAGCTGGACAAGTCGCTGCTGGTGCATCGCTTCAAGGTCGCCCTGAGCCTGCGCGAGCGGCTGTTCGGCAGCCACTGCTATCGCCTGGTCTATGGCGATTCGGATTTCCTGCCGGGTCTGGTGGTGGATCGCTTCAACGACATCCTGGTGGTGCAGATCGCCTCGGCGACCATGGAACGCCAGCGCGACGCCATCCTTGCCGCCCTGCTGCAGGTGTTCAAGCCCCAGGGCGTGCTGTGGAAGAACGACGGCAGCGCCCGCGCGGCCGAGGGCCTCGGCAGCTACGTGGAAGTGGCCTACGGCGAGGTCCCCGACTGGGTGGCGCTGGAAGAGAACGGCGTGCGCTTCGAGGCGCCGGTGCGCGAAGGCCAGAAGACCGGCTGGTTCTATGACCACCGCCTGAATCGTGCACGCCTGGCGCCCTATGTCGAAGGCAAGCGGGTGCTCGATCTGTTCAGCTACATCGGTGGCTGGGGCGTGCAGGCCGCAGCCTTCGGCGCCAGCGAAGTCATGTGCGTGGATGCCTCGGGCTTCGCCCTCGACGGCGTGGAGCGCAATGCCACCCTCAACGGCCTGGCGGAAAGGCTGGTGTGCGTCGAAGGCGATGTCTTCGAGGCGCTCAAGGAGCTCAAGGCCGGCGAAGAGAAATTCGACGTCATCGTGGCCGACCCGCCGGCCTTCATCAAGAAGCGCAAGGACCTGAAGAACGGCGAGGCCGCCTATCGCCGCCTCAACGAACAGGCCATGCGCCTGCTCAACAAGGACGGCATCCTGGTCAGCGCCTCCTGCTCCATGCACCTGCCGGAAGATGACCTGCAGAACATCCTGCTCGGCAGCGCCCGCCATCTGGACCGCAACCTGCAGATCCTCGAACGCGGCGCCCAGGGCCCGGACCACCCGGTGCACCCGGCCATTCCGGAAACCCGCTACATCAAGAGCCTGACCTGCCGCCTGCTGCCTAGCTAAAACCAGGCAAAGAAAAAGCCGGACGCTGTCCGGCTTTTTTGTGCGTACCAGAGCCTCAGCTCAGGGCGCGAATCAACTCGTCCTTCTTCATCCGCGAACGGCCCCTGACATTCTGCTCGGCGGCCTTCTTCACCAGTTCATCGCGGGTCATCTCGCTGAGCGAGGTGCTGCCGCTGCGCGACCGTCGTGCCGTAGCCCGGCCACCGTTCGGTGACTGCCCCTGCTTGGTCGCCACTGCACGGCGAGCAGAATCCTTACGGTCGGCACGCTTGGCCGTGTCGCTCTTGCTCTTGCCGGAACCACCTTTCTCGCCGCCGCCGGACTGCTTGTTCACCGTCGCCCAGGCCCGGGCTTCAGCTTCATCCTTGGAGATGCCCTTCTTTTCGTAGCTCTCCTCGATGTGCTCGGCCTTGCGTTCCTGTTTGTCGCTGTACTTCGCTTTGTCACCGCGGGGCATGGCAGTTTCCTCGCTAGTCTTCCGCCTTGATGGTGGCCACGTCAGCCGCCTTCACCTGCACGTGGCGACCCGCCACATCGGTGAATTCGTAGAAGCCGTCGGCCGTCTTGGTGTTGGGACGATCTTCGGTGATGTACTGGGTACCGTCCTGCAGGGTCACCACGGTTTCGGTGGAGCAGGCCGCCAGACCCATGACGGCCAGCGCCAGCAAGCCACCCCGAAGCGCGCGGCTCATGGCGCTTCCGGCGAGACGCGGTGGATGGACACGTCGTGCAGGGCCACCAGTGCCTGGCCCGACTCGATGTCGGCCAGCTGGAAACGCTCGTCGTTGATCGCATCCAGGTGCCGGCAGGCCAGGTCGCGGACCACGTCGGTGATGGGTACGTCCAGGTTGCTGATACGGTCGGTATAGCTCTCGCCCAGCAACTTGTAGTGGATTTCGTAATGGCTATCGGTGTCGTCACGCATGAGAGATCTCCGCGAAAAGGCTGCCCGACTCGGGTTACAGGTATAGAGCCTGACCAACCAAAGCGGTTCTTTTGCCACCGCCACATGCCGCCGAACGGTCATCTGTCAAGTCCCTCGCGCATGGCCGACGATTCAGCGTCCGGACCGCATCTGCTGCAGCAGCGCGCTGCATTGGGCGCCCTGCTCGTTGCTGGGCGCCACCAGCGCCAACAGACCAGCGGCAGGCGCGGCGAAGGTGGCCAGCAACGCCGCCACTGCACCGCGCGCGGCCAGCGGCAGGGCCTTCACCCCGGGCGACGGATTTTTCAGCGTGCCCTGCACATAGAGCGGCGAGCGCAGCGAGAAGATGCGCAGCCCCTTGCTGTGGGGATCCACGGTGAGATCCAGCCGCTCGTTCGCCAGGTTGATGGTACCGGTGATGTTGATCAGGGCATTCTCGGTATCGAGCACGAACACCCTGGGCTGTACCAGACCCTTCTTGAAGTCGAGGTCGGCCACCGCGCAATTGATCTCCACCTCGTCGTCGCCGAACAGCCGGTCGACCAGGTAGTTGCCCACGTTGAGCCCCGCCAGTTCCATCAGGCTGCGGCTGATGCGGCCATCGTTCATCAGCAGCTTGAGGTCGCCATCGCTGGTGCCCAGCAATGCCGCCACCGAGTTGCCGGTACCGCTCAGGGTGGCATCGCCATTGAGCTCACCCATACTGCGCTTCATGGTTTCCACGGTAGGGAACAGCTGGTTGAGCTTTACCCGGCGGACATGGAGGTCGACCCGGCCGCGCAGCGGCGTCTGGTCGCCCTCGAGGCGGACCGTGGTATTCAGGTCGCCCCCCGCGACGCCGAAGCGCAGGGGATCGAGCAGCAGCACGCCATCGGTCAGGCGCACATGGGTGTTGAGGTCGGTGATCGGCAATTGCGCGTTCTGCACGATGCGCTTGCCGGTGAAGCGCACGTCGGCGTCCATGGCGCGCCAACGTTCGGTACGGAACTCGGAGACCGGCAGCGCCTTGTCCGCCGGCTGCTTGCTGGTCTCACCCTTGGCCGCCTGCTGCTCCTTGGTATCGGCGCCGATCAGGGGCGCCAGGTCTTCGAACAGCAACTGGTCGGAGCGCAGGGTGCCGCTGAGCTTGGGCCGCGGCTGCCCACCAGTGAACAGCACGTCGCCGTGCAGATCGCTCTTGCCTACCCGGCCATTGAAGTCGTCGTAGCTGAAGCGCGCGCCCGCCGGGTCGTTGAGCTTGACCGTGAGATGGCCGTCGGTAGCATAGGGCGCCGTCTCCGGCAGGGTGACCCCCGTCAGCGGATAGAGCTGCGCCAGGCTCTTGCCTTCCAGCACCAGGTGCAGGTCCAGGGCGCCCAGGCGCCGCGGATCGGTCAGGGTGCCGAACAGCTGCACTCGGGTGTCACCGGCGCGGGCGTCCAGCTGGATGGGGAACGGCGTATCGGCGTCCTGCAGCGCCAGCAGGCCGCCGATCTGGCCACGGCCGCTCACCGGCACCTGCTTGTAGCTGCCCTCCACCGCCACGGCGAACTGGAAGGCCTGGGTCTGCTTGACGTTGGCGCGCTGGCGCGAGGTGCCCTGCTTGCCCACCAGGTCAGCGTAGGCGATGGGCGCATCCAGTGAGGTGATCCGCGCCCGCAGTCGCGTCGCGGTCTGGGCATCGTCGAAGCCGACCTGGCCGGCATCGAAGCCGATGGTGCCGATGTCCACGGTCCAGGGCGAGGGTTCGGCATTGGGATCCTTCTCGGCGGTCTCGAAGGTCCAGCTGTTGCGGCCATCGGCCAGCCGCTGGGCATTCACCACCGGCCCGGTGAGGGCGATGCGCGGGATGTAGATCTGCTTGGCCAGCAGCGCCAGCGGCGAAATCCGCAGTTGTACCCGGTCGAGATGGACGAAGGTCTTTTCCTTGGCCCAGTCCGGATTGCCCAGGTTGAGGTCTTCGGCGGCGATGTGCGGCCAGGGGATCCAGGCCCGCCAGCCCCCTTCGTCGGGCTCGCGCTGCCAGACCACGCCCAGGTTGCCTTCGATGGCAAACGGCCGGTGCAAGGCGCTCGATACTTGCTCGTTGAGAGTCGGCTTGAGTCGATTCCAGTCGAAGGTGGCCAGTACCACCACCAGTACTACGAGCAGCAGCAGGATGATTCCCAGCAGCCAGGCGAGGATCTTGCGTGGGCGCGTCATGGCCGCCTCCTTGGATTTCCGTTCCCTCTTGGGTCTGTTCAGCGCAGCGGGGTTCCCTGAATAGACATCATGGCTTGCGCTGGCGCAGTGCCAGGAGCGCCACCGCCACTCCGATCAGGGTCAGCAGCAGCAGGCTGCCACGCAGCCCCACCTGCCCGGCCACGGCGCCGATCAGCGGCGGACCTAGCAGGAAGCCCAGGTAGCCGGCGGTGGCGGTCATGGCGATACCGGTGGCCGGGGTCTCGGCCACCTGCCCCGCCGCGCTGAAGGCCGCCGGCACCACGTTGGAGAGGCCCAGCCCGACCAGGGCGAAGCCCAGGATCGCCGTCCAGGGCGCCGGCAGCAGTACGGCCACGGCCAGCCCCAGGGTCGCCAGCAGCGCGCCGCCGGAGATCACCTGGGGGCCGCCGAAGCGCCGCCGGATGCCATCGCCGCAGAGGCGACCGATCAGCATGGTCAGGGAGAAGGCCGCGTAGCCGAGGGTCGCCACCACTGGCGTCGCCCCGCCCACCTGGTCCAGGTAGACGGCGCTCCAGTCGGTCATGGCGCCTTCCAGCATCAGGCAGCCCAGGGCGATCAAGCCCAACGCCAACACGCGCCGATCCGGCAGGCGCAAGGCATGGCTTACCGGGCTGCGATCCCCCTCGTCTAGCGCTAGGGCAGCCGGCAGCGCCAGGAGCAGCGCGACCAGGGCCGCCGCCAGCAGCACCAGCAGCGCCGAGGCGCCCAGGTGCAGCACCAGCGCCCCGAGCCCCGCGCCGAGGAAACCGCCCAAGCTGAAGGCGGCATGGAAGGACGACATCAGTGGGCCGTCCCAACGGCGCTCGACATCGCTGGCATGGGCGTTCATGGCCACGTCGATCAAGCCATTGCAGGCGCCCAGCAGCAGCGCGGCGGGCAGCAGCCAGAACAGCGACGGCGCCGCCCCCGGCCAGCTCAGCACCGCCACGAAGGCCAGGATGCTGCAGCGGGTGAGGCGGCCGGTGCCACCCAGGCGCGGCACCAGCACCCCGGCGAAGGGCATGGTGAGCATGGCGCCCAGGGCGACGGCGAGCAGTACCAGGCTGAGCTGGCCGTCCCCCAGCGCCAGGTCGCGCTTCAGCTCGGGGATAGCGGCGGCCCAGCCGCCGATTCCGCAGCCATTGGCGAGAAAGACGGTGAAGGTGGCACGGCGTTGGCGGCGCAAGGCGGCAGTGGTCATGGTGATCCTTGCAGAAGAGGACTAGCGGTCGCGAGTGGCCTGGTGCAGCTGCAGCCCGGCCGCCCGATAGGGTTGCAGCCGCTCCTCGCCCAGGTCGGCCGCCACCACCAGATGGTTCACCCGGTCGAGGTCCAATACGTGATAGAAGGCCACGCTGTCGAGCTTCTCGGCGGTCACCGCGACGGCGACCTCGCTGCTCTGCTCCGCCACCGCGGCCTTGAACTCGGCCTCTTCCAGGTCGAAGCCGGTCACCCCGGTTTCTAGTGCCAGGGCGCAGGTGCCGAGGAAGGCCAGGTCCGCCCGTACCCCGCGCAGATCGCGCAGCGCCCGCGCGCCCAGGCAGGCACCGGACTCCGGCACCGCCAGTCCCCCGATCATCAACACCCGGATGCCCTGGCGCTGCAGCAGCGCCGTCGCGATGACCGGGGCATTGGTGGCCACGGTCAGGTCAAGATCGACCGGCAGGGCCTGGGCGATGGCCAGGTTGGTCGAACCCGCATCCAGCAGCAGCAGTTGCCCCGGCTGTGCCAGCGCCGCCGCTGCCTGTCCCAGCGCCTGCTTGGCCGCCTCGTCCTCCCCGATGCGGGTCGGTAGCGCCTGTGGCGGCATCAACAGCGAGAGCGCCCCGCCATACACCCGCCGACAGAGCCCCTGTCGCGCCAGTTCGCGCAGGTCGCGCCTGACGCTGTCTTCGGAGATGCCCCAGGTTACGGCGAGCTCGGCCGACAGTACCCGGCCATGCTCACGCAGCAAGGCCAGGATGGCGGCCTGGCGTTCTTCGGGAAGGTGGATGGCTGCATTCATGCTGAAACTCCAAGAGGATCAGCAAATCATGCATAATCAAATAGAAACATGCAACATCATGCATTGCGTGAGACGTTGCTCCGGGCATCCAACCAGCGCCCACCAAAGACGTTGATCAGCAGGCCGAGCATGACCGCCAGGCCGCCCAGTTCCTGCTGGGTGGTCATCTGCTCACCCAGGAGTATGGCGGCCGAACTCAGTCCCACCACCGGTACTAGCAGCGAGAAGGGCGCCACCTGGCCGGCCGGATAGCGCGACAGCAGCCGGCTCCAGATGCCATAGCCGAGCAGCGTGGCGATGAAGGCGAGATAGACGATGGCGAAGAGGGAATTACCCGACAGCGAAGACAGCGCCGCGGCCATCCGCTCCGGTCCTTCGAGCAACCAGGACAGGATGAAGAAGGGAATGGGCGGAATCAGGCTGCCCCAGACCACCAGGCCGAGCATGTCGACCTTGCCGATCTTCTTGGTGACGATGTTGCCCAGCCCCCACATCGCCGCTGCCGCCAGGGTCAGCAGGAAACCGGCCAGGGTCATGGTCACCCCGTGCTCGGTACCGATCAGCAGCAAGCCCAGCGCCGCCACCGCCAGACCGACCAGGCTGGCACGGCGTACCCGCTCTCCCAGCAGGGTGGCCGCGAAGGCCAGGGTGAAGAACGCCTGGGCCTGCAATACCAGCGACGCCAGGCCCGCCGGCATCCCCACGTACATGGCCGAGAACAGGAAGGCGAACTGGCCCAGCGAGATGGTCGCACCGTAGGCCAGTAGCAGCCGCCAGGACACCTGGGGCCGGCGGACGAACAGAATGGCCGGGAAGGCCGCCAGGCAGAAGCGCAAGGCGCCCAGCAACATCGGCGGCACGCCATGCAGGCCGAGCTTGATGACGACGAAGTTCACCCCCCAGGCCAGGATGACGACCAACGCCAGCAGCAGATCCCTGGGTGACATGCACGACTCCTCGAAACATCAGACCAATTGATAGGCTGCTACCCTACTCCCCCTGGCCCTCCCAGCGCCGTCACAGTTGCTCATGAATTCGCCCGCACAGCTCGCCAAGTGCTTGCTGGCAAAAGAAAACCGCAGCCTGGGCTGCGGTTCGTCGCGATCAGGCACTGCGTTTGTCCCGCAAGGGATCGTGCCCCCAGTTCATCAGCGACTTGCGCCAGCGGGAGTCCTCGATATCGCCATCCGGCCGTTGCTTGAGGTGCCGATGTACGTAGCCGATGACCTTGCGCATGGCCTTGTAGTCATCCTCTTCCAACTCGGCCTGGCGCTTGCCCTTCAGCTCCAGGATACGCTCGCCCATGGCATGACCGACCGCCTTGCCATCGTTGGCGGCCTTGACCTTCTTGCCACCCTTGGTCATGCCCACGCCCTTGCTGGTGTCACCGCTGAGCCATTTGCGCAGCTGGCTCGGGGTCATGTTGACCACCTGCTTGAACTCGCTGCGTACCTCTTTCTTGTCGTCTTTCTTGTCGTCGTTGGAAGCCTTCTTGGTGCTCATTTTTCACCTGCCTTTTGCAACGCCTTCACCAGTTCGTCCTTCTTCATGCGCGACCGGCCGCGAACCTCACGGCGTGCGGCGCGCTTCATCAATTCGTCCTTGGTGAGAGCGGCCAGACCCGACTTGCGCGCCGCCGCCGTCTTGCGCGCGACGTCGGCCGGCTGCTTGGAATGCTGCTTGCCCCGGCGCGTATCACGACGCTTCTGCTGGGTGGTACGCTCGTACTCTTCCTTGCTCAGCGACTCGCGCGCCTTTTCCGGCAGGTAGCGTTCCCCAGTATCCTCGGACTTCTTGCCGGAGCGGGTATCCCACTTCTCGTCGGTCCACTGCTGGAGGTGGTTGTCCTTGCCCTTGCCGCCCTGGTATTCACCCCCGCGTTTCTGGTACTCCTGGGACGCCAGCTGCGCCTTGCGCGCCGACCACTGACCGGGCTTGCCGCCCTTGTCGCCCTCGGTAATCTCTTTCTTCACCTTTTCCCAGAGTTCGGGATCGCTCTTCTTGGCCGTGGCACTCATGGCTCACCTCAAGTTGGGGTCATTGTGGTCGCTGTCCTAGGGATGACTGTGCAACCGAAGCGGGGGTTCGCCCAAGGCGACGAACGCCCCTGTCCCGCCCCTCCCCGTACCTGAGACGCCCATGTCGCTTGCCACCCTGCTCCGCCGCCGCTGGATCCCGCTGCTCTTCGTCACCCTGTTGCTGGGCGTCGGCGTACCCTACGGCTGCTCGGAACTGGCCTATCGCGAACGCCTGTGGGTGTTCAGCATCGAGCCGGGCAACGCCAGCTGGTTCACCGGCGTTCCCGAAGGCGTCCGCCAGTTCAACATCCCGGTCAGCAGCGGGCTGACCGGCACCGACTACCTGCACGCCTGGTGGTGGCCCTCGCGCCACCCGGATGCGCCCGCGGTGCTCTATCTGCACGGCACCCGCTGGAACCTGACCGCCCAGGTACGCCGGATCGCCACCCTGCGCCAACTGGGCTACTCGGTGCTGGCCATCGACTATCGCGGCTTCGGCGAAAGCCCGGGCGAGCTACCCTCCGAGCGCAGCGTCTATCAGGATGCCCAGAGCGCCTGGCAACAGCTGCAGAAGCTGCAACCCGAGGCGAGCAAGAGATACATCTATGGCCACTCCCTGGGCGGCGCCGTGGCGGTAGATCTGGCCTGGCGCATCGCCCGCGACGGCGATGCGGACGGCGACTCCCCCGGCGCGGCCGGTCTCATCATCGAATCCACCTTCACCACCCTCGCCGATGCCGCATCGGCGGTGATCGACACCCGTTTTCCCTTGCGCTGGCTGATGTCGGAGAAATTCGACTCCCTGGCCAAGATCGCCGACATCCACCTGCCGGTCCTGATCGTCCACGGCAGCGACGATCGCTACGTCCCGCCGCGCTTCAGCGAAGCCCTCTATGCCGCGGCGCGACCACCCAAACGCCTGTTGCTGGTGCCCGGCGGCACCCACTCCAACAGCATGGTGATAGGGACACGCGACTATGCCGAGGCCTTGCGCCAGCTGTTCGGTGATGCCCAGATAACCCGCGAAAACGCAGGGGAATCATCGACAGGAGGCTAGGCGTTTCGCTCAGGCCATCGACGGCGATGATAGTGACTATCTTGCCAGTCTATTTTTTCCTGGCCGTCCTCATCGGGATACTGAACTCACTCCAGAACAGTTCCCCAAGGACACCACCATGAACCTGCGTATCGCTTTCGGCTTCGCCCTGACCGCCCTGGCCCTGAACACCTTCGCCCAGGACTTCACCTTCACCCCGAGCGCCGCCACCCAGGTCGCCGAGGAATCCAGCCAACGGCCGCTGGGCCACCTGATCAAGCAGCAGCAACAGCGTCTGCAAGACCGCACCCTCGCCGAGGAATCGAGCCTGCGCCCCCTGGGTCAGGTCATCAAGCAGCAGCAACGCCAGCTCCTGGAACGCCGGATCGCCGAGGAATCCAGCCTGCGCCCCCTGGGTCAGGTGATCGAGGACCAGCAACAGCGCCTTGGCAATGACGAAGTGGCCGAGGAATCCGGCCAGCGTCCCATGGGTCGCCTGATCGAACGCCAGCAGCATCGCCTGCAGGATCGCTTCGTCGCCGAAAACGGTTCGGCCCAGACCCTCGACCGCCTGATCAAGGCTGCCCAGACCCGCCAGGCCTGAGCCTTACCGCCCCTTCCTGCCCGGCCTTGCGCCGGGCTCGCTCAACGGGCCTTGTCGCTGCCCGGCCCGATGCTGGCGGGTGCTTCCACCACCAGCTCCTGAGGCACCTCGTCGATCCGCGGATCCAGCGCTGCCGCCATCGGACTCACCGTATCGGGCATCGCCACGTGATGCAGGGGCGCCGCCTCCAGCCGGTGCTCGCCACTGACGAAACGAGGTTGCACGAAGACGATCAGGATCACCGCATACGCCGAGGTCAGCACATAGAACATGCCCGGCCCGAAGTGCTCCATGGCCGCGCCGGCCAGCAGCGGCCCGATGCAGGCGCCGACGCCATAGGTGGTCAGCAGCATCGCCGACAATTCCACCCGCCGCTCGGGCTCGACATGGTCATTGGCAAAGGCCGTCGCCAGCGGATACAGGGTGAACAGCAGCATCCCCGACACGAATCCCGCGGCCAGCAGCCAGGGATAGGGCAAGGTGATCAGCCCCCAGAGGGGCACCGCCGCCAGGCACAGCAGTACCGCATTGGCGCGGATCAGCTTGCAGCGGTCGAGGCGATCCGACAGCCAGCCCAGCGGCCACTGGGCACAGAAGCCCGCGACGATGCACAGCCCGACGTAGAAGCTCGACTGCGCCGTATCCAGACCACTGCGACTGGCGAATACCGGCGCCAGGCCATAGAAGCCCCCCACCAGCAGCCCCGCGGTGAAGATGGTCACCAGCGATTGGGGCACCCGCTGCCAGAAGAAACGAATCTCCAGCGGCGCCGCCACCAGCTTGGCCGGGTGCACCCGGCGCGTCATGGCCAGGGGTATCAGGCAGGAGGCGAAGCAGATGGCCACCAGCAGCAGCGGCTTGTAATCCAGTTGCGGATGCCAGGCCAGCAGCGCCTGGCCAATCACCAGGCCCAGGTCCACCGCCACCATGTAACCGGCGAACACCTTGCCACGCTGGTGGTTCTCCGCCTGCTCGTTGAGCCAGCTCTCGATCACCATGTACTGGTTCATCATCACCACACCCATGACGAATCGCAGCGCGATCCAGACGTTCAGGTCATCGACCAGGGCATGGATGAGCACCGTGACCGTCGCCGCACCGGCGCAGGCCACATAGGAGCGGATATGGCCGACACTGGCGATCAACCGATGGCCGAACTTGCCGCCACACACCAGTCCGAAGTAATAAGCCGCCATCAGGGCGCCGGTCCACATATCCCCCGCCCCCTGTTCGGTCAGTCGCAGACCGATATAGGTGGTGAAGAGACCGGAACCGGCCAACATCAGTAGCGTAGCGAAATAAAGCGCAGGAAAGGTAACGAGAGGGCTGAACATCAGGGATCACATGGCAGGAAGCGGAAAGCCAAAACGGACCAGCGCCGGCTGATCGTCGGGACTCCGAAAGGGAAGGTTTAGGAAGGAAACGCCAAGGGTTTACTCCGGCTCTTGCCGCCGGTTGTTCTCGGTACGCTGGCGCTGCCGCCACTGGTCCAGATAGACCACCTGGCCATGCTCGGGCTTGGCCTGGTAGGCAGGGGCCGAAGCCACCACCGAATCCGCCGCCGGGCGTTCGACCTCGGCCACCACGAAGGGGGCGAACTCGACCTTGGCCAGCGTCTTGCCGAACAGGGCGAGCGAGGCATCGAGCCGCTCCTCGCCCGTCACGGTGAATTCGAAGGAGAAGAGCCGTGCCAGTCGCTTGCGACCCTTGGCATCGGCCAGCCAGCGCAGACGCGAAAAGGCCACCGCGCCATCGAGCAACGTCACCTTCCGGCGTCGACACTCCTGCTCCGCCAGCAGCAAGGCCCGCTCGCGGATGCCGCGGCCATGCCAGAACCACAGGCCAATGCCGACCGCACCCAGCAACAGGCAGAGATTACCTAGCGTCAGCATCTTCGCTCCTCATCGAAGGGTACCGCCGTCACTGACGCCGCGCAGCGTCACCAGATGCCGTCTCGTTCAACAGGCGAATGTTCTCACGCTCGCCTTTGTACAACGCCAGAGGGGCGATTTCCTTACCCAGCAAAGGCACCTGTTGTTGGTGCCAGATGTAGTAGAAAACGTTCAGTACCACCAATAGCAGAAACAACCAACGCATCATTCGTTCTCGAGCGGACACGCCAAAGCCAATCCAGCAAACACCATATCGGGCACGATCCGCGCACCTGGAACGACATGTTTGACCAGTTCCGCGTCACCCCCGGTCAGGAAGACCTCGCAACCTTCGGCGAACATCTCCTGCGCCAGTTCGTACTGGGTACGGACGAAGCCCTTGAGCATGTACAGACAGCCACGCTCCACGGCCTCGATGGTCGTGCGTCCCGGCGCCTCGTAGCGTTCACCACTGGCCCAGTGTGGATCGTAGCGGATACGGCGGGTATGGGTCTGCAGTTCCCGACGCATCAACGGAATCCCCGGACAGATGAACCCTCCCTGGTGCTCGCCCTGGGCATCGACCAGGTCCGAGGTGACCGCGGTGCCCAGATCCAGCACCACGCAGGCCTTGCCTTCGGCCAGCTGGACCGCCGCGAGGATCACCAGCCAGCGATCCATGCCCAGCCGCTGGTGATCACGGTAGCCATTGCGGACACCGTTCCACACCTCCACCGGCAGGGCCTGGTGACAGGGAATGCCGAAGGTGGCGGTCAAGCGCTCCTTGAGCTGCTGGGTCTCTTCGTCACTGCGGACACTCACCAGCCGGCAAGCCGCCACTGGCGGGGTATCCGGCTGGGACAGGGCAGCCACCAGGGCATCGTCACTGTCGACGATACCGGTGGCGACCACGTCGGCAGCGGTATCGAGCAGCCGCCACTTGATCAGGCTGTTACCGCAATCGAGTTCAAGAATCATGATCTAGGCTCAGGCTCAACTCGCCACCACTGAACGCCTGCGTCTGCCCGTTCACCCGCATGAGAATAGCCCCATCTTCGGCAACTCCTTCCACTGTGCCCTGGATACAGCGAACCCCCGAAGACAGGGTTACCGCTCGACCTTGCCAGCCATGATAACGCTCCCACTCATCGCGCAGGGCAGCGAATCCCGCCTGGCGATGAATCTGCCACAGGCCATTGATCTCCTGCAGCAGCAGACTGGCGACTTCATTGCGATCCTGCAGCCCGCCAAGCGCCTCCGCCATGGAGATCCACGGCTGGTCGATGTTGTCGGCCAGGCGCATGTTGACGTTGATGCCGATCCCGATGATGGCCTGGCAGCTGTCCTGGGGATCGCCCGACAGCTCGATGAGAATACCGGCCAGCTTGCGGCCGCGGACCAGGACATCGTTGGGCCACTTCAACCAGGCATCCTCGACCCCCAGCCGCTGCAGAGTACGGATGACCGCCAGCCCCATGGTCAGGCTCAGCGCCTGCAGCTTCTGAATGCCACCCTGGCTGGAGACCACCGCCGTGAGATAGAGATTCTTGCCATAGGGGCTGACCCAGGCGCGGCCACGACGGCCACGCCCGGCTTGCTGGTGCTCGGCGAGCAGGACGAAGGGCGGCGGCTCGTGCTGCTGCAGGCGACGTTGCGCCTCGGCATTGGTGGAATCGATGGACGCCAGGACCGCGACGGGCCAACCACCCTGCCGGGCGATCCGCTCGGCATCGAGTAGCGACAGCGGCTCCTCCAGGCGGTAACCGCGGCCCGGTACCTTGAACACCTCGACCCCGAAGTCCTCTTCGAGGGTCTTCAGCCGCTTCCAGATGGCGCTCCTGGAGACGCCCAAGGCTTCACCGAGCTCGACGCCCGAATGAAACTTTCCATCACTCAGCAGGTGCAGCAACGGCATGCTCGAACTCCGTTCGACTTTCTT